>NZ_JBICVG010000018.1:0-73425 GCF_043198875.1 Streptomyces sp. NPDC048718
AGGATCATCCTCGTACTGGACGTACTTGGATGACTCCGACAACGCAGCGAGCGTGCGTGCCAGGCGTCGCGGGCCAGGAGGGACTTTCGAAACACGCCCTAGTCCACGGGCCATGTGCCTGTCACAGGGCTGTCATATGCCTGGGGACCTGACGGGGGACCGCCTCGCGAGAGGCGGCCCCCCGTCCGCGTAGGGTCCCCGGCATGGGAACTCTCCTGCGCCCCCGGCTCATGGCGTGCTGCGCCGCCCTGCTCACCGTCGCCGCCGGTCTCGGCGTCAGGGCCGCGGGCTCGGGCGTCGTCGCCAAGTACGCGGGCGACGCGCTCTACACGGTCCTCGTCCTGGCCCTGGTGGTGCTGGTCGCACCCCGGGTACGGCCGGCCGTCGCCGCGTGGACCGCGCTCGGGTTCAGCTGCGCGGTGGAGCTGTTCCAGCTGACTGGCGTCCCGGCGGAACTGGCCGCGCGCAGCACGCTCGCGCGCCTGGTGCTCGGCACGTCGTTCAACGCGCCGGATCTGCTCTGGTACGCGATCGGCGCGGCGGTCGGCTGGGCCGTCCACCGCGCCGTACACACGCGTAAGTCGCTTGAGAACGCGCACAGCGCGTAGAAGCGAGGGTCAGTCGTTGGCGACGACCGGGTAGCGCGGGGTGCCCTCGGCCATCTGCCGCAGCGCGTCCTTGCGGTCGCGCTTGGAGAGCTTGTCGATGTACAGGAACCCGTACAGGTGGTCCGTCTCGTGCTGGAGACAGCGGGCGAAGTAGCCGGTGCCGCGGACCTTGATCGGGTTGCCGAGCATGTCCTGCCCGGTCACCTCGGCATAGTCCGGACGGGCCAGGGCCGCGTAGGCGGTCGGGACCGACAGGCAGCCCTCGTTGGAGTCGTCGAGGATGCGGCGGTCGGCCGGCAGGTCGGCGAGGACCGGGTTGATCACATGGCCGACGTGCCGGGTGCCCTCGTCGTCCATGCAGTCGTAGACGAAGACCTTGAGGTCGACGCCGATCTGGTTGGCGGCGAGGCCGACGCCCTCGGCGGTGCGCTGGCTGGCGAACATGTCGTCGATCAGCGTCGCCAGCTCGTCGCCGAACTCGGTGACGTCCTTGCACTCCCGGTGCAGCACGGGGTTGCCGACGACCGTGATGGGGCGCGAGGTCCCGCGCTCGCGGTGGGCCGCCTCGCGGGCGTCGGTGTCCTCGGTGTCGACGATGAAGCCCTCGTCGTCGACGTCGTACACGCCCATCGGTCCCTGCTCCTGCTCAGTGCCCTGCTGCGACATCTCGGCCGTACGCCCTCTTCCTCGAACCGGTCCGCCCCCGACGGCTGGTCGCGGGGCCGGAGTACAGCCTACGGGGAGCGGTCAGCAGACTTCCTCCAGATCACGCCATTCCCGGCTGTCCGGGCTGTCCGCGACCCAGCCGTCGAGCAGTCCGCGGACCAGGCTCGCGGGGGCGGCGATGCCGCATTCGCGTTCGGGGACCCACAGCTCGCCGGGCGAGCGGTGGCCGAGCGGGCCGGGGTGGCCCGGTTCGCTGTGATCGTGCGGGTCCAGGTGCTCGCCCTCGCCCTCGGCGCTGGGCATCGTCGACTCGGAGCAGGCGCGGCACAGCAGCCGCACGGAGGACGACCAGTCCTCGGCGGCGAAGCCGGCGTCGGCGGCCAGCTGTTCCAGGGCGTCCCGGTCGGCCTCGGTGGCGGCCTCCAGGAGCACCACCCAGGTGGGGACGGGGGACGGGGCCCACAGCTCGATCTCGTCGAAGACCGGGTAGGCGGGGCCGGCGCTGGTGGTGCGCTCGCCGTTGGGTACGCCGTCGTGCAGCACGACCTCGCCCCAGCGCCGCCCGGACGACGGCAGCGGGATCGACAGCACCTCGATCCGGGCCGGGTCGAGCCGGCGGCCCCAGACGACCTCGGCCTCGCCCTCCGGGGAGAGCCGCACGGCCGCGCTGCCGAGTTCCATGCCGGCCGGCTCGCCGGTGCCGGCGGAGGCGCCGGGCACCTTGAGGCCGTACGCCTGCCAGGCCCGGCGGGCCAGCGGCCAGTCCTGGAGGGCGGTGGCGGCGATGCCGACGTTCCACCAGTCCGGGGCGCCGTTCTCCTTGTCGAGCAGCGCGACGGCCCGCAGGCCCGCGGTCCGTGCCTGTTCCCAGTCGTGCCGGAACTTGTGCAGCAGGGCCAGGTTGAACCAGGACTCGGAGAGCCAGGGCTCCAGGTCCGCCGCACGCGTCAGCAGGGCGCCCGCGTCCTCGTACCGGCCGTCCCCGATCAGCGTGAACGCCCGGTCGGTGGCCTGCCGCCACGAGGCGGAGGGCCGATGCCGTACCTTCCCGAAGATCCTCACGATTCCCGCCTGCCGGTCGCTTCACCCTCTTGTTCGCATCCAACCATGCCCGGTCGGACGCGCGCTCATTACCCGTGGGTTACCCCGGTGGGACAGGGCCGACGCCCTTGTACGACGGTGGTGGCGGAGGGTGTCCGACCGGCTCCGTCACGCGGTCGCCGCAGGGGTCCCAGCGGTCTCGGCGACCCCGTCCGTCCCGCCGGATCCGGCCCCGGCGGCCCCGGCGGCGGCCCCCGTCCCCACCTCGGAAGCCCCTGCGGATCCCGTGGTTCCCGTGGATCCCGTGGTTCCGGCCTCCGCGGCGGTCGCCGGGCCGCCCCGGGCCAGCACCCGGGCGAGCGCCTCGACCACGTCGGGGTGGTAGTCGCGGGCGGTGCCGAGCCGCAGCCGCTCCAGGGCGGTGGGCCCGCCGCCCGCGCCGTCGGCGCCGTCGGCGGCCAGCTCGTCGTACGCGTTGACGACCCGGACGATCCGGGCCGCGAGCGGCTGCTCCCGGTACGGGTCGGCCTGCCGCTCCACGACGACGGCGACCTGGGGCGGGACGCCGGTCTGCCGGACCACGGCCCCGCCGAGCAGCGCGATCCGGCGCTGCTCGGCGGGCGGCAGCGGGGCGGTGGCGCCGCCGGCCACGGGGTCGACGAGCGAGAGCTGTCCGATGTCGTGCATGAGCGCCGCGTAGGCGAGCACCGTCAGCTCCGCCCCGGCCAGACCCAGCTCCCGGCCCACGGCCCGGCTGAGCGCGGCGACCCGGTGGGCGTGCCCGGGGCGGGTGCAACCGGCGACCTCGGTGGCGCGGGCGAGCGAGGCGATGGTCTCGCGGTTGGTGGTGCGCACGGCGGCGAACCGGCGGAAGGAGACCTGGGCGAGCAGCAGCGGCACGGCGAAGACGGGCAGCGCCCACAGCCCGACGACGGCCACCCCGAGGGCCATGACGGCGCCGGTGGCGCAGACCGCGGAGCCGATGCCGACCAGTCCGCGCAGTTCGTCGCGGAGCAGCGGGGCGAAAGGGGCGGCCGGGACGGGGGTGGCGCCGGCGGCGCGCGGGGCGCGACGGGGGGCGGAACGAGCCCGGCGCAGCAGGGCGGCGAGGACGGCGTCGCACAGCGCGGTCAGGAGCAACAGGAAGAGCAGCAGCAGGGCGTACGAGGGGCCCTGGCCGAGGCGGGCCGCGAGCGGGCTCCCGGCGGAGAACGGCTGGAAACAGAGGGCCGCGAAACCGACGCTCAGGATGCCGCGGGCCAGGTGGTCGAGTTCCGGGCCCCGGCCGCGCAGGACGTGGGGCAGGGCGCCGAGGAGCGCCGCCGGGGCGACGATGGCGACGGTCTGGAGGACGCCGTGGTGGGTGGGGTGTCCGGCGTTCCCGCCGAGCAGGGCGTACGCGAGGGAGGCGGCGGCGGTCGTCGGGGCGGGGTCGCGTTCACGCGGCTCGCCGAGGCCGGGCAGGGTGGCGGTGGCGATGCCGGCCCGGCGGGTGAGCTCGCCGAGGCCGATGAGGGCGGCGAAGGCGAGGGCGGTGACGGGGTCGTCGAGGCCGCCGCGAAGGGCGCTGCCGAGGCCGCCGAGGGTGAGCAGCAGGGCGCCGGTGTGGACGGCGCCGATGGTGAGGCGGCCGGGCCGTCCGGGGTGGGGCCTCACGCCCGCTCCTCTTGGAGGGACGCTGGATCCGGTGCGGCGGCGGACGGCGCTTCCGGAGTCTCCGGGGCGTCCGGGCCGGAGGCCGAGGTGCCGGAGGCGGGGCCGGGAACGGAACCTGAGGCGGGCCCGGGGCCCGGGCCCGGAACGGAACCGGGCGGTACGGGCTCCGCCGGGCGCGGGCCAGCGGGCTCGGGCGGGCGCGGGGTGGGGACGGCGGTCTCGTCGGCGGTGACCTCGGTCTGCCAGCCGTGCCGCTCCAGCGCGCGGGCGAGCGCGGCGACCATATGGGGGTCGAACTGGGTGCCCGCGCACCGCTCCAGCTCGGCGAGGGCGGCCTCGACGGGGCGGGCCCGGCGGTAGGAGCGGGTGGAGGTCATGGCGTCGAAGGCGTCGGCGACGGCGACCACGCGCGCGTACTCGGGGATCTGGTCGCCCTTGAGGCCGTACGGATAGCCGCTGCCGTCCAGGTGCTCGTGGTGGTGCAGGATCGCGCTGCGGGCCTCGCCGAGGAAGCCGATGCCGCGGACCATCTCGTGGCCGTACTCGGGGTGCAGTTCGATGATCCGGCGCTCCTCGGGGGTGAGCGGCCCGTCCTTGCTGAGGACCCGGGTCGGCACGCCGAGCTTGCCGACGTCGTGCAGGACCCCGGCGAAGCGGACGACCTCCAGACGGGGCTCGGGCATGCCGAGTTCCTCGGCGATGAGGACGGAGGCGCGGCCGACGCGTTCGCTGTGGCCTCGGGTGTAGCTGTCCTTGATGTCGACGGCCTGCACCAGGGCCCGGATGGTGGCCTGGTGGGCGGCTCGCTCGCGGTGGTACTGGGCGAAGGCCCAGCAGGAGACGGACACCGGCAGCAGGACGAAGACGGCGGCCACCGGCCCGTAGTCGCTGCGCCAGAGCACGGCCATCATCAGACCGGCCAGGGTGTGCACGGCGTGCGGGGCGAGGGACCGGCCGAGCAGTCCGCGCCAGGCGGCGTACGGCGGGACCGCCTCGACGGTGGCGCGGATGCCGCCGTCGAGGGCGGTGAGGGCCAGGCTGAAGGCGAGCGCCGTGGCCCCGGAGGGCAGCAGGACGTACGGGAAGTCGGGGACGACGAGGCCAGGTCCGAGCGCGTCGTGGCACGGCAGGAACTGTCCGACGCGGGCCGAGGCCCAGACGGCGAGGACGAGCCGGGCGGCCCGCCAGAGGCGGCGCAGGGCGACGGGCGGTTCGTCGACGGGGGCGAGCAGGGCGCCGGGGACGGCGGTGAGCGCGGCGGCGGACGGCGGGAGCAGCAGCGCGGCGGCGAGCAGCACGGGGAAAAAGGAGCCCGCGCCGAGGCAGGCGGGCAGCCGGCCCCGGCCGTCCTCGCCGTTCGCGTACGCCCGGCGCAGCCGCGGACAGCGGGCGGGCAGCTCGCACGCGGCGTAGAGCGCGGCGAGCGGCAGCACGGTGGCCCAGGGGGTGGCCGCGCCGGGGCGTAACGCGGGCAGCACGGCAACACCGGCGGCGAGTACGGCGCTGCCGACGTAGCCGCGTGCGATACGCGGGACACTCCTCCCGCGCGAAACGACCTCCACGCCCATCACCCGCGCCACGCTAGTGAGTGGGGGTGGCGCGTCGTGGCGCGCCGGACCCGATTCGCACCTTCGGGTGACAGGGGCGGCGGGAACGTGACAGGCCGGGCGAAAGACTCGCCCGGCCTGTGGTTCTGTCGATGTGTCCGGTGATACGGCGGGGGGCCGCCCGCGCGAAACCGTGCGGTGCCACGCGGAGCCTCGCCGTACCGGATGCCCCGAGCCGTACCTGATGCCCTGAGAGGGCGGAGGGGCTCAGTGCTCCTGCGGGGTCGGCTCGGCCGTCTGGGCGGCGGCGTCCGTCGTCTCGACGACGTCCGTCTCGGGGATCTGGTGCCCGGTACGGATCAGCTCGATCCGCCCCATGACCTTGGCACGCAGGTCCACCGGTACGTCGTCACTGCCGCAGCAGCGCTTGACCAGCTTCTTCACGGCCTGTTCGAGACCGTACTTCTCCAGGCAGGGAGAGCACTCCTCGAAGTGCACCTCGAACTTGGTGCAGTCGTTGTCCGGCATCTCATGGTCGAGGAACTCGTAGAGATGGTCGAGGATCTCGGAACAGTCCGTCTCGTGCGGCTCTCCGCAGCTCATGAGGCCGAACCTTTCAGATCGTGCGACGACTCTCCGGCGCCCGCGGGTACCAGCCCACGATCGCGCGCGTAGTCCTCGAGCATGCCGCGCAGCTGGCGGCGGCCCCGGTGCAGTCGGGACATCACCGTACCGATGGGTGTCCCCATGATGTCGGCGATCTCCTTGTAGGCAAAGCCCTCCACATCCGCGAGGTAGACCGCGATGCGGAATTCCTCGGGGATCGCCTGGAGCGCCGACTTGACGTCGGAGTCCGGGAGGTGGTCGAGCGCCTGGGACTCGGCGGAGCGCAGTCCGGTCGACATGTGCGACTCGGCGCGGGCGAGCTGCCAGTCCTCGATCTCCTCGGCGGCGGAGCGCTGGGGCTCGCGCTGCTTCTTCCGGTAGGAGTTGATGAAGGTGTTCGTGAGGATGCGGTAGAGCCACGCCTTGAGGTTCGTGCCCTCACGGAACTGATGGAAGGACCCGTAGGCCTTCGCGTAGGTCTCCTGGACCAGGTCCTCGGCGTCCGCCGCGTTGCGCGTCATCCGCAGCGCGGCCGAGTACATCTGGTCGAGGTAGCCGAGGGCGTCCCGCTCGAAACGCGCGTTGCGCTCGGCGGTCGTCTCCTCGGGACCGTCGCCCGTCCCTGTGTCCGTCCCGGTGACCGGACCCACCTCCTCCAGAGCCACGGCGGACCCGAACACGGATCCGCTCGCTTCGGAGGATAGACGAGGATCCACATCGCCCGCCGCCCGAACAGGGGCGGTACGCACCGCCGGCAGCACGGTCCACTCCAGGGCCGTGGCCTTGGGGCGCTCGTGGCAGATGGTCGAACCCATGCGGCGGTCTCCCTCTTCCTTCTGGCTCTCACACACCGACGTCCGTCACAACAGCCCGCCCGCCCCCGGCATTCCCGGGGTCAGCGGAGGGTGGCGATCCAGCCGGAAACGGCGCGAACGAGCGTCTCCAGGGCCTCGTCCTGGCCGAGCGGAGCGCGCTTGGGCACGGCGAATCCGTGATCGCCGTACGGGACCTCGGCGAGGGTGTGGGGGCCGCCCGGGAACTCGGCCGGCTTGCCGAACGGATCGTTGCCGCCCTGCACCACGAGTGTCGGCAGACCCGTGCCGAGGAGTTCGTCATCTCGGGACTTCTCCGGCTTGCCCGGCGGGTGCAGCGGGAAGCTCAGGGCGAGGACGGCGCTCGCCCCCAGCTCGGCTCCGGTCCGGCAGGCGACCCGGGCCCCGGCGCTGCGCCCGCCCGCGATCACCGGCAGGCCGGGCGCGGTGAGCGCGGGCCACAGGCCGCGCCAGCCGGTGTCGAGGGTCTTCGGGGCGGGCGCGACCTTCTTGCCGGCCACCCGCCAGGGCTGCTCGACCAGGGCCACGGTCACGCCTTCGGCGGGCAGGGCCGCGGCGAGCGCCTGGAGGTCGCGGGCCTCGATGCCGCCGCCCGCGCCATGGCTCACGGCGAGCACGGTCCACGGCTTCTTCGCGTCGATCCAGGTGATCCGGGCGTCCCCGGCGTCGGTGGGCACGGTCTCGGTCCGGGGCGCGGGGCCCGTCCGTCCGCTCGCGGTGGTGCTGTCGGTCTCGGTCACCCGCTCATCCTGCCGTGACCGGCGCGAACGCGGACGGAGGGACACCGTCCGCCGGGGGCCGCGGGCATACGGACCACGTGCGTACGTGGGGGACGTGGCGTACCTGAGGGCGGTACGCGTCAGAAGAGCGTGCCGACCTCCGGCCCGTCCAGTTCCGTCAGCAGCTCGGGCCCGTTGTTGCGGACGTTGCTGACCGCCGTCCCCACCGGGAAGGCCCGCATCAGCCCTTCGGGCGGGGCCGCGAGCAGCGCCCGTACCTCCTCGGGATCGGTGCACGCGGGGTCGAGCCAGGCGTCCCAGCGGTCCGGGGTCAGCATCAGCGGCATCCGGGGGTGGATCTCGGCGAGCGAGCCCGGGCCCTCGGCGGGGGCGACGGCGAGCGGGCCGGTCTCCGCCTCCGTGGTGACCACGGAGCAGGTCGCCCACCAGGCCGCCGGGTGGCCGTCGGGCAGCGTCCGGTCCCGCCAGAACTCGAACAGTCCGGCCATCGCGAAGACGGAGCCGTCGGCCGGGGTCACGAAGTACGGCTGCTTCCGGGCCCGCTTCCGCTTGCCCTCGACCTCCAGCTCCCGCTCGTCGGCGCCGGTCACCCACTCGTAATAACCGTCGGCGGGCAGGATGCAGCGGCGGGTGGCGAAGGCCTGCTTGAAGGAGGGCTTCTCGTGCACGGTCTCGGCGCGCGCGTTGATGAGCCGGGCGGCGCCCTCGGGGGTCTTCGCCCAGGACGGGACGAGCCCCCACTTCAGCACCCGCAGCTGCCGAACCGGCCGCCGCGGGTCCGCGTCCTCGCCCTTGAGGGGGCGTTCCAGGACCGCGTACACCTCCTTGGTGGGGGCCACGTTCCAGTCGGGGGCCAGGGTCTCCTGCGGATCCCACTTCTCGACCCCGAAGGTGTCCACCAGGTCCTCGGGTCGCCTGCTCGCCGCATACCGTCCGCACATGAGTGCCACACTGCCACGGTCCCGCCCTCCACCGAGAGCCTTCCTCACATGCCCGATCACACGCCCGACCACCTGCCCGGTCTTCTCTTCGTCACCCAGCCCGCGCCCGAGTCGTGGATCGTGATCGCCACGGCGGTCGCGGCGCTCGTCGCCGTGGTGCCCCGGCCGCTCTGGCGGCTGTCCCGCAACGCGATCACCATCGCCCACGAGGGCGGCCACGGGCTGATAGCCGTGCTGACCGGTCGTCGGCTGCGGTCGATCCGGCTGCACTCGGACACCAGCGGTCTCACCGTCTCGCGCGGCAAGCCCACCGGTCTCGGCATGATCCTCACGGCCGCCGCCGGCTACACCGCCGCCCCGCTGCTCGGCCTCGGCGGCGCCGCGCTGCTCGGCACGCACCGGCCGGTCCTGCTGCTGTGGCTGGCCACGATCCTCCTGGTGGCGCTGCTGATGATGGTCCGCAACCTGTTCGGCATCCTCACGGTGCTGCTGGTCGGCGGCGCGTTCAATCTGTTCCTCGCCTACACCGGCCCGGACGTACAGGCGGTCTTCGCGTACGCGGTGGTCTGGTTCCTGTTGATCGGCGGTGTCCGCCCGGCCTTCGAACTCCAGGCCCAGCGGCGGCGCGAGGGCGCCGGCGACTCCGACGCCGACCAGCTCGGCCGGCTCACCCATGTGCCGCCCACCCTGTGGCTGCTCTTCTTCCACGCCGTCTCGCTCTGCTGCCTGATCGGCGGCGGGGGGTGGCTGCTCGGCCTCTGAGGTGCGGGGGCGGTGGCTGCTCGGCCTATTGGGCGGCGGGCACGGACAGTGGCGCTCGGCGTGCCGCGGGTGAGGGGTGCCCCCGTAGAGTTAAGGACATGACCGATAGCCCTGTGTCCACCGATCCCCTGACCGGCCTGTGGCCCGCCCCGTACGCGGACGGCGCCGTCGACGCCACCGTCACCGTGCCCGGGTCGAAGTCGGTCACCAACCGGGCCCTGGTACTCGCCGCGCTGGCCGCCGAGCCGGGCTGGCTGCGCCGCCCGCTGCGCTCGCGCGACACCCTGCTGATGGCGGAGGCGCTGCGCACCCTCGGCGTACGGATCGAGGAGGGCGTCGGCCCGGACGGCAGCGGCGAGGCCTGGCGGATCGTTCCGGCCGGGCTGCACGGCCCGGCGACGGTGGACGTCGGCAACGCCGGTACGGTCATGCGCTTCCTGCCGCCGGTCGCGGCGCTCGCCGACGGCCCGGTCCGCTTCGACGGCGACCCGCGCTCGCACGAGCGTCCGCTGCACGGGGTCATCGACGCGCTGCGCGCGCTCGGCGCCCGGATCGACGACGACGGGCGCGGCGCGCTGCCGATGACCGTGCACGGCACCGGCGCGCTGGAGGGCGGGGTCGTCGAGATCGACGCCTCCTCGTCCTCGCAGTTCGTCAGCGCGCTGCTGCTGTCGGGCGCGCGGTTCAACCAGGGCGTCGAGGTCCGGCACGTCGGCGGCCGGCTGCCGTCGATGCCGCACATCCGGATGACGGTGGACATGCTGCGGGCGGCCGGCGCGCTGGTCGACGAGCCGGAGCACGGCGGCGAGCCCGACGTGTGGCGGGTCGCCCCGTCCGCGCTGCGCGGCCGCGACCTGGTCGTGGAGCCGGACCTGTCGAACGCCCAGCCCTTCCTGGCGGCGGCGCTGGTCACCGGCGGCCGGGTCACCGTGCCGGACTGGCCGGCCCACACCACCCAGCCCGGTGACGCGCTGCGGGAGATCTTCACCGCGATGGGCGGCTCCTGCGAGCTGACCGAGGCGGGGCTGACCTTCACGGGCACCGGCCGGATCCACGGCATCGACGTCGACCTCGGCGAGGTCGGCGAACTGACCCCCGGCATCGCCGCCGTCGCCGCGCTCGCCGACTCCCCCTCGACCCTGCGCGGGGTGGCCCATCTGCGGCTGCACGAGACGGACCGGCTCGCGGCCCTCACCCGCGAGATCAACGGGCTCGGCGGCGACGTCACCGAGACCGAGGACGGACTGCGCATCCGCCCGCGCCCGCTGCGCGGCGGCGTCTTCCACACGTACCACGACCACCGGATGGCGACCGCGGGCGCGATCCTCGGTCTGGCCGTGAAGGACGTGGAGATCGAGAACGTGAAGACGACCGAGAAGACCTTGCCCGACTTCCCGAGGATGTGGACCGAAATGCTCGGGGTCTGAGTCATGCGGCGTTACGGCAAGCACACCGACGCGGACGACATCCGCCAGCGGCCCAACCGCAAGGGAAGCCGCCCCCGTACGAGCATCCGCCCGAAGCACGAGGACGCCGTCGAGGGCATGGTCCTCACCGTCGACCGGGGCCGGCTGACCTGTCTGGTCGACGACCGGATCATCTTCGCGATGAAGGCCCGCGAGCTGGGCCGCAAGGCCGCGGTGGTGGGTGACCGGGTCTCCCTGGTGGGCGATCTGTCCGGGGAGAAGGACACCCTGGCGCGGATCGTGCGGATCGGCGAGCGCAGCTCGGTGCTGCGCCGGACGGCCGACGACGACGATCCGTACGAGCGGGTGGTCGTCGCCAACGCCGACCAGCTGGCGATCGTCACGGCCCTGGCCGACCCCGAGCCCCGGCCCCGGCTGATCGACCGCTGTCTGGTGGCGGCGTACGACGGCGGGCTCGAACCCTTCCTGGTGCTGACCAAGTCGGACCTCGCGCCGCCGTCGGCGCTCCTTGAGCTGTACGGCGCTCTGGACATCCCGTACGTGGTCGTCAACCGCGACGAGCTGTACGACGGCGGGGCGGCGGACCGGGTGCGGACCTATCTGGACGGCCGGGTCACCGCGTTCGTGGGCCATTCGGGTGTGGGCAAGACAACGCTGGTGAACGCGCTGGTCCCACAGGAGCGGCGGCGGATCACCGGTCATGTGAACGCGGTGACGGGCCGCGGCCGGCACACCACGACCTCGGCGCTCGCGCTGCCGCTGGACAAGGCCGAAGGGTGGGTGGTCGACACCCCGGGCATCCGGTCCTTCGGGCTCGCGCACATCGACCCGTCCCGGGTCATCCACGCCTTCCCCGACCTGGAGGCGGGTACCGAGGAGTGCCCGCGCGCGTGCAGCCACGACGAGCCGGACTGCGCGCTGGACGCCTGGGTCGAGGCGGGACACGCCGATCCGGCGCGGCTGGTGTCGCTGCGGCGGCTGCTCGCCACCCGGGAGCGGCGCGAGGGCGACTGATCCCTCACCGGGCCTGCGCCGGGCCGGGCCGACGGGTCGACCGCTTGCCGGCTGTTGGGCCGTCCGCTCGCCGGGCCGTCCGCTCGCCGGGCTGACGGGGCGTCGGGCCACCAGTCACCGAAGTCGCGGCGGAATCGCGCACGTTTGCGGGCCGCCACGGTTGGTAAGTGCATAATCGCACCAAGTGAGCCGAGTGAGCCACGGGATGCGAGTGGCGGAGCGGTCACCGAGGCGTGGGAGGCACTGACGATGGCGTGGCTGCTGGTGGTGATCGCCGGATTCCTGGAGACGGGCTTCGCGGTCTGCCTGAAGCTCTCGCACGGCTTCACCCGGCTGTGGCCGACGATCGCGTTCGCGTCCTTCGCGCTCGGCAGCTTCGGCCTGCTGACCCTGGCACTGCGACGCCTTGACGTGGGTCCGGCGTACGCGGTGTGGACCGGGATCGGGGCGGCCGGAACGGCGATCTACGGAATGGTCTTCCTGGGCGACGTGGTGTCCACGCTCAAGATCGTCTCGATCACACTGGTCATCGTGGGCGTGGTCGGACTCCAGCTCTCCGGCTCCGCGCACTGACCGTCCCGGCCTGCCGCGCCCAGCGCGCCCTGTGGACCCCGCGTGCCCGGTGAGCCCGGTGCGCCTTGCGCACTCCAGGGGACGGCCGGTGCCACCACATGACTGAGCGCCAGTCGTACGGCGAGCTCACAGCCCGCCGCCCACCGCTCCCCCGCCGAGGCCGCGGCCTCGGCGACCAGCTCACCGGGCGCGGGCGGTCCCTCGTCGGCCCGCCGCTGGGCGGGCAGGGGCGCGGCCCTGGCCCCGGCGCGGACCGGACGGGGCCGCGGCAGCCGGTCGCTCCAGGCGTCGGTGAGCAGGGCGCGCAGCAGCGGGCGTTCGGCGGCGCGCACCACGGTCCACTCGGCGACGGCGGCCAGATTGCGCGCGGGCGGGGCCGGGGCGGCGAGCAGCCCGCGTACCCCTTGGAGATAGGCGTCGGCCTCCCGCCGGGCCAGGGCCCGGGCCAGCCCTTCCTTGCTGCCGAACTCGTTGTAGAGGGTCTGCCGGGACACCCGGGCGTCCCTGGCCACATCAGCCATCCGCACGGCGGACCAGGGCCGGTGCACGAGCGCGTCGAGCGCGGCGTCGAGCAGGGCCTCGCGGGCAGTCGGCATGGGCGCCTCCCGGAATGTCTCCCGGACCGTACGGATCCGCAGCCACGGACCCGTGCCCAGCGTCGGCAGCCGGCCACGCGCTGTCAAGGTCCCCGGCCAGGGGGCGGCTCTTCGGGGGATAGAGTTCCGGCATGGCCGATTACCACGACGACCTGCGTCTGGCCCATGTCCTCGCGGATGCCGCGGACGCGGCCACGATGGACCGGTTCCAGGCTCTCGACCTGAAGGTCGAGACGAAGCCCGACATGACTCCGGTGAGCGAGGCCGACAAGGCCGCCGAGGAGCTGATCCGGGGGCAGCTGCAGCGCGCCCGGCCGAGGGACGCGATCCTCGGCGAGGAGTACGGGGTCGAGGGCTCGGGCCCGCGCCGCTGGGTGATCGACCCGATCGACGGCACCAAGAACTATGTGCGCGGGGTACCCGTTTGGGCGACCCTGATCGCGCTGATGGAGGCCGGGGAGACCGGTTTCCAGCCGGTGGTCGGCGTGGTGTCGGCGCCCGCGCTCGGCCGCCGCTGGTGGGCGGCGAAGGGGCTCGGCGCGTACACCGGCCGCAGCCTGGCCTCGGCGTCCCGGATCGGGGTGTCGAAGGTGGAGCGCCTGGAGGACGCCTCGTTCGCGTACTCCAGCCTGAGCGGCTGGGAGGAGCGGGGCCGGCTCGACGGTTTCCTCGACCTCACGCGCGCGGTGTGGCGGACCCGGGCGTACGGCGACTTCTGGCCGTACATGATGGTCGCCGAGGGCGCGGTGGACCTGTGCGCGGAGCCGGAGCTGTCGCTGTGGGACATGGCGGCGACGGCGATCGTGGTGCAGGAGGCCGGCGGCACCTTCACCGGGCTCGACGGGCGGCACGGCCCGCACAGCGGGAACGCGGCGGCGTCCAACGGGCTGCTCCACGGCGAGCTGCTCAGCTATCTCAACCAGCGGCCCGCTGACGACGACCTCGCCTGACCACCCCGGTCACTCCGGTCGCCCCGGTCGCCTCCGACGACTTCCGATCGCCCCTGATCGCGACTGTCCACCTCTGATCGGGCCGTCCCCTGCCGGGGGCGGCCTGTCCGCGTTCCGCCGTCCGCCCCGTGCCCCGTCCGGCCGCCCCTCAGCGCTCCCGCGGTGCTCCACGCGCCCCCTTGCCGCCCTTCTCCCCCCAGTGCGAATCTGAGACTCCCTTCACTTGTGAACTTGTGAACGGGTTCTCGAAGGCCACGATTCGGGGGTGGTTCCCTCCATGTTCGTCCGCGACGCCATGACTACCACGATCCTCACCATCGGCCCGGCCCACACCCTGCGCCAAGCGGCCCGTCTGATGTCGGCGCGCCGCGTCGGCTCCGCCGTCGTCCAGGACGGCGACGCGGGAGGCTTTGGCATCCTCACCGAGCGCGACATCCTCGACGCGATCGGCATGGACCGCAATCCCGACCTGGAGACCGCCGACGCGCACACCACCCGGGACGTCGTCTACGCGGCGCCGACCTGGACCCTGGAGGAGGCCGCGGAGGCGATGACCCGCGGCGGCTTCCGCCACCTGGTGGTGCTCGACGACCTCGGGCCGGTCGGCATCGTCTCCGTACGCGACATCGTCCGCTGCTGGGCCCCGGCCCGGCTGGCCGCCTGACGACGCCCGCACACCCCCGGGCCCCCGAGCCGGGAGGTACGCGGGCCGGGACGGACCACGGGAGCCCGGCCACCCACACCGTCCACCCCCACGTCCCAGATTCTGGACAGAGTCCAACTCGAACCCGTATCCAAAATCACACTCATTCAAGAACAGCCCGCTCGGCTGTTAGGCTGACGCCCATGAGTGACCTGTTGGAACGACTGCGCGGCCGCGGATGGCGGATGACCTCGCAGCGTCGCGTCGTGGCCGAGGTGCTGGACGGGGAGCATGTGCACCTGACCGCGGACGAGGTCCACTCGCGCGCGGTGGAACGGCTCCCCGAGATCTCCCGGGCGACCGTCTACAACACGCTGGGCGAAATGGTAACGCTCGGTGAGGTGATCGAGGTCGCCACCGACGGCCGCGCCAAGCGGTACGACCCCAACGCCCACCGCCCGCACCAGCACCTGGTCTGCGCCCGCTGCGGCGCGATCCGCGATGTGCACCCGGCGGGCGACCCGCTGACTTCCCTCCCCGCATCCGAGCGCTTCGGCTTCGCGATCTCCGAGGTCGAGGTCACCTATCGCGGCATCTGCCCCGGCTGCATGGCGGCCGGCGTCTGACGCGACGCGCTTCCTGAACGAAACAAGGCCCCTGCCCGACGGCGGGGGCCTTTGTCGTACGCGCCCGCGCTTCCCGCGTGTACGCCCACCCGCGCACAGGGCCGGACAACGGCGAAGGCCCGGATCGTGAGAAACGATCCGGGCCTTCGGCTACTGAGTAGCGGGGACAGGATTTGAACCTGCGACCTCTGGGTTATGAGCCCAGCGAGCTACCGAGCTGCTCCACCCCGCGTCGGTGAACCCAACCTTACGGGACGGCTCCGACCAGAGCAAATCCGTATCAGGGCACCCTCACGGCACACGCGCCACACGCGTCCCACCCGTCACACGACAGCGTCACGCGGTCAGCTCCTGGTGCAGGGCCTCGCTCAGCCGGGCCGCCCGCTCGGCGACCTCGGACGGGCCCAGTTCCACGGCCCGGTCGCACCAGCGGCGGCCCTCGGTCAGCTCCCCGCGCCGGGCGGCGAGCAGGGCGAGCCGGAGCGCGGCCCGGCCGTGTCCGGCGTGGGCGGCACGGGTCCACCACAGGGCGGCCTCGCGCTCGCCGCCCTCGCGGGCGAGCAGCAGCCCCAGGTTGAAGGCGCCATTGCGGGAGCCCGCCTCGGCCGCCTCCCGGTACCAGCGGGCCGCCTCCGCCACATCGCCCCGGTCGGCGGCGAGCATGCCGACCCGCACCTGGGCGCGGCGGTGGCCCTGGCCCGCGGCCCGCTCGTACCACTCCTCGCACTCGCTCTTCTCGGCGCGCGGGGCGCCCAGCACCACCGGGCCGGGGGCCGGCCGGCGCGCGTCGAGGACCGTGGCGAGCCGGTAGGCCGCCTCGGCGCTGCCGCCGCCCGCCGCGCACCGCAGATGCCGTTCGGCGCCCTGCTCGTCGCCGTCGCGCAGACAGGCGATGCCGACCTGGAGCGCGGCCTCGGTGTGGCCGGCGGCCGCGGCGCGCTCGTACCAGATCAGGGCGGAGCGGTCGTCGTCACGGCCCGCGTAGAGGATGCCGAGGTTGAAGGCGGCGTCGACGCTGCCGGCCTCGGCGGCCTTGGAGAACCACGGTTCGGCGCCGTTCGCGTCACCGGCCTGGAGCAGCAGGACGGCGAGCGCGTTGGCCGCCTCGCGGTGTCCGGCATAGGCGGCGCGGCGGTACCACTGCTCGGCCTGGGCGACGCGCTCCTGGGCGGCGCAGAGCAGACCGAGGTTGTACGCGCCGTTCACGTCGCCCGCGTCCATGGCGGCGCGGTACCAGCGCTCGGCGGTCTGCTGTTCGCCCCGGGCGGCGTGCAGCGCGCCGAGCGCGTTGGCGGCGTTGCCGTCGCCTTCCTGGGCGGCCCGCAGCCACCACACGGCGGCGCTCTCCTCGTCGCCCGCGTCGCGCAGCAGGAAGCCGAGCGCGCACGCGGCCTTGGCCTCGCCGTCCTTGGCGGACATCAGATACCAGCGGCCGGCCTCCTTCAGCTGGCCGCGCTGTTCCAGGATCGCGCCGAGGTGCAGGGCGGCCTTGCGGTGGCCGCGCGCGGCGGCCTGCCGGAACCACTGCTCGGCCTCGGCGAGCCCGCCCGCGGGCCCGCTGTCGGTGGCGCTCCCCGCCGCGGCTTCGCCCGTACGGGGAAGCGGCATGACACCGATGTCACCGCCGGGAGTGACGGGCGCGGCGGGTGCGGCGGACGGGGCGGGGGCGACGGGCGGGAAGGCCGCGCGCAGCCGGGTCCCGGTGCCGGGGCCGCCGCCAGGGCCGTACGCGTGCGGTCCGCGGGCCGGTTCGGTCGCCCGGTGCTCCAGGGCGAGGGCGAGCCGGAAGGCGGCCTCGCGGTGGCCCTGCTCGGCCGCGGCGCGCAGCCAGCGTTCGGCGCCGACGTCGCTGCGGTGCTGGAGCAGATCGGCGAGCGCGAAGGCGCCGAGGGCGTGGCCCTGCTCGGCGGACTGGCGCAGCCAGTACTCGGCGGCCGGCTCGTCGCCGCGCTCGCGGTGGTGCCGGCCGAGCGCGTGCGCGGCCGGCGCGGAGCCCGCGACGGCGGCGACCCGCCACCAGGCCGCGGCCTCGTCCGGGTAGCCACGCTGGTGCAGCAGCACGCCCAGGTTGTTGGCCGCCGCCCGGTCGCCCTGGGTGGTCGCGGCCCGCAGGAACGGCTCGGCGCCGTCCAGGTCCCCGCGGCGCAGCAGCATCGCGCCGAGGACGCTCATGGCCGCGGCGTCACCCTTCTCGGCGGCGAGGCGGTGGCGGGCCTCGGTCTCGGCCTCGGTCTCGTGGTCGGTCTCGTGGTCGGCGGCGGTGCTGCCGACGGTGGCATCGACGGCCCCCGCGGCCTCGATGATCTCGTCTGCGGCGTTATCGGCACGCCGCTGCACAAACCGCCCTGTCTCCAACAGAGTTGCCCTGTCCCCCATAAAACCCATCGTCGCACCACCCGCAACCCGCGTACACCTGGTATACCGCAGCCCGTGAGGTCACTTCAGCGTTTTGTCGACATGCCCACAGAGAGACAAGTGAAACACGTTTGGCACCAACTCGCCTCTCTCGTACCGCCCTTCGGGGGACACGGTGCGTCCCGAGACGCACCAAGGGCCCGAATCCAATTGGATTCGGGCCCTCGACTGCAGTAGCGGGGACAGGATTTGAACCTGCGACCTCTGGGTTATGAGCCCAGCGAGCTACCGAGCTGCTCCACCCCGCGTCGGTAAACCAACCGTATCACGACGTGGGATGGAGCCTGGACGACGATCAGCCGCCCGCCTTCGGGGAGGGGTCGGCCGACGGGTCGGCGGAGGACTTCGCCTTGCCGTCCCCGTCCGTCTTCCCGCTCTCGCCCGCCTTCTGGTCACCGGCAGCCTTGTCCGCGGCCGCCTTGTCCCCGGACTTCTGGCCGTCCGTGGCCTTCTGGCCGCCGGCGCCGGCGTCGCTCTTGAGCTTCGCCCCCGCGTCCGCCGCGCGCTGGAGCGCGTCCTGCAGCGCGGCCTGGGCCTTGCCGTAGGCGTCCCAATCGGGCTTACGGAGCGCCGCCTCGGCGTCCTCGTACGCCTTCTGCGCGTCCGCGATCGCCTGCTTGAGCGCGGCGTCGTTGGTCGTCGGCTTCGTCGGCTGGGTGGTGCCCGGCTGCTGCGCCGGCGGCGGGGTGGCCCCCTCGCTGCCGAACACCGCGTCGAGCGCCTCCGCGAGGTTGTCCTCGAAGACCGTGACGTCCTTCGTGGTGCCGCCCTTGGGCTGGTCCGCGTCCACGTACGACACCGCGACCTTCTTCATCAGCGGGTAGTGCGCGTTGCGGCCCTGCGCGTACACCGGCTCCACGTACAGGAAGCCGCCGTTGAGCGGAACCGTGAGCAGGTTGCCGTACTGGATGTCGGAGTCGGCGCCCTTCATGTCCCGGACGAAGTTGGCCACCGCGGGCAGGCTGTTGAGCTTGTTCTGCACCTGCTGCGGGCCGGGCACGTCCTCCGTGACGGTCAGCAGTCTGATCCGGCCGTAGTCCTTGCTGGTGGCGTCGGCGTCGACGGCCATGAACGCGCCCAGGTTGGGCCGCCCGTTCGGCGTGAACGTCGTCGTCAGCGAGAACCGCTGGTCCGTCTCTCCGGGCATCTTCATGCTCAGGTAGTACGGCGGGACGGCGGTGCCGGCCTTGTCGGTCGGGTCGTCCTGCACCTGCCAGGCGTCCGAGCCGCTGTAGAAGCGCTCGGCGTCCTCGACGTGGTAGCGGGTGAGCAGCTCGCGCTGGACCTTGAACATGTCCTGCGGGTAGCGCAGGTGCTCCATGAGCTCCGGCTTGATCGCGTCACGCGACTTGACCGTGTCGGGGAACGCCTTCATCCAGGTCTTGAGGACCGGGTCCTTCGTGTCCCACTGGTAGAGGTTCACCGTGCCGTCGTACGCGTCGACGGTGGCCTTCACCGAGTTGCGGATGTAGTTGACCTGGTTCTGCTGGGCGACGACCGCGCGCTGCTGGTTGCCGACCGTCAGCGCGTCGGCGGTGGTCTCGCCGAGCGTCGTACGGGAGGCGTACGGGTAGCCGTTGCTGGTCGTGTACGCGTCGACGATCCACTGGATCCGGCCGTCGATGACCGCCGGGTAGGCGTCGCCGTCGATGGTCAGCCAGGGAGCGACGGCCTCGACCCGCTCCTTGGGGGTGCGGTTGTACAGGATCCGCGAGCCGTCGCCGATGGCGCCGGAGTAGAGGATCTGCGGCTCGCTGAACGCGACCGCGTACGCCGCCCGGTTGAAGGTCGACGAGAGGCTGACGCCGCTGTTGCCCTTGTAGCTGGTGGTGCGCTCGCCCTTGCCGTCGTAGTCGAGCTCCTTCTGGGGCCCGCCGACGATGGAGTACTGGTCGGTCTTCTCGCCGTAGTAGACGCGCTGCTCGTACGTCGGGAGCATCCCGCTCGTCGGCAGCCCCTGCTCGGTGAAGACCGGGGAGCCGTTGGCGTCGGTCTGGGTGCCGGCCGCCAGGATGGCGCCGTACCCGTGGGTGTAGGTGAAGTGGTCGTTGATCCAGTTCCGCTTCGGGATGCCCTTGATGTTGAGCTCACGCAGACCGACGACGGTGTCCTGGCCGTCGTACCGGTCGACGTCGAGGGTGAGTGGGAACTGGTAGTACTTCCGCTTCTGCTCCAGCTGCTGGAACGTCGGCGACACGATGTTCGGGTCGATCAGCCGGTAGGCGGCCGCCGAGTCGGCGTCCGCGCGCAGCTGGTCCTTCGCCTTCACCGTGGACTTGCCGGAGTACTCCTGCGGCTTGGTGGAGGCGATGTCGTACGCCTTGCGCGTCGCGTCGATGTTCTTCTTGATGTACGGCGCTTCCTTGGCCTGCTCGTTCGGCTGGACCTGGAACTTCTGCACGATGGCCGGGTAGAGGCCGCCGATCAGGACCGCCGAGAGCACCATCAGACCGAAGCCGATCACCGGCAGCTGCCAGGTGCGCCGCCACAGCGTCGCGAAGAACAGCAGCGCGCAGATCACCGCGATGCAGAAGAGGATCGTCTTCGCCGGCAGATAGGCGTTGGCGTCCACGTACCGCAGCCCGGTCCAGTTGCCGGCCGCCTTGAAGTCGCTGGACTTCACCGCGAGGCCGTACCGGTCGAGCCAGTACGCGACGGCCTTCAGCGTGACGAAGACGCCGAGCAGCACCGACAGGTGTCCGGTCGCGGCACCGGTCGCGCGGGCGCCCGGGCTGGTGACGCGCAGCCCGCCGTAGAGGTAGTGCGTGGCCGCGGCGGCGATCAGCGACAGGACGGTGGCACCGAAGCCGAAGGCCAGCAGGAAGCGGTACCAGGGCAGGTCGAAGGCGTAGAACGACACGTCCAGCTTGAACTGCGGGTCCTTCTCGCCGAACGGGACCCCGTTCACCCACATCAGCCAGGTGCGCCACTGCCCGGAAGCGGAGGCTCCGGCGATCAGGCCGACCAGCGCGGTGACCGCGAGCAGCAGCCACTTGCGGAACGGCGCGATTCCCATCCGGTAACGGTCGAGACTCTGCTGTTCCTGTGACATCGCGCTCAGCGGCGGCCGCAGCCGGTACGCGAGCCAGATATTCAGGCCGACGGCCACGGCCATGATCAGACCGAAGACCAGGAAAAGGCCGATCTTGGTCCACAGAGTGGTGGTGAACACCGAGGAGTAGTGGACCGAACGGAACCAGAGCCAGTCCGTCCAGAAACCGGCGAACATCACGAAGACCATGAAGAGCACGGCCAGGACGCCCAGGGTCATCAGGAGCGTACGGGCGCGACGGGACGGCCGGCCGACCCGCATCCTCGGTCCGGACGGCCCCGACGGACCCC
Source organism: Streptomyces sp. NPDC048718 (assembly GCF_043198875.1). Classification (NCBI taxonomy): domain Bacteria; kingdom Bacillati; phylum Actinomycetota; class Actinomycetes; order Kitasatosporales; family Streptomycetaceae; genus Streptomyces; species Streptomyces sp. NPDC048718. The sequence continues at coordinate 20,987 of NZ_JBICVG010000018.1, forward strand.
TGCCGCCTCTGCCGCCTCCGCGGTCCGGCATCTGGAAAGCCAACGTACGCCCCTTGAAGTTGATGCGTGAGATGCGTCGATCTCCGCGTGCAAGAACAGGCTCCGCGATCGTCGGAGCCCACTGTTGCAACTTACTGAGGCTTTACCTAGTTCCCGACTTTCGGGAAAGAGGAGGCAGGATATTGCTCATGTCCAATGTTTCCCCCTCCGGCCCTCCGATGGCCGCGAGCCCCCTCACCCGCGCGGTACTCGAAATCGACGAGTACGCCTCGGGCCTCGGCTGGGACCGTCCGGCCCGGCTCTTCGCCCTGGTCGACACCGCCCGGCTGCGTGCCTCGGCGCCGTCGGTCGCCCGCCAGCTCACCGGTGCCGGCGGCGAGGCCGGCGCCGCCGGCTACACCCCCATCGAGCAGGACCAGCTGCCCGCCGGAACCGCTCTCGACGAGTTTCTGGGCACCATCGCCTGGCCCGACGCGGTGGCCGGCTGCGCGCTGACGGTGGAGCGGCTGATGCTGCCGCCGTCGGCCGAGGGCTCCGTACCGAAGGGCCTGAGCGATGCCAAGCTCGCCAAGTGGGTCGCCGCGCACCCGGACCGCCAGGAGGTCCGGATGACCGTCGCGGTGCTGCGGAACGGCGCGCGCGAGGCGGCGATCCGGCTGCGCGAGAAGGACTCGGCGAGCGAGGTGCTGACCGGTCCCGACCTGGTGCCGGGTCTCGCGGACGCGCTCGCGGCGACCTTCGAGTCCTGACCCTGCCCTTGGCCCTGGCCCCGACCCTCGGGGTTTTCGGGCCGGTGGCGGTGTACGGGTACGGGGCGCGCGCCCCGTACCCGTACACCGGCACCTACACCGGCGCGTACACCGGCGTGGTTCAGCTCTTCGAGCAGCCGGGCAGACCCGTCGTGTCACCCGTGCGGAGCTTTTCCAGGGAGTTCCTGGCGTCGTCGATGTTCGTCACCTTGATGAGCGTCAGCCCGGAGGGCGTGTCCGCGGCGGCCGCGGCGCAGTTGTCGGCCGGGGTGAGGAAGTAGCGGGCGCCCGCGTCGCGCGCGCCGACCAGCTTCATCTCGATGCCGCCGATCGGGCCGACCTTGCCCGCGTCGTCGATGGTGCCGGTGCCGGCGATGAACTTGCCGCCGGTGAGCGCACCCGGGGTGAGCTTGTCGGCGATGCCGAGCGCGAACATCAGACCGGCGCTCGGGCCGCCGACGTCGGCGAGCTTGATGTCGACGGTGAACGGGAAGACGTGGTCGGTGCCGGCCTGGATGCCGACGACGGCCCGGTCGCCGTCCTCCTTGGACTTCGCGGTGGTGAGGACCACCTGCTCGGTCACGGACGTGTCCTGGTGCGTCTTGGCCGCGGCGGCGGCCTCCTTGGCCGGGCTGATGGTGAAGGTCACCTTCTGGCCGGGCTTGTGCCGGGTGACGAGCTTGGCCACGTCACCGGGCTCCTTCACCGGCGTACCGTCCACGGCGCGGATCACGTCGCCCGCGTGCAGCTTCCCCTCGGCGGGGGTGTCCTTGACAACGGAGGCGACGACGACCCGCGTGGTCACCGGGATGTCCAGCTCTTTCAGGGCGGCCACCTTGGCGCTCTCCTGGGACTGGCTGAACTCCTCGGCGTTCTCCTGGCTGGACTGCTCCTCGGTCTTGCCGTCCGGGTAGAGCGTCTCGTGCGGAACGACCACGCTGTCGTGGGCCAGCCACTTGTAGACGGCCTCGATCGCGTTCATCTTGTAGTCCGCGCTGGTGACCCGGACCGTGGTCATGTTGAGGTTGCCGGAGGTCGGGTACGTCTTCTTTCCCGAGATCTGCAGCACCGGCTCGCCACGCGCCTCGCCGAGGGTGTTCACCGTGGGTCCCGGGCTCATCTCGGAGTACGGCACCGGGATGAGGACGCCGACGCAGAGCAGCGTGATCAGGATCAAGGTGGAGGCGAGCATCGTCGCGGTGCGGCGTGGCATGGAACGACAGTACGGGACCTGCCTGTGCGCGCACTCCCGGGGCGGTCCGTACGAGGATCAGCCGGTACCGGTGGTCGCGGCGGCGGCCCTGGCCTCGCGCTCCGGCAGCGCGGAAGCGGAGGCGGGATCGGGCGAGGGGGCGGGATCGGAGGGGTGGGACCGCTCCATGGCGTCCCGGAATCGCGCGTAGCCCGCGAGCTCGGCGACGTCCCCGATGGTCTTGTTACGGGAAGCCCAGCTTCCCCATATCGCCGTGCCGACGACTGCGAAAACCGGAATCAGCAACCAGGCCAGCGCTGCCATCCCGACCTCCCATCCCCAGTGGTCCCCAATGAGTGGATCAGCAGACTATTCATCCGCAGCATCAACGCTGCTGCCTGGGGGGCGGTTACGCAAATCGGGCGGTCGGCTACGACTCGTCGGCGTGGCGCCTTGCGTGATCGGGCGGGCGACGTACGTCGGTCGGGCTGAGCGCGGGCGCCTTCGACAGGCGTCCCTCCCCCAGCCTCCGGCCGGGGGACCCCCAGACTCAAGGGAAACGTCTCAACAGGCTCCCACCCTCCCCCAGCCTCCGGCCGGGGGGACCCCCAGACTCAGGGTGAACGTGTCAGCAAGCTCCGACCCACTCCTCGGTCCCGTCCGAGAAGCTCTGGTGCTTCCAGATCGGGACCTCGTGCTTGAGGTCGTCGATCAGCTGCCGGCACGCCTCGAAGGCCTCCCCCCGGTGTGGACAGGAGACCGCGACGATCACCGCGAGGTCGCCCACCCGCAGATCGCCCACCCGGTGGACGGCGGCCAGGGCGCGGACCGGATGGTTCGCGGCGACCTTCTCGGCGACCCGGCGCAGCTCCGCCTCGGCCGTCGGGTGGCAGGAGTAGCCGAGGGCATCGACGTCGGCGCCGCCGTCGTGGTTGCGTACCGTGCCCACGAACAGGACGATGCCGCCCGCGGCGTCGTCGCCGACCGCGCGGAAGACCTCGTCCACCGAGAGCGGTGTGTCACGGATCGCGAGGAGCTTGATCGGGTCGTCCGAGGCCCGCTCGCCGGGGTGGTCATACCTGTCAGCCATGGGCCCATCGTGCCGTACGGCGCCGACAGGCGGTAACCACGTCTCCCCGGACGGCCGCCCGGGACCGTTCCGCTGCGGGTCCCCGGGCGCGTTTGGGGCGGGTCCTACAGACCGCGCCGCTTGCGCATCTGCCGGACCAGGGCCGCCGTACCGAGCAGCGCCACCGTGGCACCCGCCGCGCCCGCCGCCGTCGCGTCCTTGCGGCCGAGCCGGCGTCCCGCGACCGTGTGCCGGCCCTCGGCCTCCTCCAGAAGCGCGGCCAGCACCTCCTCGTTGGTCCACTTCGGCCGCCAGCCCGCGTCGTGCAGCCGTCCGACGCTCACCACCCAGGGGTGCATGGTGTACGCGAGGTCGCCGGCCGGCGAGGGGGTGAGGCCGATCCGGTGCAGCCGGGCCGCCGTGCCCAGCGCGACCGCCGAGGGCAGCTCCATGCGCCGGATCCCCGACAGTTCCTCGATCTGTTCCTGCTCCAGCCAGCCGTCGCAGCCGACGGCGAACTCCCCCTCGACCTTCCCCAGAGCCGCGTACTCCAGCGCGCTCACCAGGTCCTCCACATGGCAGAACTGCCAGGTGGGCCGGGATCCGGCGACGACGAGCAGCCGGGGCGACTCGAAGTAGCGGGTCAGCGCCGTGTCCGTACCGCCGACCAGGACGGCGGGCCGGACCACGGTGACGTGGAGGCCGGGGTACGCGCGCGGGGCGCGACGGGCGAGGCGTTCGATCTCCAGGAGGTCGCCGACGCCGGTGGCCTCGGCCGTGGCGCGCAGCTCGGCGTCCTCGGAGAGCGGGATGTCGTTGTCGGGCAGCGCCCCGTAGACCATGGCGGAGGTGCACAGCACCACCCGGCGCACCCCGGCCGCCGCGGCGGCCGTGAGCACGGTCTGGGTGCCGCGCACGTTGTACGCGGTGCGCGCGGCCGGGTCGGTCTCCAGGTCGAGGTCGACCGCGAGGTGCACGACGACGTCGGCGCCGCGCAGCTTCTCGGCGATGGCCGGATCGCGCACGTCGAGGATGTGCCACTGCGCCTCGGGGACCTCCCCCCGGCGTTCGTCGATCGCGACGACCTGCTTGATCTCGTCCGATGCGGCAAGGCTGCGGGTCAGCAGGTCACCGACCCCGGACGCGGCACCGGTGACCGCGACGACGGGGCCGCGCGCGGCGGACCGGGTGGACGGGTTTCGCGCTGCGCGAACCTGAGATTCTGGGGAACTCACCGGGCGTCTCCAGCGGTTGTCTTCAGTACACACCCGCGTGACGTGTGCGTACCAGGTGGCGTCCATCCTGCCCCAGGCCCCGGCCCGGCGGAGCACCGAGCCCTGATCCGGTGCGGATGTCGCGGTGGCCCGCCGCCTCGCGGACCGGCGGGCCCGGCCCGGTCCGCGCGTCACCGCCTACGCTGGTGGTGTGGAGTCGGGGAGGCGAGCCAAGCCGAGAGCCCGCCGCCGGCAGGAAGCCGGTGGCCTTACGAGCCGAGGAAACCTGTGAGTGACACCCCATTCGGATTCGGCCTTCCGCCGGAGGAGCCGGAGAACGGCGACGAGGGCAAGAAGAAGGACCCCGCCGGAGGTGGCCAGGGGTCCGGTGGCCAGGGCGGCGGCAATCCGTTCGGGGCGAACCCGTTCGGCTTCGGCGGTCTGCCGGGCATGGGGGGCGGCCAGGGCGGCGGGGACAACCCGTTCGCCGCGATGTTCGGATCGATGAACCCGCAGGACCTGGGCGCCGCCTTCCAGCAGCTGGGCCAGATGCTCAGCTACGAGGGCGGTCCGGTCAACTGGGACATGGCCAAGCAGATCGCGCGCCAGGTCGTCGCCCAGGGCACGTCCGACGGCACCAAGGACGAGAGTGTCGGCCCCGCCGAGAAGGCGGCGGTCGAGGAGGCGGTGCGCCTCGCCGACCTGTGGCTGGACCAGGTGACCTCGCTGCCGTCCGGCGCGAACACGGCCGTGGCCTGGAGCCGCGCGGAGTGGGTCGAGGCGACCCTGCCGGCCTGGAAGCAGCTGGTCGACCCGGTCGCCGAGCGGGTCGGCACGGCGATGGGCGAGGTGCTGCCGCAGGAGATGCAGGCCATGGCGGGCCCGCTGATCGGCATGATGCGCTCGATGGGCGGCGCCATGTTCGGCCAGCAGATCGGCCAGGCCGTGGGCGTGCTCGCGGGCGAGGTCGTCGGCTCGACGGACGTCGGTCTGCCGCTCGGCCCGGCCGGGCGCGCGGCGCTCCTGCCGCTGAACATCGCGGCCTTCGGCAAGGACCTGGGCGTCCCCTCGGACGAGGTCCGGCTGTACCTGGCCCTGCGCGAGGCCGCTCACCAGCGTCTCTTCGCGCATGTGCCGTGGCTGCGCTCGCACCTGTTCGGCGCCGTCGAGGGCTACGCCCGGGGCATCAAGGTCGACACCTCCAAGCTGGAGGAGGCGGTGGGCCAGCTCGACCCGTCGCACCCCGAGCAGCTGCAGGAAGCCCTTCAGCAGGGCATGTTCCAGCCGGAGGAGACCGCCGAGCAGAAGGCGGCCCTGGCCCGTCTGGAGACGGCGCTCGCACTGGTCGAGGGCTGGGTCGACGCGGTCGTACACGAGGCCGCCAAGGCCCGTCTGACCTCGGCGGACGCGCTGCGCGAGACGCTGCGCCGGCGCCGGGCGACCGGTGGCCCCGCCGAGCAGACTTTCGCCACCCTGATCGGTCTTCAGCTGCGTCCGCGCCGGCTGCGCGACGCCTCGCGCCTGTGGGCCTCGCTCACCGACGCGCGCGGCATGGACGGCCGGGACGCCCTCTGGGAGCACCCGGACATGCTGCCGACGGCGACCGACCTGGACGACCCGGACGGCTTCGTGCACCACGAGCAGCCGGACTTCTCCGAGCTGGACAAGATGCTCGGCGAGGCCGCGAAGGGCGGCGCCCAGGGCCACGCCGAGGGCGGGGCCGAGGACGGCGCCAAGGACGCGGACAAGAGCGCCGAGGCCGGGGACAAGGGCGAGACCGGGGACAAGGGCGAGGGCGACGGCCCGGCCCGGGGCGACGACAAGGACGACACCGAGAAGTGAGCCTGTACGACGACGCGGTCCTCGTGCTCAAGGAGTACGAGGACCAGCCGGAACTCCGTGATGTCTATCTGGCGCACCTGGCCGAGCACCCGGACGGCATGTACAAGCCGTGCACGGCCGGGCACGTCACGGCCAGCGCGCTGGTGATCGTCCCCTCGCGGGGGCAGGTGCTGCTGACGCTGCACCGCAAGCTGAACATGTGGCTCCAGATGGGCGGCCACTGCGAGCCGGACGACCGGACGGTCGCGCAGGCCGCGATGCGCGAGGCGGCCGAGGAGTCCGGCATCCCGGATCTGACGCTGCTGTCCGGCGGCCCGGTGCGCTTGGACCGGCACCCCATCCCGGGGACCTGCCAGTGGCACCTGGACGTGCAGTACGCGGCGCTCGCCCCGGCCGGGGCCGCCGCGGCGATCAGCGACGAGTCGCTGGACCTGCGCTGGTTCGGCTACGACGAGGTGGCGGACGTGGCGGACGCCTCGGTGGTCCACCTGGTGGAGCGCACCCGCGCCCGGCTCGGCTGACCTGCGGGGCCCGTGGCGGACCGTGTGAGCGGGCCGCCACGCGGACATCGCGTAAGGGGCGGTCTCCCATGGAGATCGCCCCTTACGCGTTACCCATGCATGGGCGCGGGTCAGCTCCAGACGTTGCCCTGGTTCTGGCCGTACGCGCCGTTCCCGCCGACGCCGTACTGGGCGGCGATGCCCTGCCCGATGACGGCGTGCTGCGGCGGCATGACCTCACTGGGCTGCACGAGGGCGAAGCCCGTACCGAGGAAGCTCAGCTCCCAGCCCTCGCCCGTGTCGCCGCGCCGGCGGCGTACGGAGGTGCTGTGCGTCTGGGCCTGCATCTGCACCCGCAGACCGCCGGACCAGGCGACGACCGCGTCGGCGTCCGCGCTCACGTACTTGTCGGGGGTGACCCGCATCATCAGCGGCTGCCCGGAGGTCATCAGGGCGATCTTGCCGTGGCCGGTGATGTTCAGCTGGTACTTGCCGGTGCCGGAGACGCCGTACTGGCTGTCCACGGCGACGACCTCGCTGTGCAGCGTCGAGTCGAGCGCGAGGACGTAGGCGCTGTCGACGGTCAGACCGTCCCGGTCGACGTCCACGACGTGGATGTACTGCGCGAGGTTCGCGAAGTACACCGTGCCCTGCCCGGAGCAGCGCATCAGGTCCAGGCCCTCGCCCGTGCGGGCCTGGGTCACGCGCTGGGTCGTGGACGTGTACTCGCCGTCGAAGTCGACGAGCCCCTGGTAGGCGACCATCGCGCCCTTGCGGGCGAGCACGTCGTCCTGGCCGCTGAGCGCGACCCGCAGCAGCTGCGGGTTCTGCACGACGTAGCGTTCCTGGCTCTGCTGCTCGGCGTAGTTGAAAAGCGGGCTCTGCATGATGTGTTCTCGCTCCCCCTCAGCCCCGCACCCGCAGGCGGTCGGAGCTGTCCTCACTCGGCTGTACGACGACGATGCCCTGGCCCGAGAAGGCCATCTGGTACGCCTCTCCGCTGCCCCGCCCGATGAGGGAGCCGGCCTTGAAGCTGCGCTTGCCCTTCACCTTGAGCACGGGCGACCAGGCGACGAGCGCGTCGGGGTCGACGTACGTCTCGTCGTCGCCCCGGCCGCAGTCGACGACGACCGGGGTGCCGCGCGAGGTCAGGGCGACCCAGCCGGTGCCGGAGATCCGGACGTTGAACATGCCCTGGCCGGCGAACTTGGCCAGGCCCTTGACCCGCTCGACACCCCAGTCGAGGTGCGCGTCGAAGGCGAGCAGATTGCTGCCGTTGACCGACAGGGCGTCGTCGTTCAGATGGACGACGACGACGTCGGCGCCATAGTCGGCGAGGTAGAGCAGTCCGTCGCCGGAGCACCTCATGACCGGCGCGCCCTCGCCGGTGAGCCACTCCTTGGCCTGGTGGCGCAGGGCCGGCGGATTGGGCTCGTAGGACACGAAGCCCTCGTAGGCGACCATCGATCCGGTGCGCGCGTACAGGTCCTGACCGGTGGTCATGGCGACCTTCAACATGGCGCTGCCGTGGTTCTCCATGCGGGCGGCGGGCGGGGTCGGGGCGAAGCCCGCGAGTTTCTCGTTCATGGTTCCGGGCTCCCTTTAGACCTCGTAGGGCTGGACGACGATGAAGTTGCCGGGGGCGCCCCGGAACTGGAGGTTCACGGTCTCCCCGCTGTGGCCCGGGTAGGCGTTGCGGCGCAGCCTGACCTGGCTGGAGAGGATGACCTGGGAGGCGGCCGACCAGGCGACGACGGCGTTGCAGTCGGCGAAGGTGGTCGGGGTGACCGGCAGGACGACGGGCACGCCGTGCGTCTTCACGACGACGGTGCCGGTGCCCTGGAACAGCATCGTGAACAGGGCGCCGCCGGGGATGCCGTGGCCCTCGATCCGGCGCACCTCGTACTGGAGGCTCTCGTCGAAGGCGAGCACGTTCTCGGCGGAGACGCAGATGCCGTCGCCCTGGAGCTCGATCGGGTGCAGATGGGTGCTGTTCTCGGCGAGGAAGACCTGGCCGCGGCCGGTGCAGCGCATCAGCTGCATCTCCTGGCCGGTGGCGTTGCCGACGATCCGGCCGGCGAACCCGGCGCCCTTGTAGGAGAAATCGACCTTGCCCTGGTACATGACCATGGAGCCCTGCCGGGCCAGCACGGGGGTGCCGCCCTTGTCCAGGTCGACCCGCATGAGCTGGTGGTTCTGCGAGGTCCAGCGGGCACCGTCGGCGGCTTCCCTGAACGGCGCGAGCGCGGCGGCGAGTCCGGCGCCGGCGGCGGGCAGGCCCTGCGGCGCGCCCCCGTGCGGGGGCTGCGGCGGGACCTGGCCGAACTGCTGCTGGCCGAACTGCGGCTGACCGTACGGGGCGGGCGCGGGCTGCCCGTAGGGAGCGGGGGTGGGCTGGCCGTAGGGAGCCGGTGCGGGCTGCCCGTAGGGGGCCGGTGCGGGAGGCGGCGGGGCGGGTGCCGGGGCCGGGGCCGGGGCCGGGGCCGGGGGTACCAGGGGCGCGACCACCGTCGGCGCGCCGTGCATCGGGGCCGGCGGCGCGGGCGGGGCGGGGGCGGGCGCCGGGGCGGGCGCGGGAACCGGTGCCGGTGCCGGGGCCGTGGGCGCGCCGAAGGCGGGCGGGGTGGCGGGCGTCGCGGGAGGGGCGAAGCCGGGGACCTCGGCCGGGGCGGCCTGCGGCGCGGCGGGCTCTTCCTCCTCGGCGACCTCGCCGCCGAAGTTCTTCAGCAGCGCCGCGAGACCTCCGTCGAAGCCCTGCCCGACGGCGGCGAAGCGCCAGACGTCCTTCAGATAGAAGTCGCCGAGCATGACCGCGCGTTCGGTGGAGAACTCCGCGCCGGTGAAGGCGTACCGGGCGACCTCCTCGCCACCCGCGACGATCCGGATCCAGCCGGGGCCGACCTGCGACATCTGCCCGTCGCCGTCGATGGTGGCGGTGAAGGACAGTTTCCGGATCTGCGCGGGGATCCGGTCCAGGGTGACCCGGAAGGACTCGGTGTCGCCGGCCTGCGCGCCCAGGAGCTGGATCGACTCCTCCGGCGACTTGGGCTGGTTGAAGAAGACGAAGTAGCGGTCGTCGGAGAGCCGCTCGTCGGCGTCGAGCCCGAAGCAGCTGATGTCGAAGGTCAGTCCGGGAGCCGCGATCCGCACACCCACGTACAGATCCGTGCCCGCCGTCAGATCACTGATCTTGGCCTTGTGGCCGCGTTGGAATTCCCTGGCCATATGTGACGACCGTCCCCCATCCAGAAGAGCGAATGCGTCGCGCCAGGCTAACCGCTGCCCAGGACTGGGGCTCCGGGCGGCACTGGTCTGGTACGAAATCGCCGCACTACGCCCCTACTCCCCTCTCTCCTTACTTGCCTGCCTCCTTGTTTCCTTGCTCCCTTACTCGGCTCGGGCTCCCGGCAGCCGGGGAAGCCGGGCGGCCTCGGCCACCCCCTCCAGATAGCCGCGGGCTCGCTCGGTGCGCGGATAGGAGTCCAGGAGCCGCCAGAAGTCGGGCCCGTGGCCCGGTACGAAAAGGTGCGCCAGCTCATGGCAGAGCACATAGTCGACGACGTACTCGGGCATGCCCTGGAGCCGGTGGGAGAGCCGGATGCTGCCCTCGGAAGGGGTGCAGGAGCCCCAGCGGGTGTTCTGGTTGGTGACCCAGCGGACGGACGAGGGACGGGCCCGGCCGCCGAAGTGCTGCTCCGACAACCGCTCGGCACGCTCGGCCAGTTCCCGGTCGCCGAGCACGCTCTTGCTCTCCCGGGCCGCCAGTTTGTCCAGCATGACGGTGACCCAGCGGCGCTCCTCCGCCTCCGACATCCGGGCCGGGATGAGGACGATCGTGCGGTCGCCCTCGCGGTAGGCGGAGACGGTCCGTCTCCGGCGGGAGCTGCGGCGGACCTCCACCGCGCTCGTCCCCGGGCCGCGGGGCGTTGTGCTGGTCAGGCTGGAATGCGGTTCGACGGGCACGGCCCCGACGTTACCGGCTGGGCGCCGGGGAGTCCCGCACCATTCGAATGATTAATCCCCCGAGCCTGTGGACAACTTTCCGCACCGCTCGCACCGCGGGGGCACTCTGATCCCAGGCGTCCACGGTGGAACGGGACGCGGGCACATGAGGCTTCGACACGGGGGTGGATCGTGCATCCGATGGTGAAACCGGCGCTGCGGCGCGCCTGGCGCAATCTGCGGTACGTGCAGTTCGGGGTGACGCCCGCGCACGCGGTGGTGCTGGGGCCGGTGGACCCGGCGACCGGCAGTCTGATCGGGCTGCTCGACGGGACACGCGGGATGGAACCGCTGCGCGCGGCGGCCGGGGCCCTGGGCCTGCCCCGGGGGCATCTGGAGGCGCTGCTCGGGCGGCTCGCGGCGGCGGGGCTGCTCGCGGACGCGTCGGTCCGTCCGCCGGGCGGACCACCAAGGGCCGTACCAGCGCCGCTCGGAGGGGAAGGAACGGGCGCGGTGAACGGGATGGACGGGCCTGGTGGGGCGCCGGGCCGGGTGGATCCGGAGCGGGATCCGGTGCGGGCGGATCTGGCCTCGCTGTCGGTGGTGCACCGGGCGCCCGACGGTGCGGCGCGGACGCTGGCCGCCCGGCGGTCGCAGCGGGTGCAGGTACGGGGCGCGGGTCGGGTGGGCGCGGCGGTGGCGGCGCTGTTGTCGGCGGCGGGGGTCGGCCGGGTGGAGGTGCTGGACTCCGGCACGGTCGCCCCGTGGGAGGTCTCGCCGGGCGGGTTGCCGGCCGAGGACGTCGGCGAGCGGCGGGCGGTGGCGGCCCGGCGGCTGGTGGGACGCTCGGCGCCGGGCGGCCGGGTCCCACGCGAGGCGGCGCGGGGGACGGGTGACGGCGGCGAGCCGGGGTGGTCGCTCGTCGTGGTGGCGCCCCGGGACGGCCTCGGCGCGTATGTGCCCGATCCGCTGCCCGCCGAGCACTGGCTGGCCACCGGGACACCGCATCTGTACGCGGGGGTGCTCGAAGCCACCGGGGTGGTGGGACCGTTGGTGCTGCCGGGCGGTACGGCCTGCGCGGGCTGCATCCAGCAGGAGCGGGCCGATCGGGAGCCGCTGTGGCCGCGGCTGCCGGCGCAGTGGCGGTCGGGCCGGCCGCACGCGCTGCCCGCGTGCGACGTGGCGCTGGCGTCGGCGGTCGCCGGGCTGGCGGCGGCACACGCGCTGGCGTTCCTGGACGGGGACCTGCCGTCGAGCACGGGGGCGCGGTGGGAGGTGTCGCTGCCGCTGCTGGAGTGGCGCTCGGCGCCGGTCCGGGCGCACCCGGCGTGTCCGTGCGGGGCGCGGTCCGGCACACAGCGGGAACATGCCTCGGCGGCCGGCGGCTGACACGACACAATGAGCACGTGGACGGCCCCGTGCGGTACGGCAGTCTGGGACTTGGAGGGCGTATGTCTGATCTTCCCCGGAAAGCGGTCACCCGGACCGCGAAGTTGGCCGCGTTGCCCCTCGGCTTCGCGGGACGGGCCACCTGGGGCCTGGGCAAGCGGATCGGCGGGAAGTCCGCGGAGCTGGTGGCGCGCGAACTCCAGCAGCGGACGGCCGAGCAACTGTTCAAGACGCTTGGGCAGTTGAAGGGCGGGGCCATGAAGCTGGGACAGGCCCTCTCGGTCTTCGAGTCGGCGCTGCCCGAGGAGGTGGCCGGGCCCTACCGGGCGGCGCTCACCAAGCTCCAGGAGGCGGCGCCGCCGATGCCGGCGGCGACCGTGCACGGGGTGCTCGCGGAGAGGCTGGGCCCGAAGTGGCGGGAGTCGTTCCTGGAGTTCGAGGACAAGCCCGCGGCGGCCGCGTCGATCGGGCAGGTGCACCGGGCGGTGTGGCACGACGGCCGTGAGGTCGCGGTGAAGGTGCAGTACCCGGGGGCGGGCGAGGCGCTGCTCTCGGACCTCACCCAGCTCAGCCGGTTCGCCCGGCTGCTCGGTCCGCTGCTCCCCGGGATGGACGTCAAGCCGCTGATCACGGAGTTGCGCGACCGGGTCGCCGAGGAGCTGGACTACGGCCTGGAGGCGGAGGCCCAGCGGCGGCACGCGGATGAGTTCGCGGACGATCCGGACGTGGTGGTGCCGGCCGTGGTGCACCAGTCGGAGCAGATCCTGGTGACGGAGTGGCTGGACGGGGTGCCGCTGTCGGAGGTGATCGCGGACGGCACACCGGAGCAGCGCGACCGGGCCGGGCAGCTCCTGGCGCGGTTCCTGTTCTCGGGACCCGGGCGCACGGGGCTGCTGCACGCCGATCCGCACCCGGGCAACTTCCGGCTGCTGCCTGCGCCCGGGGCCGCGCCCGGGCAGGGATCCGGGGACGCCGGGGAGGGGGACGGTGCCGGGGACGCCGCATCGTGGCGGCTCGGCGTACTCGACTTCGGCACGGTGGACCGGCTGCCGGGCGGACTGCCGGAGACGATCGGCGTCTGTTTGCGGACCACCCTGGCGGGCGAGGCGGAGAGGGTCTACGACCTGTTGTGCGCGGAGAACTTCGTGAAGAAGTCCGTCGCGCTCGATCCGGAGGAGGTGCTCGCGTATCTGCTGCCGATCATCGAACCGGCGCGGACGGATGTGTTCACCTTCAGCCGGGGCTGGATGCGCACTCAGGCGGCCCGGCTCGCCGACCCCCGCTCCCCCGCCCATCAACTCGGCAAGCAGCTGAACCTGCCGCCGTCGTATCTGCTGATACACCGGGTGACGCTGAGCACGATCGGGGTGCTGTGCCAGCTGGGCGCGCGGGTGCGGCTGCGGGACGAGCTGGAGGAGTGGCTGCCCGGGTTCGCCGCGCCGGACGCGCCGGAGGAGTGAGCGGCGCGAGGCTGGTCGGGCGGACCAGGGCCGGACAGCCCGCAGGCCCGGGCTGACCGGGGTCACCACCAGGAGGAGTCGAGGCGGCCCTCGATCGACCTGAGGTGGACGCGGGCGCAGTCCTCGCAGAGGTAGTGCCGGGTGCCGTTCTCGACCGAGCAGGTCCAGGTGACGGGCGGCTCGGGGACGGTCCTGCCGCAGCGGGCGCACACGACGCGGGGTGCGGGGGCGTGCTCGTCGTTCACGAGGGTGACGATAGCCCTCCGGGGGCTCGCCACCGGCGCAACGCACCGCGGGGGCCGGCCCGTTCGGACCGGCCCCCGCCTACCGGGTCACCGCCCGCTCCATGGGGGAGCGGGGGCGGCGAGCGCCGGTGTCAGTGCATGACGGCCATGGCCAGCGCGCGGCGGGCGCGCAGCGACACGCGCTCGGCGCGGCGCTGCATCCGCCGGGCGGCGACCAGGCGGACGGCCTGGCGTTCCGCCTCGGCTTCCCGCAAGCGGTCGCGCATATGGGCGCGCGCCAGGGCTTCGGGGATGAGTTGCATTTCGCGGGTCCTGTTCTGACGCGAGCGCATCGCGCCGTTGAGGGAGACATCGGGGGTAGCGGAGCCGGCCGGCTCGTGGGGGGTGGTCATCGGGGCCTGCTTCTGGGGATCGTGCGTGAGGGGACGGTCGATGGTTCCGGTGACGTTCATGCCGCGACCGGGTTCTTGCGCGGGCGGCCGCGGGGCCGCTTGCGGGCCACGACCACGCCCTGGACGAAGAGCTCGCCACCCCAGACGCCCCACGGCTCCCGCCGCTCCTTGGCGCCCGCGAGGCAGGCTTCCACGAGCGGGCAGGTGCGGCAGAGGGACTTCGCGTACTCGACGTCGGCCGGGGACTCGGCGAAGAAGACCTCGGGGTCGTACGAGCGGCAGGGAACGGCTACACCGAGGTTCTCGATGGCGTCGTCGAGAGCGGTGAGAGTGGTGAGGGGAGTCAAGGCGAATTCCTCCGTGGAACCGGGCGGCGGGATCGTTTCGGAAGGCGGTACGGACGGGGCGTGCGCTTCGAGTTGCACGGTTGTCGGTCCTCGTCTGTTGTTCCGGCCTGTTGGCCGGGGTTCTGGCTGGTACCGGTCACTACTGGTCCCGAGGCCCCTTCACTCCGTCCGCCCCGTTCGGGGACAAACAGAAGGGCCGCGGATCCCTGGTGGGGTTCCGCGGCCCTGAAGGTGCCGGTCTGATCGTCGATCAGACTGGATCGCTCCAGGGTTCGAGCCCACGGAAGGCCCACATCGTGTGGTGCTGCGTCGTCTGCTGCTGAATACCGGCACCGGTCGCGGCGGCCGCAAAACCAAAGGCCATGGCCTTGGCCTTGCCTGCTACTCCTGCTTCCAGTGCCTTCGTCGGTCGCTCACTCCGCTCCAGACGGTCCAGGAGCCGGGCCGGCATGCCGAGCGGCAGACCGGCGCCGGACAGACCGGTGCCAGGAAGGGAGGGGTAAGCGACGACGGCGGAGAAGCCGAGCGAGCAGGTGGAGACGACCGAGCGATCGTTCACTTTGGCGCTGCGGGTGTTGATGGTGTTGATGCTGATCACTGGAATCGCCTCCTCTCGGCGTCTCGGAGGGTTCGGGGTGAACCGGACCCTCATGTTCATTTGGACAAGTACAGCACGAAGACAGGGCTTCGAAGAAGCCGCCGTTTTCGTGGTTACGAACCTATGGGGCTTGACGGGGCGGGCGCAAACTATTTTCCCGACGATTTTTTTTCAGGGCGTCTCTTCACCCTCTGCGGGATCCTCACCTGCGCAGATGGCGAGAACATCGGCCCCGAAGCGGTCCAGCTTGCGGGCGCCGACACCGGAGATCGCGGCGAGCTCCCCGTCGGAGCCGGGAACCTGCTCGGCGATCGCCATGAGCGTCTTGTCGGTGAAGACGCAATAGGCCGGCTGGCCGAGCCCGCGCGCCTGCTCGGCGCGCCACTCGCGCAGCCGCTCGTACAGCGCCTCGTCCATGTCCGAGGGACAGTCCTCGCAGCGCATCAGCTTCATCTCGCCCGCCTCGGTGAGCGTGGCGCCGCAGACCCGGCACAGCACAGGTCCGCGCCGCTTGCGCCGCCCTGCGCCGCTGCCGCGCTCGATGCCCGCGCCGGCACCGGCGCCGCCGGCCGCGCCGAGCTTGCCGGAGCCGGGCCGCAGGCCCTTGAGGAAGCGGGTGGGGCGCCGGGAGGCACGGCCGCCCGGGGAGCGGGAGAGCGCCCAGGACAGCGAGAGGTGCTCCCGGGCCCGGGTGACGCCCACGTACAGCAGCCGGCGCTCCTCCTCGACCTGTTCGTCGGTCTTGGCGTAGGTGATCGGCATCATGCCCTCGGTGAGCCCGACCAGGAACACCGCGTCCCACTCCAGGCCCTTGGCGGCGTGCAGCGAGGCGAGGGTGACGCCCTGGACGGTGGGCGCGTGCTGGGCGGCGGCCCGCTCGTCGAGTTCGCCGACCAGGTCGGAGAGGGTCGCGCCGGGCTTGGCACGGGCGAAGTCCTCGGAGAGCCGGACCAGGGCGGCCAGCGACTCCCAGCGGTCGCGGGCGGCGCCGGAGCCGGCCGGGGGCTCGGGGGTCCAGCCGTTGCTGGAGAGGACCGCCCGGACCTGGGAGGGCAGGTCCTCGGTGTCGTCGAGCAGGGCGTCGTTGCCCCCGGCGCGGGCGGCACCGCGCAGCGCCACGCCCGCCTTGCGGACCTCCTCGCGCTCGAAGAAGCGCTCGGCGCCGCGCAGCTGGTAGGGCACGCCGGCGTCGGCGAGGGCCTGCTCGTAGACCTCCGACTGGGCGTTGATCCGGTAGAGCACGGCGATCTCGCCGGCCGGGACGCCCGAGGCGATCAGGTCGCGGATCCGGCGGGCGGTGCCCTCGGCCTCGGCGGGCTCGTCCGCGTACTCGGTGTAGGCGGGCTCGGGGCCGGGGTCGCGCTGGGAGATCAGCTCCAGGCGGTGTTCGGCGGCCCGGCCGCGGGCCTGCGAGAGCAGCCCGTTGGCCAGGTGGACGACCTGGGGGGTGGAGCGGTAGTCGCGGACCAGCTTCACCACGGTCGCGTTCGGGTGGCGGACGCGGAAGTTCAGCAGGTGGTCGGGGGTGGCGCCGGTGAAGGAGTAGATGGTCTGGCTGGCGTCGCCGACCACGCACAGGTTGTCGCGGTCGCCGAGCCACAGATCGAGCAGCCGCTGCTGGAGCGGGGAGACGTCCTGGTACTCGTCGACGACGAAGTGCTGGTACTGGCGGCGGATCTGGTCCGCGATGTCGTGCCGGTCCTGGAGGATGCCGACGGTGAGCAGCAGCACGTCCTCGAAGTCGATCACGCCCCGGTCGCGCTTGAGCTGCTCGTACATCGCGTAGATCTGCCCGATCTCCGCGGTGTCGCGCGGGGCGTCGCGCTGGGACTTGGCGACGGCGGCCGGGTAGTCGCCGGGGACCGTCTGGGTGACCTTGGCCCACTCGATCTCGCCGGTGACGTCCCGCAGCTCGTTGCGGTCGAGGCGGACGCGGCAGCGCGCGGCGGCCTCGGCGACCAGCTGGACCTTCCGTTCCAGGAGCCGCGGCAGGTCGCCGCCGACGGCTTTCGGCCAGAAGTACTGGAGCTGGCGCAGCGCGGCGGAGTGGAACGTCCGCGCCTGGACGCCGCCCGCGCCGAGCTGGCGCAGCCGGCCGCGCATCTCGCCGGCGGCGCGGTTGGTGAAGGTGACGGCCAGCACACTGGCGGGTGGGAGTATGCCCGCCCGCACCCCGTAGGCGATGCGGTGGGTGATGGCCCGCGTCTTGCCGGTGCCGGCGCCCGCGAGGACGCACACCGGGCCGTGCAGGGCCAGGGCGACCTCGCGCTGCTCCGGGTCGAGCCCGGCGAGCACCGCGTCGGCCGTCTCCGGGACCTGCGGGAAAAGAGTGGAGTGCGTTGCTGCTGTCACACAGCCATGCTGCCAGGTCCGGCGGGGTCGGTGCGGAGGTTGTCCACAGGTGTGCGACGCCGGTCATACGAATTCCGGGAATGGCCGGACGAGAGCGTACGTTCTTCCTCTCGGCACGACCGATACGGCCGTGCCGCTCCGATGGACCCCGATAGACGCTGATAGACCCCGACATGCGAGGAGCGCCAGGCCATGCAGGGCACTGTGACGATGTACAGCACCACGTGGTGCGGCTACTGCCGCCGGCTGAAGAGCCAGCTGGACCGTGAGGGCATCGCGTACACCGAGATCAACATCGAGCAGGACCCGGCCTCGGCGAAGTTCGTCGAGGAGGCCAACGGCGGCAACCAGACCGTTCCGACCGTGCGGGTCGCCCCGACGTCCGGTGCCGGCGAGGTCGTCATGACCAACCCGAGCCTGGCCCAGGTCAAGCAGGCCCTCGCGGTCTGAGGCCACCCAGGCCCCCGAGGCTCCTGAGACCCCCGGGCGCGGGCCTTCGGGGACCGTCGGGCTCCCGCGGGGACCCCGCCGGCCCCCGGGGCCGCCCAGGGCCCCTTCCGGGCCCCGCATGGCCGAGAACAGCCCCCTCCCGATCGTCCGGGAGGGGGCTGTTCCGCTTCCGCTTCCGCTTAAACCGGATCGGATCGGCTCGGATGCGGCCGGGTCGGCTCGGAGTGGACCGGGCTCAGACCACGTCGCCCGGCTTCGGCAGCGGCTTTCCGTACCAGAGCTCGATCAGCCGGGAGGCGATCGAGATCCCGTACGGCGGCAGTACCTCGCCCGTCTCGAACGCGGCGGCCAGCTCATCCCGCGAGAACCAGCGGGCCTCGTGTATCTCCTCGCCGTCCACGGTGATCTCCGGCGAGGACGCGCGGGCCATGAAGCCGAGCATCAGGCTGGACGGGAACGGCCACGGCTGGCTCGCCACGTACTCGACCTCGGCGATCGTGACCCCGGCCTCCTCGAAAACCTCGCGCACCACCGACTGCTCGATGGACTCGCCGGGCTCGACGAAGCCCGCGAGCGTCGAGAAGCGGCCCTCGGGCCAGTGCATCTGGCGGCCCAGCAGCGCCCGGTCCTGGTCGTCGGTGACCAGCATGATCACCGCCGGGTCGGTCCGCGGGTAGTGCTCGGCGCCGCAAGCCGGGCAGCGGCGGACGTGTCCGGCCGCCGCGATCTTCGTCCGCTCGCCGCAGCGCGAGCAGAAGCGGTGCAGCCGCTGCCAGTTCTCCAGGGCGACCGCGTGCACCATCAGTCCGGCGTCGCGCGGCGAGAGCAGCAGCCCCGCCTCGCGCAGTCCGGCCGGGCGCGCGGACTGATCCATGCGGCCGGGCAGGCTGTCCTTCTGGAGCGCGAAGTAGGAGACGCCGTCCTCGTCGGTGCCGAGGAAGTAGCGGTGGGTCTCGGTCGGCGGGGCCTCGAACGCCGGGGTCGTGACCAGCTCGGTCCGGCCGTCCGGCGTGTCGTCGATCAGCACCTGACCGCCCGAGACCACGAAGACCCGGGTCGTGGGGTGGCTCCAGGCGGCGGCGAGCCACGCCTCGTCGAGGCGGTGGTGTGCGGCACGGTCGATCCCGCTCGGGGCGGTCAGCGAGATCGGGCGGTCCGCGAACGCGTTCTTCAAGGTGCTGCTCACAGGTGCTTCCAACTCCCCCGGTTCGATGATGGTGGGTACGGCGGCGCCCGGCGTAGGGGCGCCCGCGGGCCCGGCGTCCGGGCGCTCGCACGCCGGGCGCCGGGGCGCGCTCCGGCTCAGGCGCCGGGGGTGTCCGGGGCGGCCGGGGCGGCCGGAACGCCCTGGGCCTGCGGGGCTTTCGCGCGCAGAGCGGCGGGCAGGTCGCTCCACAGGTACGCGGTCGTCTCGACGCCCTTCATGAGGAGATCCAGCTCGATCTTCTCGTTCGGCGCGTGCCAGCCGTCGGACGGGACGGAGATACCCAGGAACAGCACCGGCGCACCCAGGACGTCTTGGAGGTCGGCGGCCGGTCCCGAGCCGCCCTCGCGCGTGTAGCGGACCTTCGCGCCGTCGAAGGCCCGGCTCATGGCACCCGCGACCGCGCCCAGGGCGGGGTGGCCGAGCGGGGTGAGGCAGGGCCGGGTCGGGGCGCCGAAGACGATGTCGTAGCGGATGCCCGCCGGGACCAGACCGGCCAGCCACTCCCGTACGGCCTTCTCGATGTGCGCCGGGTCCTGGCCCGCGACCAGCCGGAAGGAGAGCTTCAGATGGGCGGAGGCGGGGACGATCGTCTTGCCGCCGGGGCCCTGGTAGCCGCCGCCGATGCCGTTGACCTCGGCGGTCGGACGGGCCCAGACCCGCTCCAGGGTGGAGTGGCCGGCCTCGCCGAGCGTGCCGTGCGACTTCGCGGTGGCCAGCCAGGCGGCCTCGTCGAAGGGCAGCTCGGCGATGAGCGCCCGCTCGGCCTCGGTCAGTTCGGTGACCCCGTCGTAGAAACCGGGGATCGCCACCCGCTCGGTGTCGTCGTGCAGGGCGGCCACGATCCGGCCGGCGACGGTGGCCGGGTTGGGCACGGCGCCGCCGAAGGAGCCGGAGTGGATGTCCTGGTCCGGGCCGTGGAGGTCGATCTCGCAGTCCGCGACCCCGCGCATGCCGGTGCACACGGTCGGGGTGGTCTCGGACCACATCCCGGTGTCGGAGACGATCACCAGATCGGCGGCGAGCCGGCCGGCCCGCTGCTCCACCAGGGCGCGGAAGTGCGGCGAGCCCGACTCCTCCTCGCCCTCCACCAGCAGCTTCAGGTTCACGGCGGGCGCGCTGAGGCCGGTCTCGGCGAGATGCGCCCGCACCCCGAGGGTGTGGAAGAGGACCTGGCCCTTGTCGTCGGCCGCGCCCCGCCCGTACATCCGGCCGTCGGTCACGACCGGCTCGAACGGCTCGGTGTGCCAGCCGTCCTCGCGGGCGGCGGGCTGTACGTCGTGGTGGCCGTAGACGAGGACGGTCGGCGCGTCCGGCGCGTGGGACGGCCACTCGGCGAAGACCGCCGGGGCGCCGTCCGTCTCCCACACCTCGACCGTGGTGAACCCGGTCGCGGTCAGCTTCGCGGCGAGCCAGTCGGCGCTGCGCCGTACGTCGCCGGCCCGCTCGGGCTCGGCCGAGACCGACGGGATCCGCAGCCACTCGGCGAGGTCGTCGAGGAAGGCGGACCGGTGCTCCGCGATGTGGGCGCGCACGGCGTCGGTACGTACGGGGTGGACGGCGCTGTCCGGGGTCTGGCTCATGGACCCGAGCCTATCCGGCGCCCGGGAGCGCTCCGTCCACGCCCGGGTGACCGCCGTCCGGGTGACGGTTGTCCGGGGAGCTGCCGTCTGAGTGGCCGCCGTCCTCGGCGGGTCCGGCGGGTCCGGCGGGTCCGGTCGCGGCGCGGTCCTCGCCGCGCAGCAGGGCCTCCAGTTCGGCCCGGCCGGGCAGCCGGCGGGGCCGGGCGATCTCCCCGGTCCGTATGTACACGAAGGCGGCGGCCACTTCCTCCGGGTCGAGACCGTGCTGCTCGGCCCAGGCGAGCCGGTAGAGGGCGAGCTGGAGCGGATCGGCGGTGCGCAGCCGGCTGGTCTTCCAGTCGACGATCTCGTACGCGCCGGTCTCCGGGTCCCGGTAGACGGCGTCGATCCGGCCGCGCACCACCCGGCCCGCGAGGGAGAGATGGACGGGGACCTCGACGCGGTACGGGACGCGGCGGGCGTACGGAGTGCGGTCGAACGCCTCCTTCAGCTCCTCCAGGTCCCGCTCGTCGCGGATCTCCGGCTCCCCCGCGAACTCCTCGCCGCCGGGCAGCTCCTCCGGGCCGAGCAGGGGCAGCGGCAGTTCCTCGAAGCGGGACTCGACCCAGGCGTGGAAGCGGGTGCCGCGCCGGGCGGCCGGCTGCGGCGGCTTCGGCATCGGCCGGGCCAGCTCCTTGGCGAAGCCATCGGGGTCGGCGGCGAGCCGGATCACCTGGGAGGCGGAGAGATACGCGGGCAGCAGGACGTCCCGGGTGGTGGCCCGGGAACGGTGCAGCTCGGCGGTGAGGGCGGTGAGGTCGCGGTCCCAGGACTCGATGGTGCGCAGGTCCTCCGAGGACGCGGCCAGGTCCCGGTCCCGGTCCTGGTCGGCCGGTTCGGGGGCCGGAGCCGGAACGGCGGCCTGGGTCGTCACGGGACCCGGGGCCGGTTCCGGCGCGCGGGGGGCGGGGACCTGGGGAGCCTGCGGGGCCTGCGCACCGTGGGGCGGCTCCTCGTCCCAGACGGGCTCGTCGTCCCAGTCCGGCTCGTCCGGGAACCAGGGGTCCTCGGGGGCCTCGGCCGTCGCGGAAGCCGGAGCCGTACGCCCGCCCTGACCGTACGACCCGTGCGACCCGTGCGGCCCGGCGCCCTCGGGCCCGTACGCCCACAGCCGCTCCAGCACCGCCCGCGCCGCCTCGCGCCGCCGCTCGAACGAATCCTTGTCGAGCGGCAGCGGCCAGGCCTGGTCGGCCAGGTCGGCGGCGAGCAGCGGGTTCTCCTCGCCCTCGGCCGGAGCGTCCGCCCATGCCTCGATCTCGCCGTACCCCGCCGCGCAGTGGTCGTACAGCGCGCTCATGAAGTCGGACGGACCCCGGGGCTTCTTCTGCGCGGGCCCCCACCAGTGGGCGGAGCCGAGCAGCAGGGACCGGGGCCGGGTGAAGGTCACATAGCCGAGGCGCAGCTCCTCGGTGTGCTGGTGGGCGCGCATCTCGTCCTTGAAGGACTTCATGGCGGCCGCCGTCCACTCCTCCAGGGCGGGCAGGGTCGCCGCGTCGCCGCGCAGCGCGTGCGGCAGGACCTGCGGCTGCGCGGCCCAGGACTCGCGGGCGCGGGTGGACGGGAACTGCCCGGTGACGAGCCCCGGCACGGCGACGACGTCCCACTCCAGTCCCTTGGACTTGTGCGCGGTCATCACCTTGACGGTGTTCTCGCCGCCCGGGAGCGCGTTGTCCAGGCCCTTCTCGTACTGCGCGGCCGTACGCAGGAAGCCGAGGAAGGCGAGGAGGGTGGCCTCGCCGTCCAGGGAGGCGAAGCCGGCGGCGATGTCGAGGAAGTTGCCGAGGGTCTCGCGGCGGCGGGCGGCCAGGGCGTGCGGGGAGGCCGACAGCTCGACCTCCAGACCGGTGGCGGCGAGGACCCGGTGCAGGACGTCCATCAGCGGGTCGGCCAGGGAGGTGCGCAGGGCGCGCAGCTCGGTGGCGAGGCGGGCGAAGCGGACCTTGGCCTCGGCGGAGAAGGGCAGCTTGTCGTCCTCGGCGCCCGCCGGATCGAGGAAGGTGTCGAGCGCGTCGGCCAGCGAGATCACCTCGGCCGGGTCGACGCCCTCGACGGCGGCGGCGAGCCGCTGGTCGGCGTCCTCGCTCTCCGCGCCGGGGCGGTGGACGAGCAGCCGGGCGCGCCGGCCGAGGAGGGCGAGGTCGCGGGGGCCGATGCGCCAGCGGGGGCCGGTGAGGAGCCGGACCAGGGCGGCGTTGGCGCCGGGGTCCTGGAGGACCTCGCAGACGGCGACGAGGTCGGCGATCTCGGGCAGGTGGAGCAGCCCGGACAGGCCGACGACCTCGACGGGCACGTCACGGGCGACGAGCGCCGCCTGGATCGCGGGGAAGTCGGTCGCCGTGCGGCACAGGACGGCGATCTCGCCGGGCGGGGTGCCGGTGCGGACCAGATGGGCGAGGGAGTCGGCGAGCCAGTCGATCTCCTCGGTGTGGGTGGGCAGCAGCGCGATCCGTACGCCGCCGTCGCGCTCCGCTCCGGGCGCGGGTCGCAGCGCCTCCACGCCCGCGTGCATCGCGCGCAGCGGGGCGGCGAGGCCGTTGGCGAGGTCGAGGAGACGGCCGCCACTGCGCCGGTTCTCGGACAGGGCGTGCCGGGCGGCGGGCCGGCCGTCCTCGTACGGGAAGTGGACGGGGAAGTCGTCCAGGTTGGCGACGGAGGCGCCGCGCCAGCCGTAGATGGCCTGGCAGGGGTCGCCGACGGCGGTGACGGCGTGCCCGGTGCCCTGCCCGAAGAGGCCGGACAGCAGCAGCCGCTGGGCGACCGAGGTGTCCTGGTACTCGTCCAGGAGCACCACCCGGAACTCGTCGCGCAGCAGTGCCCCGACCTCGGGCCGGGTGGTGGCGATCCGCGCGGACAGGGCGATCTGGTCGCCGAAGTCGAGCAGGTCACGGGAACGCTTGGCGGCGCGGTAGCGGATGACCAGATCGAGCAGCTCACGGCGCGCGACGGCGGCCTCGGGGAGTTTGCGCAGGTCGGCGTTGGTGAGCTTGGCGCCGGCGAGGTCGGCGAGCAGTCCGGTGTCGTGACCGATGAGCCGCTCCGGCTCGACGAGGTGCTCGGACAGCTCGGCGTCGAGGGCCAGCAGATCGCCGACGAGGGTGGGGAAGGAGCGGGTGAGCGCGGGGTACGGGCCGGGGGCCTCGCGCAGGACGCGGGCGGCGAGCTGGTAGCGGGTGGCGTCGGCGAGGAGGCGGGAGGTGGGTTCCAGGCCGATGCGCAGACCGTGGTCCGTGAGGAGCCGGCCGGCGAAGGCGTGGTACGTGGAGATGCGCGGTTCGCCGGGCGGGTTCTCGGGGTCCTGGCCGAAGGCGAGGGCCTGGCCGGGACCCGGGGACGGGGCCGGACCCGGAGCCTGAGTCTGGGCCGTCAGGGGCGCCGGGTCGGGGTCGGTGACGCCGGCCCGGACGAGGGCGGTGCGCACGCGCTCGGCGAGTTCGCCGGCGGCCTTGTTGGTGAAGGTCAGGCCGAGGACCTGTTCGGGGGCGACCTGCCCGGTGCCGACCAGCCAGACCACCCGCGCGGCCATCACGGTCGTCTTGCCGGAACCGGCTCCGGCCACGATGACCTGCGGGGCGGGCGGCGCGATGATGCAGGCCGTCTGCTCCGGGGTGAAGGGGATCCCGAGCAGCTCCTTCAGCTGCTCGGGATCGGTCAGGCGTGAGGTCACTCCAAAGAGGCTAACGGGGTCCGCCGACATCCTCCGCCGTCACGCCTCCCGACGATCTTCCGGCGACGCCCGGCCGGTCCGGTGTCGCCCGGCGCGGCCCCCCGCCGGGACCGGGAACACCGGCCCGGCGGGAGAGACCGGTCACGCAGTGCCGGTCGCGGGGTGCCGGTCACGCGGGGGACCGGTCGCGGGGTGCCGGTCACGGGGCCGGCTCGTCGCTCAGGACGGCGACGGGGACGGCGACATCATCGTCATCGCGGAGATGTCGACGGTCTGGTTGGCGGGCGGTGCCGTGACCTTCACCGTCTTGTTGAAGTCGGAGAAGGTGAGCGTCCCGCTGTTGCCGCCGCCGGTCCGCACCGCCTTGAGCACGTACGGCGTGCCGTGCGCCGCGACGGACAGCGTGCTGGTCTCCTCGTGGGTGCGGCCGTGGGCCGAGACGTTGTTCCGCTTGATCACGGTGGCGACGGGGGTGTTGTTCACCGCGGCGTCGGGGCCGCGCACGATCTGGCCGTGCATGGTGCTGAACTTGCCGATTCCGGCGGCGGTGGACTTGACGTCGCACCGCTCCATCTTCATGCCCCGGCTGTCCTTCATCCCGGCGGGGATGCGCAGCCAGTGGCCGTGGAGTTTGGCGACGGCCTCGTTGATCTGGGTCTGGCTCATTTTCTGTCCGGCCAAGGAGGCGCGCCAGAACCCGTCGTCGCCCTTGATGTACGAGGTGCCGCCGACCTGCCGTACCTCGCCGGAGCCGCCGCGGAGCTTGACCGTACCGGCGCAGTCACTCTGGTTGAGCGAGATGTCCACGTCGGCGGCGCGCCCGTTGGCCATGACATGGCCCGTCATCCGGAACGAGGTCGCCGTCTTGGTGGCGGCTATGCCCTTGTCGGCTATCTGGGCCGGGGTGAGGTTCGAGTACGGCCTCGGGGTCGGGGACGGTACCTCCGCCACCGCCGCGGCCTGGGCGTGCGCCAGGGTGGCGGGCACGGCCCCGCTGACCAGGACGGCACAGACGACCGTCGCGGCGCGGAGCGTGATGGTGCGGAGCGGGGTGTGGGACGCCATGCGAGCCTCCTCGCGGGATTCCCCTTCCGGGTCTCCCTCGTGGGATTCCCCCCTGGACGGGATTCCCCCCTGGGACGCCCTCGGGTGAGGGTCTTCGACTGATGACCGGCCGGTCCGGGTCCCGATGGCTCCGGGCCCTGGTCTCCCGGGTTCTTTGGCCCCGGGTCTCTCGGTTGTCGGGCTCTTCAGTCCGGTGCCCGCGCGTGCGGGCACCGGACTCCCAGACTGCCGGAGCCGGGCCCGGCCCGCACCGCGAGCGCGCTCGGGCCGTGCCTCGAAGCCTCCCGGGGCCGGGCGCACGACCGGAGCCGCTCAGGGCCGCCCGGAGTCGTACGGAGTCGTACGGAGTCGTACGGCAGCCTCGTCACGGGACGATGTGACGGCCCTCCGGTCGCGCGCTGCACGAGGCCCGGAAGGAGCAGGTGGTGCACTGCTGACCGGCCGTTGGAGTGAACCTCTCGTCGAGGACGCGGCCGGCGGCGGTGGCGAGGAGGTCACCGATCCAGGTACCCGCCGTACCGCCCGCGCCCTCCGTCCCCCCAGCGCCGTCGCCGCCGCCTTCGAGAGGTTCCTGCTTCTGCACCTTCGGCAGCGCGTCCCCGCCCTCCTTCTTGGGCGCCGGCTGCCGGAGGTGGACCAGTTCGGCACCGCCGGGCTCGGGGGTACGGCCGCCGAAGACCTCGTCGACGGCGCCCGCGCGGACGGCGAGCTGGTAGACGGCGAGCTGCGGGTGGCGGGCGACCTCGTCCTTGGTCGGGGCGGACTTGCCGGTCTTGAAGTCGACGACGTACGCGCGGCCCTTCTCGTCGGCCTCGACCCGGTCCATGGAGCCCCGGATGCGCACCTGGTACGCGCCGGCGGCGAGCGTCACGTCGAAGTCGTGCTCGGTGGCGGCGGGGGTACGGCCGGCCCGGTCCAGGACGTGCCAGTGCAGGAAGCGTTCCAGGGCGGCCCGGGCGTTCGCCTTCTCCTGCCCGGACTTCCAGGGCGCGTCGAAGGCGAGGGCGTCCCAGACGGAGTCAAGGCGGGCCATGAGCACGTCGAGGTCGGCGGGCGTACGGCCGGAGGCGACCTCGTCGGCGAGGACGTGGACGACATTGCCGAAGCCCTGGGCCGCGGTGGCGGGGGCGTCGGCTCTGACCTCGCGGCCGAGGAACCACTGGAGCGCGCAGGTGTTCGCGAGCTGGTCGAGGGCGGAGCCGGACAGGGCGAGCGGCAGGTCGCGGTCGCGCAGCGGCACGGCGCTGCGGGTCGGCTCGGCCAGGCCCCACCAGCGGTCCGGGTGGGCGGCGGGGACCAGCGGGTTGCCGTCCTCGTCGGCGAGGGCGGCGAGATGGGCGAGGCGTTCGGCGGCGGCGGCCCGCAGCCGGGGCGAGGCCTCGGGGTCGACGGTGGTGGCGCGCAGCTCCGCGACCAGCGCGGCGACCGCGAGCGGGCGGCGGGGCCGGCCGGTGATCTCCTTCGGCTCGACGCCGAGCTCGGTCAGGAAACGGGACGGCTGGTCGCCGTCCTCGGCCGACGCCTTGACGGCGGTGACGACGAGCCGGTCACGGGCCCGGGTCGCGGCGACGTAGAACAGCCGCCGCTCCTCGGCGAGCAGGGCGCCGGGGGTGAGCGGCTCGGCGAGACCGTCGCAGCCGATCCGGTCGGCCTCCAGGAGCGAGCCGCGGCGGCGCAGATCGGGCCAGCGGCCCTCCTGGAGCCCGGCCACGACGACCAGGCTCCATTCGAGGCCCTTGGCGCGGTGCGCGGTCATCAGGCGGACGGCGTCGGGGCGGGTGTGGCGCCGGGTGAGGGTGTCGGCGGCGATGTCCTGGGCGTCGAGTTCCTCCAGGAAGTTGAGCGCGCCACGGCCGCCGACCCGGTCCTCGGCGCGGGCGGCGGACTCGAACAGCGCGCAGACGGCGTCGAGGTCCCGGTCGGCGTTGCGGCCGGCCGGGCCGCCGCGCAGCGAGGCGCGCTCCAGACGGCCGGGCCAGCCGGTGCCGTTCCACAGCAGCCACAGCGCCTCTTCGGCGGTGCCGCCGGCCGCGAGCGTGTCGCGGGCGTCGCGCAGCAGTCCGCCGAGGACGCGGGCGCCTCGGGTGTACGTCCGGTCGTGCGCCACCAGCCGCTCCGGCTCGGCGAGCGCCCGCGCGAGCAGGACGTCCGACGGGGCCGGCACCTTGTTCCCGCCGGCCCGCTCCTCGTCCCGGAGCGCGCGGCCGAGGCGCCGCAGATCGGCCGGGTCCATCGCGGCGAGCGGCGAGGCGAGCAGCGCGATGGCGGTCTCGACGTCGAGCCACCCGGCGCGGGCGGGGGTGGGGGTGGGGGTGGGGGCGGGCGTGGCGGCGTCCGCTTCTCCTGGTACGTCGGGTTGCCCGGGTACGTCCGGGCCGGCGGCCTCGGACGGCGCGGGCTCAGGCCGCTCGTGCTCCGGCGGTACGGCACCGGCTTCGGCGTCGGCGCCCTCGTGGGCGTCGGTCGCCTGCTCCGGTTCCGGCTCCTCCTCCTCGTACGCCCCAGGGCCCTCGCCCGTATCCGCGTCCGCGTGCTCGGCCTCGTCCACGCCCACGACCGTCCCCGCCCCGTGCGCCGCCGCGCGCAGCGCGAGGAGCAGCGGGGCCACGGCCGGCTCGTGACGCAGCGGGATGTCGGCCGCGTCGGTCTCGACCGGGACACCGGCCGAGGTCAGGGCGCGCCGGAGGGACGGGAGGTGGGCCGAGGCGCGGGTGAGGACGGCCATGTCCTGCCAGGGGACGCCGTCCTCCAGGTGGGCGCGGCGCAGCAGGTCCGCGATGTTCTCGGTCTCCGTCGAGGGCGTGGGGTACGTGTAGACCTCGGCCCGGCCCCCGCCCCGTACCGGCTCCAGGGCGCGGTGGGCGCGGGCCTGGGCGGCGGGGAGCCGGGGCAGCGGCATGCGCTGGGCGAGCAGCCGCGTCGCGGCGAGCAGGGCGGCGCCGGAGCGGCGCGAGGTGCCGAGGACCCGTACCGGTCCGCCGAAGACGGCGGGAAAGTCGAGGATGCCGTTCACGTCGGCGCCGCGGAAGGCGTAGATCGACTGGTCGGGGTCACCGAAGGCGACGACCGCCCCGGTGGTGCCGGCCGTGAGCCCGCGCAGCAGCCGGACCTGGGCCGGGTCGGTGTCCTGGTACTCGTCGACGAAGACCGCGTCGTACGCGGGCAGGGTGCCGGGCGCGGCCGACTCGGTGAGCAGGACGGCCCGGTGCACCAGCTCGGTGTAGTCGACGACGCCCTGGAGGTCGAGGACGTCGAGATACTCGGCGAGGAAACCGGCCGCCGCCCGCCAGTCGGGGCGGCCGACACGCCGGGCGAAGGCGTCCAGGGCGTCCGGGCCGAGGCCCAGCTCGCGGGAGCGGGCGATGACCGCGCGGACCTCGTCGGCGAAGCCGCGGGTGGTCAGGCAGGCGCGCAGTTCGTCGGGCCAGCCGACCTTGCCGAGGCCGGCCTTCTCCAGGTCGATCTGTCCGGCGAGCAGTTCACGCACCGCGAGGTCCTGCTCGGGTCCGGAGAGCAGGCGCAGGGGTTCGGCGAAGAGGTCGGCGTCCTGGTGGGCGCGGATCAGGGCGTAGCAGTACGAGTGGAAGGTGGTGGCCTGCGGGGGGCGCCGGCCGCCGAGCCGGGCCGCCATCCGGTCGCGGAGTTCCACGGCGGCCTTGCGGCTGAAGGTGAGGACAAGGATCCGCTCGGGGTCGGTGCCCTGTTCCATCCGGGCGGCGACGGACTCGACCAGCGTGGTCGTCTTGCCGGTGCCGGGGCCCGCGAGGACGAGAAGCGGTCCGTCCCGGTGCTCAACCACCGCCCGCTGCGTCGCGTCAAGCAGAGGGGGCCGCACCGGTGCCGGCACCGCCCGGACCAGCCGGTACGCGCCGGGGCCCCGCGTTTGCCGAAGGGCGGAGGAGGAAGTCACGTGGGTCGCCGGTCCTGCTGGGGGGTCGTGGGTACGGTGCGTGGGGCGCTCGGGGCGCTGACGGCTCCCGGGCCCCGGGGTGCCGCGGTGCGGAGCGCGACCCTCGACGTTACGCGATCGGACGCCCGGAACTCACGCGTCCGGACCCCGGGCGCGGGTATCTCACACTCGCTGGTCCGGGTGGTCGGTGACGCGTGTTCCCGCGCCCTGGGCTCGCGGGCCCTGTCGTCCCCGGCCCCGGCCTCCCGAGCCCCGCTGCTCCGGACCCCGCCGCCTGCGGACCGGGCCTCGGGGGCGCGACGTGCCGCGATCAGCCTGGCTCGGCTGACTCGTACCTCTGTGTCTGGCTCTGGCTCTGGTTTTGTCCTGGCCTCGGCGGCCTCGGCGGGCTCGGCGGGCTCAGCTGCCCCAACCGCCTCAGCTGTCGGTGCCGGGCTCCCCGGCCCCCGCCCCCTCGCCGTCCCAGCGCGCCCGGCGCATGTCCAGGCGCGGGACGCCGCTCCCGCGCGGGTCGCGCAGCGGGGTGTTCTCGGCCCGGTAGTGGCCGAGGGCGCGCTGTTCGTGTCCCGGCAGGATCGTCCCGTCCGCGCGCACCACGCGCCACCACGGCACGGAGCCGCCGTACAGCGCCATGACCCGGCCGACCTGGCGCGGGCCGCCCTCACCGAGCCATTCGGCGACGTCACCGTAGGTCATCACCCGGCCGGGCGGGATGTCCTCGGCTGCCTGAAGGACTCGTTCCGCGTACTCCGGCAGCTCGGGCGGCTCGTACGTCTGCATCGGCCCATCCTGCCGTACGGCACCGACAACCCCCTGATGCCTCCGTTCGGGCTCACTTCGTGCCACCATCGTGCGGGCGGTGACTGGTGATACGAGATCAACAAAACGTAACGACGAAGACGAACGCGGCGGCCCCGGTCCGCCCGAAGACGACCGATGAGCACGCGGTTGAGCACGCGGTGCACGCAGAGACGGACATGGTGATGGCGCACGACAGCCGGCCCGAACGCGCATCCGAGCGCGTATCGGGCGACGAGCCCCTGCTCGCCGCGCGTGTGCACCGGCCGTCCGATCTGATGCGGCTGCTCGTCGGCATCCTCGCCATCGCCCTCGTCCTCGCCATCGCCGCCTTCGCCCAGGGCACGACCTCCGGCCTGGAACACGACATCAACAAGGGCGCCGGCGGCGCGCCCGACATCTTCGTCAAGCTCGCCGGGCTCGTCTCCTCGATCGCCGTCCTGCTGGTCCCGGTGGCCTTCGCCATCGAGCGGCTCATCAAACGCGACGGGCTGCGGATCGCCGACGGCGTCCTCGCCGCCGTCCTCGCCCACGGCGTGACCCTCGCCACCGACCTATGGGTGGCGCAGGTGGCGCCCGGCACCATCCAGGACGCGCTGACCCAGCCGCAGTCCGGCGGCGGGCTGAGCGATCCCGTCCACAACTACCTCGCCCCCGTCATCGCGTACATGACGGCCGTCGGCATGGCCCGCCGCCCGCGCTGGCGGGTGGTGCTGTGGGTGGTGCTGCTGCTCGACGCGTTCACGATGCTGGTGGCCGGCTACACCACCGCCTTCTCGATCATCCTCACCGTGCTGATCGGCTGGACCGTGGCGTACGGGACGCTGTACGCGGTCGGCTCGCCCAACGTCCGGCCGACCGGGCAGACCCTCCTCGCCGGACTGCGCCGGGTCGGCTTCCGGCCGGTGACCGCGCTGCGCGCCGAGGGCGTACCGGACGCGTCGGACACCGGCGACCGGGGCCGCCACTACGTCGTCACGCTGGAGGACGGCCCGCCGCTGGACGTGACCGTCGTCGACCGTGAGCAGCAGGCGCACGGCTTCTTCTACCGGGCCTGGCGGCGCCTCACCCTGCGCTCCATCACCACCGGCCGTTCGATCCTCTCGCTGCGCCAGGCCCTGGAGCAGGAGGCGCTGCTCGCGTACGCGGCGATCGCGGCGGGCGCGAACGCGCCGAAGCTGATCGCCACCTCCGAACTCGGCCCCGACGCGGTGATGCTCGTCTACGAGCACCTGGGCGGCCGGACCCTGGACTCGCTGGACGACGACGAGATCACCGACGATCTGGTCCGAGGCGCCTGGCGGCAGGTGAAGGCGCTCCAGTCGCGGCGGATCGCGCACCGCAGGCTCGCCGGGGACGCGATCCTGGTGGATCGTTCCGGCAAGGTGATCCTCACGGATCTGCGGGGCGGCGAGATCGCCGCCGGCGACCTGGTCCTGCGGATGGACATCGCGCAGCTGCTCACCACGCTCGGTCTGCGGGTGGGAGCCGAGCGGGCGGTGGCGATGGCCGTGGAGGTCATGGGGCCCGACACGATCGCCGGCTGTATGCCGCTGCTCCAGCCGATCGCGCTCAGCCGGTCGACCCGCGCCGAGCTGCGCCGGCTCGGCCGTGAGCGCTCCAAGCGGGAGCGCGACATGGTCCTCGCGGCCTCGGAGGCGGCCCGCGAGGCGCGGGCCGAGGCCCGGGCCAAGGCCAATCTGACGACCGACCGCAAGGAAGCTCGGGCGGAGAAGCAGGCCGACAAGAAGGCCGAGAAACGGGCGCTCGACGAGGCCCTGGACGAGGCCCGCGAGGAGGACCTGCTGGTCCAGATCCGGCAGCAGGTGCTCCTGATGCGGCCGCAGGCTCCGGTGGAGCCGGTCCGCCTGGAGCGGATCAAGCCGCGCACCCTGGTGTCGCTGATCGCGGGCGCCATCGGCGCGTACTTCCTGCTCGGACAGATCGCCCGGACCCCGCTGTCGACGATCGCCCAGGCCGACTGGTGGTGGGTGGGGGCGGCCGTGCTGTTCGCGGCGGCCAGCTATGTCGCGGCGGCGATGAGCCTGCTCGGCTTCGTGCCGGAGCGGGTCGGGTTCCGGCGGACGGTGGTGGCGCAGGTCGCCGGCTCGTTCGTGAAGATCGTCGCCCCGGCGGCGGTCGGCGGTGTGGCCCTGAACACCCGTTTCCTCCAGCGCGCCGGCGTACGCCCGGGGCTCGCGGTGGCGAGCGTCGGCGCGTCGCAGCTCTTCGGCCTCGGGGCGCACATCGCGCTCCTGCTGACCTTCGGCTATCTGACCGGTACGGAGAAGACCCAGTCGTTCACCCCGTCGAGGACGGTGATCGCGGGCCTGCTGACGGTCGCGGTCCTGGTCCTCGTCGTCACGGCGATCCCGTTCCTGCGCAAGTTCGTCTCGACGCGGCTTCGCTCGCTGTTCGCGGGGGTGGTGCCGCGCATGCTGGACGTGGTCCAGCGGCCGATGAAGCTGGTCACCGGCATCGGCGGCATGCTGCTGCTCACCGCGGCGTTCGTGTTCTGCCTGGACGCCTCGGTGCAGGCGTTCGGGCACGGGGCGGTCTCGGTCAGCTACGCGAGCGTGGCGGTCGTCTTCCTCGCGGGCAACGCGCTCGGCTCGGCGGCGCCGACACCGGGCGGTGTCGGCGCGGTCGAGGGCGCGCTGATCGCCGGTCTGGTCGCGGTCGGGCTGCCGATCGAGGTGGCCACGCCGGCGGTGCTGCTGTTCCGGCTGCTGACGCTGTGGCTGCCGGTGCTGCCGGGCTGGATCTGCTTCAACTGGCTGACCAAGCGAGAGGCGCTGTAGGGCGGGGCGGGGTCCGGGACCGGGCGGGGCGCGGGGCCGGGCGGGGTGCCACCCGCTTGGCTCAGCGCCCCGCGCGAGGGCGCGAGGGGCAGCCGAGGATGAGGTCATGCCGATCTCCGCCGCCCAGCGCGCCGCGCTGATCACCGTGTCCGCCCTGCTCCTGACCTCCCAGACCACCGGGTGCTCGGACAGCGGGCAGCGGGCCGCGCCGCCCGCGACCAACGGGCCCACCGGGCTCGACCGGCTCGCGGCGCAGAAGCTGGAGTGGGCGCCCTGTCTGCCGCCGAACCAGGACGAGGGCGGCGGGCCCGCCCCGTCGCCGCTGCCCGGTGGCGGGTCCTGGGAGTGCACGTATCTCTCCGCGCCGCTCGACTACGCCAAGCCGGACGGCGGCACGGTCGACCTCGCCCTGATCCGTGCCAAGGCCCGGGAGCAGGGGCAGCGGATCGGCTCGCTGATCTTCAACTTCGGCGGCCCCGGCGGGTCCGGGGTCACCGCGCTGCCCGGCTTCGCAAGCGACTTCGAGGATCTGCGGTCCCGCTACGACCTGGTCTCCTTCGACCCGAGAGGCGTCGGCCGCAGCAAACCGGTGGTGTGTCTGACCGACGCCGAACTCGACGCCTACTACGCGCTCGACTTCACCCCGGACGACGCGGCGGAGGAACGGAAGCTGTCGGACGCGCAGAAGAAGTACGCCGACGGCTGCCGGCAGCGCTCCGGCGCCCAACTGCCGTACGTCGGCACCGAGAACGCCGCTCGCGACATGGACCTGATGCGCCGGGTCCTCGGCGACCGGCAGCTCCACTACTTCGGCATCTCGTACGGTACGGAGCTCGGCGGCGTCTACGCCCACCTCTTCCCGCGGAGTGTCGGCCGGGCCGTCTTCGACGCCGTGGTCGACCCCAAGGCGGGCGTGGTGGGCGGCGGTCTCGGCCAGGCGCGCGGCTTCCAGCTCGCGCTCGACAACTTCGCCCAGGACTGTCTGAACCGGGCGGACCAGTGCGTCCTGCCGGGCACCTCCGTCGCGGAGATCGAGCGCTTCATCACCGACCTGCTCGCCGCGCTCGACAAGAAACCCATCCCGGGCATCGGCGGCCGGGATCTCACCGAGACGCAGGCCACCAACGGGATCGCCCAGTCGCTGTACTCGAAGGAGTTCTGGCCCTATCTGGAACAGGGCCTGGACGAGGCCGACGGCGGGAACGGGGCGCTGCTGCTCGCCCTGTCGGACTCGATGAACGGCCGCGACCAGAACGGCCGGTACAGCAATCTCCAGTCCGCGAACGCCGCCATCAACTGCGTGGACTACAAGGAGCGTTACACCCTCGCACAGGCCCGCGCGAAGCTCCCGGAGTTCGAGAAGGCGTCCCGGGTCTTCGGCGCCTACATGGGCTGGGGTCTCGCGAGCTGTGCCCACTGGCCGGTCCCCGGCACCTGGCAGCACCCGAACGTCTCGGCCCCCGGCTCGGCCCCGATCCTCGTCATCGGCAACACGGGCGACCCCGCCACCCCTTACGAGGGCGCCCGCTCGATGGCGAACGCCCTCGGCCCGGGCGTCGGCATCGAACTCACCTACAAGGGCCAGGGCCACGGCGCCTACAACAGCGGCAACGCGTGTGTGAAGACGACGACGGACGGCTATCTGCTGGAGGGCAGGGTGCCGAAGTCGGGCACGGTGTGCCGGTGAGCGTCGACGGTCGACTCAGGCGCCGATCCGGTCGCCCTTCACCCCGGCGACGAACGCCGAGAACGCGACGGCGGAGAGGCTGAGCGACGGCCCGTCGGCGACCTTGGAGTCCCGGACGGGGACGGTGCCACGGGAGGCGACAAGGTTCGTGGCGATCTCGACGCACTGACCTCCGTTGTTGCTGTAGGAGGACTTGAACCAGCGGGGAGCCTCGGTTGTCATCTGGTGCCCTTTCGTACGAAGGGTCGAAGGGGGTCCTTCGCGCACGGTACGTCCTTCGAGCGCCCACAACCAGACCGCATGACGAAGCCCCGCCTCGTTCCCAAGCCAGGGAGTGGGGCGGGGCTCTTCGCGCGATCAGCGCGTGTCAGGCGATGTCGAGCCCGTCACCCTTGACGCCCGCCACGAAGGAAGCGAACGCGGAGACGGAGACATCGAGGACAGGGCCGGTGATGTCCTTCGAGTCCCGTACAGGGACGATGCCACGCACAGCAACGAGGTTCGTGGCGACCTCCACGCAGCTGCCGCCGTTGCTGCTGTACGAGGACTTGAACCAGCGGGGGGATTCGGTCGTCACGACATGCCCTTTCGTCCCTCATTGATCATGGCCACGGACGCCGCTTGCGAGAGCGATTCGGCCGCAAGCTGATGGTAGGCCGTCAATATTGGGCGCACGAATCGCATATCCCGTTCGAGGCGCCCCTGTTGCGACGACTCAGCGTAGGCGTATGTGCTGTGGTCCGGCATGACCAGGAGGTTGACCGGGAGATCGAAGGCTCTACGCTCACCCAGTTCGAACGGTGCGATCTGCAAGACAGTTGACGGGAGTCGCGAGAACGCAACGAGATGGTCCATCTGCGCAGCCATGACTTGCGAACCGCCCACGGGGCGACGAATACAGCTCTCATCGAGCACGACGAAGACCGATGGCGCTGGACTCCGATAGAGGGCAGCCTGGCGTTGATCCAGAAGAGATAGCCGCTTTTCTGCCTGCTGCTCGGTGATGGCCCCTCGCTCCACCGCGCCCTGCGCGATCGCCGCCGCGTACTCCGGCGTCTGAAGCACGCCCGGGATGATGCCCAGCTCGAACACCCTCACCTCGGCCGCCTGCATCTCTAGCGCCACGTACTCCGGGAAGCCCTCCAGCAGTGCTGGAGTCCTGAGCGATCGCCCCTCCCGCTCGAACTCGTCCCCAGTCCCGAACACCTTGTCAGCAGTTGCCGAAAAGTGAGGAGTTGGAGGGCGACGACCATTTTCGACAGCGGAAATATGCGTGCCCGAGTACCCCATGCGGGCACCCAACTCCTCCTGCGTCCACCCCCGCTCCTCTCTCAGCCTGCGCAATCGAGCGCCGTACGCCATTCCTGGCGACACGTCAGGGTCTACTTCATTGCGGTTCAAGGGACTTCCCCTCCCTCTCCGAGCAGGCGGCGCAAGTTGAACAATGCCGCAGCCTAGGCCACTCTGACCACGCCTCGTAGTGGATTCGCTACAGAAAGGAACGGGTGATGGTCGAACACATCGCTCAAGAAAGCCCGCAGCCTGCACCGATGCCCCCCATCGGCTCGTACATGGTCGACACCCGCATGGCGACAACTCGCCCCGGCCGGGTGATGGATTACGAAAACGGCCTCGTCGTCCTGCGCCCTGTGTGCGGCGGAACCGAATGGACCGCCCCCACCACGGATCTCCGCCCGCCCACCGACACCGAAGCCGAACGCATCCGCGTCCTCACCACCCCCGTCCCCCCGGTGGCGAAACCGTGACCAGCCGAATAGAACCCGCCGTGGGCTTCCCCTCACGCCCGCGCCCCGAGCCGGTCGCCGGCTGCACGGTGTGCGAGCTGCTGACGCAGCGGTTCGAGCACTGTATGGCGCCCGGCCCTCTGCGGGACGAGTCCGCGGCCGTGGACTGCGTGGTCGAGATCCGCAACCACCCGCACGACCCGCCGAAGATGAGGCTCAAGACCCCATGAGCCGAGCGCCTCGGCACACACCGGCCGGAACCGCTCCCCCAGCTCTTCGGCGTGCGCCGCCGACCTCGACCACCGACTTCATCCCTCCCACGCATGACGAAGGGGGCCCGATCCGCCTCGCGGATCCGGCCCCCTTCCCACACCTTCAGCCGACGGCTAGTACACCGGCTTCTGCGGCTCGATCTGGTTCACCCAGCCGATCACGCCGCCACCCACATGCACCGCGTCCGAGAAGCCCGCGGCCTTGAGGACGGCCAGAACTTCCGCGCTGCGGACACCCGTCTTGCAATGCAAGACGATGCGCTTGTCCTGCGGGAGGTCCTGGAGGGCGGTGCCCATCAGGAACTCGTTCTTCGGGATCAGGCGGGCGCCGGGGATGGAGACGATCTCGTACTCGTTCGGCTCGCGGACGTCGATGACGTCGATGTTCTCGCCCTCGTCCATCCACTCCTTGAGCTGCTTCGGAGTGATCGTGGAGCCGAGCGCCGCCTCCTGGGCCTCCTCGGACACGACGCCGCAGAAGGCCTCGTAGTCGATGAGTTCGGTGACGGTCGGGTTCTCGCCGCAGACCGCGCAGTTCGGGTCCTTGCGGACCTTGACCTGGCGGTACTGCATCTCCAGGGCGTCGTAGATCATCAGCCGGCCGACCAGCGGCTCGCCGATGCCCGCGAGGAGCTTGATGGCCTCGTTGACCTGGATGGAACCGATGGACGCGCACAGCACGCCCAGCACGCCGCCCTCGGCGCAGGAGGGGACCATGCCCGGCGGCGGGGGCTCCGGGTAGAGGCAGCGGTAGCAGGGGCCGTGCTCGGACCAGAAGACCGAGGCCTGGCCGTCGAAGCGGTAGATCGAGCCCCACACGTACGGCTTGTTCAGCAGCACGCACGCGTCGTTGACGAGGTAGCGGGTGGCGAAGTTGTCCGTGCCGTCGACGATCAGGTCGTACTGGCTGAAGATGTCCATCACGTTGTCGGCTTCGAGCCGCTCTTCGTGCAGGACCACGTTCACGTACGGGTTGATGCCGATCACGCTGTCGCGCGCGGACTCGGCCTTGGAACGGCCGATGTCGGCCTGGCTGTGGATGATCTGACGCTGCAGGTTCGACTCGTCGACCTCGTCGAACTCGACGATGCCGAGCGTGCCGACACCGGCGGCGGCCAGATACATGAGGGCGGGCGAGCCGAGGCCGCCGGCGCCCACGCAGAGCACCTTCGCGTTCTTCAGGCGCTTCTGGCCGTCCATCCCGACATCCGGGATGATCAGGTGGCGCGAATACCGACGGACCTCGTCGACGGTGAGCTCGGCAGCCGGCTCGACCAGGGGTGGCAGCGACACGGGGACTCCAAGGTCATCCCCGCCGTGACGGGGAACGGGACAGTCATCGTTCTCCGTGCAACAGTGCCACGCCTTATTTCATTCCGAGACTCCCTGTCCGATCCGCGAGACAATTTCGTCCCAGTAGCCGGGCAGGGCCTGGAATGGGGCGTTTCGTTCGGGAGCGGCCCGGCGGTCGGTCATGAAGACCGTCCCCGCGCCCTGCCAGCGGGCGACCCGTAACGCCTCCTCCAGATGGGTCCGGGGAACCCCGTGCACCAGATGGACGAACTTCCGCTCCGGATGCTCCGCCGTCCACTCCGGCGCCTGTGACCAGCGATATTCCGCCCAGGGGCCGGAGAAGGTGACCAGCTGGTCCGCCATCTCCGCGTACCCCGGATACGGATGGGCGCCGTGCCCGAGGACCAGATGGGCCGCGCCGTCCGTCAGCACTTCCAGGGTCGCGGTGATCCGCCGTACCCCCGCCAGATCCGTCCGCCCTGTGGGACAGCTGTCCAGGTAGTAACCATCGACCTTGTACCAGTCGAGGAAACGGACGGCGTCCGCGACGACCTCGTCGTACGGACGCGCCCCGTCCGCCAGCCCGATGTGGCCGAGCAGGCGGACCCCCGCCCGGCGCAGCATCCCGGCCGCCTCCCGGCAGTGCGGGTCGGGCCGGTCGCCCGGGCCGCCCCCGACATCGAGGACGGCCCAGTGCACCGGGGCGCCGGGGCGGGCCAGTTCGGCCCACTCCAGGGGGGCGACCAGGGGGTGGGCGTACCCGGGGACGCCCACCCCCATCCCGACCGCCGTCCCCGCCCCGGCGACCCCGGCGGCGGTCAGATGCGGCACGCCGCCTCCATCCAGATGTCCGCCAGGGACTCCTCCAGATTGATCCGGGGACGCCAGCCGAGCCGGTCGCGCGCGGTGCGGACATCGGCCTGCTGCCAGGGGCCGCAGCCGTCGGGGTACGGGTACGGCGCGGCGGCCAGTTGCTCGGCGATGGTGGCCTCGGTGCGCTGGGCACCGATGACCGCGCGCGGCGGCGGGCCGTCGAGCTCGTGGAGCTGGCCGGGGTATCCGGCGACCCTCGCCAGGATGGCGGCGGCGTCCCGCAGCTTCACGGCCCGGCCGGTACCGATGTTGACGACACCCTGGGCGGCGGAGAGCGAGGCGGCGTGCACGGCCCGCGCCACGTCCCGTACGTCCACGAAGTCGCGCTGCACACCGAGCCCGCTGAGCTTCAGCTCGCTGTCCCCCGCCTGCATGGCCCGGCGCAGCGCCTCCGCGAGCCGGCCGAGCGGGGAGCCTGCCGGGGTGCCGGGGCCGACCGGCGAGAAGACCCGCAGCACGACCGCGTCGAGCCCGGAGCCGAGGACCAGTTCGGTCGCGGCGAGCTTGGACACGCCGTACGGCCCGCCGGGGCGGGGCACCGCGTCCTCGGCGGTGGAGGAGCCGGGCTGGCTGGGCCCGTACTCGGAGGCGCAGCCGACCTGGACCAGCCGGGCGCCGCAGCCACTGCGGCGCAGGGCCTCGCAGACGGTGGCGACGGCGACGGTGTTGTGCCGGGTGAGGTCGCGGGCGCCACCCCGGGTGGCCCCGGCGCAGTTGACGACGACTCCGGGGTGGACGGCGTCGAAGAAGCGGGTCAGCGCGCCGGGACTGCCGGTGGCGAGGTCGAACCGCACGTCGGCGTCGTCGCCTCGGCCGAGCGCGGTGAGGTGGACGGCGGGGTCGGCGAGCAGCCGGTCGGCGACGAACCGGCCGATGAATCCGTTGGCTCCGAGCAGCAGCACCCTCATCGCGCGGCCCCCTCGTGGCGGCCGGCCTCGGCCGTGGCCGCGCGCGCGGCCGTCGTGGGGAGGTGGTGCGTCATGTCTGTTTCGTCTCCTTGGAAGGTTCCGGTCCCGGAGAGGTCCCGGTACGGGGTGGTTCAGGGGTGGTTCGGGGTGGTGGTTCGCGGTGGTGGTACGGGGGTCGGGCGGCCGGTGGCGGCGGTACGGGGTACGGCTCCGCCGGGGCGGCGGCCCGGTTGGGGCGGCGCGGCCTCAGGAGTGGGCCGAGGCCCGGGACAGCGCCGTGGTGGCGTGGACGAGCAGGGCGAGCGCCGCCGTGCCGCACAGCAGGACGGGCAGCGCCGCCGGGCCCCACAGTCCGGTGACGGCCCGGACGGGGACGCCGAGCACGGCGCAGCCCGGGAGGCGGGCGGCGAGGACGCTCGCGACGGCGAGGGCCTCGGCGGCGCAGGTCGCGCCGAGGGCGAGGGAGGCCGCCTCGGTGAAGCCGTACGCGACGAGCAGCCGGGCGGTCAGCAGCAGCGCGCCGAGCGCGAGGGCGCCGGGGTGGAAGCCGGTGAGCGCGAGCAGCCCGGCGAGAACCACGACCGGGGCGGCGACGGCTCCGAGCAGCAGCGGACGGGTGCCCGCGGCGAAGGCGGCCGGACCTCGGCTGACGGCGAGCCGGCGCCGGGCGCGGACGGCGAACACCCGGGCGCACCAGACGGCGGGGGCGACCGCGAGGGCCAGGGCGAGCAGCGGTCCGGTGTCCACGTCCCAGGCGCCCCCGGCTCCGGCCGCGACCCAGGCGTCCCCGCCCCCGGTTCCGGCCGGGTCGAGTGGTGTGTCGAGCGGTGTGACGAGGGCCGGCGCGTGGTCGGGTCCGCCGCGCAGCACCTGGTCGAGGAAGCCGTCGCCGGCCGCCGCGTACGCGAGCAGCCACAGGGTCCACAGCGCGGCGGCGGGCAGGAGGGGGCCGGTGGCCGTCAGCGGCCCCCGACGTACAGCGAGGAACAGCGCCGCGACGGTCGCGAGGGCCCCGAGGACACCGGCGGCGAGCCGCGCGGGTCCGGTGGTGAGGGCGAGTCCGGCGGTGGCGAGGAGGGCGGCGGCGCCGGGCGCGCAGGCGGCGAGCGCCCAGCCGGCCCGATCGGTCCAGGTGGCCCCGATGGCCCAGGTGGTCGTGCGGGGAGCGGCG
This sequence comes from Streptomyces sp. NPDC048718, assembly GCF_043198875.1. Classification (NCBI taxonomy): domain Bacteria; kingdom Bacillati; phylum Actinomycetota; class Actinomycetes; order Kitasatosporales; family Streptomycetaceae; genus Streptomyces; species Streptomyces sp. NPDC048718. Next base: position 61,741 of record NZ_JBICVG010000018.1, read on the forward strand.
GGGATGGCCGTGCCGTCGGTGTCGGCTCTGCCGCTCGTGTCGTCGGTGTCTTCCGTACCGTCCGTACCGTCCGTGTCGTCCTGGGGCACGCGCGCGTACAGCTCCTCGGCGAGAGAGAAGACGTCCCGGTGCCGGAACCACGCGGCGGTGCGATCGGTCATGCCGTGCGCTTCGAGTCCGGCGGCGATCTCCAGCGGGTCGACGGCGCGCCGGCACAGATCGCGGTGGCGGTGCAGGAGCGCCTTGACCGGGTCGGCGGACCGCTCGGGCCCGTGACCGTTCCCGTGGCGCACGGCGCCCGGCGCGGGCGTGGGTACGGCATCGGCCGCCGGCTGGGGCGCCCCCTCCCGTACGTCCCGCACCTCCCGCACCTGCTGAATCGCTTCCGCAGCGACAGCGGTCACGGCCGGCACAGCGGGAGCGGAGGCGGCGGAGGCGGGACCGGCGGAGGCAGCACTGGCGGCGGGCGGCGCCGGCGCCGGGGGCGCGAGTAACGCCTCGGAGTTCGGATCCCACGAGCCGGGGCTGGTCGGAGTGGCGGAGCCGCGCATGGGCCTGCCTCCTTCATCGGACATCGAGGTCTCCCGGGGCGACGGCGCTCGCGGGGGTGGCGACCGGCCGGCCCGCCCAGCGGCCCGGCACATGGGCCTCGGCCGGATGGGCGAAAAGCACACCGGGGGTGGTGCGGTGGGGGCGGACGGGGGCGTGCGAGAGCAGTTCGAGGTAGGCGCCCCGGTACGCCGCGAGGTTCTGCTCCACGGTGAACAGCTCCAGGGCCCGCGCGCGGGCCGCCGCGCCCAGGCGGCGCCGGCGCTCGGGGTCGCGCAGCAGCGCGAGGCAGGCGTCCGCGAACGCCTTGGGATTGCGCGGCGGGACGACGAGTCCGGTGCCGCCGACGATCTCGACGACCGCGCCGACGTCGGTCGAGACGGTGGCCCGCGCGCAGAGCATGGCCTCGACCAGGCCGACCGGAAAGCCCTCGGCGACGCTGGAGAGCACGACGACCGCGCTGGAGGCGTAGGCCTCCTCCAGGGTGGGCGCCCCGGGGCCGCCCAGCTCCTCGAAGGAGACGGGGCGCTCGGTGACGGCGCGGGTACCCGTCCCCTCAGCGCCAGTGCCCGTCCCGCCCTCTTGAGGCCCCGCCAGGTCGGCCGGGAAGAGCCGGTCGGCCAGGTCCCGGCAGGTCGCGAGGTACGCGGCGGCGGTCGCGTCCCCGTCCCGTACCGGCGTGACGATGATCCGCAGCCGGGCGTCGGGCCGGCGGTGCCGTATCCCGGCGAAGGCGTGCAGCAGGGCGACGAGGTCCTTGGCAGGCTCGACGCGGCCGATCCAGGCGAGGGTGGCCGGGTCGCCGCTGTCCTCGTGCTCGCCCGCCTCGGCGAAGCGCGCGGCGTCCATGCCCGGGTGGACGGTGCGCAGCCGAGCCGGGTCGGCGCCGCACTTCTCCTGCCAGCGGCGGACGTGCGCGCTGCCGGGGGCGAGCAGGTCGGCCCGGCGGCCGATCTCGCCGGCGAGCCGTCCGTGGAGACCGGCGAGCAGGGCGCGGACAGGGGTGGCGAGGGGGGCCTCGGCGGCCTCCAGGTAGTGGGTGCGGAGCCGGACGGCGTGCTCGGTGACGAGGAGCGGGGTGCCGAAGAAGCGTTTGGCCAGGAGCCCGGGGAGGGCGGCGGGACCGCCCGAGAGGGCGTGGCAGAGGTCGGCGTACCCGAGGCCGCGGCCCGCCTCGCCGACGGTTCCACGGCCGTCCGGTCCGTCGTACCAGTCGAGGGAAAGCGGGCGCAGGAAGCGCTCCATCCGCTCGATGAAGGCGAGGTGGTCGCGCAGGCCCGCGGCGGCGACGGCCCCGCGGGCACCGGGGGCGCGGCAGGCCGATTCCAGGACGCGGAGGGCGGTCTCGGAGCGGAGCGCGGTCGGAAGTCCCCCGTATTCGCGGGCGAGTTCGGCGAGTGCGTAGAGTCCGGCGGCGAACCGACCGGCGGCCGGCGCGCGCTCCTGCCCCCGCACCGGCTCCTGGACCGGCCCCAGCCCGGGCTCTTGCCCCGGCTCCGGCTCGGGTACGTCGGCGCCGGCGTCGGGGTCGGCGGCACAGACGCCGTACGCGAACTCGGTGAACGCGGCCTCGAACCGCCGTCGTTCACGGCGCCCGTACCCGCTCCGGCTCCCGCCCCAGCCCCCGTTCCTGCCCCCGCCCCGGCGGGGCTCCTCGTCCCCGGCGCCCCACAGCGCGGCGGTGTGCGTGCTCAGGACGTGCGGGGGCAGCGGCAGCCGGCCGGCCGCCTCCTCGCCGGGGCCGCCGGTCAGCGCGTAGAGGTCGAAGGTGTGCGGCGCGAGCCCGCGCACGAGCCGGTCGCACCAGAGGGCGGATTCACCCGTGACATACGGATAGCCACCCTCCGTGAGCAGTCCGATCCGCATGCGTGCACCCCCGCTCTCCCATGACGGCGGTCACCGGTCGCTCCGGTGACCCGCGGCGGGAAGAACGTAAGCGGACCGATGGGGGCCACGATGGACGGTTGTCCCACGCACCACCGGAAGGGGTGAATGCACGTAACTTTCCCGCCCCGAGCGCGTTTCGTCGCGCTACGGGGCGGGCGGATCACCGTCCACACATGCCTGACGGAGCGTCACGCGTCAGGGTGCACCCAGGAATTGGGAAGGCACTTGATGCCGTCGATGTCGAGGGACTTGGTCTGCTGCTGCATCACCGGCGCGAGCTTGCCCGGGGTACGGCAGCTCTCGTGACCGTGTCCGAGCCGGTGCCCGACCTCGTGGTTGATGAGCATCTGCCGGTACGCGTGCATCGCCTGCTGCCCGAAGGTCGGCGAACCCTGCGCCCAGCGGAACGCGTTGATCATCACGCGCTCGGTGGAGGCGGAGTCGCACGACACGTTGTCGACCGTCGTGTCCAGGCCGGACTTGGCGCACCAGGCGCCGGTGGTACCGGGGCTGGCCAGCGTGATCACGAAGTCCGCCGGCCCGCTGGAGACCCGCTCGAAGGTCATCTCGCCGTCGCCGGCCCAGCTGCGCCGGTCGTTGAGGGTGCGCTGGACGGCCTGCGCGAACAGCGAGCCGTCGAGCCCGAGCTCCTTCTCGATGTCGACCCGGTAGCGGTACTTGCGCCCCTTGCCGGGCGCCTTGTCGGCGCCGGGAACGGTCTCGAACCGCCCCGACCCCTTCATCTTCGGGTCGATGGGGAAGGTACGGGCCATCAGCTGGTCGTACGTCGGCGGCGCGGCCCGGTCCTGATCCGTCGCGCCGTCCTTGCCGTCCCGGTCGCCGGAACGGGAGGCCGGGGACTCCGCGCCCGCCCGCCCGGTGTCGTCGGACGAATGGGCCTGCGCCGCCCCGTCGGACGGGCTGTCGGCGACCTGGCCGGCGACGACCACGGCGAGGACGGTGGTGATCGCGGCGGCGGCGATCCCGGTGAGGGTACGGCCCATCCCACCACTGCGGCCCTCCGACCGCTCGGACGGTCGATCGGCCGACTGTCCGCCGGTCCACCGCTCGTCCTGTTCGCGCTCCTGCTCCCGCTCCGGCCACTCCTCGCCGGTCCCAGCCGTCCCGCCCTCGGCGGGCGGCGGGGTCTCGCGGCGCGGCCCGGGTATGAACGGGGCCGCAGGGCCGGATCTCGTATACGGATAGCGGGCCGGCGGCACGGGCGCCGCGCTCTCGTCGTGGACCGGGTGCCCGCCGTCGCGTACGGCGGCCGGGCCGGGTGCGGCCGGCTCGAACGGCGCCCGCAGTCGCGGAACGGCGGTCTGCCCGGTATGCGGCCCCTGCCCCTGACCCGAACCCTGCCTCTGACCCTGGTGGGGAGGGTGTTCCTGATGCCGATTCCCGGGGTTCCCGGGATTCCCGGGGTATCCCTGACGCGAAGGAGGCCCCGGGTAAGGGGACTGTCCCTGATCGCGTCCCTGCTGTGGGGGTGACGGTTCGTCCCGCCTGCGCCGACCCGGCCCCGGCCCGTTCTTCGGCCCGGTACTCTCCCCCTGCCCCGTCGTCCCGGTGTCGTCCACCGGTGAGTCGGGGTTCTTTCGACGATGTCGTCCCACGGTCCGGTTCAGCTCCCGCCCTCGGCCGCCGCCCCGCCCTCGGCGTCGGTGATCAGCTCCCGTACCGCCGTGGCGACGGTGCGCGGATATTCCATCATGGCCACATGTCCCGCCTCGGGGAGCGTGAGCAGCCGCGAGCCGCGGAACGCGGCGGCCGCCCTGCGCGCCATCCGGTACGACACGAGGCGATCGCGCCCGCCGTACACGAGGAGAGTGGGAGCGAGGACCCGTTCCGCCTGACGCCACAGGCCATGCTGCCCGCCCAGGGTGTACGCGTCGACGATGCCACGCGAGGACCGGGCCATCGCGTCCCAGAAGTACGGCAGTTCCAGCCGGCGTTCCATCTCCTCGACAGCCTGCCGCAGATCCTCCTCGGAGGCCCGGCGGGGATCGCCGTAACAGAGGGAGAGAACACCGAGCACCCGCTGCTCGGCCGTCCATTCCCGGGTGAGCTTCGCGAGCAGACCCGCGACCCCGGGCACCGCGAGCAGCACCGTCGGCCACGCGGTGCGCTGCGGGCGCAGCTCGGGCAGCGCCGGGGAGACGAGCGTCAAGGTGCGCACCAGGTCGGGGCGCACGGCGGCGACCCGGGTGGCGACCGCGCCGCCCATCGAGTTGCCGACCAGGTGCACCGGGCCCCGGCCCTCGGCGTCCAGCAGCCGGATGACCGCGCGGGCGTGGCCGGTCACCGAGTAGTCGCTGTCGTCCGGTGGCGGCGAGTCGCCGAAACCGGGCAGGTCCACCGCGGCGCCGTCGACCAGGTCGGACAGCAGTGGCATCAGCCCCGACCAGTTCTGCGAGGAGCCGCCGAGCCCGTGCACATACAGCGCGGGCGGCAGTCCGGGACGGTCGCCGGGGCGGGTCCGCAGGTTCAGGGTGAGGCCGGGGAGGGTGACGGACCGCATCTCCTCGCCGTCGGCGATCCTGCCGGTGCCCGGCGGCACCGTCACGGGAGTTGCGGCCGCGGTCGGTGTTTCCGGCAGCTCGGTCGAGGACATGGCAGCGATATTACGAGACGATCACGCCGGGGCGTGTGTGGGTGCCGTCACAGGCTCGGGTGCGCCCCTCCGGCGAAGCTCCTACGCTCGGAAGTAAGGGCACCGGCGACGACCGTCGGTCCGGCCCCATGGTCCCCATGACCCTCATGCACCCCATGGCGCTCATGGCCCGCTGGTCCACCGGCCCCGGCCCGTGGACCCGCTCGACGGAAGGAGCCGCATGACCGCCGACCCGAACGAGAAGACCGAGACCGACAAGGCCGATCAGGCGGACGAGGCACGGCACCCCGGCGACGCCGGGGAGAAGGACACGTTCCCCTCGGAGCACGACGTCCCGATCGAAAAGGAAGTACCGGAGGCCGACGCGGCGGACCAGCGCAAGGAAGTACTCCAGCGCGAGGACGAACCGCTGAGCCGGCTGCGGCGACGGCGCGACCAGGCGAACGAGGCGGACATCGTCGAACAGGGCCGGGTCGTCGCGGTGGACGAGGAGGACTACCGCTGAGGACGGGGCCTGCACACGGACCCGGTGCGGACCCTGCGTGGGCCGGACCCGGACAGGCTCCGGACAGGCCCCGCCCGTGGGTCGCACGGGGCCTCGGGGCATCCCCGGACGCCCGGGCTCCGGCCCCTCGGATCAGGGAGATGACCTTTCCCCCTCGCCCTGAGCGTCCGGTCCGTGAAATTCTGCGTGCGCACCGCGCACGGCCGCGTTACCGAAAAGTACGATGTCGGGCGCGACGCCAGTGCGCACATGGATCGAAACTTTGGGAGGCGGCGTGAGCGCCATCGAGCAGACAGAGGCAGCACGCCCTCGGGGTACGCGCCTGCCGCGCCGTGCCCGACGGAACCAGCTCCTCGGCGCGGCCCAGGAGGTGTTCGTCGCCCAGGGGTACCACGCGGCGGCCATGGACGACATCGCCGAGCGGGCCGGCGTCAGCAAGCCGGTGCTGTACCAGCACTTCCCGGGCAAGCTGGACCTCTACCTCGCCCTGCTGGACCAGCATTGCGAGGCCCTGCTCCACTCGGTGCGCACGGCGCTCGCGTCGACCTCGGACAACAAGCTGCGCGTCGCCGCCACCATGGACGCCTACTTCGCGTACGTCCAGGACGAGGGCGGCGCCTTCCGTCTCGTCTTCGAGTCCGACCTGACCAACGAGCCGGCCGTGCGCGAGCGCGTCGACCGGGTCTCGCTCCAGTGCGCGGAGGCGATCTCCGAGGTCATCGCCGAGGACACCGGTCTCACGAAGGACGAGTCGATGCTCCTGGCCGTCGGTCTCGGCGGCGTCTCGCAGGTCGTCGCCCGCTACTGGCTGTCCAGCTCTTCCCCGGTCCCCCGCGACAAGGCGGTGACGCTACTGACCTCGCTGGCCTGGCGCGGCATCGCCGGTTTCCCGCTGCACGGCACCGACGGACAGCTGACCGCCGAAGGCCACTGAGCCCCGGCCCCGAGACGCCGGTCACCGATCATCGGGCTCCGGCCCCGTCTCGCGGGCCCCGGACGAGCGGCCGAGCAGGGCCTGTCATCCACCCCTCACCGGGCGGATGACAGGCCCTGTTCGCTCTTGGCGTGCCGTGCGCGGGCCGTACCCGTCCCCTCACCGGGCTAATGTGGGCGGGTACGGCGCGGGATCCTCGCGCAAGGCTGACCGTTCGGAGGGACATAGCCGTGGAGGTCAAGATCGGCGTGCAGCACGCACCCCGGGAGATCGTGCTGGAGAGCGGACAGTCCGCCGAGGAAATCGAGCAGGCGATCGCCGACGCGCTGGCCGGCAAGTCGCAGCTGCTCAGCCTGACGGACGAGAAGGGCCGCAAGGTCCTGGTGCCGGCCGACAAGATCGCTTACGTCGAGCTCGGCGAGCCGGCGGTGCGTCGGGTGGGCTTCGGCGCGCTCTGAGGCACCGCCCGGAACGGGCAGGCGAACGAGAGGGCCCGGCGGACGCGTTGACGCGTGTCCACCGGGCCCTTCGCCGTGTCCGGGGGCGGGCGGCCGAGACGCGTGTCAGGGGTGTGGATCAGGGTTCTCTCAGGGGTGTCTCAGGGTCGGCGGGAGGATTGTCGTCCGGAGTGATCGGGTAGTACGGATGTGACCGCACTGCCCGCCCCGCATCCTCCGCGAGGTGATCCCCCGTGTTCCTGGAAGCCCTCGGTTCCGCCCTGCTCGGTGCCGCACTGGCCTGGACCGCCGCGCACCGGTTCGCCGGCCGCCTCCCCGCACGTGCCGCCGTACTGCTCACCGGCGCGCTCGGCGCCGTCTTCGGCGCCCTCGTGACCCATGGGGCGATCGGTCCCGGGCACTTCCTGGTCACTCTGACCGGCGCCGTCGTGATCTCGGCCGTCCTGTTGTCGCTGCTGCTGCGGCCGGCCGCTCGGCGGCTACGGAGTTCGGCGGCGGCCTGACGAACCCGGCGGCGGTCGGTAGTACGACGGCTGACGAATCGTTACGGCACCTCGGCGGACGCCCACGTGGACCATCACGGGCGCGTCCGCGCGCACGAAAGCGGCCGGACCTCCCTCGCGGGACGTCCGGCCGTGTACGTACGAAACCGGAGCCGTAGGCCGTAGGCCGTGAGCCGGCGGAGAGCGGAACGCCTCAGGCGGCGAGACCCAGGGCGGCCATCCGCTTGGTGTGCGCCTCGGTGATCCGCGAGAACATCCGGCCGACCTCGGCGAGGTCGAAGCCCGCGGCCATCCCGTCCACACCGCCGACCAGCATCGTCGACAGCGCGTCGCGCTCGGCGACCACCCGCTGCGCCTGCGACAGGGCCTCGCCCATCAGCCGGCGGGCCCACAGCGCGAGCCGTCCGCCGAGCCGCGGGTCGGCGTCGATCGCGGCGCGGACCTTCTCGACGGCGAAGTTGCCGTGGCCGGTGTCGTCGAGGACCGACAGCACCAGGGCGCGGGTGTCGGTGTCGAGCCGGGCCGCGACCTCGCGGTAGAAGTCACTGGCGATCGAGTCGCCGACATACGCCTTGACCAGGCCCTCCAGCCAGTCCGACGGGGCGGTCTGGCGGTGGAAGTCGTCCAGCGCGCGGGCGAACGGCTCCATGGCCTCGGTCGGCTCGGCCTCCACGGCGGCGATCCGGTCGCGCAGCCGCTCGAAGTGGTGGAACTCGGCGGAGGCCATCTTCGCCAGCTCCGCCTTGTCCGCGAGGGTCGGCGCCAGCTTGGCGTCCTCGGCGAGCCGCTCGAAGGCCGCGAGCTCACCGTAGGCGAGGGCGCCGAGCAGGTCGATCACGGCGGCCCGGTACTGCGGCACGGCGGAGGCCGTGGCCCAGTCCTGGGCGGCGATTCCGGTGGGTGTGGCGTTGTCAGGCGTCTCCATGAGCCGCACAATAGCCCGCTCCGCCGGTCCGTCCGGGGCCCGGCCCGCACGAGCGCGACCCCGGTACGACCCCGGTACGACCCCCGTGACCGCGACCTCGTCCGGAATCCTCCCGACACACATGCGCGATTACGGGGTACAGTGGTAATGCGCCTGCCGAGTATGCGGACATTTTTTCGCACGTTCGGACGTACCCGGTGGGCCGACATGAATGAGGATGCCCGGTCGGTGGCCCGATCGGCTCCGGCCCGACAACCCTTCCGGCGGACCCGCGGAAGGGTCCCTCAAGCGGTACGACGCTCGAGCGACGGCAGTGGTCCCGCGCCCTACCGGGCGGCGATCCTCGCGATCCCGCCGACGGCATGCGGCACGGTGAGACCCCCTTCGTTCGCCTCGTACCGCGTCTCACAGAAGAGGCAGCACCCTGAGTACCACTTTCCGAGAGCTCGGGATCCTTCCCGAGACCGCCGAGGCCCTCGAAGCCGTCGGCATCGTGACCCCCTTCCCCATCCAGGAGATGACGCTCCCGGTCGCCCTCTCGGGCACCGACGTCATCGGCCAGGCCAAGACCGGTACGGGCAAGACCCTCGGTTTTGGTCTGCCCATCCTTGAGCGCACCGTCGTCCCCGCCGACGCGGAGGCCGGGCGTGCCAAGCCCGAGGACCTGACCGACACCCCGCAGGCGCTCGTCGTCGTCCCCACCCGTGAGCTGTGCCAGCAGGTCACCAACGACCTGCTGACCGCCGGCAAGGTGCGCAATGTGCGCGTCCTCGCCATCTACGGTGGCCGCGCGTACGAGCCGCAGGTCGAGGCGCTGCAGAAGGGCGTCGACGTGGTCGTCGGCACCCCCGGCCGCCTGCTCGACCTGGCCGGCCAGCGCAAGCTCGACCTGTCGAAGGTCAAGACCCTGGTCCTCGACGAGGCCGACGAGATGCTCGACCTGGGCTTCCTGCCCGACGTCGAGAAGATCATCAACATGCTTCCGGCGAAGCGTCAGACCATGCTGTTCTCGGCGACCATGCCGGGCGCGGTCATCGGTCTGGCCCGCCGCTACATGTCGAAGCCCACGCACATCCGCGCCACCGCGCCGGACGACGAGGGCGTGACCCACGCCAACATCGCGCAGCACGTCTTCCGTGCCCACAACATGGACAAGCCGGAGCTGGTCTCCCGCATCCTGCAGGCCCGCGGCCGCGGTCTCGCGATGATCTTCTGCCGGACCAAGCGCACCGCCGCCGACATCGCCGAGCAGCTGGAGCGCCGCGGCTTCGCCTCCGGCGCCGTCCACGGCGACCTCGGCCAGGGCGCCCGTGAGCAGGCGCTGCGCGCCTTCCGCAACGGCAAGGTCGACGTGCTCGTCGCCACCGACGTCGCCGCGCGCGGCATCGACGTCGAGGGCGTCACCCACGTCATCAACTACCAGATCCCCGACGACGAGAAGACGTACCTCCACCGCACCGGCCGCACCGGCCGCGCGGGCGCGAGCGGTACGGCGATCACCCTCGTCGACTGGGACGACATCCCGCGCTGGCAGCTCATCAACAAGGCGCTCGGCCTGGACTTCCACAACCCGGTCGAGACGTACTCCAGCTCGCCGCACCTCTACGAGACCCTCGACATCCCCGCCGGCACCAAGGGCATACTGCCGCGCGCCGAGCGCACCCGTGCCGGTCTGGACGCCGAGGAGATCGAGGACCTGGGCGAGCCGGGCGGCCGTCGTGGCCGTTCCGGGCGTCCGGAGCGCCAGGACCGTGAGAAGACCGAGGAGCGTCCGGCCCGGACCCGCACCCCGCGTCAGCGCCGCCGCACCCGCGGTGGCGAGGGCGCCGAGGGCGTGACCGGGGCGACCGCCACCGAGCCGACCACCGCCGAGCAGACCACCGCCGAGGTGACGACCGACGGGGCCGAGACCCCGGCCGGTCCGCGCCGCCCGCGCCGCCGCCGCACCCGCGGTGGCGGGGTCGGTGCCGGTGTGCCGGTCGCGGGTGCCGCGACGGCCCAGCCGGCCGCCGAGGCCGCTCCCGTGCAGGCTCCCGTCGAGCTCGCGCCCGTGAAGGCCGAGCCCGCGCCCGTCGAGACGGTCGAGGCTCCGGCCCTGGCCCAGGTTCCGGTCGTCGAGGCCCCCGTCGTCGAGACCCCGGCTGTCGTCGAGACCCCGGCCGCCGAGGCCCCTGTCGCCGAGGGCCGGCCCCGCCGCCGTCGCGGCCGTGGCGCCGGTGCCGAGGCCCGTACGTCCGAGACGCGCGTGACCGAGGCCCGTACGGCCGAGGCAACCGCCGAGACCGTGCCCGTGGCCGACCCCGCGCCGGCCGAACGTGCCGAGGCGCCCGCCGCCGAGGGCCGTGGCCGCCGGTCCCGTGGTGGCCGTGGCCGTACGGCCGAGGCGCCCGCCGCCCCGCGTACCGCCGCCGTCGCCGAGCCGCGCCAGCGGGCCGCTTCCGCGCCCGTCTCCGCGCCGCGCAAGCGTCCGGTGCGTCCGCGCCGGTCCGAGGAAGGCGTGGGCTTCCAGACGGTGGAGACCGCCGCCGCCGCGCTGGCCGCCACCAAGTCCACCAGGGCCGCGAAGGCCGTCCCGGCCCAGGCCGCCGAGGAGCCGAAGCCGGCCCGTAAGGCCGCGGCCCCCGCCGCCGCCACGGCCGCCGTCCCGGCTCAGGCGACCGCCGCCCCGGCCGCGTCCGGGCCGCGTACCCGGCGCCGTGCGACCCGTCCGGCGACCAACACCACCGAGCCGGCCGCCGCGCCGAAGGCCGAGGAGCCGGTGACTCCGCAGGCCCCCGCGCCGGTGGAGGAGCCGAAGCCGGCCCGCCGCCGGGCGACCCGTCGGGCGTCGAGCCCGGTGACGTCGACCGCGGGCACCGGTGCCGTGATGATCGTCGGGTCCGCCCCGGCCACCGCGCCCGTCGTGGAGCCGAAGGCCGCCGAGCCGAAGGCTGTCGCGCCCGAGGTGTACACGGTCCAGGCCGAGGCGCCGAAGACCGAGGCGCCCAAGAAGGCGGCCCCGCGCAAGCGGACCGTCAAGAAGGCCACCGCCGAAACCGTCGCCGAAACCGCCGTCACCGAGGCGAAGGCCGACGAGCCCGAGGCCCCCAAGGCCCCGCGCAAGCGCGCCGCCGCCAAGCGGACCGTCGCCAAGACGGCCCCCGCCGAGACGGTCACGGAAGCGGTCGCGGAGCCCAAGGCCGACGACGCCGTCGAGGCGCCGAAGACCGAGACCCCCAAGAAGGCGGCCCCGCGCAAGCGGACCGTCAAGAAGGCCACCGCCGAAACCGTCGCCGAAACCGCCGTCACCGAGGCGAAGGCCGACGAGCCC
>NZ_JBICVG010000018.1:73524-149015 GCF_043198875.1 Streptomyces sp. NPDC048718
AGCGGACCGTCGCCAAGACGGCCCCCGCCGAGACGGTCACGGAAGCGGTCGCGGAGCCCAAGGCCGACGACGCCGTCGAGGCGCCGAAGACCGAGGCGCCCAAGAAGGCGGCCCCGCGTAAGCGCGCGACCGCGAAGAAGGCGGTCGCCGCCGTGGCCCCGGACGCCTCCGAGCCGAAGACGACGCCCCGGCGCCGTACGGTGAAGAAGGCCGCCGAGACCGTACCGGCCGAGACTCCGGCCGCCGCGGAGCCGCAGGTCAAGAAGGCGGCGCCGCGTAAGCGCGTCGCCAAGAAGGCCGCCGCCCCCGAGGCGTAAACGGCACACGGCACGACGGCCTGAACGAAGGCCCGGCGGCCGAAGGCAGCACACGGTGGCCCGGTTCCTCCTGGAGGGACCGGGCCACCGTGCGTCTAGCCCTCCCGCGAGCCCGCTCGGCGGGCCCGGGATCCGGACGGAGCCGGAGCGGCCCACGAGCCGGACAAGATCCGGAAGGCGGGCCGGACAGGCCCTAAAGTCGTTTGTATGAGCAAGCCGCGCTCCCTGGCCCTGCCGCCCCGCACCCGTGCCTACCGGCTTTCCACCGTGCGGGGCGAGTTCGCCGTCCTCGACACCGCGCCGCCCGCCGACTTCCCCCGGCACGGCACGGCGCTGCTGCTGCCCGGCTTCACCGGCAGCAAGGAGGACTTCCTGGGGCTGCTCTCCCCGCTGAGCGAGGCCGGTTTTCGTACGGTCGCCGTCGACGGCCGGGGCCAGCACGAGTCCCCGGGCCCGCGCGGCCGGGCGGCCTACCGCCGCAAGGCGCTCGCGCTCGACGCGGTGGCGCAGGCCGCGGCACTCGGCGACGGCCCGGTGCATCTGCTCGGCCACTCCTTCGGCGGCCTGGTGTCCCGTGCGGCGGCGGACCTCGCGCCGGAGGCGTTCGTGTCGCTGACGCTGCTCTCCTCCGGGCCCGGCCGGGTCCCGCGCGGTCAGCGGGCCCGGGTCCGCGCGCTGCGCACGGCGCTCGCGGTGGCCTCGAAGGAACAGGTGTGGGCGGCGACGCGCTGGCTGGACAGCCGGGGCGAGGAGCCGGGGTCGGCGGATCCGCCGGAGATCGTGGGCTTCCTGCGCAGCCGCTGGATGGGGACCAGGATCGCGCAGCTCTCAGGCGCGGGCCGGCTGCTGATCGGCGATCCGGACGGGACGGCGGCGCTGCGGGAGCTGACCCTGCCGCTGCACATCGCGTACGGGGACGGGGAGACGGTGTGGCCGGTGGCGGAGCTGGCGGCGGCCGCCGCCCTGACCGGCGCCCACCACACGGTGGTGGACGGCGCCGGTCACTCCCCCAATGTGTCGCACCCGGCGGAGCTGGCGGAACGGCTCGCCGCCTTCTGGGATCTCAGCGCGAATCTCAGCGCCCCCGATCCGACCGCCACCGATCCCAGCTCCACCGGTCTCGGCTCCGCCCCCTCCGACGGCCTCAGCTCTGGCACACCCGGCGCAGATGCTGCCAGAAGCCGTCCCGCAGCGCCCGGCGCAGCGGCGGATGGCCGCGCAGCGACCGGCCGAGCAGGCGCTCCCCCTCGGTGAGGAGTTCGCCGTCGACGGATCCGGGCAGGTAGGGGTGGCCGGGCAGCAGCTCGGCGAGCCGGTCGCGGCCGCGTTCGGCGAACCAGGTGGCGGCGATCCGGGCGCCGACGAAGGCGACATCCTCGCGTGAGGGCAAGGGCGTGCCCTCGTTCTCGTAGAGGGTGACGGACTTGCGGGTCACGTACGGGCGGCAGAAGTCCAAGTCGAAGACGCGCTGGCTGTCGACCTCCCACAGCAGCGGGTCGGCCTGGTTGCCGCGCTCGGCGGCCTCGATGCCCCACAGATGGACGCGGGCGCCGTAGCCCTGCGCGGCCTCGACGGCCGAGACCAGGTCCTCGTCGCCGCCGACGAGCGCGGCGTCGCTGATGGCCCGGTGCCGGGCGAGGGACTCAAGGTCGGTGCGGATGAGGGAGTCGACGCCCTTCTGCTGATTGTTGGCGTTGAGGTTGCCGAGGCGGACCTTCACGTCGGGCAGCTCGGCGATGGCCTGCTGCTCGGAGGTGTGGATACGGCGCCGGGCACCGTCGTACCAGTAGACGCGCAGCAGCCGGCTGTCGGCGAAGATCGTGCGCGCGGTGTCGATGAAGGCATCGATCAGGCCCTCGGCGTCGAGATCGAAGTTGCGCCGGTCCTCGGTGCCGGCGACGAGCAGGCCGACGGCGGCGTAAACGTACCCGGCGTCGACGAAGATCGCGTGCGTCGACGGGGTCTTCGCGACCTCGGCGAGCATGCGGCGCAGCAGCTCGTTGGTGTGGTCCAGGCGCGCTTCGACGGCGGCCAGCGCGGCCGTCGTACCCGGTCCCCCGTCGGGGGACTCGTCCGGATCGCCGTTCCCTACCAGCGAGTAGTTAGTCATCCGAAAAATTTCCTTAGCGTAGGGAATGTTTGGGTGGTGCAAGTCGTTGAGCAGTTATGTAACCCCAGTTCTTCATGTTTGCGTGGAGGATCAACTCCGACGAAGGGAGAAGCACATGCGCTTCGAAATCCTGCGACTGGACGACATTGACGGTACGCCCGTCGAGCGCACCGTCGTGGACGCCGCCTCCGTCAACGGGATCGTGCAGCAGGCCGCAGCGATCGGCCAGCGCATCTGGATCCGGCCGACCGACGCCTCGGCGTCGTAGCGGTCACACAGCCGCAGAGGCAATACCGCCCTTTCGACACCGCGCCCCCGCATGGACTCCACTGGAGGAATCCGTACGGGGGCGCAGTGCTGTCCCTCCGGGGCCGCCCGGAGAGCCGCCGGGTCAGGTGCCCTGGATGATCTGGGTGACGCCGTTCACGATCTGCTGGACGGCGATGGCGGAGAGCATCATGCCCGCGAGCCGTGTCACGAGGACGACGCCGCCGTCCTTGATGACCCGGATGATCAGCAGCGAGTAGCGCATGGTCACCCAGAGCACCAGGTGCATGGCGATGATCGCGCTCCACACCGAGAGCTGCTGGCCGAAGCCGTCGGCGTTCTGGACGGCCAGGATGACGGACACGATCGCGCCCGGTCCGGCGAGCAGCGGCATGCCGAGGGGGACCAGGGCGACATTGACGTCCTTGGTCTGCTGCGGCTCGTCGGTCTTGCCGGTGAGCAGATCGAGCGCGATGAGCAGCAGGAGCAGACCACCCGCGATCATCAGGGCCGGGACCGAGACGTGCAGATACGCCAGGATCTGCTGGCCGAGGACGCCGAAGACGCTGATGACGCCGAAGGCGACGGCGACGGCCTGCCAGGCCATACGGCGCTGGACCTTGGTGGCGCGACCGGAGGTGAGGGCGAGGAAGATCGGCGTGATCCCGGGGGGATCCATGATCACGAAGAGGGTCAGAAACAGCGAGCCGAAGACGGCGACGTCGAACACGGTGAATGGGCCTTGCGGAGAAAGGGGGTGTACACGAGCACCCGGAATGAATGGTTCCGGAAGAAGGGCGGCATGCGGCCGGGATGGGGGTCGTGGGGGTCGCACACGGAGGAGCAGGTCAGAGGGCCGACGGCTGGGGAAGCCTGGGCGCACACCGGCGCACGGGCACACCTGTCACCGCGGGCGGTGACAGGTGAGGGCCAGGCCGGGGTACGGAAGCGGCGCGGCGGCCGAGGAGCCGGAGCGGTGGAGAACCGTCAGCGGCCGCGGTCAGCGGGTTCCGCCGGCGCCGGGCACCGGGAAGGCACCCGTGGCGCGGCGCGTGATCTCGCCGTAGATCTCGGGGTCGGTGGTGAAGTCACCGAGTCCGACGGTCTTGCGGCTGCCGTGGTAGTCGCTGGAGCCGGTGGTGAGCAGCCCCAGTTCCCCGGCCAGCCCTCGCAGCCGCGCCCGGGTCGGCTCGTCGTGGTCCATGTGGTCGACCTCGATGCCGTCGAGGCCGGCCTCGGCGAGGCGCGCGATCGCGGACTCGGGCACACAGGTGCCGCGCTTGACCGCCTGCGGGTGCGCGAAGACGGTGACCCCGCCGGCCGCCTTGACCAGCCGGATCGCGTCGATCGGGTTCAGCTCGTGCTTCTCGACGTGCGCCCGGCCGCCGTCGGCCAGCCACTCGGGCGTGAACGCACCGGACACATCCGGGACGACGCCCAGCTCGACCAGCGCCTCCGCGACATGCGGGCGGCCCACGGAACCGTCACCCGCGATCCGGGCGACCTGTTCCCAGGTCACCGGGACACCGAGTTCCCGGAGCTTGCCGACCATGGCCCGCGCGCGCGGCACCCGGTCGTCGCGGACCAGCTCACGCTCGGCGGCGAACGCGGGCTCCTCGGGGTCGAAGAGGTACGCGAGCATGTGCAGGCTCACCCCGTCGAGACGGCAGGAGAGCTCGGCGCCGGTGACGAGCGTGAGCCCCTCCGGCAGCGCGGCGATCGCTTCCCCGTACCCGCGGGTGGTGTCGTGGTCGGTCAGCGCGACGACGTCGAGACCGGCGGCCGAGGCGTTGCGTACCAGCTCGGCGGGGGTGTCCGTACCGTCCGAGGCCGTGGAGTGGGTGTGCAGGTCGATACGCACGACGCGGGACTCCAGGGATTCGAGGCGGACAAGAGCAACGCCTCAGCATAACGGGCGAATCGAACGCGCTCGTACGGATTCGACGAACCGGGCACCCCTTACGCGGTGACCCCGGTTACCCCGGCCGCTCACGTCGCCCACGCCGCCCCGGCGCCTGTGCGGCCCCGCCTGTCCCGGCGGTCCCGACCACCGCCCCACCACGCTCTGCCGTCCCGGCTGCGCCAGGCTTCCCGGCCGTCCTGCCGCGCGCTTCCGCCCCGGCTGCCCCAGGAGTCCCGGCTATCCCAGGAGTCTCGGGGTCAGGGCGCCGAACGGCAGGAGGTCCACCTCGGCGCCCGCGTCGCGGAGGTCGGTGAGGATGAGTTCGTCGTACATCAGCAGGCCGGACTGTTCGGGCCAGACGATCGCCCACAGCCACAGGCCCCGCGCCTCACCCGCGAAGACCGCGCGGTCGTGCGGGGCGTCGGCGACATGCCACAGCGGGGTGGGGCGGCCGGCCGCGAGCACCTTGACCTGCGGCGGCTTGTCGATCGCCATGCCACCGGAGCCGGGGTCGGGGCCGTCGATGCCCGCGAACCGGGCGCCGAGGCCGACCCCCAGCTCCTCGGCGACGAGCAGCAGCTCGCCGATGCCGCCCAGCGGGCCCGGGCCCGAGCAGGCGACGGCGGTGGCGCGGCCGCCGCTGCGGTCGTCACCGGCGTACGCGACCCCGGTGAAGAGCCATCCGATGGGCAGCGGCCAGGGCATCCACACCGGTACGTGGGCCCGGTTCACGACGACGCCGAGGGCCTCGACACTGGGCGGGATCACGGGCTGCAGCGGATAGACCGAGCCGTGTACGTCGCACTGCCAGGAATCGGCGAAGAGACCGGGCGCCCTGACCCGGCCACCGCACTTCGGGCAACTGGGTTCGCCCCTCATAGGGCTCAACGGTCCTAGCTCCGCGGCCCCGCGTCAAGGACGATCACCGGCGTTCACCCGTCCGATCGGGAACCTTCACCCGGACCGGAAGCCGAATCGAACGATCCGCCCGGAGGAGGGCTCCCACGCCGGGCCGGAACCGGGACCGGCCGGCCGGACCGAACCGACCGCTCGGCGCGGGCCGCGTACCGCCCACCCCTCGGTCCGGCCGTCTCCTCGGCCCGGTCGCCCCTCTCGACCCGGTCGCCTCTGTCCAGCCGTCTCAGTCCAGCCGCACCGACGTACGCCGCGGATCGCGCAGGTCCGTCCCCTTCGCCAGCCAGCGCTCCTCCAGGGCCTGGGCCCCGTGCACCCGCTTCCAGGCGGCCTCGTTCGAGGTCATCGGCAGCAGCGGCAGGAAGCGGACCGGGTCCATCGGCTCGTCCATGTCGAGGTCCTCGACAAGGCCGCCCGGCTCGGCGACCAGGACGGAGCTGAAGGGCGCGCCCGGCCACAGCGGCTCGCCCACGTCGAGCGAGGCGCCCGGTGCCACGACCACGCCCTCGACCTGCGGACTGGCGGCGAGCACCGCGAGCGGGCGGAGCGCCTTGTCGGTATCGGCGAGCCCGGCCCGTACCGAGAGGACCAGCTCGGCCCGCGGCCCCTTGACCGGGTCGGCGAGCACGGCCGTCGGGTCGGCCATCGGCTGGGCGGACATGCCCAGGGTGGCGTAGCGCACCAGGCCGGCCTCGGTGTCCACGAAGCGGAGCACCTCGATGCGATCGGTGCCGAGGAAGGTGACGGCGGCGCGGGCGTCGGGCTCGCCGAGGGCCGTGCGCAGCCGGGCTTCGACCAGAGCGAGAATTTCTGCCATGGGCCGAGCATAAAGCGAGTATGGAGTGGGCAAAGTCAAAGATTGACCTTCAGTCGGCTGATAGTCTTGGCCACTGGTCGGACTTCCGACTGCTCGTCACACGTCATCCCTCACCAGGGACCGGCCGGAGGAGGTGGGACTGCGATGGATCGAAGTCGATCGGGCAGTACCAGCCGCTCTTCCGCCGCCACACCCCCGCGGTCGTAACTCCGGCGCGGACGGTCCCCAGGTGGCCGGTGACACGAGGACCCCACCGCGGTCCTCCCTCCGGCACTCCGCACGACGGAAGAGCTGCCTTCGCCTCCCGAGAGCACCGCTCTCCCCCGAGAGCCGCGCTCTTCGCCCCGTCTGTTGCGAACACCGTCACCGCGATCCCCGGTGCCGCCCGCTTTGTGGATGAAACGTTCCACGTCCCCATTCCGGGCTGCGCCACGCTCGCCGACGGCCTCTCCGTGAAGGAGCAGCACGCCCATGTCGATGATCCGTGACCTGCGCGCCGCCGTACGCCCCTCCCTGCGGCAGTCCCTCCGGCACCCGCTGCGCAAGCCCGGCACCGGTTCCGGCCCCTCCTCGTCCTCCCCGTACGGGACCTACGACGCCACCCGCGACCCGTCGGCGCCCACCGCCGTCGTCGACTGCGCCGTCTACCGCGACGGCCGTCGCGTCGACGACAGCGCGTGCCTGAGCCCGCGTGGCGCGATGCGCCAGGTGCGGGAGAGCGGCGGCTTCGCCTGGATCGGGCTGCACGAGCCGACCGAGGCCGAATTCGCCGGGATCGCCGCCGAGTTCGGGCTGCACCCGCTCGCCGTCGAGGACGCCGTCCACGCCCACCAGCGGCCCAAGCTGGAGCGCTACGACGACACGCTCTTCACCGTCTTCAAGACGATCCACTACGTCGAGCACGCCGAGCTGACCCCGACCAGCGAGGTCGTGGAGACCGGCGAGGTCATGGTCTTCACCGGCCCCGACTTCGTCATCACCGTCCGGCACGGCGGCCACGGCTCCCTGCGCAACCTCCGCCACCGCCTCCAGAACGACCCCGAGCTGCTCTCCAAGGGCCCCTCGGCGGTCCTGCACGCCATCGCCGACCATGTCGTCGACGGCTACATCGCGGTCGCGGACGCCGTCGAGCTGGACATCGACCAGATCGAGATCGACGTCTTCTCGCCGCCGGCCAAAGGCTCCACGCGCGGCACCGACACCGGCCGGATCTACCAGCTCAAGCGCGAGGTGCTGGAGTTCAAGCGGGCCGTCACCCCGCTGATGCGCCCGCTCCAGCTGCTCAGCGAGCGGCCGATGCGGCTGGTCGATCCCGACATCCAGAAGTACTTCCGGGACGTCGCCGACCACCTCGCCCGCGTCCAGGAGCAGGTCGTCGGCTTCGACGAACTGCTGAACTCGATCCTCCAGGCCAACCTGGCGCAGGCGACCGTCGCCCAGAACGAGGACATGCGCAAGATCACCTCGTGGGCGGCGATCGTGGCCGTCCCGACGGCGGTCTGCGGCGTGTACGGCATGAACTTCAAGCACATGCCGGAGCTGGAGTGGCGGTTCGGCTACCCCATGGTGCTCGTGGGCATCGCGGCCATCTGCTTCACCATCCACCGCACTCTCAAGCGCAACGGCTGGCTGTAGGAGCCAGCGCGGGCGGGGCCGGGGCGGGCAGCGGCGGGGCGGGCGGTCGATAGGCTGCGGGCATGACCGACGCGCTGTTCGGGCCCGCCCTCGTCGAGGAGGCCACCAAGAAGTCCGGCCTCGTCTGGGTACGGGGCCAGGCCCCCGCCGCCCGGGCGCTCTGGCACCTGTGGCACGACGGCGGCGCGCTCGTCGTCGGCGACGGCCCCGGCGAGCAGCCGCTGCCCGGCCTCGTCGACGGCGCCACCGCCGAGGTCACCGTCCGCAGCAAGGACAAGGGCGGCCGGATCGTCTCCTGGACCGCCGTCGTACGGGAACTCGCGCCCGGCACGGAGGAGTGGGACGCGGCGGTCGCCGAGCTGAAGGGCAAGCGGCTGAACGCGCCCGACGCCGAGACGATGACCGAGCGCTGGGCGCGCGAGTGCCGAGTGCTGCGGCTCGTCCCCCGCGACTCGACGACCGAGCTGCCGGACGGCTCGCTGGCCGCCGTACCGCTGCCGTCCCCGGCCCTCACGCGCGAGCCGGTCCCGGCGGCGCTGCCGAAGCTGCTGCTGCGACGGGGCCGCCGCCGGGGCTGAGCCGCCGCCGGCCCGGGGCGTCGGCCCCCTTCGGACCAAGGTCGTCAGGTGCTGGGCAGCTGCTTGCCGTAATCCACGGTCTGCCCCTTCGCGGGCTCGTCCAGCGTGAAGTTCCGGTCCCACTCGGACAGCACCACCACGCCCGCGCCGCCGCCTCGGGCGAGGCGGACCGGGAACGGCTCGCCGTCCAGGGCGACGTCGAGGGAGCCGCCGTCGCCGCCCTGGCCGCCGCTGATGGTGATGGTGCGGACGCCGCCGATCTTGCCGTGGTCGCCCTTGACCAGGTCGCCGTGGACCGCGAGCAGTCCGTCGAGCAGCAGGCGCATGTCGGTGAAGCCGCGCAGCTGCTTGTAGGAGGGATCGCCCTCGGGCACCTTCACGTACTTGTCGTCGAGCTTGTCGGCGGCCTGCGCGCCGCTGTCCCCGTTCTTACCCGCGCCGGCCCCGGAGCCGGAGCCCGTGCCGGAACCGGCGCCAGACCCGGACCCGGAGTCGGAGCCGGGCCCGGAGTCGGAGCCGGGCTCCTCGTGCGCCCAGAAGCTCGCGGCGGCCTTCAGGAAGAGCGCGTCCTCGACCCGCAGCAGCTCGAAGGTGCCGTTCTTCGTCGTCACCGACCCGACGGCGCCGTCCTGCTTGAGCTGCATGTTCAGCTTGTACGTACCGCCCTTGCTGACCAGCGTGCCCGCGAGCCGTACGGCCTCCGCGCGGTCCGCCGCCGCCTTGGCCTTCTTCTCGATGGCGGGCGCGTCGAGCTTCCCCACACCGTTGGTCCCCGCGTCCGGGTCGGTGTCGCCGCCGCAGCCGGCCAGCGTGGCCGTGAGACCGGCGCACAGCGCCAGGGGCAGCGCGGCCCTGCGGATGCGCGAGAACGGACGGAGAAGAGTCACCAGGGCACCTCTCTGTTCGGTGAGGGGGACGGAAGGGCCGGTGCGGACCGGGGAACCGGACCGAACCGGAAGACCGGCACGAAACACGGAACCGGAACGAACCGGAGGACCGGTGCGAAACGGGGAACCGGCGCGGACCGGAGGGCCGGTGGGGACGGCCGACGGCAGCGTACCCGGGCCGGACCGGGCACCCGGCAGCCACCCGGGGAACGCCGTCCGGGGGCGCTGCCGAAGCGTCATAGATCGACACGGGCTAGCCTGAATCAGGCACATTCGGAGACAATCAGGCGATTAAGCGGATCATCCGGCACGAAGGAGGCGCACAGCATGGTGGCAGGCGCCCCCCGGGTCTTCGTCTCCCATCTCGCGGGCGTCCCCGTCTTCGACCCCGTGGGCGACCAGGTCGGCCGGGTCAGCGATCTCGTGGCCATGCTGCGGGTGGGCCGCCGGCCGCCGAGGCTGCTCGGGATGGTCGTCGAGGTGCTGTCCCGGCGCCGGGTCTTCGTCCCCATGACCCGGATCACCGGCATCGAGTCCGGGCAGGTCATCTCCACCGGCGTGGTCAACATGCGGCGCTTCGAGCAGCGCCCCACCGAACGGCTCGTCCTCGGCGAGCTGCTCGACCGGCGGGTGCGGCTCGTCGAGCCGGACGGCCGCGAGGGCGAGGAGGTCACCGTCCTCGACGTGGCGATCCAGCAGCTGCCCGCACGCCGCGACTGGGAGATCGACAAGGTCTTCGTACGGCGCGGCAAGGGCGGCGCGCTGCGGCGCAAGGGCGAGACCCTGACCCTGGAGTGGTCGGCCGTCACCGGCTTCTCCCTGGAGGAACACGGGCAGGGCGCGGAGAACCTGGTCGCCACCTTCGAGAAGCTGCGCCCCGCCGACCTCGCCAACGTGCTGCACCATCTCTCCCCCAAGCGCCGGGCCGAGGTCGCCGCCGCGCTCGACGACGACCGGCTCGCCGACGTCCTGGAGGAGCTGCCGGAGGACGACCAGGTCGAGATCCTCGGCAAGCTGAAGGAGGAGCGGGCCGCCGACGTCCTGGAGGCGATGGACCCGGACGACGCGGCCGACCTGCTCTCCGAGCTGCCGGAGGACGACAAGGAGCGGCTGCTCGCGCTGATGCGGCCGAGCGACGCGGCGGACGTCCGGCGGCTGCTGGCGTACGAGGAGCGGACCGCGGGCGGTCTGATGACGACGGAGCCGATCGTGCTGCGGCCGGACGCCACGGTCGCCGACGCGCTCGCCCGGGTGCGGCTGCAGGACCTCTCCCCTGCCCTGGCGGCGCAGGTGTACGTCTGCCGTCCGCCGGACGAGACGCCGACCGGCAAGTACCTGGGCACGGTGCACTTCCAGCGGCTGCTGCGGGACCCGCCGTTCACACTGATGGGCGCACTGGTCGACAGCGATCTGCCGCCGCTCGGCCCGGACACCCCGCTGCCCGCCGTGACCAGCTACTTCGCCGCGTACAACCTGGTCGCGGCGCCGGTGGTGGACGAGAGCTGGCGGCTGCTCGGGGCCGTGACGGTGGACGACGTGCTCGACCACCTGCTGCCGGACGACTGGCGCGAGACGGAGTTCCACGAGCCGCACGAGCGCGAGGAACGGGAGCGCGCGGAGCGGGACGAGGGGGTACGCGGTGGCTGACCGCCCGCAGAACAGGGACCGAAGCCGCGACGGAGGCCACGACGGAAACCGGAGCCACTGGTGGGAGCGCGAACGGGACCGGGAGCGCGACTGGGGACGCGAACGGGAGCGGGATCGGGACCGCGAAAAGGACCGGGACCGGGAGCGGACGCTGCCCCGGATCCGGCTCGACCAGCCCCGCATCCGGCGCGTCCGGCTGCTGCCGGAGTACGACGCCGAGGCCTTCGGGCGGATGTCGGAGCGCATCGCCCGCTTCCTGGGGACGGGGCGGTTCATCGTCTGGATGACGGTGATCATCATCGTCTGGGTGGTGTGGAACGTGTCCGCGCCGAGGGAGCTGCGCTTCGACAACTACCCCTTCATCTTCCTGACCCTGATGCTCTCGCTCCAGGCCTCCTACGCGGCCCCGCTGATCCTGCTCGCGCAGAACCGGCAGGACGACCGGGACCGGGTCAATCTGGAGCAGGACCGCAAGCAGAACGAGCGCTCCATCGCCGACACCGAGTTCCTGACCCGGGAGATCGCCGCCCTGCGGATGGGCCTCGGCGAGGTGGCGACCCGCGACTGGATGCGTTCCGAGCTGGAGGATCTCCTGAAGGAGCTCGACGATCGCCAGGACGGACACCACGACGGACACGGTGACAGCCACGGTGACGGGCGGCGTGAGGGCCGGCGCGACGGGCGGTATGGAGAGCGCGGCGATCTATTCCCGTCCGGGGGCGGGAACAGGAGTGATCTACCCGACCGCTGACGGGGCTTTCACCGGCCGGTGGTCGTCGCCGTACCATCGGAGTCATGGCTACGGAAGACGCGGTGCTTGAAGCACTGGCGACGGTGAACGACCCCGAGATCAACAAGCCGATCACGGAACTCGGCATGGTGAAGTCGGTGGAGATCGGGTCCGACGGACGGGTCGCGGTGACGGTCTATCTGACGGTCTCCGGCTGTCCGATGCGCGAGACCATCACCCAGCGCGTGACGGACGCCGTCGCCCGCGTCGAGGGGGTCACCGGCGTCGACGTCTCCCTGGACGTGATGAGCGACGAGCAGCGCAAGGAGCTCGCGGCGGCGCTGCGCGGCACGACGGCCGAGCGTGAGGTCCCCTTCGCCAAGCCCGGTTCGCTGACCCGCGTCTACGCGGTCGCGTCCGGCAAGGGCGGCGTCGGCAAGTCCTCGGTGACGGTCAACCTGGCGGCGGCGATGGCGGCCGACGGGCTGAAGGTCGGTGTCGTGGACGCCGACATCTACGGCCACAGCGTGCCGCGGATGCTGGGTGTGGACGGCAAGCCCACCCAGGTCGAGAACATGATCATGCCGCCGTCGGCACACGACGTGAAGGTCATCTCCATCGGCATGTTCACCCCGGGCAACGCCCCGGTCGTGTGGCGCGGCCCGATGCTGCACCGCGCGCTCCAGCAGTTCCTCGCCGACGTGTACTGGGGCGACCTGGACGTCCTGCTGCTCGACCTGCCCCCGGGCACCGGCGACATCGCGATCTCCGTGGCGCAGCTGGTGCCGAACGCGGAGATCCTGGTCGTCACCACCCCGCAGCAGGCCGCCTCCGAGGTCGCGGAGCGGGCCGGCTCGATCGCCGTGCAGACCCACCAGAAGATCGTCGGTGTCGTCGAGAACATGTCGGGCATGCCGTGTCCGCACTGCGACGAGATGGTCGACGTGTTCGGTACGGGCGGTGGCCAGAAGGTCGCCGAGGGCCTGTCCCGGACCACCGGCACCACCGTCCCGGTCCTCGGCTCCATCCCGATCGACGTCCGGCTGCGCGAGGGCGGCGACGAGGGCAAGCCGGTCGTCCTGGCCGACCCCGACTCCCCGGCCGGTTCGGCGCTGCGCGCCATCGCGGACAAGCTCGGCGGGCGCCGGCGCGGTCTGTCGGGCCTGAGCCTGGGCATCACGCCGCGCAACAAGTTCTGAAGTCCCACCCCGTATACGTACGTACGCAGGTACGCGAGAGGGCGCCCCGGATCCGTCCGGGGCGCCCTCTCGCGTACGCGGCGGGGGCGCGGGGTTCCTCGGACGTACGAGCTCAGACGTACGGAGCCCGGGCGTACACGCTCAGACGTACGGGCCGAGGTCCTTCACCTGCGCGAAGCCGAGGCCGTAGGCGCTCATGCCCCGCCCGTACGCGCCGATGTGGACGTCCGGGGCCGAGCCCGCGAGCACCCAGCCGAACTCGGTCTCGCGGTAGTGGAAGGCCACCGGAACGCCGTCCACCGGCAGCGACAGCGACGTCCAGTCGGGCCCGTCGAGGTCGTCGGCGAGCTCGAAGGCGGTCTCCGTCTGCTGGTCCAGCCAGTTGTCGCGCATCGCGTGGTCGAGCTGGGCGGGCCAGGTGTGGGCGAGGAGGCCGGAGCCGGCCAGCCAGGCGGCCGAGGAGACCGTGGTGGCCTCCAGGACGCCCGTACCGTCGCCGCTGCCGCCCACGGGATGGGCCGCGACCGTCACGACGATCGCGAACCGCTCCTTCTCGGTGGCGCTCGCGTCGGACTTCACCGACGGCTCGTCCCCGTGGCCCAGCGAGCCGTGCCGGACGCTGCCGTCGGCCGCCGTGCCCACCCGCATCAGCCGGCGTGGCCCGGTGAACGCCTCGTCGAGCCCGTACCAGGCGAAGGGGGCACGCAGGAAACCATCGGTTTCCATCCCACGGGTCGTCGTCATTACGGCCGCCTCCTCGTTCGTCGACAGAGGGAGGATAGCCACCGCGGGACGCGGCGGCTGTGACGGGCCGTCGTCAGGTGGCGTCGGAGTCGTACGGCGGGCGCTCGGTGCCGCCCGGCTTGTCCTGCTTCTTCAGGAGGTCGGGCGAGCCGTTGACGGCCGCCGGGACGGTCGGCTGCGACGGCGTGTCCGAAGCCGGGGAGAGCGAGCCGGACGCCGAAGACGAGGGAGCCGAGGAAGGCGCAGAGACGGTGTCGCGGCCGTGGACGGCGTCGGCGACCTCGTTCATCTCCTTGCGGAGATCGAAGCTGGAGCGCAGTTCCCGCAGCTCCTTCAGGTCGTCGTTCTCCGCGAGCTGCTTGCGGATGAAGTTCTTGGGGTTGAGGTCCTCGAACTCGAAGTCCTTGAACTCCGGCCCCAGCTCGCTGCGGATGTCGGCCTTGGCGCTGTCGGAGAACTCGCGGATCTTGCGGATCACCCCGGAGATGTCCTGGATCAGCTTCGGCAGCTTGTCGGGGCCGAAGATGAGCACGGCGAGCACCACGAGCGTCACCAGCTCGAGTGCGCCTATGTCGCTGAACACCCTGTTGCTCCTTCTCGCCGGTCCCGGACGGCCCGCTCCACGGTACCCGCCGAATCTGTCCGACGGGTACCGAGTGGTGTCCTCCACATGGCCGTCAGGCGCCTGTCGAGGACCCCAGCGTCAAGGTCTTTGTCTGCTCTTTGCCGTCGCGGGTCACGGTGAACTTCAGCGTGTCGCCCGGACGGTGGGCGCGGATCTTCACGATCATTTCCTCGCCGCTGTGCACCCGCTGGCCGTCGACCTTGGTGATGACGTCCCCGGGCCGGAAGCCGGCCTTGTCGGCGGGGCCGCCGGGGGTGACGGAGGGGCTGCCGTTCTTGCCCTTGTCGCCGACCCGGGCGCCGTCGCCGGTGTAGCGCATGTCGAGGCTCACGCCGATGACCGGGTGGGTGGCCTTGCCGGTGTTGATGAGCTCCTCGGCGACGCGCTTGCCCTGGTTGATCGGGATGGCGAAGCCGAGGCCGATGGAGCCGGACTGGCCGCCCTCCGGGTCGGAGTTGCCGGCCGCGCGGATCGCGCTGTTGATGCCGATGACCCGGGCGGCGGAGTCGACGAGCGGGCCGCCGGAGTTGCCCGGGTTGATCGGCGCGTCGGTCTGGAGCGCGTCCACGTAGCTGACGTCGCTGCCGTCGCCCTTCTCGCCGCCGGCGGTGATGGGGCGCTCCTTGGCGCTGATGATGCCGGAGGTGACCGTGTTGGACAGGTCGAAGGGGGCGCCGATGGCGACGACGGGGTCGCCGACGCGCACGTTGTCGGAGTTGCCGAGCGCCAGCGGCTTCAGTCCGGACGCCCCGGAGACCTTGATGACGGCGAGGTCGTAGCCGGCGTCGCGGCCGATCAGCTTCGCGCGGGCGGACTCGCCGTTGCTGAAGGTGACGGAGATCTCGCCGGAGGACGCGGCGGCGTCGACGACGTGGTTGTTGGTGAGGATGTGGCCCCGGGTGTCGAGGACGAAGCCGGTGCCGGTCCCGGCCGAGCCGCCGCCGCTGACGTGGATGGTGACGACGCTCGGCAGGGCGGTGGCGGCGATCCCCGCGACGCTGTCGGGGGCGCGGCCGATGTCCTTGGCCTCGGACTGGGGCAGCTCGATGGCGGAGATGCCGCCGTGCCGCTCCACGTACGCGCCGACACCGCCGCCGATCACACCGGTGACGAGGGCGAAGGCGAGCGCTCCGGCGAGCGCGAGACCGCGCCGGGGCTTGCGGGGCGGCTTGCCGGCACCCGGATCCGGGAAGTCGCCCGGGACGCCCCAGGGGTCGTACGCGGGACCGGCGGGCGGCGGCCCGGCCGGTGCCGCGGGCATCGGCACGGGGGCGTGGCCGGGGGCGGGTGCGTGGCCGGGGGCGGGTGCGGGAGCCATGGCCTGCGGCGGTACGGGCCGCTGGACGGGCGGCGCGGGCGCCCAGGGCCCCGGTCCGCCGTACGGAGGGGTCGCGTACGGGTCGGGGGCGTGCAGCGGCTGTGGCGCCGGCTGCTGCGGGGCGTGCTGCGGGGGCGCGGGTATGGGCTCCGGGGCCCGGGTCACGTCCGGGGCAGGAGCCGGGGCCGGAGTCCCGTCCGGGGCCGAAGTCGTGTCCGTGTCCGTGTCCGCGACCGGAGCCGAGTGCGCGTCCGTGCCCGGAGTCTGATGCGGACTCGGGTCGATGGCGGGTTCGGCGTGCGGAGTCTCGGCCGCCGGCGGGGCGGGCGCGGTCACGGGCGCCGGCGTGGCCGTCTCGGCCACCATGGGTCCGGCGGGCGCGGGCTCCTGAGCGGACGCCGGCTCGGCGGCGGTGCCGGATGCCGCGGCGGTCTCCGCAGCGGACGCCGGCACCGAAGCGGGCTCGGACGCCGGAGCGGACGCCGGTGCCGCGAGCGTGAAGTCGGTGTCGTCCACCGGTTCGGCCGGCCCGTCGGGTGTGGTGACCGTGCCCGTGTCCGGACCCGTGCCCGTGTCCGTGGTCGAGCTCCGGCCCCACCACGTCGGCTTCCCGTTCTTCATGCGCTCCCCGCAACAGCTGACCCTGTCCGCGCCGCCCGCGTCGTCGGACGGCGCGCCCCCTAGGACCCTGCCTCCGAAAATACGGACGGCGGACCCTAGCCCCCTGGATTCAACCAGGTCGCCCGTCAGTGGTGGGAGGGGCTCGGGGTCGGGGTGGGGGTCGGGCCGGGTCCGGCCTGGTAGGAGAGCCGCAGCGTCGGATTCATGGGCGGCCGGGCGAACGGGGACAGCTCCAGGCGGACCGGCAGGATCGTCGGCGGCGCGGGCTCCGGGGTCGCGTCGCGGCGCGAACCGGACGCGAAGGTCGCCGGCGCGCGCAGCGGGGTCAGGTTGCTGCCGCCCGGGCCGCCGCGGCCGCTGTCGAGGGACATCGTGCCGCCCAGCGCGATCGCCGCGAACGAGACGGCGCTGGCCGCCGCGAACGCGAAGCGCCGGCCCCGCCACGGGGAACGGTCGCCGACCTCGTGGATACGAAATCCGGTGTCCGGGGTGACGGGCACGGCCGTGGCGAAGCCGTCGGCGCGCACTCCGCCCTCACGCAGCAGGTCGGCGAACGGACCGCCCGGTCCGCCCGATCCCCCGGGCCCCCCGTCGAGCGGTCCCCCCGGCAGCCCCTGGAGCCGGGCGAGGAAGCCCGCCGAGGGCGCCGGCGGGGCGCTGGACGCGAAGACGCTCTTCAGGGTGCGCTGGGCATCGGCCTCGGCCTTGCAGCGCGGGCAGGTCGCGAGGTGCGCGAGGACCCGTTCGCGGTGGTCATGGCCGAGCTCGCCGTCGACGAGCGCGGCGAGCCGGTCCCCGAGGTGCTGTTCCGCGGGGGTTGGTGACGGACTGGTGCCGCTCACGCCGCTCCGCCCTCCCCTCCGACGGTGGCGAGGGCACGCTCCTGGCGCGCCTCGGGCGACCGGTGCTTGAGAGCCTTGCGCAGGTGCGAGCGACCGCGGTGGATCCGGCTGCGGACCGTGCCGAGCTTCACGCCGAGGGTCGCGGCGATCTCCTCGTACGACAGTCCCTCGATGTCACAGAGCACGACCGCGGCACGGAACTCGGGCGCGAGGGTGTCGAGGGCCTGCTGGACGTCGGCGTCGAAGTGCGTGTCGTTGAAGGCCTGCTGCGGGGACGGCTCACGGCTGGGCAGCCGCTCGGCGGCGTCGTCGGCGAGCGCGTCGAAACGGATGCGCTGCTTGCGGCGCACCATGTCCAGGAACAGGTTGGTGGTGATGCGGTGCAGCCAGCCCTCGAAGGTGCCGGGCGTGTACGAGGACAGGGAGCGGAAGACCCGGACGAAGACTTCCTGGGTCAGGTCCTCGGCGTCGTGCTGATTGCCCGTGAGGCGATAGGCGAGACGGTAGACACGACCGCTGTGGGTGCTGACGATCTCCTCCCAGCTGGGCGGCGTCCATGCCTGGGACTCCGCCTCGGAGGCGAAGGTCGCGGTGGTGGGCGCGGAGACGGCGGCGCGGGAACGGTCAGCGGTGTCGGTCACGGATTTCGGCTCACCCGCCGACCTGAGAAGACGCCGAAGCACTCCTCCCCGATCCACAGGCGCAGCCGCACCTCCCCTATCGGCTCTGGTGGTGTCCAGTGGAGTCCCTACCATAGCCACCTCGCCCGTTAGCTCCGGATAAAACTCTTTACGCGAATTTGGGACGGGCTCACTCCGCGCTCCCGACACCGCTTCCTGCCTCTGTGAACGCGCGGTCCCATCTGCGGGTTCCCGCGTCCAGCGGATACAGTCGACGCCGTCCGTCAACTACAGGGACAGCCAGGGGAACAGGAGAGGGCCATTACCGCCAACCGGCAGACGAGCCTGGCGTTCGCCGACGCCTTTGTCGCCGAGGACGAAGCGCTGCTCTGGGCCCGTGACCGCGCCCACGAGGCGGGCGTTCCCTCGGTGTCCTCGGGTACCGGTGCCGCTCTGCGCCTGCTGGCCGCGACCGCGGACGCCAAGGCGGTGGCGGAGATAGGGACGGGCACGGGTGTGTCCGGGATCTATCTGCTGCTCGGCATGCGGCCGGACGGCGTACTGACCACGGTGGACATGGAGCCCGAGCGCCAGGCGCACGCGAAGGCGGCCTTCCGCGCGGCGGGCTTCGCGGGCAACCGGGCCCGGTTCATCCCGGGCCGGGCGCTCGAAGTGCTGCCCCGGCTCGCGGACGGCGGATACGACCTCGTGTTCTGCGACGGCGACCGGCTGGAGCTGCTCGACTATCTCGTCGAATCGATGCGGCTGCTGCGGCCGGGCGGTCTGGTCTGCTTCGAGGGCGTGTTCGCGGACGGCCGCACGGTCGACTCGGCGGCCCAGCCGGCCGAGGTGCAGCGCATACGGGAGCTGCTGCGGACCGTACGGGAGAGCCGCGAGCTGCTTCCGACCCTACTGCCGGTGGGCGACGGCCTGCTGTGCGCGGTACGCCGGGACACCTGACCCACCTGTTCCCGGCCCGGTCCGGTCCGGCCTCCGGCCACGCGCGCGTACGAGGCGCGCGGGCGGCACGCCATCACGTACGGCCGCTCCCCCGACCGTCGCCGTGTCCCGTACGTCCGCCCCGCACCCGCCGCGTCACATACGCCACGTCACATACGCCGTGTCACATACGACCGGCCCCCGCGCGCGTACGCCCCGCTTCCGGCTCAGGAAACGCTTCTGCCCCGGCATGGTCGGAACCGTACCGGGGCAGAAGCGGAAAAACGCGACTGGGCGTGACTAGCCGACGACCTTCTTCAGCGCGTCGCCGAGCGCCTCGGCCTCATCAGGGGTCAGCTCGACCACGAGCCGGCCGCCGCCTTCGAGCGGAACGCGCATGACGATGCCCCGCCCCTCCTTGGTGACCTCGAGCGGGCCGTCACCCGTCCGCGGCTTCATGGCCGCCATGCTCGTTCCCCTTCCTGAAACCAGCTCATCGTCAGCATCGAACACGATTGCTTCCCGGTCATTATCCCGCATCACAGGACCCGATGACCAACATCAGCAGGCATCGCTTCCGCAACGCGCTTTCACAAAGCCACACATTTCACCGCTCCACCTGCGATACTTCGCCGCTGCCGGTCCCCTGCCGGGTGCTGATTTGTTGACGCAGCTCACATGCCGGGACCGGGCGGGCGCGGGGTGATCTCCGCCATGCTGTGGGGGTCCTTCCCGGGCGGAGTCCGGAGAAGGGTCGACGACGCGATGAAGCGAAGGGAACCCACGATGGCCGACACGGTGCTGTACGAGGTGAGCGACGGACTCGCCACCATCACCCTCAACCGCCCCGAGGCCATGAACGCCCTGAACGTGGCGCTCAAGGTCGCGCTGCGCGACGCGGCGGAGGCCGCCGCCGCCGACCCGGCGGTCCGCGCGGTGCTGCTGACCGCGGCCGGCGAGCGGGCGTTCTGCGTGGGCCAGGACCTGAAGGAGCACGTGGGCCTGCTCAAGGCCGACGAGGAGTCCGGCACCCGGCACACCATGGACACGGTGCGGGACCACTACAACCCGATCGCCCTGGCCCTGGCCGGGATGCCGAAGCCGGTCGTGGCCGCGGTGAACGGTGTGGCCGCCGGAGCGGGCTTCGGCTTCGCGCTCGCGGCGGACTACCGGGTGGTCGCGGAGACCGCCTCCTTCAACACGTCCTTCGCCGGGGTGGCGCTCACCGCCGACTCCGGGATGTCCTGGACACTGCCCCGCCTGATCGGCCCGAGCCGCGCGGCCGACCTGCTGCTCTTCCCCCGTACGCTCACCGCGCGGGAGGCGTACGAGCTGGGCATCGTCAACCGGCTGGTCCCGGCGGAGAAGCTCGCCGAGGAGGCCGCGAAGGTCGCCCGCAAGCTCGCCGACGGCCCGACCTTCGCCTACGCGGCGCTGAAGGAGTCCCTGGCGTACGGCGCGGACCACTCGCTCGCCGAGGCCCTGGCGAAGGAGGACGAGCTCCAGACGAAGGCGGGCTCGTCCGAGGACCACCGGATCGCGGTGCGGGCCTTCCTCGCCAAGGAGAAGCCGAAGTACGTCGGCCGCTGAGCGTCCCGCCGACAGCTCGGCTCGTCCGGGGCCCGGTCACCCGGCCCCGGGCGGGTCCCGCGGCGCGCCGTCAGCGGCCGGCGCCCCGCGCGAAGCAGTCCGTCACATGGTCGTCGACCAGCCCGCACGCCTGCATCAGCGCATACGCCGTCGTCGGGCCGATGAACCGCAGGCCGCGCTTCTTCAGGGCCTTGGCCAGGGCCTTCGACTCGTCCGTGACGGCCGGGACGTCGGCGGTCGTGGCCGGGGCCGGCCGGGTCGCCGGATCGGGGGCGTACGACCAGATCAGCGTGTCCAGTTCGCCTGGCTCCCAGTCCGCGAGCACGCGCGCGTTGGCGAGGGTGGCGTCGACCTTGGCGCGGTTGCGGATGATCCCCTCGTCGGCGAGCAGCCGGGTGCGGTCGGCCTCGCCGAAGCGGGCCACCTCGGCGATCTCGAAGCCGGAGAACGCCGTCCGGAAGGTCTCCCGTCGGCGCAGGATCGTGATCCAGGACAGGCCGGACTGGAAGGCCTCCAGGCACAGCCGCTCGAACAGGGCGTCGTCGCCGTGGACGGGGCGGCCCCATTCCTCGTCGTGGTACGCCACGTAGTCCTCGGTGGACAGCCCCCAAGGGCAGCGCAGCCGGCCGTCCGGCCCGGCGATGGCCTTGCCGTCGCTCATGCCCCGCTCCCCCTGGTCCCGCCGTCCGTCACCTTGCCGGCCGCCGTCTCACCGGTGGCCTTCTCCGCGACCTCGTCCGCCGGCTCGGCCGCCGTCCCGCTCGCCGCCGGCTTGTCCAGCGGCACACCCGCGTCCCCGGCCGCGCCCGAGGCTGAGTTCCCGGCCGCGTCCACGGCTGCGCCCGCGGCCGTCCCGGCCGCCGTCGTCTCGCCGTCCCGCCCCCGGAGGACCGTCAACTCCGCCTCCAGGTCCGCGATCCGGGCGTCCCGCTCGGCGAGTTCCGCGTCGAGCCGGTCCAGTACGTCGTCCACGTCGGCCATCCGGTAGCCGCGCGGGCCGACGGGGAGGCGCAGTGCCTCGATGTCGCCCCGTCCGACCGGCCGGTTCGGCGGCAGCGGGTCCACCAGCTGTTCGGGGGCGACTTCGGGCAGGACCTCGCTCTCGCCGCCGCCGACCACCGCCAAGGTGACCGCCGCGACGACCACGACCATCGTGATCAGCAGAAACCAGAACACCTGCGCGCCTCTCGCCGTCCGTGGAAATCGTCCGGTGCCGATCGTGCCATGCGCCACCGACGGTTAGGGTCGCAGGCGAACGGACGCGAGGGAGGACAAAAGGGATGCTGCGCTTGGGACGGCGAGAATTCGGGCCGCACGAGCCGGTGATCATGGCGATCGTGAACCGGACCCCCGACTCGTTCTACGACCAGGGCGCGACCTTCCGGGACGAGCCGGCGCTCGCCCGGGTCGAGCGCGCCGTGGCCGAAGGGGCGGCGATCATCGACATCGGCGGGGTCAAGGCGGGCCCCGGCGAGGAGGTCACCGCCGAGGAGGAGGCGCGCCGTACGGTCGGCTTCGTCGCCGAGGTGCGCCGCCGCCACCCGGATGTGGTGATCAGCGTGGACACCTGGCGGGCGGATGTCGGCGAGGCCGTGTGCGAGGCGGGCGCGGATCTGCTCAACGACGCGTGGGGCGGGGTCGACCCGCGGCTCGCGGAGGTCGCCGCGAAGTACGGCGCGGGTCTGGTGTGCACGCACGCGGGCGGCGCGGAGCCGCGGACCCGGCCGCACCGGGTGGAGTACGAGGACGTGATGGCCGACATCCTGAAGGTGACGGTCGGACTCGCGGAGCGGGCGGTCGCGCTCGGCGTACGGCGGGACGGGATCATGATCGACCCGGGCCACGACTTCGGGAAGAACACCCGGCACAGCCTGGAGGCGACCCGGCGGCTCGGGGAGATGGCCGAGACGGGGTGGCCGGTGCTCGTCTCGCTGTCGAACAAGGACTTCGTGGGCGAGACGCTCGACCGGCCGGTCAAGGAGCGGGTGCTCGGCACCCTTGCGACGACGGCCGTCAGCGCGTGGCTCGGGGCCCAGGTGTACCGCGTGCACGAGGTCGCGGAGACGCGGCAGGTCCTCGACATGGTGGCGTCGATCGCGGGCCACCGGCCGCCGGCCGTGGCGCGGCGCGGTCTCGCGTAACCGGTCGGAGCGGGGCACCGCACCGGGTCGGCGTGTGCGCCGAGTGCGCGACGTACGCGCGCAAGGCGGGCGGCGAGACCCGGGCAGGTGCGGCGGGACGGGCGGCGGGACGGGCGGGGCAGGAGACCCCGGCCGTCCCGGCGAGTCCTACCGACCGTGCTCCTTCGGTCCCGCCTCCTTCGTCACCAGCGCCACCGCCTCGTCCACGTCGTCCGTCACGTGGAAGAGGAGCAGGTCGTGCTCGGCCGCCTTGCCGCCGGCGACGACCGAGTCGCGCAGCCAGTCCACGAGGCCCTTCCAGTACTCCGTACCGAACAGGACGATCGGGAAGCGGGTGACCTTCCGGGTCTGGACGAGGGTGAGCGCCTCGAACAGCTCGTCGAGGGTGCCGAGGCCGCCCGGGAGGACGACGAAGCCTTGCGCGTACTTCACGAACATCGTCTTGCGGACGAAGAAGTAGCGGAAGTTCACGCCGATGTCGACGTGCGGGTTGAGGCCCTGTTCGAAGGGCAGCTCGATGCCGAGACCGACCGAGACGCCCTTGGCCGCCCGGGCGCCCTTGTTCGCCGCCTCCATGGCGCCGGGGCCGCCGCCCGTGATCACCGCGAAGCCCGCCTCGACGAGCGCGCGTCCGATGCGTTCGGCCGCGTCGTACTCGGGGGTGTCGGGCAGCGTACGGGCCGAGCCGAAGACGCTGATCGCGCTGGGCAGTTCGGCGAGGGCGCCGAAGCCCTCCACGAACTCGGACTGGATGCGCATGACCCGCCAGGGGTCGGTGTGCACCCATTCCGAGTCGCCCTCGGCGTCGAGCAGCCGCTGGTCCGTCGTGCCGGGCTGGACCTGATCGCGGCGCCGGAGCACCGCTCCCAGCCGCTGCTCCACCGGCTTCACCGGCTCGCGGGAAACACCCATGGCCTGCTCCTCTCACCGTCCACTGATCGTCCCGGTCAGATTAGGACGCGTCAGGTGAAGAGGACTCGAATTGCCGGAATCATTCGGACGGAATCATTCGGTGAGCCAGTCGCGAAGTCGCGCCTCGCAGTGGTGGATTCGCTCGACGTGCACGTGCTCGTCCCGCTTGTGGGCGTAGAGCGGGTCGCCCGGGCCGTAGTTGACGGCCGGGACGCCGAGCGCGCTGAAGCGGGCGACGTCGGTCCAGCCGAACTTCGGCTGGGCGGTGCCGCCGACCGCCTTCATGAAGGCCGCGGCGGCGGGGTGGGACAGGCCGGGCAGCGCGCCGCCGCTCTCGTCGTCGATCACGAACTCGGCGATGTCGCAGTCCGCGAACACCTCCCGCACGTGCTCCAGGGCCTGGGCCGGGGAAATGTCGGGGGCGTAGCGGTAGTTGACGGTGACGACGCACTCGTCGGGGATGACGTTCGTGGCGACGCCGCCCTCGATGCCGACGGCGTTGAGGCCCTCGTGGTACTCCAGGCCGTCGATGACCGGCTTGCGCGGCTCGTACGCGGCGAGGCGGGCGAGGATCGGCGCGGCGGTGTGGATGGCGTTGGAGCCCATCCAGGAGCGGGCGGAGTGGGCACGCTCGCCCGCGGTGCGCAGCTTGACCCGCAGGGTGCCCTGGCAGCCGCCCTCGACCTGGCCGTAGGAGGGTTCGAGGAGGACGGCGAAGTCGCCCGCGAGCCAGTCCGGGTGGGCCTCGGCGACCTTGCCGAGACCGTTGAGGTGGGCGGCGACCTCCTCGTTGTCGTAGAAGACGAAGGTGAGGTCACGGTTGGGGGCGGGCACGGTGGCGGCGAGGCGCAGCTGGACGGCGACGCCGGACTTCATGTCGGAGGTGCCGCAGCCCCACAGGATGCCGTCGTCGTCGAGGCGGGAGGGGACGTTGTCGGCGATCGGCACGGTGTCGATGTGGCCCGCGAGGACCACGCGTTCGGAGCGGCCGAGGGTGGTGCGGGCCACGACGTTGTTGCCGAGCCGGTCGACGGTCAGGTGCGGCAGAGCGCGCAGGGCGTCCTCGATGGCGTCGGCGAGCGGCTTCTCCGTACCACTGACGGACCGGAAGTCGACGAGCGCGGCGGTCAGGGCGGCGCCGTCGAGCGCGAGGTCAAGCACGGGGGCGGGCTCGGGTTCGGAGGGGGTGGTGGAGGGAGCGGTGTCAGCCATGTCCCGACCCTAACCCCGCCTCCAGTACGGTGGAGCGCGTGTCCGAGCCCCGCCGTGTCCCCGTCCCCGCCCGCCGAGGGCGCGCCGCCCGGTTCACGGCGGCGTTCTCCGTGCTCGCCGGCCTGGCCGCCTATGTGACGCTGCACGACGTCACGGGCAGCATGGGCGCGCCGCGGTGCGTGATAGGCGGTGGGGACGCGCGTTACGAGTTCACCCCCGAGCAGGCGTCGAACGCGGCGACCATCGCGGCGGTGGGCAGCTCCCGCGGGCTGCCCGAGCGGGCGGTGACGATCGCGCTCGCGA
Organism: Streptomyces sp. NPDC048718; assembly: GCF_043198875.1. Classification (NCBI taxonomy): domain Bacteria; kingdom Bacillati; phylum Actinomycetota; class Actinomycetes; order Kitasatosporales; family Streptomycetaceae; genus Streptomyces; species Streptomyces sp. NPDC048718. Next base: position 98,397 of record NZ_JBICVG010000018.1, read on the forward strand.
CCGCGCTCCAGGAGTCGGCGCTGCGCAACATCGAGCACGGCGACCGGGATTCGCTCGGACTGTTCCAGCAGCGGCCCTCGCAGGGGTGGGGGACGCCGGAGCAGATCCTCGACCCGGTCTACTCGTCGACGAAGTTCTACGAGGGCCTGGAGAAGGTCCCGGGCTACTCGCGGCTGCCGTTGACGGTGGCGGCGCAGAAGGTGCAGCGCAGCGGTTTCCCGCAGGCGTACGCGAAGCACGAGCCGGACGCCACGCTGCTGTCGGCGGCGCTGACCGGCCGCGCGCAGGCCGCTTTGGCGTGCACGGCCGACGTCGCGGAGACGGAGGGGCGGCCGGGCGATCCGCGGCGGGTGCGGGACGAACTGGTGAAGGCGTTCGGCGCGCGGACCGCGCCGAAGGTCGAGACCGTGCCGGAGCCGGGCGCAGGGGCACCCGGCGCGGGGGCGCGGGGTACGGCCGCCGGCAAGAACGCGGTGACGGGGCCGGCGGAGCTGTCGGTGCCGGTCCACGAGGCGCGGGTCCCGCGTACGGAACGCGGCTGGGCGCTGGCGCAGTGGGCGGTGGCCCGGGCGGACGAGCTGCGGATCGCCGAGGTCGCCTACGGGGACCGGATCTGGATCGCGAACACGTCCTCGGGCGACTGGAAGCCGGTGCGCGGCGACAAGGGCGTGCGGGGGACGGACGGCTCGTCGGTACGGCTGACGCTGGCGCGTTAGGACGAGCGCGAACGCGCCGAGCGGCGCCCGTACGACGGGTCGGGAGGTGTGGCATATGCCGTCGCGTCGGGGTGGGCGCGTGGCATAGGACGACCGTCCCGGCATTACGACCGCCTCCAGACCGGCATATGCGCCATGGACGGCTCGCCGGTACGGCATATGCCGACCCAGCGGACGGGCGCGCGGACCGGAACGACCGTCCCAGCCTCAGACCGGCTCACAACCACCTCACGACGGGCATATGCACCCCGCACGGACCCCTCGGGCAGCCGTGCGACGAGTCCCCCGGGCGCGTCATCCCAGGCACCGGCCCGCAGCTTCCCCCGGAAGGTCCGACCGCCCGCTTCTCCACCCCCTCGCTCCCCTTGTGGGACAAGGGGAGTGACGGTTCGGCAGTCGTCGGCACCTTGAGGCGTTCGTCCGCTTTCCTCCCCACCCGACAATACGACGCATTGCCCAGTCTTTACCTTCGGCGTCCGCAACCTCCCCCGCCCCGAGGCCGGTTGTCAGCACGTCATATCCACTCCGCCGAAGGAGCATCATGTCCCTCCCCCTGACCCGTCGGATCGCCCGCGCCGCCCTCATCGTCGCGGCCGGCGCAGCCCCCGTGGTCGGCGCGGCCGGCGTCGCGAGCGCCGCGGAGCACTCCCTCGCCCCGACCACCGGCGCCCTGACGGGGCTGACCTCCCTCGACACGTCCAGCGCCGGGAACGCCGTGGACGCCGCCTCGCAGACCGCCACCGGCACCGTGGGCAAGACCGGCGGCAAGGCCGTCGACTCCGCCGTCCCGGCCGCCGGCAAGGTCGTGGGCTCGGCGGGCAAGACTGCCACGCCCGCCGCCCAGAAGATCGTCGGCGACACCGCCGGCCAGGCCGGCAAGGCCCTCGGTGACACCGCGGGTGCCGCCGGCAAGGGCGCAAAGGGCGGCAAGGGGGGCAAGGGCGCGGGCAAGGGCGCCGGTCCCGCCGCCGGTGCGGCCGGTGCGGCCGGCGGTCTGCTCGGCGGCCTGCCGCTGGGTGGCTGACGAGCCGCCACGCCCTCGTGGAACGCGAAGGGCCCGGGAAGCACGTCGGACGTGCTTCCCGGGCCCTCGCCCGTTCCAGGCGCGTTCCAGGGTTCCCGGGGGCTCCGTGGGGCTCCGGCGGCGGGGACGGCCCGGAGGCCCGTTCACCCGTTCCGGACGGCGCTCAGGGCGCTTCCGGACGCACCCCTGCGCCCGTCTCCGCACGGCGCGGGCCCGGTCCCGCCCGGCCCGCCCGGCATCAGCCCAGACGCTTGACCGCCGCCTCGACCCGCTCGTCCGTCGCCGTGAACGCGACCCGCACGAAGCGCTCCCCCGCCGTCCCGTAGAAGTCGCCGGGCGCCACCAGGATGCCCTTGTCGGCCAGGTACGCCACCGTGTCCCAGCACGGCTCGTCCCGCGTGGCCCACAGGTACAGGCTGGCCTCGCTGTGCTCGATGCGGAAGCCGTGCGCCTCCAGGGCGCCCCGCAGGGCCGCGCGCCGGGCCGCGTACCGTGCCCGCTGCTCGGCCACGTGCGCGTCGTCCCCGAGCGCCGCGACCGTCGCCGCCTGCACCGGCGCCGCGGTCATCATCCCGCCGTGCTTGCGGATCAGCAGCAGCTCGCCCAGGACCTCCGCGTCACCCGCGATGAACGCGGCGCGGTATCCGGCCAGGTTGGAGCGCTTGGACAGCGAGTGGACGGCGACGATGCCCTCGTACGAGCCCCCGCACACGTCCGGGTGCAGCACCGAGACCGGGTCGGCCTCCCAGCCCAGCTCCAGGTAGCACTCGTCGGAGAAGACCAGCACGCCGTGCTCGCGGGCCCAGGCCACGATCCGGGTCAGCTCGTCCTTGCCGAGCACCTTGCCCGTCGGGTTGGACGGCGAGTTGAGCCACAGCAGCTTCAGGCCGGCCGGGTCCAGCTCGGTGGGGTCGTCGTAGACGACGGGCTCGGCGCCGCACAGCCGCGCGCCCACCTCGTACGTCGGGTAGGCGAGCCGCGGGTAGGCCACCTTGTCGCCCGCGCCGAGGCCGAGCTGGGTGGGCAGCCAGGCCACCAGTTCCTTGGAGCCGACCACGGGCAGGACGTTCTCGTGGGCGAAGCCCACCGCGCCGAGCCGCCGCTCGCACCAGCCCGTGAGCGCGTCCCGCAGCTCCTTCGTCCCCCACACCGTGGGATAGCCCGGGGAGTCGGCCGCGGCGACCAGCGCCTCCTGGATCAGCGCGGGGACCGGGTCCACCGGGGTGCCCACGGACAGGTCCACGATGCCGTCCGGATGGGCGGACGCGGTGGCCTTGTAGGGCTCGAGGCGGTCCCAGGGGAAGACGGGAAGACGCGAAGAGACGGCGCTCACGGGGTGGCTCACTTCCTCGTACGTACGAAAGACGAAGGTCGAAAGTCGGAGGGCTGAGGTCGGGGTCGGACGTCGGACGACGGGGGGAAACGCAACGGTCCCGTACAGCGGCGAGGCCGTACGGGACCGGGCGGAATATCGGAGATGCTCAGCCGTTCTGCGGCGGCAGGGCGGCGATGAAGGGGTGATCCCGCTCGATCAGGCCCAGCTTGGAGGCGCCACCGGGCGAACCGAGCTCGTCGAAGAACTCGACGTTCGCCTTGTAGTAGTCCTTCCACTCCTCCGGGGTGTCGTCCTCGTAGAAGATCGCCTCGACCGGACAGACCGGCTCACAGGCGCCACAGTCCACGCACTCGTCCGGGTGGATGTACAAGGATCGCTGGCCCTCGTAGATGCAGTCGACGGGGCACTCCTCGATGCACGCCTTGTCCTTCACGTCGACACAAGGCTGCGCGATGACGTAGGTCACGCTGTCATTCCTCCTCGGTAGGGCTGGTCTGCGCGGGAGCGCGGCGTCGTCGATGCCCGCCCCTAGTATCTCCGTTCTCGGGGGCGATCCGAACAGGAGGGGCGCAGAAGGCGTGGAATTCACCGGTGGCGGACGTCTGTATGTCCGCATTACCACTGCTGACGTGGGAAAACGTGTCTCAGTTCGGTACGTGACAGACTCGCGGCGGCCCGGCGAGCGGTTCGCCGACGCGGTCGGGGTGCTCACCTCCTGGGAGTCCGGTGTGGTGGTGATCACACGGAGGACGGGGGAGATCGTCCGCGTGGCCGAGGAGAGCCTCGCGGCGGGCAAGGTCGTCCCGGCCGCGCCCGCGCGGCGGCGCGGCCCCGCCGCCTCGTTCGCCGAACTGGCCCGGGTCACCGCGCGCGGCTGGCAGCCGCTGGAGAGCGAGCCGCTCGGCGAGTGGACGCTGCGGGCCGCCGCCGGCTTCACCCGGCGGGCCAACTCGGTGCTTCCGCTCGGCGATCCCAGGCTGCCGCTGGACGCCGCGCTCGATCGGGTGCGCGAGTGGTACACGACGCGCGGGCTTCCCGCGTACGTCCAGGCGGCGACCGGCGCCGAAGGCACCCAGGAGGTGCTGTGCGCGGAGCTGGAGCGGCGCGGCTGGGTGCGCGAGGTGTCCGCCGAGGTACGTGTCGCGGGCCTCGCCCCGCTGGCCGACACCGGCGCCGACCTCGCGGAGGTACGACTGGACCGGTCGGTCGACGCTCCGTGGCTGGCCCGCTACCAGCGGTCCGCGGAACCCGGGCCGCATGTGACGAAGGTGCTCGGGAGTGGCCCGAGTGTGTGGTTCGCGTCCGTCGCGGGCACCGAAGACGTACCGGCGGCGATCGGACGCTGCGTGGTGGACGGACGCTGGGCCGGCTTCATGGCGGTCGAGGTCGCCACCGGGGAGCGCCGCCGGGGCCTGGCGACGGCCGTCATGACGGCGCTCGCCCGCCGGGCTCTGGAGGAGGGCGCCTCGGCGGCCTGGCTCCAGGTCGAATCGGACAACGACGGCGCCCGGGCGCTGTACGACGGGATGGGCTTCACCGTGCACCACCACTACCACCACTACCTCGACCGGTCCGCGGCGGCGGACCTCCCGACGATGTCCGATCGGGGGCCGGGCGACCGGGGGACCGACGCGTGACGGACTGGCGGCGGGAGTTCGCGGAGGAGGCGCGGTCCGAGCGGCCCGACCTCGCCCGGCTCTGCCTGCTGGTCGGCGCGGTCGCGGACCCGTCGCTGACCCAGGTCGATCTCGACCTGGCGGAGGTCGAACTCGACCGGCTCGCGGGGCTGGTGCCGTACGGGACGCGGGGCGCGGAGGCGTGGGTGGCGGCCCTGTCGGAGCTGCTCGGCCGGCGGGAGGGCTTCCAGGGGATCGGGGCCGACTACCAGCGTCTGGAGTCCTCGCTGCTGCACGAGGTGCTGAAGCGGCGGCGCGGGCTGCCGATCCTGCTGTCGGTGGTGTGGATAGAGGTCGCCCGTCGGGCGGGGGCGCCGGTGTACGGGCTCGGCCTGCCCGGCCACTTCGTCGTCGGCTTCGGCGACCCGGCCGACCTCCGGTTGGCCGACCCTTTCGCGGGCGGGCGGCCGATGACGGGCGCGGACGCCGAACTCATCGTGACGAGCGCCACCGGCGAGGCGCTCGACCCGTCGATGCTGCGGCCCGCGACGGCGCCGTCGATCGTGCTGCGCATTCTCAACAACATCCGTGCGTGGGCGTCGTCCAGACCGGAGCGGTCCGATGTGGCGCTGTGGGCGGTCGAGTTGTCGCTGCTGCTGCCGTCGCATCCGGCGCGACTGCGGTACGAGCGGGCCGAACTCCTCGTACAGCGGGGCGACTTCCTCACCGGGGCGGCCGAGATGGAGGCGTACGCGAAGGTGATGGACGCGGTGGAGCCGAGCGCGGCGGAGGCGATCCGACGGAGGGCGAAGGCGGCGCGGGCGCTGCTGAATTGACCGCAGGGAGTGGGCGGGGCGTACGTGTCTGAGCGCGAGGTGCGAGTGGGTGTGACGTGGTGTCCGCCCTCCTTCCGAGAGTCGCGCCTTCCACCACCGCGTCAAGGGCGCTCCTTCGTCGCGTCACTGCGTGATGGGCTACGCCCACCCTTGACCCGGCGCCTCCAGGCGCGAAAGACACTCTCGGAGGGCGGACCAGGAGAAAGGTCCACGCGGGGGTTGGCTTGTCCGTCGGCCGCCGTGGGCGGGTGGCGGGCCGGGGGTCGGGGGCCCGGGTATCGCTCCGGTCGGCTTGATGGCTGTGTGCCGGTGGGGTGGGGCTCGGTTTGTGGCCCGGGAGGGTGGGACCGTGCCCGCCGGCCCGGGGTGCGCAACAGTGAAATGGGGCGGCCCGGCCCGGCATAGCGGATGACCACCGTCGTCAGGCCGGGATTCATGCCCCGCTGGTCACCGCCCGTGGGCTGAAGAATCGCCGAGCGCCCGCACGGGCACCACCCCCGCGTGCGCGGGGACCACTCTCGCGTCCTTGGCCGGACGAGACAGGAAACGGGGCCACCCCCGCGTGCGCGGGGACCACCAGAACAGCGTCATCGGCGGGGGCAGGCGGTGGGGGCCACCCCCGCGTGCGCGGGGACCACATCTCCGTGACGCCGACGTGAGTGGGAGGTGTGGGACCACCCCTGCGTGCGCGGGGATCACAGGAGCCGACCTGCGGCTTCACATCGCCAGACCCCGGATTTTACCCACTTTACCAAGGGCGCGACTTAAGCCAACATTCCCACTTCAAATGGAGCAAATGCGAACTCCCTTAACTTCAGAGGCGCTCCCGGACGCTCGCGAGCACGCTAACTCGCGCGGTCGGGTGGAAGGTGTCGCTCCGCCCCTCGGCGCGGCAGGCGTGACTCGCGTGACGGCGGGGGCGAACGGGGGTGCTCGCGTGCGCAGTTCCTTCGTCTGGCGGGTGGGTAAGTCGAAATCCCCGCCGGAAATGGGGCAGGAGTGAACTCCTGTGACGACTGAGGCACCCTCGGACGCTCGCGAGCGCACTTACTCACGCGGCCCGGGGTGGAAGGCGCGACTCCGCGCCCGCCGTGGGGCGGGTGTGACTCCAGAGGTGATCCAGGCGGGCTTGGCCGCCGCGCGAGCGGGGGGTTTCCCCCGTCCCACCCACCGGGGGTGACCAGCGGGGCATGAATCCCTGCCCACCGACGGCGGCCGGCCGCTGAGACGGCCCGGGTCGCCCCACTCCACGACCGCGCACCCCGAACCGGCGGACACCGCCCCACCAGCCCGGACCGCAAACTCAGCCCCACCCCACCGGCGGACGGACAACGGAACCACCGGAGCGATACCCGGACCCCACCCCGACCACCGGCCCGCCACCCGCCCACGACGGCCCGCACAAAGGAAGCTGCCGCGTGGACCCTTTCCCGGGCCCGCCCTCCGAGTGTGAAAAGGCCCCCGCAGCCGGGCGGTCAAGGGTGGGCGCAGCCCATCGCGCAAGCGACGCGACGAAGGAGCGCCCTTGAGGGCCCGGCGAAGGGGGCCACACTCGGAAAGAGGGCGGGCCACCACCCGAACCCACCAGACACGCCCACCCATAGGACCCGCTCTACCCGCCCACCCCCTGCGCGCCGCCCCACCCCCTCGTACAACCTCGCACCCGCCCCGTACACCCACCCCCAAGCCCCCCACCCCCACAAAACGCGCCCCGCACCGATGCCGGGCATCCGTGCGGGGCGCTGTTCAGGCGCGGGACCAGGCGGCCCGTCAGCCGTTGCCCGAGAGGTCGATCGATCGCGTCCGCTCCGCCGGGGTCTTGCCGCGCAGCGCGTCGCGCATCACGAACGCCACGTCGTCGGCGGAGACCTCGTGCTTGCTGCCATCGCCCTTGGTCACCATGACGCCCTTGAAGACGCCATCGAGCAGCCGGGTGATGGCCTCCTTGTCGTAGACCTCGATCAGGTGGCCGTCCACGGCCTTCACGGAGAGGATCTGCGGCAGCGATCGCTGCGGACCGAAGTCGATCTTCGCCGTGCCGGCCTGGATGGTGATCAGGCCGGACATCGCGGGCTCCGCGAACTCCTTCATGGCCTTGTCGAGTTCGGCCTTGCTGACCGTGGGACGGCGGGTCACCACCGGCAGTTCGACGGGGTTGGCATGGCCCGTCGCCACCTGGGTGCGGTACGCGTCCTTGACCGAGACCATCGAGCGCTGGACGTCCAGGCCCTTGCCCGCCTTGCCCTCGACCGGGGTGACCTTGCCCGGCTCGAAGAGGATCGTCGCCTCCCGGACGGAGCCCGAGGCACCCGCCAGGTCGGTCAGGGCGACGCCGAGCTTCTCGTCGTCGACCGGCATGACCGGCTGGACGACCCGTTCGCCGCCGAAGAGCGAACCGATGACCGAGACCGGGTTGTAGTCGCTGCCCGCGGCTCCGCGCACCGTCTCCTGGGCGTCCAGGGAGAGGCCCGCCTTGTCCGGGGCCAGTTCGACCGTCTTGCCCTCGACCTTGAGCCGGACCGGGCCATGGGCGCGCTTGCCCAGGGTCGCCTCCAGCTTGGCGACGGCCTCCTCCTTCGTGCCGCCACCGATGTCGACACCGAGGACCGTGGTGCCCTTGGGGACGTCGGAGTGGTTGAGGAGAAGTCCCGCGCCGTACGCGACCGCGCCCAGACCGACCACGCCGACGCAGGCGAGCACCAGCTTGGAACGCTTCTTCGCCGCGGGCGCCGGGGCGGGCCGGGGCGCCGGCTCCTGAGGAGCCTTGGGACCGCTGGGCACACCGCTGTTGAGCGTCGCGCCCGAGACATTGCCGCTCTCGCCGCCGAGCGCCGGGCGGGCCCCCGGACCACGCTGCGCGCCACCGCCCAGCGGGCCGCCGACCGGAACCGGCACCGGGGGCTGCGGGGTCAGGATCGCGGTGTCGTCGGACATCCGGGGAGCATGCTGCTGCCCCATGCCCGCCTGACCCGGACCACCCTGGACCGGACCGCCCTGCCCCGGACCGCCCTGACCCGGACGGCCCTGACCCATGCCGCCGCGAGCCATCCCGCCCTGCGCCATTCCGGCCTGCGGACCACCGTGAGGACCGGCCTGAGGACCGCCCTGCGGGCCCCCCTGGCGTCCACCCTTACGTCCGCCCTGCGCCGGACCGCCCTGCCGCCCGCCCTGCCCCGGACCGCCCTGACGCCCACCCGGGCCTCCGCCCCGCGCCGGACCCGCGCCGGGACCGGTCGGGGCGGCGGTGACACGGCTGGAGCCGGTGACGGCGGCGGTCGGGCCCATGGGGGCCTCCGGGCCGCCGATCATCGGCGTGCCCGCGGCCGGAGTGCTGCCCGGACCGCCGTCGTACGGCATGTGCGCGGCCGCGGCCTCCGGGGTGACGACGGGGGTGCCCTGAGCCGGCGTGTGGCCGGGACCGCCCGTCATGCCCGGGGTGAACACCGGCATGCTCTGGGTGGTGCTCGCGGCCGACGGAACGCCGTCGGAGGCGGAGCCGGTGAAGCCCGGGGTTCCGGTGACCGGGGCGGAAGCCTGCGGGCCCGCGTTCGGTCCGGCCTGGCCGGCCTGACCCGGCGCCGGCGCGAACTCCTGCGCCGGCTTCGGCTCGCCGGCCGCGGCGGCCTTCGGCGGCGCGGCGGCGGAGGGCTTGCGCGGGGCGAACCAGTCGCTGGTGGGCTTCTCGTCCGCCGCACCGCTCTGCGCGACGGGCTCGGCCGGGACGACCGGCTCCGGCTCGGGCACGGGCGTGGGCTCCGGGCGGACGGCGGCCGGGGCCGCGGGACGGCCCGCGCCTGCGGGACCGGCACCGGCGGCGTCCTCGGCGGCAGCACCGGCCGGGGCGTCGCCGACCGTCTTGCGGACGACCACGGGCGGGATCGGACGCGAACCCGGGATGTTGATCCGGATCCGGGTGGTCAGCGTCGTCTCGGTCTTGGGCTCCTCCGGCGACGCGGTGACAGGTTCCTCGGCCGCCTCCTGGCCGGGGCGAAGCCCGTACGGCGTGGTGCCCGAGGGGTACGCGGCTCCTCCGCGCCCCTGGGCGCCGGAGGAGGAACGGTCAGTCTCTCGACCAGTTTCACGACTCAAAGCAGGATCTCCCGGTTGGCTCCGCCGCCCGCTCTTGCTGATGCTCGTGCTGATCCGGGCGGGTCCGGCGGCGCGCACCACCATACTGGCCGCCGCCGGTCCCTACCCGACCCGGCGGGAATCCGCCGGGACGAAGCTGGGGAAGTCAAGACGTTCCTACGTCAACTCCGGCTGTTCACGGGGCTGGTGGGGCCACTTTGGACATCGTGGCACACATCACAGCGAGCGCCATGCCGCCCAGCAGGAACACCATCTCGCCGAGGCCGCCGCCGAACAGCCCGTCGCCCTCCGGGCGTCCGAGACTGAGCAGCACGATGGCGACGAGCCAGCCGGCCCCCGCGGACAGGACGCCGAACTGGGTTCCGGTGGCGCGCAGACCGCCGTAGAAGACGGCGAACGAGCCGAGCAGGGCCAGCAGAACGCCGCCCGGGAACCAGGCGGCCTGGACGAGGGAGCCCGCGACGCCCACGAGGGCGCCGAGGACGACGAGCAGGACGTACCAGACGTAACGGAACTTCATGCGCCCGCCGCTCCCGCACCCTCGCCCGCGCCAGCGCCGTCGCCCGCGTTCGCATCCGCGAGGCCCGCGAAGAGATCGGTCTCGCGGGTGCCGGCGGGGGCGCCGGAGACGCCCTGGACCAGCTCGTAGTACTCGGTGGTGAAGAGGGGCTGGCCGAGGTCGTTGGAGAGGGCGAAGAAAGGCCCGTCCACGGTCACCTGGGTGGCGTGCGCGGCCATCGCGGCGGCCTTGCGGGCGGCGTATCGCCCGGGGACCGTAGCCGAGCCCGTGCCCGCGTCCGTACCCGAGCCCGTACCCGCGCCCGTACCCGCGTCCGTGAGCTCCGTACCCCCGTCGATCTCGGCGGTGATCCGGGACGGATCGACGACGCCGGGGATGTCGTCGAGGGAGGCGTCGGCCGGGAACGCGGAGCCCTCGGCCCGCAGCCGGGCGAACCCCGCCTCGGCGACGGGGCGCGGGACCCGGTTCCAGTAGATCTTGGCGATGGCGTGGGCGGCGCCGAGATCCGGCCGGTACGCGGGATCGGCGGCCAGCTCGGCGGCGCGCGTGGCGACCCGGTGGGCCTGGATGTGGTCGGGGTGGCCGTAGCCGCCGTCGGGGTCGTAGGTGACGAGGACCTGGGGGCGGGTCTCCCGGATCACCTCGACCAGGTACGGGGCAGCGATGTCGACGTCCGTGTTCCAGAAGGCGTGCGGGCGGTGGTTCTGCTCGACCCCCATCATCCCGGAGTCGCGGAAGCGGCCGGCGCCGCCGAGGAAGCGGTGGTCGGTGACGCCGAGGCAGCGCATCGCGGCGGCGAGTTCGCCCACGCGGAACTCCCCGAGCCGGTTCTCCCGGTCGGGTGCGAGGTGGGCCAGTTCGGGCGGGATGACCTCGCCCTCCTCGCCCAGAGTGCAGGTCACCAGGGTCACGAGGGCACCCTCGGCCGCGTACCTGGCCATGGTGACGCCGTTGTTGATCGACTCGTCGTCCGGGTGCGCGTGCACCAGAAGAAGACGACGGGCAGGGAGTTCCGTCATGGCTCCAGCCTACGAGGCGGCGCCCCCGGCGGGACGGCAGGCCGGGCCTGGCGCCCACCGGGCAGGAACGATCATGTGCCGATCATGGAGCGATCACAAAACGACCGAGGGACCGCGACCGCCGGGACACGGCGGCCGGAACACGACGGCCGGGACGCGGTGGCCGGGACGCGCCCGTCAGAACTTGAGGCCGCCGATCATGTTCGCCACGTTCGTGGTCAGCGTGCTGACCGACGGGGCGATGGAGGAGCTCGCGAGATAGAAGCCCAGGAGAGCACAGACCGCCGCGTGACCAGCCTTGAGTCCGGATTTCCGGATCAGCAGGAAGACGACGATCGCCAGCAGCACCACCACCGAGATCGAGAGTGCCACGGCGGTTCACCTCCACACTTCTTCGGTCGGACGTTCGGTTGGCATGTGCCAGTGGATGTCTACTACCCACCTAGTGCTACGGATCATAACTATCCGTGCCAGAACATTGATTGGTGTACGGGGGCACGAGGGGGCGCACGGCCGCTAGTTTCGGTCACATGACTTCGCCCCTGTCTTCCCCCTTGCCTTCCGCGCACAACTCGCTCTCGTTTCCCCGTCAGTACGCCCGGACGCAGCGATTCACCCTCGGCGCACCGCGCGGTTTCACCGTCGCGCCGGACGGCGAGCGGGTGCTCTTCGTCCGCTCGGGCCCGGAATTCGGGGCCGGAACGGACTCGGAGGCGCCCTCGGACCCGTCCGCCGGGCAGGAGCGGCGGGAGCAGGGGACGGACCGCTCGCACCGGCTGTGGATGCTGGACCTGACCGGACCGGCCGGAGCGGTGGAGCGTCTGGTGGCCGACCCGGAGACGCTTCTGGCGGGCGTGGCCGAGGAGTTGCCGGCCGAGGAGCGGGCCCGTCGGGAGCGCAGCCGGGAGGGTTCGGCGGGCATCGTGGGGTACGCGGTGGACGGGGCCGTGGAGTCGGCGGCGTTCGCGTTGTCGGGGCGGCTGTTCACGGCCGACCTGCGGGCCGGCACGGTCCGCGAACTGCCCGCCCAGGGGCCGGTGATCGACCCGCGGCCTTCGCCGGACGGCCGTCTCGTGGCGTACGCGACGGCCGGGACACTACGGCTGACCTGCGCGGACGGAACGGGTGACCGGGTTCTCGCCGAGCCGGAGGAGGGCACGGAGGGCGTCACCTACGGGCTCGCGGAGTTCGTGGCCTCGGAGGAGATGGGCCGCTCGCGCGGCTTCTGGTGGTCCCCTTCGTCGGACCGTCTCCTGGTCGCGCGGGTCGACGAACGGCCGGTCGGGCGCTGGTGGATCGCGGACCCGGCGCGGCCCGGACGGGAGCCGCAGGCGGTCGCCTACCCCGCCGCGGGGAGGCCCAACGCCGAGGTCGGGCTCTTCGTCGTGGATCTGTCCGGAAATCGCACCGAGGTCTTGTGGAACCGGGCACTCTTCCCGTATTTGGCGCGGGTGCACTGGTCGGCGGGTGGATCTCCGCTGCTTCTGGTGCAGGCGAGGGATCAGCGGACCCAGGCGTACCTGGCGGTCGACCCGGAGTCGGGGACCACCACGGAACTGCGTCTGGAGAAGGATCCGACTTGGCTTGAACTGTTCGCTGGAATTCCGGCCTGGACGGGTGACGGACGGCTCGTGAGGGTCACCGACGAGGGGGGCGCGCGGGCGCTCGCGGTCGGCGACCGGGTCCTGACGGACTCCCGGCTGCATGTGCGAGCGGTTCTCGACATCGGCCCCGACGACATCCTGATCTCGGCGTCGGCGGGCGAAGGCGCGCAGACCGGTGAGGCCGATGGGACCGGCGAGACCGACGAGATCGGTGAGATCCATGTCTACCGGGTGGACGAGCGCGGCGCCGTACGGCTCTCGGAGGGGCCCGGGGTGCACGGGGCGGTCCGCTCCGGCGCGGTGACCGTCCTGTCCTCGGCCCGGCCCGAGGCCCCGGGCAGCACGGTGCGGGTACTGCGGGACGGTGTCCGGGTCGCCGAGATCACCTCGTACGCCCAGCGGCCGGTGCTCTCGGCGGACGTACGGCTCACCACGGCGGGCCCTCGGCGGATCCCGTGCGCGGTGCTGCTGCCGTACTCCTGGACCGAGGGCGACGGCCCGCTGCCGGTGCTCCTGGACCCGTACGGCGGGCCCCACGGGCAGCGGGTGGTGGCCGCGCACAACGCGTACTTGACCCCGCGCTGGTTCGCCGAGCAGGGCTTCGCGGTGGTCGTCGCGGACGGGCGCGGCACTCCCGGCCACTCCCCCGCGTGGGAGAAGTCGATCGCCCGCGACTTCACCCTGACCCTCGACGACCAGGTGGAGGCGCTGCACGCGCTGGCCGAGCGGTTCCCGCTGGACCTGGGCCGGGTCGCGATCCGCGGCTGGTCCTACGGCGGCTATCTCGCCGGGCTCGCGGCGCTGCGCCGTCCCGATGTCTTCCACGCGGCGGTCGTGGGCGCGCCGGTGGCCGACTGGCGGCTCTACGACACCCACTACACCGAGCGCTACCTCGGCCTGCCCGACGAGGAGCCGGCCGTCTACGCGGCCAACTCCCTGGTGACGGACGCCGGTCTGAGCGAAGCCCGGGAGCCGGCCCGCCCGATGATGCTCGTGCACGGCCTCGCCGACGACAACGTGGTGGCCGCCCACACCCTGCGTCTGTCCTCCGCGCTCCTCGCCGCGGGCCGCCCGCACGAGGTGCTTCCCCTGTCGGGCGTCACACACATGACCCCGCAGGAGCAGGTCGCTGAGAATCTCCTGCTGCTTCAAGTCGACTTCCTGAAGCGCGCCTTGGGGATGACCCGGTAGGCCCGCCGCCGACGGCGAGGGCCGGCGGCCCTCGCCGCGAATCGGCCAGACCTGGCCGAACACACCAGTAAATCCAAGGGACTTGCTCAGGATTCAACTGACCGAGAGTATCGGGACCGTGACAGTGACACGTTCGGCACGCCTCCTCGGAGCCTCCCTCTGCGCGGTGCTCGCGCTCGTCATCGTGGTCTGGCTGCTGCGGGACCTCGCGCTCTTCGGCCCGTCCCTCGCCTTGCTCGACTACTGGCTGGGCGCGCCCGGCATGCCGTTCCACGACGTCCCGGCGACCTCGCTCGTCGATCTGCTCCTGCTCCTCGCGTACACCGTCACCGCCGTCACGGCCACCCGGTCGCCGCTCGCGGCACCGGCGTTCACCGTCGTCGGGCTGGCCACGATCGCGCTGCGGCTGCCCGGACTGTGGGCCGCCGATGTCGAGGCGCTGGTCACGGCCCTGCTGAGTCTCGGGCTCGCGACCGGGCTCGTGGTGACCGCGGCGGCGGGCCGGCGGTTCGACGGCCGGGGCGGACCCGGCGGCCCCGGCGGCCCGCCCCGGCCCCGGAGCGGGCCCGCGATCGCCGCGGGGGTGCTGTGTCTGCTGGGCGGACTGATCGTGGCCGTCTGGGAGTTGCGCCTGACCACCCGCATTCCGTCCGAGATCGTGATCGCCCGGCTCACCGGCGGGCGCCCGCTGCTGCTGTCGGTGCTGTCCGTGCCGCCGGGCTGGCTGAGCGCGGTCCTCGTCCTGCTCCTCCTGGCCGTCGCGTGCGCCGCGTTCGCCCGCGCCCGCGCCACCCGGCCGTTCGGCCTGCTGGCGGGTCTGCTGCTGACCGGCTACGGGGCCGCCGGGGTCCTGGTCGTGGTGCAACCCGGCTGGTACGCGGCCACGCCCGCGCCGCCCGTCTCGGACACGCTGTACGAGGTCCTGGTCTGGTACGGAATGCTCGCCGGGATCGCCGTCCTCGTCCTGCTCGGCGGGACCTGGCGGCCCCGCCCCGCGCCGTACCACCCGGCCCCGGGCCTGCCCCCGGCCCCGCCCGCGCACCGCCCGCCGGGCTGGTAGACCCGCCCGTACCGTCACTCCCCCGCCGCCCGCTCCCCCGGCCCCTCGCCCTCCTGCCGCTCGGGCGGCACCACGCGCTTCTCCTCCGCGAAGTGGCAGGCCGAGTCGTGCTCCGCCGGGGTGCCCGTGTCCCGGAAGACGGCGGGGACGGCGAGCAGCGGCACCTCCAGCGCGCACCGCTCGCGGGCCTTCCAGCAGCGGGTGCGGAAGCGGCAGCCGGAGGGGATGTTCGCGGGCGAGGGGACGTCGCCGGCCAGGATGACGCGCTCCCGGCGGTCGCGGGCCGCCGGGTCGGGGACCGGCACGGCGGAGAGCAGCGCCTGGGTGTAGGGGTGCGTGGGGTGCTCGTAGATCGCGGCGTCGGAGCCGGTCTCCACGATCCGGCCGAGGTACATGACGCCGACCCGGTCGGAAATGTGCCGGACGATCGACAGGTCGTGCGCGATGAAGACGTACGACAGGCCGAACTCGGCCTGGAGCCGTTCGAGCAGGTTCACCACCTGGGCCTGGACGGAGACGTCGAGGGCGGAGACCGGCTCGTCCGCCACGATGATCTCGGGCTGGAGGGCGAGGCCGCGGGCGATGCCGATGCGCTGGCGCTGGCCGCCGGAGAACTGGTGCGGATAGCGGTTGATGTACTCGGGGTTGAGGCCGACGACGTCGAGGAGGTCCTGCACCTTGCGGCGCCGGGAGCCCTTGGGGGCGACCTCGGGGTGGATGTCGAAGGGTTCGCCGATGATGTCGCCGACCGTCATGCGCGGGTTGAGCGAGGTGTACGGGTCCTGGAAGACCATCTGGATGTTGCGGCGGACCGCCTTCAGGGCGCGCGGCGAGAGGCGGGTGATGTCGTCGCCCTTGTACGTGATGGAGCCGGAGGTCGGGCGTTCCAGGTTGACGAGCATCTTCGCGACGGTCGACTTGCCGCAGCCGGACTCGCCCACGATGCCGAGGGTCTCGCCGGCGGCCAGGTCGAAGTCGACGCCGTCGACCGCCCGGACGGCGCCGATCTGCTTCTTGAACAGGACTCCTCGGGTGAGCGGGTAGTGCTTGTAGAGGTCGCGAACGCGAAGAATCGGTTCGCTCGCCACCCCGCCGGGGGCCGCCCCGCGCCCTGTCGCCGCATCCGTCGTCTCAGCCATGGAGGCACTCCTTCCAGAAGTGACAGGCGCTGGCACGCGGCACGGGCGATTCGGTGACCTCGTACAACGGCGGTTCGTCGGTCCGGCACACGTCCCGGGCGAGCGGGCAGCGCGGGTTGAAGGCGCAGCCGGGCGGAATGGCGAGGAGGCTGGGCGGCAGGCCCTTGATCGCGTACAGCTCCTGGCCCTTCTGGTCCAGGCGTGGGATCGAGTCGAGCAGACCCCGGGTGTACGGGTGCGCGGGGGCCTTGTAGAGCTCGTGCACCGGCGCCTGCTCGACGATCCGGCCGGCGTACATCACGGCGATCTTGTCGGCGACGTCGGCGACGACGCCGAGGTCGTGGGTGATCAGGACCAGACCCATGTTGTACTCGCGCTGCAGCTCCGCGAGCAGCTCCATGACCTGCGCCTGGACTGTGACGTCGAGGGCGGTCGTGGGTTCGTCGGCGATGATCAGGTCGGGCTCCAGGGCCAGCGCCATGGCGATCATGATGCGCTGGCGCATACCGCCGGAGAACTGGTGCGGGTACTGGCCGACGCGCTCCTTGGCGGCCGGGATGCGGACCCGTTCCATCAGCTCGACCGCCTTGGCACGGGCGTCCTTCCGTGACGCCCCGCGGTGCACCCGGAACATCTCGCCGAGCTGTTCGCCGACGCTGAGGACCGGGTTCAGCGAGGACAGGGCGTCCTGGAAGATCATGGCCATCTTCGCGCCGCGGATCTTCCGCCGTTCGCCCTCCTTGAGCTTCAGCAGGTCCTGGCCCTGGAAGCGGATCTCGCCGCCGGTGATCCGGCCGGGCGGCACGTCGAGGATGCCCATGATGGCCTGCGCGGTCACGGACTTGCCGGAGCCGGACTCGCCGAGCACGGCGAGGGTCTCGCCCGCGTCGACCGAGTAGTTCACGCCGTTGACGGCCTTGGCCACCCCGTCCCGGGTGTGGAACTCCACGTGCAGATCGCGCACTTCGAGCAGCATGGCCCTACCTCAGCTTGGGATCGAGGGCGTCGCGCACCGCGTCGCCGAGCATGATGAAGGCGAGCACCGTGACGGCGAGCGCGCCGGCCGGCCAGAGCAGCATGTGCGGGGCGTTGCGGATGTACGCCGAGGCCGAGGAGATATCGATGCCCCAGGAGACGTTCGGCGGTTTCAGGCCGACCCCGAGGTACGACAAGGTCGCTTCCAGGGCGATGTAGGTGCCGAGCGCGATCGTGGCGACGACGATCACGGGAGCGATCGCGTTCGGGGTGATGTGGCGCAGCATCATCCGGGAGTTGGACGCGCCGAGCGCGCGGGCGGCCTGGACGTAGTCGTTCTGTTTGGCGGTGATGACGGCGCCTCGGGCGATCCGGGAGATCTGCGGCCAGCCGAGCAGCACCATGAAGCCGATCACCGGCCAGACGGTGTTGCTGGTGACCACGGACAGCAGGACCAGGCCGCCGAGGACCACCGGGATGGCGAAGAAGACATCGGTGATCCGGGACAGCAGTCCGTCCCAGGTACCGCCGAAGAAGCCCGCGAGGCCGCCGAGGACGCTGCCTAGGAGTGCGACGCCGAGAGTGGAGAGGACGCCGACCGTGACGGACGTACGGGCGCCGTAGACCGTACGCGTGTAGACGTCGCAGCCCTGCCCGTCGAACCCGAAGGGGTGGCCCGGCTGGGAGCCCTCCTGCGCCTTGGCGAGGTCGCAGCTCAGCGGGTCGCCGGAGGCGATCAGCGAGGGCCACAAGGAGATGACGACGAGGAAGACGATGACCAGGGCGGAGACGAGGAAGACCGGGTTGCGAATCAGGTCGTGCCAGGCGTCGGACCACAGCGAGCGGGGCTTCTTCACCCTGCCGGTCCCGACGCCCGGTCCGCCGGGGCCGGTGGAGCCCTCCTCCAGGCCGGAGCCGGGGGTCCGCTCCAGGGTCCGCGCCTCCGCCATGGCGAGGTCGGCCGCCCCGCCGGCGCCGGTGGGGGCGATGGCCCGGCCCTGCTCGTACGGTTCGCTCGGCTCAGGCATAGCGGATCCTCGGGTCAAGGACGGCGTACAACAGGTCGACCAGCAGGTTCGCCACCAGGAAGACCAGGACGAGCACGGTCACGAAGCCGACGACGGTCTGGGTGCTCTGGCGGACGATGCCGTTGTAGATCTGGAAGCCGACCCCGTGGATGTTGAAGATCCGCTCGGTGACGATCGCGCCGCCCATCAGCGCGCCGACGTCGGCGCCGATGAAGGTGACCACCGGGATGAGGCTGTTGCGCAGCAGGTGGCGGGTGACGACTCGGTGGCGCGGGAGACCCTTGGCGATGGCGGTACGGACGTAGTCGGCGCGTTTGTTCTCGGCGATGGAGGTACGGGTGAGCCGGGTGACGTACGCGAGGGAGACGGAGGCGAGGACGAGCCCCGGGACGATCAGTTCGTTGAACGGCGCCTCGGGTGAGACGGCGGGTTTGATCAGGCCCCATTTGACGCCGAACAGCAGCTGGACGAGCAGACCGGTGACGAAGGTGGGCACGGACAGCACGACCAGGGTGAGCAGCAGGACGGTGGTGTCGACGGGGCGGCCTCGGCGCAGTCCGGTGACGACGCCGAGGGTGATGCCGATGACGACCTCGAAGAAAATCGCGACGATGGTGAGCCGGATGGTGACCGGGAAGGAGTCGGCCATCAGCTCGGTGACGGGCTGGCCGTTGAAGGCAGTGCCGAAGTTTCCGGTGAAGACGTTGCCCATGTAGGTCAGGTATTGCTGCCAGACCGGCTTGTCGAGGCCGAACTCCCGCTTGAGCTGGGCGGCGGTGGCCGGGTCGCAGGCGCGCTCGCCGCACAGGCCGGCGATGGGGTCGCCCATCACGTTCACCATCAGGAAGATCAGCAGTGTGGCGCCGAAGAAGACCGGGATCATCTGCAGCAGCCGCCGGATCACGTAACGGCCCATGGGAGGCTCCGGTGGGTTGGCTCCGGGTGGGGGGCGGGGCGGAGGGGGACGGCCGGGGAGGGGCGGGAAGCCGGGCCGGGCTACGGCGTCACGTGGGGCACGCGGGTCATGTGGGTCATGTGGGTCTCACGAGCCTCGCCCGTCACCTGCGTCACTTGACCCTGATCTGGTCGTACACCGGGACGCTGAAGGGGTTCAGAGCCACGTTCTCGATCCGGTCCGAGTAGCCGGCGCTGCCGTTCTGGTACCAGAGCGGGATGGCGCCCATGTCGTCCCGGAGCACCTTCTCGGCCTTCACGAAGGTGTCGACGGCCTTCGTCCGGTCGGTCTCGGCGTTGGCCTGGTCGACGAGCTTGTCGAACTCCGGGTTGGAGTAGGCGCCGTCGTTGGAGGAGGCGTTGGTGTAGTAGAGCGGCTGGAGGAAGTTCTGGATGAGCGGGTAGTCCATCTGCCAGCCCGCCCGGAACGGTCCGCTGAGTTTGTGCTGGGTGACCTTGTTGCGGTAGTCGGCGAAGGTGCCGACGGGGTTGCCGACGCAGGCGCGGTTGTTGCCGAGCGAGCGGTTGATGGAGTTGCAGACGGCGTCGACCCACACTCTGTGGGAGCCGGTGTCGGCGTTGTACGTGATCGTCATCGTGCCGCCGGGGATGCCGCCGCCCTCCGCGACCAGCTTCTTGGCCTGGCCGGGGTCGTACTCGCAGGCGGAGCCGCACAGGTCGTCGCGGAAGCCGCCCTTCTCGCCGAGGACGGGCGAGGTCCAGTCCTGGGCCGGGGTGCGGGTGTGGTGGAAGATCGTCTGGGTGATCTGCTTCCGGTCGATCGCCATGGACAGACCGGTGCGCAGTTTCTCCTGGTGGGGCTTGTGCCAGGCGGGGTCGTAGAAGGGGAAGGCGATGGTCTGGATGATGCCGGCGGGGGTGTTGATGTAGCGGCTGCCGAGGTCGGAGGCGGCGTTCTTGAGCTGCGCGGCCGGGATGTCGTCGACGAGGTCGAGATTGCCGGCGGTCAGGTCGGTGTAGGCGGTGTTGTTGTCGGTGTAGACCCGAAGCGTGATGCCGCCGTTGTGCGCCTTGTCCGGCCCGGGGTAGCCGTCCCACCTCTTCAGGACCATCTGCGAGCCCTTGGTGTACGAGTCGACGGCGTACGGCCCGTTGCCGATGGGCTTGGCGAGCCAGCCGGCGTGATCGTCGTAGAAGGCGCGGGGCAGCGGGGCGAAGGCCGCGTAGCCGAGGGTGTCGGGGAAGGTGGAGAACTTCTGCGACAGCTTGACGGTGAAGGTCCGCTCGTCGACGGTCTTGAGGCCGGACAGGGTGGTCGCGCTCGCCGCGCCGCCGCTGGGGTGGACCTTGTCGTACCCGTCGATGTAGCCGAAGAAGTAGGCGTTCCGCTGGTTGTTCTTCAGGGCCGCGCCGTAGTTCCAGGCGTCGACGAAGGACTTCGCGGTGACCTTCTCGCCGTTGGAGAAGGTCCAGCCGTCCTTGACGGTGATCCTGAAGTTGGTGGAGTCGCTGGACTCGATGGACTCGGCGAGCCAGTTCTTGGCCTCGCCGGTCTTCGGGTCGTACCGCTTCAGACCGCGGAAGATCATGTCGAGGACCTTGCCGCCTTGGACCTCGTTGGTGTTCGCGGGCTCCAGGGGGTTCTGCGGGTCGCCCCAGGAGGAGGACACCACACCGTTCGCTCCCCCGCCGCCGCTCCCGCCGCCGCCACCGCAGGCGGTCGCGGCGAGGGCGACGGCGGTGGCCAGAACGGCCCACTTGGCATGCGTGACTCCCCGCATGGGTGCCTCCCGTTTGTCCCGAATGCGACCGGCTTAGGGTCAATATCACTCGGTATCACGGGGAGTGCACTTCTACGGCGTCCGGATGAACGTGCCCCCGAACGACGAGGCCCCGCCACCCGTGTGGGGGATGGCGGGGCCTTGTCGTTCAGCCTCTCGTACGCACGCTTCTACCGCTCGTACGCGCGGTGCGGCCGCTCGTACGCTCGCGAAGGAGTCGTACCGGCGGGCCGGGGATCAGACGGCGAGAATCGCCTTCTCCTCGGCGAAGTGGCACGCCGACTCGTGCGCGGCCTGGGTGTCCTGCCCCTGGAAGCGCTCCGGGATCGCGAGGACCGGGATCTCGGTGGCGCACTTGTCCTGCGCCTTCCAGCAGCGGGTGCGGAAGCGGCAGCCCGACGGCGGGTTGGCCGGCGAGGGCACGTCGCCGGTCAGGATGATCCGCTCACGGTTCGCACGGGCGTCCGGGTCCGGCACCGGCACGGCGGAGAGCAGCGCCTGGGTGTACGGGTGCGTCGGGTGGTCGTAGATCTGGGTGTCGGTGCCGATCTCGGCGATCTTGCCCAGGTACATGACGCCGACGCGGTCCGAGATGTGCCGGACGATCGACAGGTCGTGCGCGATGAAGATGTAGGACAGGTTGAACTCGTCCTGGAGCTTCTCCATCAGGTTGATGACCTGTGCCTGGACCGACACGTCCAGGGCCGAGACCGGCTCGTCGCAGATGATGATCTCCGGGTTGAGCGCGAGGCCGCGGGCGATGCCGATGCGCTGGCGCTGACCGCCGGAGAACTGGTGCGGATAGCGGTTGATGTACTCCGGGTTCAGACCGACGACGTCGAGGAGGTCCTGCACCTTGCGGCGCCGGTCGCCCTTCGGGGCCACCTCGGGGTGGATGTCGAAGGTCTCGCCGATGATGTCGCCGACCGTCATCCGCGGGTTCAGCGAGGTGTACGGGTCCTGGAACACCATCTGGATGTTGCGGCGCACGGCCTTCAGGGCGCGGCCGGACAGCCTGGTGATGTCCTGGCCCTTGTAGAAGACCTCGCCCGCGGTGGCCCGCTCCAGGTTCATCAGGAGCTTGGCGACCGTGGACTTGCCACAGCCGGACTCGCCCACGATGCCGAGGGTCTCGCCCTGGAAGAGGTCGAAGGAGACCCCGTCCACGGCCTTGACCGCGCCGACCTGCTTCTTGAAGAGGATGCCCTGCGTCAGCGGGAAGTGCTTTTGCAGGTTGCGCACCTGGAGGATCGGCTCGCCGCGCTCGGCCGGCGCCTCGATGGCGGCCACGGCCGCGTCCTCGGACACGCCCTCGGCCTTGTCGTTCTTGCTGAGCTCAGCCATGGATCGTCTCCTTCCAGAAGTGGCAGGCGCTCGCGCGGCCCGGAAGCTCGCCGCCGTCCTGCTCGGTGACCGGAACCAGAGCGGGGACCTCGGTGTGGCACAGGTCCGTCGCCTTGGGGCAGCGCGGGTTGAAGGCGCAGCCGGACGGGATCTTCAGCAGGTTGGGCGGCAGACCCTTGATCGCGTACAGCTCCTGGCCCTTCTGGTCCAGGCGCGGGATCGAGTCGAGCAGACCCCGGGTGTACGGGTGGGCCGGGCGCTTGTACAGCTCGTGCACCGGCGCCTGCTCGACGATCCGGCCCGCGTACATCACGGCGATCTTGTCCGCGACGTCGGCGACGACGCCGAGGTCGTGGGTGATCAGGATCAGACCCATGTTGTACTCGCGCTGCAGCTCCGCGAGCAGGTCCATGACCTGCGCCTGCACCGTCACGTCGAGCGCCGTGGTGGGCTCGTCCGCGATGATCAGGTCGGGCTCCAGGGCCAGCGCCATGGCGATCATGATGCGCTGGCGCATACCGCCGGAGAACTGGTGCGGGTAGTCGGTGACCCGGGCCTTGGCGGCGGGGATCTTGACCTTGTCCATCAGCTCGACGGCCTTGGCCGTCGCGTCCTTCTTGGACAGGCCGTGGTGCACCCGGAACATCTCGCCGAGCTGGTAGCCGACGGTGAGGACCGGGTTCAGGGAGGACAGCGCGTCCTGGAAGATCATCGCGATCTTCCGGCCGCGGATCTTCCGGCGCTCCTCGTAGGACATCTTGAGCATGTCCTGGCCGCGGAACAGGATCTCGCCCTGCGGGATCTTGCCGGGCGGCATGTCGAGGATGCCCATGATGGCCTGCGCGGTCACGGACTTGCCGGAGCCGGACTCGCCGAGCACGGCGAGGGTCTCGCCGGCGTCGACCGAGTAGTTCACGCCGTTGACGGCCTTGGCCACGCCGTCACGCGTGTGGAACTCCACGTGCAGGTCGCGGACTTCGAGCAGCGGTCCGGTGTGTCCGTCACCGTCGCGCGGCGCGGGGACGTTCGTGGTCTTGGAAGTGGTGCTCACGGTATACGCCCTCCTCAGCGCAGCTTGGGGTCGAGGGCGTTGCGGACGGCTTCGCCGAGCATGATGAACGCCAGAACGGTGATGCTCAGCATGATCGACGGGTACAGCAGGATGTGCTGCGACGTACGGATCGCCTGAACGCCCGAGGAGATGTCGACACCCCACGAGATGGTCGGGGACGCGAGGCCCAGACCGAGGTACGACAGAGTGGCCTCGGCCGAGATGTAGCTGCCGAGCGCGATGGTGGCGACGACGATCACCGGGGCCATGGCGTTGGGCAGGATGTGCCTGAACAGGATCCGGGTGGTGCCGGCGCCCAGTGCCTTGGCGGCGTGGACGTAGTCCGCCTGCTTCACCGTGATGACCGCACCGCGCATGACGCGGGTGATCTGGGTCCAGCCGAGGAAGGCCAGGGCGAAGACGACGACCGAGGTGGTGCGCTCGGTGAAGGACTGCAGGACGACCATGGCGCCGAGCAGGAACGGGATGCCGAAGAACACGTCGGTGATCCGGGACAGGATCGCGTCGACGATGCCGCCGAAGTAGCCGGAGATCATGCCCATGATGCCGCCGACGACCGTGACGATCGCGGTGACCGCGATGCCGACGATGATCGAGGCACGGGTGCCGTAGATCAGGCGGGCGTAGACGGAACGGCCCTGGATGTCGTAGCCGAACCAGCCCTCGGAGCCGATCTTGCTCAGCTCGGGCTTGCCCACGTAGTGCTTGACCAGGTCGCCGGTGGTCGGCGACGCGCTGGTGAACAGGCCCGGGAAGGCCGCGATCAGCAGCAGGAAGAAGATCAGCACGGACGACACGATGAAGTACGGGTTGCGGCGCAGGTCCCGCCAGGCGTCGCCCCACAGGGAGCGCGCCTTCTCGTGGACCGCCTCGCCGGCGGGGTCCGTCGCCGAGGGGGAAGCGACGGTCTGCGGAGCGGCGGTCTCCGTCTTGGTCACGTCAGGCATAACGGATCCTCGGGTCCAGGACCGCGTACAGCAGGTCGATGAGCAGGCTGGTGACGAGGTAGACGATCACCAGGATGGTGACGAGTCCGACGAGCGTGCTGCCCTCGCGACGGGAGATCGACTCGTAGATGACGCCACCGACACCCTTGATGTTGAAGAGACCTTCGGTGACGACCGCACCACCCATGAGGGCGCCGATGTCGGTGCCGAGGTAGGTGATGACCGGGATCATCGAGTTGCGCATCAGGTGGACGCCGATGACGCGGCGCTTGGGCAGACCCTTGGCGATGGCGGTGCGCATGTAGTCGGCGCGCAGGTTCTCGGCCATCGAGGTACGGGTCAGCCGGGCCACATACGCGAGGGAGAGACCACCGAGGACGATCGCCGGGGCGATGAGCTCGGAGAACCGCTGCTCGTTGCTGACGTTCGGCTCGATCCAGCCCAGCTGGAAGGCGAACACCATCTTGATGATGAAGCCGAGGACGAAGACCGGCACCGAGATGATCAGCAGGGTGAAGATCAGGATGGCGTTGTCCGCGAGGCGGCCGGCCTTGAGGCCGCCGATGATGCCGAGACCGACGCCGAAGACGATCTCGAAGGCGAAGGCCAGTACGGCCAGCTGGAGCGTCACCGGGAAGGCATCACCCAGCACATCGGTGACCGGGCGCCCGTTGCGGATCTGGGTGCCGAAGTCGAAGTGCAGGACGATACCGGACATGTAGTCCCAGTACTGCTTGAAAATGTTCTGATCCAGCCCGAGTTCGTGCTTGATCTTCGCGATCGTCGCCGGGTCGGCGCCCTTGTCGCCGAACAGACCCGCCACGGGGTCGCCCGGCAGGCTGTAGACCATGAGGAAGATCAGCAGGGTTGTCCCGAGGAAAACCGGGATCATCTGGAGCAGTCGTCGTGCGACATAACGCCCCATTATGCCTCCGTTGAGATATCACAGCGGCAGCCGAGACGGGCCCCTCCACGGCGGGCTGCCCGTTTCCGGGCAGACTCGGGTCGTGGAAGGGCCCCCCGGCCACTGCGTAAGGCGCCGAGGGAGCCGGCCGTCAGGCGGCCGGCTCCGTTCACGGCAGGCGGACTACGCTTGGGTTTACTTGTGGACCTCGACGCCGTACAGGATCGGGTCGCCGTCCTGTCCGAACTTCACGCCGGTGACCTTCTCCGAGTAGCCCGCGTTCGTCTTGTAGTACCAGAGCGGGATCGACGGCATGTAGTTGATCAGGTCCTTCTCGATGGCCTGGTACGCCTTGACCGACTCGTCGAGGGTCTTGACCGAGTCGGCGGCCGCGATCTTCGCGTCCAGCTCCTTGTTGGAGAAGCCACCCTGGTTGCCGTCGGCACCGGTGCGGAACAGGTCCGAGATGAAGTTCGCGTTCACCGGGTAGTCGAGCACCCAGCCCGACCGGTACAGCGCCTTGACCTGCTTGTTCTTACGGGCCGTCAGGTCGGCCTGGAAGTCCGGCTTGCCGTCGCCGACACACTGGACACCGGTCGACTGCTGGATGGAGTTGCAGACGGCCTCGACCCACTCCTTGTGACCGGAGTCGGCGTTGTACTGGATCCAGATCTTGCCGCCCGGGACGCCGCCGCCCTCCTTGATGAGCTTCTTGGCCTTCGCCGGGTCGAACTTGGTGACGTCGCCGGCCGCGTTCTCCTGGTAGCCGAGGACACCCTTGGCGACCCAGCCGGTGGCGGGCTCACGCGTGCCGTTCAGCACCGTCTTGGTGATGGTGGCGCGGTCGATACCCATGGACAGACCCTGGATGACGCGCGGGTCGACCTTCTTGGGCTTGTTCCAGATGTCGGCGTAGAAGGCCACGGCGATGGTCTGGATCGCGGAGTACGACTGGTCGACAGCGCGGTCGCCGAGGTCGTCGCGGTAGACCGGGAGGTCCTTCGGGCCGATCTGGCGGATGACGTCCAGGTTGCCGGACTTGAGGTCCTCGTACGCGGCCTCGACGGTGGTGTAGTTCTTGAAGAGCACACCGCCGTTCTTCGCCTTGTTCGGGCCCTTGTAGCCGTCGAAGCGGGTGACCTCGATCTGCTTCTTGTGGTCCCAGCTCTTGAACTTGTACGGGCCGTTGCCGACCGGAGCCTGACCGGCGGCCTTCGGGTCCTTGTAGAAGGACGCGGCCAGCGGCGCGAAGGCGATGTAGGCGAGCTTGTGGCCGAAGTACGGAACCGGCTTCGAGAGCTCGATGGTGAAGGTCGTGTCGTCGACGATCTTCAGGCCGTCCATCTTGTCCGAGGACGGCTTGGCGCCCTCGGCCTCGGGGTGGACCTTGTCGAAGCCCTTGATGTCGCCGAACCAGCCCGACAGGCCCATGGCGTTGGAGATGTTGGCGTTCCAGTTCCACGCGTCCACGTAGGACTTCGAGGTCACCGGGGTGCCGTCGTGGAAGGTCCAGCCCGGCTTGAGCTTGACGGTCCACGTCTTCGAGTCGGTCGTGGTGACGGACTCGGCGTTCATCATCTCGAGGGAGCCGTCGGCCTTGTAGCTCACCAGGGTCGAGTACAGACCCTTCATGACCGCGGAGCCGTTGGACTCCATCGTGTCACCGGTGTACAGCGGCTTCTCCGGCTCGCCCAGGTCCATCGAGAAGATCCCGTTGGGGTCGACCTTGCCCGAGGCGCCATCCTTGCCGCCGCCACTACCCCCGCCACAGGCGGTCGCTGCCAGGGCGACGACGATCGCGCCCGCTACCCACTTGGCACTCTTCGCACCACGCATGGGTTCCTCCTCATGAGTCCACTTTTGTCACTACAAGAGGGACACCCCGTGCGTCCGTCGACACCCCTGACGACGTCCCGCACACATGCCCCGAGTGTGCTCGTGAGTCGGCACTCCCCACAGTGCGTGACCCATTGACCCGAGCTCAATGGAGCCAACTATTAAGTACGTCTGGGCTGTAAACCACAGCTAAGCGGTCTCGTTTTGACAACATCACAGCTGCCTTGACGGCCGAAATATGGACAAAGTGAGCACAGACA
This sequence comes from Streptomyces sp. NPDC048718, assembly GCF_043198875.1. Classification (NCBI taxonomy): domain Bacteria; kingdom Bacillati; phylum Actinomycetota; class Actinomycetes; order Kitasatosporales; family Streptomycetaceae; genus Streptomyces; species Streptomyces sp. NPDC048718. The sequence continues at coordinate 125,609 of NZ_JBICVG010000018.1, forward strand.
GACAGCGACGAAACGGACCGTTAACACACGTTCCGGAGAGCGACGCTCGATTACCGGACACTCGGCGTTTGAAACCAACTTGACGGAAGATTGAGGCAACAGCTCGCGAAAAGGGCTCGGCCCCCACTTGACGTGGGGGCCGAGCCCGTTATTCGGTAATTCGCCGAAGAAGTCCGCTATCAGCTGTTCTTGGCGCGGGAGGCGGAACGACCGCGCTCCTTCTGGTCCAGGACGACCTTGCGGATACGCACGGCCTCCGGGGTGACCTCGACGCACTCGTCGTCACGGCAGAACTCCAGCGACTGCTCCAGGGAGAGCTTCCGCGGCGGGACGATCGCCTCGAAGGAGTCCGCGGAGGAGGAGCGCATGTTGGTGAGCTTCTTCTCCTTGGTGATGTTCACGTCCATGTCGTCGGAGCGCGAGTTCTCGCCGACGATCATGCCCTCGTACACCTCGGTGCCGGGGTCGGTGAACAGGACGCCGCGCTCCTGCAGGTTCGTCATCGCGAAGGCGGTGACCGCGCCGGCGCGGTCGGCGACCAGCGAACCGTTGTTACGGGTCGTCAGCGTGCCGAACCACGGCTCGTGGCCCTCGTGGATCGAGTGGGCGATACCCGTACCGCGGGTGTTGGTGAGGAACTCCGTACGGAAGCCGATGAGGCCACGGGACGGAACGACGAACTCCATGCGGACCCAGCCGGAGCCGTGGTTCGACATGTTGTCCATGCGGCCCTTGCGGACACCCATGAGCTGGGTGACGGCGCCCATGTGCTCCTCGGGAACGTCGACCGTGAGGCGCTCGACGGGCTCGTGGATCTTGCCGTCGACCTCCTTGGTGACGACCTGCGGCTTGCCGATGGTGAGCTCGAAGCCCTCACGGCGCATCTGCTCGACCAGGATGGCGAGCGCGAGCTCACCACGGCCCTGGACCTCCCAGGCGTCCGGGCGCTCGGTGTCGAGGACGCGGAGCGAGACGTTACCGATGAGCTCGCGGTCCAGGCGGTCCTTCACCTGGCGGGCGGTGACCTTGCGGTCCTTGACGGCGTTCTTCGCGTCCGCGCCCTTGCCCGTGCCACCACGGCCGACGAGCGGCGAGGTGTTCGTGCCGATGGTCATGGAGATGGCCGGCTGGTCGACCGTGATCAGCGGCAGCGCGATCGGGTTCTCCGGGTCGGCCAGGGTCTCGCCGATCATGATGTCGGGGATACCGGCGACGGCGCAGATGTCGCCGGGGCCGGCGACCTCGGCCGGCTTGCGGGTGAGCGCCTCGGTCATCATCAGCTCGGTGATGCGGACGTTGGCGATCGAGCCGTCACGCTTGATCCACGCGACCGTCTGGCCCTTGCGCAGCTCGCCCTGCTCGACACGGAGCAGCGCGATACGGCCGAGGAAGTTGTCGGCGTCGAGGTTGGTGACGTGGGCCTGGAGCGGCGCGTCCTCCTCGTAGGCCGGGGCCGGGACGTGCTCCAGGATCGTGGAGAAGAACGGCTCCAGGTTCTCGGAGTCCTGCGGGACCGTGCCGTCCTCCGGCTTGGTCAGCGAGGCGATGCCGTCACGGCCACAGGCGTAGACGATCGGGAACTCGATCTGGTCCTCGTCGGCGTCCAGGTCGAGGAAGAGGTCGTAGGTCTCGTTGACGACCTCGTCGATCCGGGAGTCCGGGCGGTCCGTCTTGTTGATGCAGAGGATGACCGGCTTGCGCTGCTGAAGGGCCTTGCGCAGCACGAAGCGGGTCTGCGGCAGCGGGCCCTCGGACGCGTCCACGAGCAGAACGACGGCGTCGACCATCGACAGACCACGCTCGACCTCGCCACCGAAGTCGGCGTGACCGGGGGTGTCGATGATGTTGATCGTGATGGGCGCCCCGCCGTCCTTGGGGTGGTACTTCACCGCCGTGTTCTTGGCGAGGATCGTGATGCCCTTCTCACGCTCCAGGTCGTTCGAGTCCATCATGCGGTCGTCGAGCTGCTGGTGGGCGGCGAAGGCACCGGCCTGCTTGAGCATGGCGTCGACGATGGTCGTCTTGCCGTGGTCGACGTGGGCGACGATGGCGACGTTACGGATGTCGTGGCGCGTGGGCATGGGTGGCTTGCGCTTCTCTCGGATCGTGGGAATCGGCGTCTGTTCCTCTTACGCCCGCCGGGCGGACGCGCCACGGCTATCCCCCATGGTACGGGGCTGCCACGCAAGGGGCTTCCCGGGAGGTGATCCGAGAGGGTCTACTGAGGGGTTCGACGTACACCGGAGCCGAGCGGAGAGGTTCGGGGCGAAGCCGGTTCCGGGTCCTGCTGCCGGGTCAAGGGTCGGTCGCGATCCTGCCCGCCGCAGGCCCCGGCGGGCAAGGAAATTGAGCCGCTTCTGAGCTTGCGACATGGCCTTTCAGCCGGTGCGGGGCCCCGGCGGGGGCCGCCGCTTCGAAAGGAAACGCTAACGCCTCTCGCCGGTTTCCCGGTTTTCCCCGGTTTCCCTGTTCTCGTTGTTCCCCTTGGTCCCCCCGGACTCCTTGTCCGGGCCGCTCGATCCGGGCTTCTTGTACCCGATGTCCTGGTAGCGCGGGGCGGCGAGGCCCCAGGCGCCCGCGTTCACGATGTCCGGTTTGGCCGCCACCAGCTGCGGGCGCTGATAGAGCGGGATCGAACCGGCCGCGGCCCAGATCCGGGCGTCGGCCTGGCGGACCAGGTCGCGGGCCTCGTCCTCGTCGAGGGTGGCCGCCGCCTGGTCGAAGAGCTGGTCGATCCGGTCGGTGCCCACACGCGCGTAGTTCTGCTCGACGATGAGCGAGCCGTCCGAGGCGGGCTCGGGCTTGGCGTAGATCGGACGGGCGTCGGTGGCCGGGTACGCGGTCGCGGGCCAGGAGTAGAGGGCCAGGTCGTAGTCGCCGGAGGCGATGTGGTCCTTGAAGAAGCTGTCGTCCGGGACCTTGGTGACCTCGGTACGGATCCCGACCGCGTCCAGCATCCGCACGATCCGGTCGCCGACCGCGCGCAGCGACTCCGAGCCCGGCCCGGAGGGCAGGACGAAGCGGAGGCTGAGCGGCTTGCCGTCCTTGCCGAGCGCCTGGTTCGCGCCGTCCACGGCGGCGGGGGCCGGGGCGGCGGTGCCGCGCGGGGCGTAGGCGCCGGCGACGGGGTGGGCGGGGTGAGCGCCGGCCTGCGGCTCCGTGCGGGGCTCGGTCTGGGCCTGGGCGCCGCCCTTGTCCTGGCTTGCGGGCCTGGTGCCTGCGTGGCTGTCGGCGCGGGGGCGGGATTCCGGTTCCGCGCCCGCCTCGCGGTCGATGACCAGGTCGAGGGCCTCGGCCTGGCGGAGCAGGGCGGCGCTCTGGAAGGCGGTGCCGGCGGCGAGCGCCGGGGCGAGGACGTCAGCGGGGCGGGCCGGACGGCCACCGACGAGTGCGGCGGCGGGCCGGCGGTCGCCGGGCTTGTCGTCCTCGCCGACGATGTAGAGACCGTCGTTGGTGGGGACGTCGTCGTCGGCCGCCCCGTGCTTGGCGGCGCCGCGGGCGGTCTTGTCGTCGGACTTCTTCTTCTCGCCGGTCTTCCCGGCCTCTCCGGACTGCTCGGTCTTCTCGGGTTTCTCGGGTTTCTCGGTGTCTTCACCGGCGGCGTCCGGCTTGACGGCCTCGCTGCCCGCCTTCGTCTTGGCCTGCGGCTTCTTCAGCGCGCCGCCCGGCACCCAGCCGGCGTCCGCGAGCAGCGCCTGCGCCTCCTTGGTGTCCTGCGCGCCGAGGGCGTCGCTGCTGTCGGCGTACGCGGCCTGCCCCGCGAGCGCGAGATGGCTGCCCAGGGGCTGGGCGGGCAGACCGAGCGGCTTCAGGACGACCTCGGCGAGCTCCTTGCGGTCGAGCGCGCGGGCCACCGCCCGGCGGACCCGCTCGTCGGACAGCGGCCCGGTCTCCCCGTTGAGGGAGAGCTGGGTGTAGGCGGGCTCCAGGGACTTGCGGACGACGAAGCGGCCGAGGCCCTTCTGCTCGCGCGCGTACCGCTCGACGGCTTCCTGGTTCTGCTCCCGGGCGGCCTGCGCCTCGGCGGCCTTCTCCTCGTCGGAGCCGTACGCCAGCGCCCAGGACTTCAACGCGGCGGCGGGGGTGATCCCGGCGCCGGGGCCATGGGTGAGCGCCTTCGTCCCGGCGTGGCCCGAGCGCGCGTCGCGGACCGCGAGGGCGATCCGCTCGGCGGCGGAGCGGTCGACGTCCGCCAGATCCAGCTTCCCGGCGGCGAGCGCGGCGGCCCGCTCGGCGCGGGGCACCGCGGTCAGCACGATGCTGTCGAGCTTGGCGGTCCTGCCCCACCAGCGCGGGTTGCGGGCGAGCGTGACGTGTCCGCTGTCGCGGTCGACGGACTTCAGCGTGAACGGCCCCGCGGTCGCCTTCAGCGCGGTGCGGGCGCCGTCGTTGAAGCTGTCCGGGGAGCCCATCACCTCCTTGGGGTACAGCGGGGTGAACAGGGCCCGCCAGTCGGCGTAGGGCTTGGCGAAGGTGACCCGTACCTCCAGGTCGTTCTTGCCGCGCTCGATCTTCTCGATCCGTTCGTAGCCCGCGTTGCGGGCGGTCCAGTAGGCGGTGTTGCGGCCGCTGAGGGCACGCCACTGGGCGACGAAGTCGGGGGCGCCGATCTCCCGGCCATTGCTCCACACCGCCTGCTGGTGGAGCTTGTAGAGGACCACCTGCCGGGGCTCGGTCTCGACGATCTCGGCGGATTCCAGGTAGTCGGGGTTGAGCTTGGGCCTGCCGCGCTCGTCGAGGGTGTGCAGCGCGGGCAGGACGGCTCCGGCGATGCGGGCGGTGGCCCCGTCGGCGTCGGCCTGGAAGGTGTTGAGGGTGGTGGGCACCGCGTCGACGGCCCAGCGCAGGCTTCCCCCGTCCGTGATCTTGTCGCGGGCCGCCGGGGCGTCGTCCTGGGCGGCGGTGGGCTGGTCGTCGCCTTCGCCCCCGGAGCTGCATCCGGCGAGTACGGAGAGGGTGAGCACCGCGCTGCCGAGGGTGGCGACGGAACGGAGCGTGCGGGAGCGGGGGCTCCGGAAGCCCGTCCTCCCGCGAGGGACGCCGACCTGGGCCATGACATGTACCCCTTCGTCCGGATTGTGACATTTGGAGATGATCACACCTATTGCTCCTACACTGAAGAGGACGGAGCGGTTCCGGTGACGGAGACACGGCGGCACCCGCGGCCAACCCCACTCGTGCGGCCCAATCTCCTCGCGGCAGGGGCACGCTCCGGAGAAGTGGCATCACGTGCACCCGGCTTCCGGCGGGAACGACGGCGGCGGACGGCAGTGAACGAGGGGACGACGCGGGATGACGAGGGGCGACGAGGGGCGGCGGCGCGCGTAACCCGCCCGCCGCTCACCGATCACCGCCCACCGCGCACCCCACCGCCGCACGCGCGCTCGCGGAGGCCGCAGCCCGGCCCGCGGCACCCTGCGGGCCCACGCGGAAGTGAGGGCGAGCATGTCCGTTCAGGACGATCTGGCGGCCGTGAAGCGCTGCCTTGAGGACTTGGTCCGCACTGTCGGACAGCTGGAACGAAGCCTCTCCGAGGAGCGGCCGGGCGGACCCGTGACCCCCGTCGAGGGCCGCGCCGAGAGCATCGTGACCATCCCCGACACCCCGTACGACCGCACGATGTGGGCCGACTCGGCCTCCGACGACGAGGGGCTGGGCATGCGCGACCGCCACGCGCCGTAGCGGCCGGCATCTGTCGTACCCCGTCGCACCCCGTCGCACCCCGTCGGGAGGGCGAGGCGCGGGAACGCGGCGGCCTCCGGGGATCACCCCTCGGCGATCACCTCGGTGTCAGTGCTCCGTTCCAGTCCTTCCGGTACGCCGTCCAGTCCCCCTCCTCCGCGGCGAAGTCGACATAGAGCGCGAGGCCGAAGCGCTCGCGGTGCGGGTCCGTACGGCTCAGACCGAGGCGTATACCCCGGACGGCGGCGGAGACCGTCTCGGCCGACGCGTGGTGCCCCATGCCGTTGTCGTGGAAGAAGGGCACGCCCATGAGGAGATCGGTGCTCTCGGGCGTCACCTCCAGGGCGAGTGCGGTCTGCTGGGCGACATAGCCGCCGAACAGGCCCTCCAGTGGCATCCAGGTGTCGTACGACATCACCGCGATCTGGTCGACCCGCCGGGCGACCTGCCCGAAGAACTCCTGCGACCACCACTTCTGGCGGCCTCCGCTCACCACACCGGCGACCCGGTGGGCGGCCGGCAGCGGGTCTATCTGGTGTGCGGCGATCGACAGCAGGGCGTGCCGCGCGCGGGTGAGCCGGCGCAGTTCGTCGAGGAGGGACAGATAGTCCCGGTCGCCGGAGTGCAGCGGCTCGAAGTCGAAATGGACGCCGTCGAAGCCGGTGTCGAGGATCTGCCGGGCGGATCCCGTCACCGCGGTCCGGGTCGCGGCGTCCTCCATGCGCAGCCCGGTCGGGCCTTCGGACGCGAGCACGTCGCCCAGCCAGGCGTGCACCCGGATCCCGGGCATCGTGCGGTGGACGGCGTCGGTCAGCCACCGCGCCCGCGGGTGACGGTCGGCGGGCAGGGTGCCGTCGTGCTCCAGCGGTCCGGCGTGGACGTAGAGATCGCGTATGCCCGTGCCCTTGATCCGCGCGGCGAAGGCGGCGAGGTCGGCGTCGCTCTTGCGGCCGTCGACCCAGGCGTGCCCGAGCCAGATGACGTCCTTGCCACGGCTCGTGGTGCCGGCCGCCGGTTCCCCTGTGTAGTTGAGCCGCAGCGCCGTACCCGCGACCAGTACCGGTACAAGAAGCACCAGGACGAATCCCAGCACCCACCAGCGCCCCCGCCGCCACCCGCGCCGCCACCGTCCCTGGCGTCGCTGCTGTCGTTCGCTCACCCTGGCCCCCCGGAGTCGTCGGTTCACCCGTTGCTCACTGCCCTCACGGTAGCGTCAGTCACCGACAGTGACGCAGGCCTGTGGAAAATGGTTTCGGCAAGGCCTTCGGAGGGGCCGAACGGCCCGGTCGCGGACCTCCCACCCCGGACATAGCCTCCTTTTTGTGACGCGAAGAGCCAGCGTGGCCCTGCTCTCGGCACTGGTGACGGTGTGCTGGCCGCTCATGCCCGCCGCCTCCGCCGGGCCCGGCCCCCACGCCGCCTCGCCCGCCTCGCCCGCCTCCACCACCATGCCCGCCACCCCACCCACCGCGCCGATCACCCGCGTCCCGCCGGTCGTGCCGTTCGCCGTACCGGCCGCCGCCCACTCCTCGGGCGGCGATCTGATCCTGCCCGTGGCCCTGGTCGGCGTGGTGGGCGTCGTGACCACGTACGGCTACACCAAGCGCCGGCGCCGCACCGCGACCCGTACCACCCCCGGCGGCAAGGGCTGGGGCGCCGCCGCCGGGGGCGCGGGCTGGGGCACTCCCCGGGAACCGCCGGCCGCCCCGCTCGACACGCTCGGCCACCGCACCCGGCGGGCTCTCATCGCCGCCGACGACGCCGTCCGCACCAGCCGGGAGGAACTGGACGCCGTCACCGCCCGGTGCGGCGCCGCGGCCCTGGAACCCTTCGCCGAGGCCGTGGTGTTCGCGCGGGACGAGGTCGCTGCCGCGTTCGGGCTGCGGCAACAGCTCGACGACGACGTACCCGAGGACGACGCGAGCCGCCGCGCCCTCCTCGACGAGATCCTGCGCCGCTGCACGGCCGCCGGAGCCCGTCTCGACGCCCAGGCGACCGCCTTCGACCGGCTGCGCGACCGGGAGCGCACCGCCCCCGGGGCGCTGGCGGACGCCGAGCGCGCGTTCCGCGCCCGGACCGGCCCGGTGGCCTCGGCGCAGACGGCGCTGGCCGCGCTGCGCGCGCGGTACCCCGCGTCCGCCGCGGCTCCGGTCTGCGACCACGTCGAGCAGGCCAAGGACCGGCTGGTGTTCGCCACGCTCACCGTCAATCAGGCCCACCAGTGCCTGGACGAGGGCGATCCGGCCTCCGCCGCCGGGTACGTCCGGGCCGCCGAGTCCGCCGTCGGCCAGACGGCCCTGCTGACCGAGGCGGTGGAGCGGCGGGCCGCCGAACTCGCGGCGGCCGAAGCCGAGCTGCCCGGCGCGCTCACCGCATCCGAGGCCGCCCTGGCCGAGGCCGGTCCGCTGCTCCGGGAGCCGCCGGACGGCGGGCCCTCGGCCGACCCCCGGGGCCGGGTCCGGCGCGCCGCCGCCGCGCTCGCGGAGGTACGGACGGAGGTGGCCTCCGGCCGGTACGACCCGCTGGACGCGCTGCGCCTGGTCGTGGCCGCGGGCGCCGCCCTCGACCAGGCCCCCGGCACCGCCCCGCGCGCCCACGCGCTGCTCGGCCCGGCGACCCTGACCGCCCGCGCCGCACTCGGCGCGGCCGACAGCTACGTGACCGCCCACCGGGGCGCGGCCGGCGCCGAGGCCCGCACCCGCCTGGCCGAGGCCCGCCGCCGGCTCGACCTGTCCGGACAGCTCGCCGCCACCGCACCCCAGTCCGCACTCATCGAGGCCCAGCAGGCGGAACGGTTCGCCAGGCTCGCGCGGGATCTCGCCGAACAGGACGTACGGCGGTACGGAAACCCCGCCGGCCTGGGCGGCACGGCGGGCAGTCCCGCCGGAATCGGCCGCGCGGGCCTCGGCGGAGCCGTACTCGGCGGCATCGTCCTCCCCGGCTCCAAGGACGGCATCGGAGACGACACCGGCCCGGTCGTCGTGGCCTACGGCGGCGAGACCACGCGCCGCCGCCTGGGGCCGCTGAGCCGGAGCTGACCCCGTACGCCACGCCCGGCAGACCCGGCAGACCTCGGCGGCAATCGGCGGTACAGCGATCAGTAACGGGCCACGATCCCGTGTGCGTACTCATGCTCTGGGGCGACGTCCCGCACCACTCGACGGGCCTCCTCGACCCGCCGCGACACGCACAGCAGCCGGAGAACGACGTACAACGCGTCACGGTCGCCGTCCTCGGCGCGCGTGCGCAGCTCCGTCTCCCTCCCCCGCTCGCTCAGCGCTCTGTTCAGTTTCCGACGCGCGTGGACACACGTCGGAGCGCGTTCCGCGAGTTCCGGGAGCCGTCCCGCCTGGGCGAGCAAGTGCATATGCCAGAAATGACTGTCGTGCCAGGCCTCATCACCGGAGTGGCGCGCGGCATGGGCGCTCACCACCGCGATGGCCGTGTCCCAGTCCTGGCGTCGTTCCGCTTCCTGGGCCTGTTCGAACCACTCCACGCGCGAAGCCTCCCCCGTGCCTCCTGCCGTCCGTCAGAACACTCAGAACATGCTGAGCAGCTGGTCGACCGTCGGCTCCGCCGCCCCCTCCCCGCCCGGCAGCGCCAGCTCGAACCACACCGTCTTGCCGTGCGGCGTACGGCGCGCCCCCCACCCCGCGCTGAGCAGACCGACGAGCTGGAGCCCTCGGCCGCCCTCGTCGGTGTCCTTGGCGCGCCGGCGCCGGGGCTGGACCAGACCCGCGTCCCACACCTCGCAGACCAGGGTGCGTTCGCGCAGCAGCCGCAGCCGGATCTCGCCCTCGCCGTAGCGCAGAGCGTTGGTGACGAGTTCGCTGACGAGCAGTTCGACGGTGTCCACCAACGGTTCCAGCTCCCAGGCGGTGAGCTGGGCCCGGGCCAGTTCGCGGGCGCGGCCGACCGAACGGGGTTCGCGGGGCAGCCGCCAGTCCCCCACGGCGTCGCCGGGCAGGCCCTGGATCCTCGCCATGAGCAGGGCGATGTCGTCCTCGCCGTGCCCGGTGTCGAGGGTGGTCAGGACGTGGTCGCAGACGTCCTCCAGCGGCTGGTCCGGGCCGGTCAGCGCGGTGCGGAAGGCCTTCAGGCCCTCGTCCAGCGGATGGTCGCGGGATTCGACGAGCCCGTCGGTGTAGAGGGCGAGCAGCGCACCCTCGGGCAGTTCGACGGTGACCTCCTCGAACGGCTCGCCGCCGACGCCGAGCGGCATCCCCGGCGGTACGTCGAGCAGCCGGGCCGCCCGGCCGGGTTCGACCAGCGCGGGCGGCAGATGGCCCGCGTTGGCGAACGTACAGCGGCGGGTGACCGGGTCGTAGACGGCGTAGACGCAGGTCGCGAGGTAGACCTCGGACAGTTCGGGGCCGCGGCTCTTGTGCGCGCGGGCGGACTGCTGGGCGCCGCCCGGGGCGCCGAGGCCGCGGGCGATCTCGTCGAGGTGGGACAGCACCTCGGCGGGTTCGAGGTCGAGCTGGGCGAGGGTGCGTACGGCCGTGCGCAGCTCGCCCATGGCGACGGCGGCGCGCAGCCCGCGGCCCATGACGTCGCCGATGACCAGGGCGGTGCGGTGGCCGGGGAGTTCGATGACGTCGAACCAGTCGCCGCCGACCTCGGAGCCGACCGTGCCGGGCAGATAGCGGCAGGCGATGTCGAGCCCGGCGGCCTCCGGGTCGCCGGGCGGCAGCAGGCTGCGCTGGAGGATGAGGGCGCGCTCGTGCTCGCGCCGGTAGAGGCGGGCGTTGTCGATGCAGACGGCGGCGCGGGCGGCGAGTTCGACGGCGAGGGCGCGGTCGCGTTCGCCGAAGGGCTCGCTGCCCATGGCACGGGAGAACTGGGCGAGTCCGACGGTGGTGTCGTGGGCGACCATCGGGACGACGAGGGTGGACTGGACGACGCTGCCGTCCGGGCCGGGGACGGTGTGCGGACGGCCGGTGCGCAGGGCTCCGGCGCAGGGCGAGTTGAAGGGGAAGCGGTGGACGGAGCCGACCTTGATGGGGGCGGGGTCGCCGCACGCGCCGCCCGCGAGGGGGGCGGGGGCCATCGCCCGGTCGGACGCGGCTTCGGGGGACGCGGGGCCGGGCGTGCCCGTGCCATGGGACGCCGTGCCGTGGGACATCTCGCCGGCGTTCCCGGCCTCGGCCGCCTCCCCGTCACGCGCCGGGGGTACGTCTAGGCCCACGGCCCCGGTGTGCCGTTGCCGCCCGAGCCGTACGGGAGTGTCGGGCACCGCGCTGGCGACGGCGACCCGGCGCACCTCGGCGCTGCCCGCCCCGTACCCGATGTCCTGGGAGCCGCCCCAGCGGCCGGGCGGGGCCTCGTCGCCGGTGAGCAGCCCCTGGTAGAGGTCGACGGCCGCGAAGTCGCAGAAGCCGGGGACGGCGACGTCCAGCAGCTCGCGGGCGGTGGCCTGGAGGTCGAGGGTGGTGCCGATACGGGCGCCGGCCTCGTTGAGCAGGGCGAGGTTGCGGCGGGCGCTGGCCGCCTCGCGGGCGGCGTTGTGGCGGCGGGTGACGTCGATGCCGAGACCGGCGACCCCGACGGGACGGCCGCTGCCGCTGTGCACCCGGTAGAGATTGATGGACCAGTGGCGCCGGTCCCTGGCGCCGGGGGCGGCGCCGACGATCTCCAGATCGGTGACGGCCTCGCCGGTCTCCAGGACCTTGCGCAGGGCGGCGGTCATCCGCTCGGCCTCGGCGTGGGGGAGATAGTCGTACGCGGTCCGGCCGCGGTGGTCGTCGGTGGTGCCGCCGAAGACGGTGGCGAAGCGGCGGTTGGTGCGCTTCACGGTGAGATCGGTGCCGAAGAGCAGGAAACCGAAGGGGGATTGGCCGAAAATAGCCTGCGAGGCGGCGAGGTCGGTCTCGATCCGGCGCAGGGCGCGGACATCGACCACGACGCACAGCGCGGCCCGCTGCCCGTTCCCGGTCTCGCTCGGCATCACGTACATCTCGGCGATGCCGTGCGGACGCTCCTCGCCCGGCTGGTGGAAGGGGACCAGGCCCGTCCACTCCCGGCCGTCCAGGATCTCCCGGACCCTGCGATGGCCGCGCTCGCGGAGGTGGGCGGGCATGAACACCTCGACCGGGTCCTTGCCCCGGGCCTCCTCGGCGCTTACTCCGAAGAGTTCGGCGGCGCGTCTGCTCCACTGGTCGACCAGCCCGTCGGGGCCGATCGAGAAGGAGGCGACCCGGATGTAGTCATAGATCGACCCGGGCGGGCTGCTCTGCCACACGACGCCACGCGTCGCCCCGTTCGCCGTCTCAGGTATCTCGCTCACGCGACCGTCCCCTCCAGCTCACCGCACCGGACCGGCCATGTGCGCAGTATTCAGCACGATGGCCCTGGTCGGCACGACGTTCACGATCACAGGGTGATCTCGTTCGTCTCCGGCCGAGGCCCGCTGATCGTCGTCCCACTCTTCTTACTCACCAGGGAGGGCGAGCTCGAACCACACCGTTTTACCGCTGCCGCCCACTCGGGTCCCCCAGCGGCGGGCGGAACGGGCGACGAGCTGAAGGCCCCGGCCGCCCTCGTCGTCGGGGCCGGCCAGGCGGGTGGTGGGCCATTCCGGGAGCGGATCGGAGACTTCCACACGGAGGGTGGGCACCTCCCCGGACCGGCCGCCGGACCCGTTCCCGTCGGGGTGACGGCGCACCAGACGGACACCGATGGGGCCGGAGGCGTAACGCAGCGAGTTGGTCACCAGCTCGCTGACGAGGAGGACGGTCACATCCCCGAACGCGCCCTCCAGCCGCCAGGTCCGCAGGGTGTCCCGGACCGCATGGCGGGCTGTGCGCACGGCATTGGCTTCGGCCGGGAAATGCCACTCGGCACAATCGCCTTCGGTGTCGATCACAAGACCCACGTCCTATTTCGGGCGGTTACTACCGACATACCCGAATCTGGATAGGGATATCGCGACGGCGCCGCCGGGCGGAACGTGGTGGTACGAACGGCGTACGGAGGACTGTGTACGAGGTGGACCGGGCGTACGGGACCGGCGCGAGGAGCGGACCGGCCCGCACCGGCGAGGCGCCCGACCGTCCGGACCGCCGGCCCTCGGGAGCCGGATCGATCTCACGGCCACATGCTCGTACGTCCGTACGCCGGTGCGCCGGCCCACCCGCGAGGACTACGCGGGCAGCAGCCGGGCCGCGGCCTCGGCGACGGCGGGGCGGTCCTGGTCGAGCCAGTCGACGGAGTCCAGTTCACCGCGGGTCAGCCAGCGCAGCTCGTCGTGCTCCTGCCGCGGCTCCGGCCTCCCGGAGCGCAGACCGACACCCCACACCCACAGGATGTAACCGGGCTTCAGCACCCACTCGCCGGGGATACGGTCACCGATCTCGGTCTCGACGCCCAGCTCTTCGCGCAGTTCCCGGACGAGTGCTTCCTCGGGGCTCTCCCCCGGTTCGAGTTTGCCGCCGGGCAGCTCCCAGCGGCCCGCGAGTTCGGCGGGGGTGCTGCGGCGCGCGGCGAGCAGCCGGCCCCCGTCGACAAGGGCTCCGGCGACGACCACGACGGGGTCGGTGCACTGATCTGTCATGGGGCGGAGCGTAACCCCCGGCGCGCCGGCCGGAGCCCGGGGATCCCGCGTCAGAGCGCGGGCTGACCGACGCGCTCGACCCAGTAGGTCTGCCGGTGCCCGCGGTCCTCGAAGCTGTCGGCGATCCGCTGCGCCTCGTCCTGGGTCGCGTACCGGCCGACGCGGTAGCGGCCGCCGTTGTCGTCCTGCCGGATGACCAGCCAGTTCAGATCGGAACCACTGTCAGTCATCGGACTTCCCCCTCCGCCGCTCCGGTCGCACGCCACGAGACCCCGGAAATCGCGATCCGCATATGCCCGAGCTTACGCCCGACCTTTACTCAGCGGATACGGGTTTTTACGAAGAGGAAAGTATCCGGCCAGTAACGACGCGGACACACCACTTCGGCGCGATCGTCCGGTGCCCGCCGCCGTGATCGCGGCGGCAGACACCGACCGGCCCTCCCCCCTCGGCGGCCGACGGCCGGCAGCAGACCGGTCAGCGCACCGGCAGGTGATACGCCAGCTTGTAGCGATCCGCCGGAACGACGATGTCGGCGGTCTCCACCGCGCGCCCGGAGGCGTAGTACGTCCGCTCGATCACCAGCACCACATGCCCCGGCACCCCGCCGAGGGTCAGCAGCTCCCCCGCGACGCCTGGCCGGGCCGAGATCTCCTCCACCACGTTGTCCACGACGATGTCGATCGCGGCCATCCGCTCGACGACCCCGCACCCGCCCAGCGGGCCCTCCTCGGGAAGCATCACCGGGGTCCGGCCGGTGACGGAGAGCGGCTCCCAGGAGGTGGAGATCATCATCGGCTCGCCCCCGTCCCGGTACACGTACCGGGTGCGCATCACCCGCTCCTCCACCTCGACGCCGAGCCGCTCCGCGATCTCGGCGCTCGCCGGCTCCTGCTCACTGCTCGACTCCCAGGTGCCGCGCACCCCGTCGGCCGCCTGCTCCTGCCGGAAGGAGCTCGCCCCGCTCGCCGGGCGGTACCCGGAACGGGCGATCGGGCGCGGCACGGGCCGTTCGCGCACGTAGGTCCCCGAGCCGGAGCGCCCCTCGACCAGCCCCTCGGCCATGAGGACCTTGCGCGCCTCCAGCGCGACGGTGTCCGACACCCCGTACTCCGCGCGGATACGAGCCTGCGAGGGAAGCCGGGCGTGCGGGGGAAGCGAACCGTTGGCGATCTTCTCCCGGAGATCGCTCGCCACGCGCAGATAAGCGGGCTGGTCACCGAACATCGCTGGACACTCCCCTCAGCTTGACTGTGAGCCACAGATTCGCAACCGAGGGTGCACAGCCGCAAGCATGGGCCAGAGTTTCACTCGAAGTGATGATTCGCCTTTACGCAGGCCCTTACCGCAGGTATAGCCACCGAACTCCCGTCGGAATTCCCCGAGCGATCAGACCTTCTCGCCGCCGCCGTCACCACCGTTGCCACTGCCGCTGCCGCTGCCGCTGCCGCCGTCGTCTTCACTGCCGTCGGCCGGCGGAACCGCGTGGAGCCGCAGCGCGGAACGCGAGGCCACCTCCTTCTCCCTCGCCAGCCCCTCGAACGCCGCGTCATATGCCTCCCAGAAGGCATCCGCGTCCTTCGCCGTCGCCAGCTGGTGCCAGCTCCGCGCCGCCTCGTCCAGGTCCTTCGTCAGCCGGGCGACCCGCGCGTCGGCGGGGTGCGTCCAGTCGTGCCCGCTCAGCTCGCTCGACGCCGTCGTGACCGCGCGGTGCACCGCCCGGGCCCACTTCCGGTTGGACCCCAGGTCCTCGTCCGCGTCCGCCTCCGGCTCCGTCATGAGGGCGTCGTCGATGGAGTTCATGGTGCGGAGGTAGTGCAGCTGCTCGGAGTCGAGCGTGGTCTCGTCCACGCGCACGGAAGCGGCGAAGAGGTCCTCGTCGGTGACGATCCCGCAGACCACCGTGCGGTCCCCGGCCTTCCAGCCCCGCTTCTCGGGCGCGAAGTAGTAGACGCCCGCGGACTCGGGAAGGGCCCAGGTGTCCATCGCGTACGCCTTGTTGAACCGGTCGCAGCGTTCCTCGGCGATCTCGTCGACGGCCTCGATGCCCGGCCACCCGGTGAAGCCCGTCACCTTGAAACGCCCCGTGACCTCACCCTCGTGCAGTCGGGTGCAGGCGATCTTCTCGACGTCGTCGACGGGCTCCTCCGACGTGAGGTCGATACGGAAGCAGTCGCCCTTCTTCAGCCCCAGGGACTCGGCCGAGGAACCGGCCTCCCGCACACCGTCCCTGACTCCCGACCAGAAGTCGGAGAACGCGCCCGTCACGAAACCCAGGCCCATCAGCAGGCTGGACACCGCGGACAGGACGATGCCGGTGACGGCGAGACCCTTGCCCCGCTGCTGCCTCTTCTTTATGCGGGGCAGGGCTATCAGGCCGAGGACCAGCCCGAGCGGCGGCAGACAGCACACGATGCCGCTCACGAGGGAGGCCACCGCGAGGCCGCTGGTGGCGGGCTGGGGAGCGGGCGGCATCCCGTACGGGACCGCGCCGGTCCCGTAGGGGCCGTAAGGGCCGGGCATGGGCGAGGTGTACGGGCCCGGCACCCCGTACGGGCCGGGCGGCGGGCTCCCGTAGGGGCCGGGCACGGGCGCCTGGCCGACGCCGGCCCCCGCACCCGCGTCGGCCCCGGCACCCGGCGCCGACCCCTTGGCC
Organism: Streptomyces sp. NPDC048718; assembly: GCF_043198875.1. Lineage (NCBI taxonomy): Bacteria > Bacillati > Actinomycetota > Actinomycetes > Kitasatosporales > Streptomycetaceae > Streptomyces > Streptomyces sp. NPDC048718. The sequence goes on from NZ_JBICVG010000018.1 coordinate 141,499, forward strand.
ATGTCGGGAGCGGCCCAAGGCGAGGCGGCCTCGGTCGCGGACCCGGACACAGTCTCGGCCCCGGGCACAGCCTCGGAAGCGGATCCGTCCTGCCCCGGCTCCTGGGGCGGCTGCGGGGTCGGGGAATCCTGCGGCGGCGGGGCGGGGTCCACGAGTACGGTGCTCCTCATCGGGACGGGAATTAAATTCGAACGGGCGCGCGCATCCTACGTGTTTCGGGGCCAAGGGGGCGATCTTGCGAGCCTCACCGGCCCCGACGCACGCGGAAGAGGGGGGGGGGGGGGGCCCGGCCCCCCCCCCCCCCCCCCCCCCCCCCCCCCCCCCCCCCCCGCGCACACCCCCCCCCCCCCCCCCCCCCCCTCCTCACTCCCGCTCCGCGCGCGCCCGCGTCAGATCAGAACTGCAGCGCCCAGGAGTTGATCCGGCCGGTGTCGTACGTGTAGTTGTCCGTGACCCGCAGCTTCCACGTGCCGTTCGCGACCTCCGAGGAGGCGTTGACGGTGTACGTGGTGTTGATGTCGTCGGCGCTGCCGCCGGTGCCGAACGCCTTCAGCGTGTAGGCCGAGCCGTCGGGGGCGATCAGCTGGACCTGGAGGTCACCGATGTAGGTGTGGCTGATGTTCACCGGGACCTGGAGGGTGGCCGGGGCGTTGCCGGTGACACCGGTGACGGTGATCGGGGACTCGACGGTCGCGTTGTCGTTGATCGTGTACGCCGTGTTGTTCTCGAAGCGCTTGCCGGTGGGCGGGGTGGTGTCGCCGCTGCCCACGTACAGCAGCCGGTTCGGGGAGCCGGTGCCGGGGCTGGTCACCACGTTCGGGGTGGCGGCGGTGGTCAGGGCCGCCTCGACCTGGGCCGGGGTCGCGGTCGGGTGGTCCGCCAGGTAGAGCGCCGCGGCACCCACGACGTGCGGGGTGGCCATCGACGTGCCCGAGATGGTGTTGGTGGCCGTGTCGCTGGTGTTCCAGGACGAGGTAATGGACGAGCCGGGCGCGAACAGGTCGAGCCCCGCGCCGTAGTTGGAGTAGCTGGCCTTGGCGTCGGTGGACGTCGTCGCGCCGACCGTGATGGCCTCGGCGACACGGGCCGGCGAGTGGTTGGCCGCGTTGTCGGTCTCGTTGCCGGCGGCGACGGCGTACGTGACCCCGGAGGCGATCGAGCGGCGCACCGCGTCGTCGAGGACGGTGTCGACCCCGCCGCCGAGGCTCATGTTGGCGACGGCCGGCTTCACGGCGTTCGCGGTCACCCAGTCGATGCCGGCGACGACCTGATCGGTGGTGCCGGAACCGGAGTTGTCGAGGACGCGGACACCGACGATCTTCGCCTTCTTGGCGACGCCGTACGAGTTGCCCGCGACGGTGCCGGCGACGTGGGTGCCGTGACCGTGGCCGTCCTGGGCGGTGTTGTCGTTGTCGATGGCGTCGTAGCCGTAGGAGGCGCGGCCGCCGAGGTCACCGTGGGTGATGCGGACACCGGTGTCGATGATGTACGCGGTGACGCCCTGGCCGGCGGTGTCCGGGTACGTGTAGCTCTGGTTGAGCGGCAGCGCCTTCTGGTCGATCCGGTCGAGGCCCCAGGACGGCGGGGAGGGCTGGGCGCCGTCGATCGTGAAGCGGCGGTTCTGGCTGACGGAGGCCACGGCCGGGTCGGCGGCGAGCTTCCTGGCCTGTGCCTCGGAGAGTTCGACCGCGTAGCCGTTGAGCGCGGCGTGGTACGTCCGCTTGATCTTGGCGCCGAACTTCGTCGCGACGGCCCGGCCCTGCGGCGAGTCCGCGCGGGCGGCGGAGTCGCGCAGGGTGACGATGTAGCTGCCGGGGACGGTCCCTTCCGCACCGGCGTTCAGGACGACACCTTCGGCGGGGCCCTGGGCGGCGGCGGCCGGGAGGCCGGAGAGGGAGCCGACGGCGAGGGCGGCGACGGCCGCGGCGCCGACAGCGGCGAGCCTGCGGCGCGAGTCACGCATCACGGACATGTGAGGGGTCCTCCTCATAGGTGGTGCGCTGCGGTGGGGGTGCGGCACCGGAAAACGCGGAGCGGTGCCTGGTTCGACGAACGACAACAATCACCATGGACATGACAAGCACGCACGGGGGGATCCGCGCCGCTCATCACGTCCGGGTACGTAGCGAAAGATTGACCGACTCGTAGGAATCGCACAAGAGTCCCGAGCGTCGCGCCACACGGCCGACACACGGCTGACAGACTTGCGGCCATGACGGCCTACGTGTGCCCCCGCTGCCGGGCCCATGCCCCCGCGTCCGCTCTCACCTGGTGCTGCCCGCGCTGCCGGGGCCCCTGGGACCTCGACTTCGCCGCTGCCCCCGTGGACCCGAAGTCCCTTCCGTCCCGCGTGAATTCACTGTGGCGTTACGCGGAAGCTCTTCCGCTCGCCACCGAGATCCCGCACATCAGCCTCGGCGAGGGACGCACGCCCCTGGTCCCGCTGACCGACACGGTGTCCGCCAAACTCGACTTCCTGTCACCGACGTTGTCGTTCAAGGACCGCGGCGCGGTGATGCTCGCCGAGCTGGCCCGCCGCCTCGGCCCCGACACGGTCATCGCCGACAGCAGCGGCAACGCCGGTACGGCCGTGGCCGCTTACTGCGCCCGCGCCGGTCTCGACTGTTCCGTGTACGTCCCCGAGGGCACGTCGCCGAAGAAGCTGGAGCAGATCCGCGCGCACGGCGCCCGTGTGGTGATCGTCCCCGGGGACCGCGAGGCGACGGCCCGCGCGGCCCGTCTGGCCGCCGACGAGCCGGGGGTGTTCTACGCCTCGCACGTGTACAACCCGCACTTCCTGCACGGTACGAAGACGTACGCGTACGAGCTGTGGGAGGACCTCGGCGGCCGGCTCCCGGACACCGTGGTCGTCCCCGTCGGCAACGGAACCCTGCTGCTGGGCGTGGCCCTCGCGATCGAGGAACTGTACGGCCACGGGCTCGTCGACCGCCGCCCCGCGCTCGTCGCGGTCCAGGCCGAGGCTGTCTCGCCGCTCGCCGCCGCCTTCCACGCGGGCGCGGACGACCTGCCCGAACCAGCCGCCGTCCGGCCCACCCTGGCCGAGGGCATCGCCATCCCGAACCCGCCGCGCGCCGCGCAGATCCTGCGCGCGGTCCGCGCCACCGGCGGCACCTTCCTCACCGTGACGGAGGAGCAACTTCGTTCGGCTCAGCTCGACTTGGCGCGACGCGGACTGTACGTGGAACCGACCGGCGTCGCCTGCTGGGCCGCCGTCCGCGCCACCCCACCGCGCCCCGGCACCACCGTCGTACCGCTGTGCGGGGCGGGCGCGAAGACGGGCCTCGCGGCCCCGCCGGAGGAAGGGCCTCAGCCGGTCCGGTAGGTGTCGTGCGCCTCGTGCCGGACGAGCGCGGCCCGCTCCTCCTCGAAGCACTCCTCGAAGCACTCCTCGAAGCACTCCTCGAAGCACTCCTCGCGGGACGCGCCGAGCGCGAACCGCGAGAGTACGGAGGCGGATTCACCGAGGAAACGTCAGGCGCGAACGTCAGGCCCCTTGTTCATACGCGATCCGAGGCTTGGTCGTCGCCATCCACTCCGAGCCCAGCCATCCGGCCGCGAGGAGGGTCGCCGCCAGCGCCAGGGCGAGCAGCGCGGGCCGCCTGCGGCGCAGCAGCGCCCAGACGGCGAGCGCGAGGGCGGGCGTGGCGACCAGCAGCACCGGCAACTGCACCCACAGCACGCTGAGGTTGCGCCCCTCCCCCTCGAAGTCCCCGGCCAGAGCGGGACCCGCACCCATCCCCCAGACCAGGAATCCGGTCAGGAAGCCGCCCAGAAGAGCAAGACAGCCGATTCCGTCCTTCATGGCCAGGAGGACGAGCAAGGAGCCGCCCGGGTTCCGGGCTTCCGGATTTCCCGCTTCCGGGCCCGCGGGCCGCCGGGCCGAGGCCGGGAAACGGAACCGGAGTTCGTCGTCCCGGAGCCGGCCGCGTCAGTACCCGCCGGATCGGAGCTCGTCGGATCGAAACCCGCCGGCTCAGAACTCGTCGGCGCCGTTGCGCAGCTCGTACGTCCAGTAGCCCGTCTTGGCGACGGCCTCGTCCACGGCCAGACCGCCCGCCGGAGCCTTGACGTCGACGCTGCCCTCGGTGGGCGCGCCACCGGTGAAGAAGTTGACGCTGAAGGAGGTGACGACCTTGTTGTCCTCGTGGACACCACCGTTGGCGATGCGCACATTCGCGTACGCGGGGGCACCCGCCGCCAGGACGACCGGGGCGGCCGGCTTGCTCTTGGCGACGGCCGGGATGTCCTTGGCGGTCTGGATCTGGCCGAACGCGAGCAGCGGGTAGCCCTCGAGACGGCAGGAGTGGCCGGAGATGTTCTTCGCGGTGAGCGTGATGTGCTCGGTCGGGACCTCGTCGGCCTTTTCCGCGGTGACCTTCACGTCCTTGAACGTGCAGCTCGGGGTGGAGCCCGAAGCCTTGGCGGCGGCCGGGGCCGCGGCCTTGCCGGAGGAAGCCGAACCGCCGGTGCCCGAACCGCTGCTCTTCGAGCCGCCGGAGGTGGAGGCGGTGGTGGCCTCGGTGGTCGTGCCGGACGTGTCCGTCGCGGTGGAGTCCTGCGAGCCGTTCGCGGCCGCGGCGCCGGCGGACGCGGAAGCCGAAGCGGGGGCGGAGGCGGCCCCGGCGCCCTCGTCCCGGCCCTTGTCGTCCCCGCCGCCACAGGCGGTGAGGCCCAGCGACAGGGCGGCGACGGCAGCGACGGCCAGGACGGTGTTCTTGGAGTTCTTACGGTGGTTACGCATGGTCCTTCTTCCCCCGGTTCAGTTCGGACGGCCCCGCACTCGGTGCCACCTCTACTGTCGCGCCCGCCCTTGCCGTCCGGCTTGCGTACCGCTAACGCCCTCTTGCCGCCCGCTCACCTGCGACTTCGCCGCCCACCCGGCACCCTCACGCCATCCTCACGCGCCCGGACGGCCGGAGTCCGGTCACCCCGGGTCAGGGCCGGGGATCGGACCTGTCGGGTCAGGGCCGGTCGGGCACAGGCCGGCCCCCGCTCGTATCTCCGGCCCCGAGACGCGCCTGCTCCTCCTCGACGATCCGGCGGGCCAGCTCGGTGTCCGACACGTCGACGGCGTCGGGATCCGCCTCGGCCACGGCACTGCGCCGGGCATACGCGTCGAAGAGACGGCTCTTCTCCTCCAGCATCGCGACCAGCCGCTCGTCCACGCCCCCGGTGGTCAGCAGCCGGTGCACGCGTACCGGCCTGACCTGGCCCATCCGATGGGCCCGCGCCACCGCCTGGTGCTCGATGGTCGGCTTGATCTGCGGCTCGCAGAGCACGACGACGGAGGCGGCCTGCATATTGAGCCCGACACCGGCCGCCTGGATCTGGGCCAGGAGCACCGCGGGCCCCGGCACGGCGGCGAACTCGTCGACGATCCCCTGCCGCCGCGCGGCCGGAACCGAGCCGTCGAGCGGACCGCACACCGTCGCCCCGCCGCCGGCGAGTTCTGCGGCGAGCGCGTCCTTCACCACGCTGAGCACGTCCTTGAAGTACGAGAAGACCACCGTCTTCTGCCCGTTCTCACCGGCTTCCCGGACGATCTCGCGCAGCCGCTCCAGCTTGGCGGAGTTCGCGGGACGCGCGTAGGCGGCCCGGCGCATCGCCATGAAGTTGCCGGCGTGCACGGCCTCCCGGTACGCCGCGTCGTCCGACGCGCTCGGCTGCTCCCACTCGTCGGTCCGCTGGAGGCTCGGGAGTTCGGTCAGCACGTCCTCCTGATTGCGCCGGAGGTACACGGGCGCGACGGCTTTGCGGAAGGCGACCGAGCCGACCGGTCCGCCCTGCCCGCCGAGGGCGTCCGCGACGCCGGCGTCGAGCATCCGGACCAGATTGCGGAACTCCCCGACCCGGTTCTCCATCGGCGTCCCGGTCATGAACAGGGCGCGTTCACAGCGCTCCGCCCACAGCGCGACCGCCTGCGACCGCTTGGCCTGCGGGTTCTTCACCGCGTGCGCCTCGTCGACGACGAGCAGCCCGACCTCCCCGCCGCCCGGCGCCGGAAACCCGCGCAGCGCCTCGTACGTGGTCACCCCGACCCCGCCCCGGCCCTTCCAGTCCGCGAACGCCTCGTGCCGGTCGGGCCCGTGGAGCACCACGGCCCGCAGCGCGCTGCGGGCCTCGATCTCCCGGGTCCAGTTCACGAGGACGCTCGCCGGACACACCACGACGAAGTGGCTCTGCCCCTCGGCGGCCAGGTGCGCGAGGACGGCGATCGCCTGGATCGTCTTCCCGAGCCCCATCTCGTCGCCGAGGACCACCTTGCGCTGGGCGAGGGCGAAGCGGGCGCCGAACGCCTGATAGCCGCGCAGCGAGACCCGCCGGTACGTGTCGTCGAGCTGCTGGGCGCGGACCCGCTCGGCGATGCCCTCCGGCAGGAACCCCTCGGCGGCGGCCGCGTCGGGCAGCCGGCCGGAGATCTCGGCCAGCAGGCTGTAGTACTCGGCGGAGCGCAGCTCGAAGTCGACCCAGGCCGCCACCTCGGACGACGGTCCGCGCAGCAGGTCCACCGAGGCCTGCGCGAACAGCTCGGGCAGGCCCTCCCGCGCCGCCTCCTCCGTCAGCTCACGGACCTCGGCGACCGCCGCCAGGGCCCGCGCCCGCTTCTCCTGACCGGCCAGCAGCATCCGAAACCGCCCCACTGCGGGCTTCGCGCCGGCGAGCGGCGGACCGATCCGCTCGGCCAGCGCCGCCGCGCGGTCCACCGCGCGCCGGGCGCCGGGACCGGCCTCCACCAGGACGTGCAGGGCGGTCACGAGCGCGGTGGTGTCCGGCTCGGGCCGGTCGACGTCGATGCGCACGGCGACCGTCTCGTGCACGGCCTCGGCCAGCCGGCGCGCGGCGGCCAGCGCCTGATCGGCCGTACGCTGCCCGACCCCGGGTATCTGCCGCAGCCGATAGGCCCCCGCGTCGAGCACCCGCCCGACCGTGCCAAAACCGTTCTTCTCTACGTTCCCCAGCCGCAGTCGCCCCTCGGTGACGTCCTGTAGCCGGGAGACCGGCAGGGCGTCGAGCTCTCGCGCGACCGCCGCGTCGTGGAGCGGCTTCAGCGCGGCCCGTACGGCATCGACCGCCCGGGCGTGATCACCTGCCACGGCCCGCGCCGCCTCGTACAGCCGCACCCCGTCGGCGACGGTCTCCCGCTCCCCACGCCCCACGCGCCCGCCCCTCTCGTACCGTCCCCGCATCCTCCCATCGGCCACGACCGCTTCCACTACCGTGAACCCATGGCCGCATTGCCCGACTGGATGCATCCGCCCCGCGCGGAAGGCTGGTTCGCGGAGGACCTGGACCGCCTTCCCGAGGCACCCGACACACCGAGCTCCCATCGGGAGTCCTCGCGGTATCGGCCCGTAAACGCAGAAAAGCCCCGCACCATAAGGTGCGGGGCTTCCCCACAATGATTGTTCGGCGGTGTCCTACTCTCCCACAGGGTCCCCCCTGCAGTACCATCGGCGCTGAAAGGCTTAGCTTCCGGGTTCGGAATGTAACCGGGC
>NZ_JBICVG010000019.1:0-148382 GCF_043198875.1 Streptomyces sp. NPDC048718
CGCTCGTCGCTCTTCCATCTTTCGTGTTGTCGGGGGGGGGGGGGGGGGGGTTTGGGGGGGGGGGGGGGGGGGGGGGGGCCCGGCCGGCCCGCCCCCCCCCCCCCCCCCCCCCCCCCCCCCCCGACCGAGAGAGACACGATGTCCCCGACGATCCGCAGGGCCGTGATTCCCGCCGCCGGCCTCGGCTCCCGCCTGCTGCCCCTGACGAAGGCCACCCCGAAGGAAATGCTGCCGGTCGGCGACCAGCCGGTGATCGAGCACACCGTGCGTGAACTGGTGGACTCCGGGATCACCGACATCACCATCGTCGTCTCCGGTGGCAAGGGACTGATCCAGGACCATTTCCGCCCCAACCCGGGGCTCGTGGAGCAGCTGCGTGCCGATGGCAAGGACGCGTACGCGGACGCGGTGGAAGAGGTCGCCGACCTCGCCCGCCGCGGGCACATCACCTACCTCGACCAGCACGGTCCGTACGGCAACGGAACCCCGGTGCTCAATGCCGCCCGCGCCTTCGGGGACGAGCCGGTGCTGGTGCTGTGGCCCGACGACGTGTTCGTCGCGAAGGTGCCCCGCGCCCAGCAGCTGATCCGCGCCTACGAGAAGACCGCATGTCCGGTGCTGGCCTTGATGCCCATGGACCGCAGCGAGTCGCAGCGCTACGGCGTCCCGGTCGTCAAGGAAGACCTCGACGGCGGGCTGCTGCGGCTGACCGGTCTGGTCGAGAAGCCCAAGCCGGAAGACGCTCCGTCCTCGTACGCGGCCATCGGCGGCTACGTCATCACCCCCGGCATCATCGACGAACTGCGCGAGCAGACCCGCCGCTGGCAGGAGCACCGGACCGGCGAGATCTACCTGACCGACGCCATCAACGAATACGCCTCCACCAGGGCGGTGTACGGGCAGGTCATCCAGGGCCGCTGGTACGACACCGGCAACCCGGTCGGCTACCTCGTCGCGCAGATGGCCTCCGCCCTCGCACACCCCGAGTACGGCCCGGCCCTGCGCGGCCTCGTCAAGGAACTCGACGACGCTGACGCCGGGGAGGGCGCCACCGCCGCGTCCTGACCGTCCGCCCCTAGAAGGGTGGGCCGCCGGTCAGGCGCGGCCCACCCCTCAAGGAGCACCCCCATGGGACGAGCACCGCAATACGAAGAGGTCATCGACCAGCACGACACCTGGCTGGTCGCCAATCCGGTGCAGGGCTGCCCGAAAGGCTGCCGCTACTGCTACCTGGAAGACCTGGGCCTGACCCGCGCCCGGCCGGAGGTGCTCGCCACCCCCGAAGAGACGGTGGCCCAGCTCCTCACGCACCGCTACTACCACCCCGAGCTGGTCGTCGCCCTCTACACCTGCACCGACGCTCTGGCCACCCCCGTCACCCGCGCCCACCTGACCGACCTGCTCGACGTCCTGGGCGCCTCCACGGTCCGCAACCCGATCTGTCTGATCACCAAGTGCGCGATCCCCGACGACGTCGTCGCGTGCATCACCCGCAACCGCGCCGCCGGGCTGCCCATCGTGGTCTACCTCAGCTACTCCGGCCTCGGCCCCGACATCGAGGCCGGCATCGACCACGACGCGCTCCGGGATAACTTCCCCCGCCTGCACGCCGCCGGCATCCCCGTGATCCACTACTGGCGCCCGTTCCTCCCCCAGAACAGCACCCCCGAGGCGATCGAACGGGTCATGGGCCTGGTCACCCGGTACGCGGCGTGCACCGTCGCGGTAGGCACGAAGGTCAAGCCGACCGCCCTGGACCAGATCACCGGCCTGTGGCCCGAGCTGGCCGACCCCCATCTCGACCCGCGGGCCGCCGACTCGGTCTGGCCCCGGTCCGCCTGGGAGTGGGTGCAGCGCGTCCCCGCCGAATACGCCGGTCACCCCTTCTTCCAGACCAACTCCTGCGCCCTGGCCCATGTCCTCGGCCGTACCGACCGCGCCGGCGTCCACAACACCCCCACCTGCGTGACCGGCAACCGCTGCCCCGCCATCCAGCGCGAGCGCTGCGCCCACGCCGCCACCCGCCGGCCCGCGGTGACCCGCCAGGACATCGACCGTCACCTCGCCGACATCGGCCACCCCTCTCTGCCCTACGCCCTCAACCCGGGCACGCGCACCGTCGTCTTCGACCACCCGCTCCCGCTGTGCGACCGGCACAACCTCGCCCAGGTCCTCGACGTCACCGTCCGCGCTCCCGAGGACCCCGACGAGCGGTACTGGGCGGGCAGGCTCTCCGGCGCCCAGCCGCTGATCGTCGACACCCGCCCGTAGCCTTCACACCACCTCGATCGACTCCACGAGGACCCTCATGCGACACACCATGGACACCGCCGTCCTCTTCTGGCCCCGCGGCGGCAGCGCCCAGGTCATCCGTTACCTCCACCGCGAACTGGACCGCCGCGGCCACACCACCCGCCTGCACGCCGGTTCCCTCGGCAAGCCCGGAGACCCCTCCCACGGCCCCACCTTCTACCAGGGCCTCGACCTGCGCCCCTACGACTACAACGAAGCGATGGCCGCGTTCACCGCCGGAATGAACCCCCGGCGTGTCAACCTGCCGTTCCACCCCTCCTACGAGGACCGCGGACACTGCCCCGACCCGCTGTTCCCCGCCGTCTCCCCGGGCGGCGCCGACCACCGCACCCGAGCCTGGACCCAGCATCTGCTGGACCACCGCAGCGCCGGCACCGGCCTGCTGCACCTGCACCACCTCAGCTACTTGCAGACCAGCGCCCGCGCCGCCTACCCGGGCGTCCCGCGCGTCACCACCCTGCACGGCACCGAACTCAAACTCATCGACGCCATGCACCGGCGCGCCCGCCTCGCCCAGCGCGTCAACGTCTCCATGGCCGCCCTGGCCCGCGTTCTCCACAGCGACAACCCCCACCGCGCCACCGAGATCCGGCGCCTGGCCAAGACCGCCGGTCTCGACGACGCCGAAACCCGCCTGCTCGCGGGCACTGCCTGGCAGAAGTGGCTCCACTCGGCCTACTGGCTCGCCCGCCTCAAGCAGGCCGCCGTCCACGCCGGGCACCTGGTCACCGTCTCCGACCACGACCGGGACCTCGCCGTCCGCCTGCTCCACCTCGACGACGCACCGCCCGTCATCCCCAACGGCGTCGACACCCACGCCTTCCAGCCCCAGCAGCTCGACGAGGCGCAGCGCCTGGACCACCTGCGCCGATGGCTCGTCACCGACCCCCGCGGCTGGGCCCCCGGCCAGGGCCCCGGCACCATCCGCTACACCGAACACGACCTCGAACGCCTCCACGACCGCCACGGCCGCCTTCGGCCCCTGCTGCTGTGGGTCGGCCGCTTCCTCGACTTCAAACGCGTCCCCGTACTCCTGCACGCCTTCGCCGCCGCCCGTACGCGCCTCGACCCGGCACCCGTCCTGCTGATGTGGGGCGGCTACCCCGGCGAGTACGAGGGCGACCACCCCGCCGACCTCGCGACCAAACTCGGCATCCAGCAGGACGTGTTCTTCATCGGCTGGCGCGGCCACGAAGAACTGCCCACCGGACTGAACTGCGCCGACCTCATGGTCGCCCCGGCCGTCAACGAGCCGTTCGGCATGGTCTACCTCGAAGCGATGGCCTGCGGCACCCCGCCCATCGCCACCGCCACCGGCGGCCCCGCCCGCACCATCACCGGAACTGGCGCCCACGCCACCGGCTGGCTCGTCGCCCCCGACGACCCCGCCGACCTCGCGTCCACCCTCACCACCGCGATCCAGGACACCGCCGAACACCGCCGCCGCGCCGAGAACAGCCGCGAACACGTCCTGGCCACCTACGACTGGGCCCGCACCACCGACCACTACCTCGACATCTACGACACCGCCACATCGAACTGACCAGAAGGAGTCTCAATGATGAGGTCAAGCCGCTTGCGCGACCGGCAGCTCGGGGGTGAAGACGCGGTTGTCGCGCAGGAGAGCCCACAGGACGCTGGCCCGCCGCCGGGCCAGGGCGATGACGGCTTGGACGTGCTTGCATCCCTCACCGCGCTTCTTGAGGTAGAAGTCCCGGTTCGGCCCCTCGCGCATCATGCTGGTCTGTGCGGACATGTAGAACACCCGTCGCAGACGGCGGCTGTAGCGCTTGGGCCGGTGGAAGTTGCCCGTGCGGCGGCCGGAGTCGCGCGGGACGGGCACCAGCCCGGCCGCCGAGGCGAGATGCCCGGCGTCGGCGTAGGCCGTGAGGTCGCCGGCGGCGACGACGAACTCGGCGCCGAGGATCGGTCCCATGCCGGGCAGAGACTCGATGATCTCGGCCTGCGGATGGCTGCGGAACGTCTCACGGATCTGCTGGTCGATCCGCTTCAGCCGGTCGTCCAAGGCCAGGATCTGCCCCGCCAGGCCGGCCACGATCTGAGCGGCGACGTCCTCGCCGGGCAGAACGGTCTGCTGGGCCTGGGCCGCCTCCAAGGCGGTCGCGGCGACCGCGTCGGCCCCGCGCACGCTGCGGTTGGCCAGCCAGGCCGTCAGCCTGGCCCGGCCGCGACGGCGGATCGCGGCGGGCGTCTGGTAGCCCGTCAGCAGGACCAGCGCGCCCTTCTGCGAGCTGTAGTCGAAGGCCCGCTCCAGCGCGGGGAAGACGCCGGTCAGCGTGTCGCGGAGACGGTTGATCATCCGGACCCGGTCGGCCACGAGGTCGGTGCGGTGGGCGGTCAGCAGTGCGAGGTCGGCGGCCAGCTGGGCCGGCACGTCGATTGTCGCGAAGTCCCGGCGGTTGCGCGCTGTTTCAGCGATGACGTAGGCGTCGCGGGCGTCGGTTTTCGCCTCGCCCCGGTAGGCGCCGGACATGCGGTTGACGGTCCGTCCGGGCACGTAGACGGCCCGCTGGCCGTGGGCCGCGAGCAGGGCCAGCAGCAGTGCGGAGGACGTGCCGGAGATGTCCACCGCCCAGTGGACCTCGTCGGCCAGGTCGAGGATCTCGCCCATGGCGGTCAGGATCGCCGACTCGTCGTTGTCGACCTTCTTCGACCACAGCGTCGCACCGGTCTCGTCGACCGCCGCGGCCCAGTGATGTCCCTTGCCTGCGTCGATGCCGGCCCAGACCCGGTTCCGTCGCTCGCTCACTCGCCCCTCCTCGCTCCGGACAGCGTGCCGTCGGCCCGAGGAACACCCCGCTGTCATCTCCGTAATCAGCGACCGCACACAGCGCGCACATCTCAATCAGCAGCCAGGGCGCCCCGGAGAGCCGGGCGGCCACTCCTTCGAAGCCACTGATGGCAGAGAACCATAAGCCACACCCGGCCCTCCCGGGCCGCCTAACAACTTACGGAGCACCATGCCCGCCATCGACGCCCTGCTCGTCGACATGAACGGCCTCTTCCGGCACTGGCACAACACCGGCGCCCGCGAAAGCGAGCACCGCGCCGGCCTGCCCGAGGGCACCATCGCCCGCTACGCCTACGATCACCCCACCTACCGCCTCGCCCGCGTCGGCGTCCTCACCGACCAGGAGTGGGCCGACGACGTCACCAATCGGCTCGTCGCCGACTTCGGATCGCGCGTCCGCGACGCCCTCACCCCCTGGCGCACCGACCGCGGCGAAGCCGACACCGAGATGATCGGCCTGCTCGCCCGAGTCCGCCAGCACCTGCCCGTCGGCGTCCTGTCCAACTGCACCGACGCCCTGCACTCCGACCTCCGGCACCACGGCATCGAGTTCGACCACGTCTTCCCCTCGGCCGCCCTCGGCGTCGACAAGCCCTCCCCGCACGCCTTCCACCGCGCCGCCGAGCGCATGGGCCACGCCCCCGAACGCCTCGCCTACTTCGACGACGAACCGACCTTCGTCCACGCCGCCCGACACGTCGGCCTCAACGCGCATTTGTTCACCGGGGCGACCGACTTCGCCACCCGGCTGAACACGCTCGGCATCCCCCTTCCCCGCTGATACGAGGCCATCGCAGCATCCTGTGACTCACGGGGCCGAAGCCGCTGGCAGACCCGGTGGGTCACAGGATGCTGTTGACGCACGACCACGTACGAGACCGGATCTCACCTCGTCAGATGAGCCCTTGCCGCATCGCGTACGCCACCGCGTGCGAGCGATTGCGTAACTGCAGCCGGGTGATGACCGCGTGCAGCACGTTCTTGATCGTGCGCTCCGAGTACGACAGCTTCGCCGCGATGTCCGCCGTGTCGTAGCCCTCCGCCACCAGCCGCAGCACGTCCACCTCGCGCGCCGCGAGACCGGTGAAGTGCAGCCCGCGCGGTCCGAGGACCTGGCCCTGGAGCCGCCCGACCTCCTCCAGGAGCCGTCCCACCAGGTCGGAGGGCAGATGCCCGGCGCCCTTCGCGACCGTGCGGATCACCTGCACCAGATGCTCCGGCGTCGCCTCCGCGCGCCGGATCACCCCGGCCACCCCGCACTCGGCCGCGCTCACCAGCCGCTGCTCGTCGATGTCGGTGGTCACCAGGACGGCTCTCGTCGAGCTGGTCCGCCGGATGTGCCGCAGCAGCCGCAGCACCTCCTCGTCGACCGTGTCCACGACGAGGACGACGACCTCGGGCGCCGGATCGGCCGTCTCGCTCCATTCGGTGACCGCGATCTCCGGGCGGGCCCGCAGCTGACTCGTCACTCCGGCCTGCGAGATGGGGTCCTGGGCCCGCAGCGCCACGTTGGTTCGTTGCATTCGTCAGTCTCAGGGTAGGGCCACCCGGCTCGGCAGTCTCGGGGAGACGAGCACTGCCGCGCCGGGCGTTGGTCTTCGGCTGCCTGTTACGCCTGGGTGCCGGTGAGCGTGCTGGGGGCGGGGCGCATGAGGTCCAGGACGGCATCCAGGTCGAGGGTGGTCACGATCGGGAGGTGGTCCGAGATGTGCTTGGCCTCCTCTCCGACGGTGACCTCGATGATGGCCGGTGCGAGTTCTCGGCTGGCGAAGTTCCAGTCGATCCGCCAGTGGCCGCCCTGCCGCACAGGGTTCATGTGGCCGGCCGTCGGCTCGGCGGCGTAGGGCTGTCCCAGGCGGTCTCGTGCCCACAGAGCCACGTCGACGAATCCGGCGGAGGTGAGAGTGCTGTGCGGGCGTACGTCGCTGATACGACGGTCGCCGCTGATGAGGGTGCGGTTGGTGTAGAAGGCGAGGTCGGCGTCCTCCCTCGCCAGCAGCTCCCTCCACGTCTCCTCGGTCGGGGCCTCGTTGGCGGGGGGATAGCTGTTGAAGTCCCCGCCCATGAACGCCAGCCACCGGGGCTTGGCCAAGGTGGTCAGCCACTCGGTCTCGTCGAGCCGCCGGTCCGCCGAGAAGTAGCAGAGGTGGTGGCTGACGATGCTCAGGGAGCGAGCGCCGGAATCCGCGACGAAAGGCGCGGGGACGAGGGTGAGGTTCGCCGGCGGGTGCCAGCCGTTGAGGGGGTGCTCGAAGACGTCCTTCACGACGAGCGGGCTGTGCTCCTGCTCGCGTACGAAGATCGCGTTGTCGTTGGGGCTGTTCGGGGTGCGCGGGGCCGGGTAGCAGCGCATGCCGGTCTTCTGTTCGAGATGCCGGCGGTGCTTGGGCTGGATTTCCTGCGCGAGCCAGATGTCCGGGCAGATTTCGTTGACTTTCTTGGCGACGCGGCGCAGGTTCTCCCCGCGCATGATGTTCCAGGTGAGGAGTCGGTATTCGTTCACTGTGCTCTCCCTGTCGAAGAAGCGGTCTTACCGGGGTGGTGGAGGGGCGAGGGGCTGAGGCGAGAGGGAGCCGATGAGGACGTGCAGCGCACGTTCGACGGCGTCGGGAAACTCGCCGCGCGTCCAACACCCGAGACGCATAGCGGCCTCAAGGTCGGCGAGAAGCCGGGCTTCGCGGTCTGCCTGCCTGTGATCGACGGTGTAGGTCCCAGGCACCTCATGCGGCAGGTGGGGGCGGACCAGGCCCTCCAGGGTCAGCTGGAGGATCGGGACCTGGAGGGCTTGGACCGTCGTGTCGAACTCTTCCGCGAGGGCGGTCCGCTGCGGAAGGGGCGTTCCAGGCGGGTACTCGTGGTCGCCGATGCGCTTACGGATCGTCGAGGCGATGAGGTCGGTGACGGTGAAGGGTCCGTGCGTCGGCAGGGCGCCGCGGTGTGCGGCCCGTACGCCCGAGAAAGCGTGGATCGTGACCAGGCCCTCGTCGCGCAGAACGCGAACGACGGCCCGAACCACGACATCGGGGGCGCCGAATTTCTGAGAGATGCCCTTGTAGGTTCGGAGGACTCCCCCCGGCCAGACGCCGGAACGCAGCTCCTCGCGAAGCGTGGTGAGCAGCATCTCGGCGAGGTGGATTTCGGGTCGGGAGTGGCTCGGCACTGTCGACCGGGTTCGGTCAGAGGGCATGCCGGGCTTCCTCGACGAGATCGACCGGTTGGTGGCGGCGCCCGACGGCGTCACGGCGTCCCTCTCTGCGAGGACGGGCTCGCGGGCCCGTCGAATGGGGTGGAAGCCCTCCGGACGGCGCCGTCGAGGGCAGCCGTGCGGAGGGCGGATTGTGGGTGCGCGGGGAGGCGCGGGGTGGGGCTGGCCACTCTGATCGGGTCACGGTGCGGTGCCGGCAGCAGGCTGGCGCCGCACCGTTGATCAGCTACCCGACGAGATCTCGTCGTGGGGCATCGCCTCGTCGTAGGGCGTGTCCTCGCGCTCCTCGTCGGGGACCAGCTGGGGGTCCAGATCGGCGTCGTGGGGGGTGATGAGTTCGTGCATGGCGTTCCTCTCTTGGGCGGCCCGGCCCGGGGTGGGCGGGGAAAACTGGTGTGATCGGCCGGTCCGAGAGCACTCAGGACGGCGCGGGCGCTCCGTCGCAGCGCTGGCACTTCACGCGCTTCTCCTAGCTCGGGATCGGTGAGGGCACGGGGGAAGGGTCCGAGCGCACATCCCAGACGTGAGCCAACTTGGGGTCCGCATCGGTGCGGAAGTTGGTCGCCTTCCCCCGTGGGCTTGTCCCGCCCCCTGGCGGGCTGTCCTTCGGTCTCGCCAGGGGGCGGAAGTCATCGGGGACGGCCCGCCGGGGCGCGGGAAGATCGCGGCGTCGGCATGGTCGTGTCAGCGGGCACCGCCGCGCACCCCCTCGGGCATGGCCGGCACCGGGCGCGCCGGAGACGTCTGCCCGGAGCGGTGATCGGCCGGGCGCGGGTGCGGGATTCGGGGCTCGGGGAGGGTTTTCAGGCGGCGCAGGGGCGAGCGCCACACCATCCCCGAGGCCAGCAGCAGGACGAGGACGCCGGTGGCCATGACGGTGCGGACGCCGGTGAGGGTGGCGATCGCGCCGGCGGCCAGGGCCGCGATCGGCTGAGAGCTGTTGACCACCCACAGGGAGACCTGCTGCACACGGACTTGGAGGTGGGGCGGGATGGTCTGGTGCTGCATGGAGCGCTGAGTGGTGCCGAAACTGGTGGCGGCGGCGCACTGCATGCAGGCGGAGGCGGCGAGCACGACGAGCCAGACGGGCCCCGGGCGGGCGAAGAGCGCGGCGGCCTGCATGAGCGAGTAGAGGGTGAACGCGACGGCGAGGACGGTGCCGGGCCCGTAGCGGCCGGCAAGGCGGGGGGCGAGGCTGGATCCGATGAGGCCGCCGAGACTGCCCGCGGCCATGATCACCCCGAGGCCGGTCGTGCCGACAGCCACGGTGTGCAGGAGGTGGTACGACAAGAGGGTGGTGATCAGCCCGCCGCCGATACCGACCGCGGTCAGGGCCACGACCAGCGGCCGGAGAAGAGGGTCGCGGACGACGTAGGTGAAGCTCTGCCGGATCCCGTCGAGCATCGGCTCCTGCCTTGCCCGCTCCGTGGCGGCCACGGGCTGGGTGCGGATGCGCGTGGCGCACCATGCGGCGCCGAGATACGACAGGGCGTCGGCGAGGAGCGCGCGGGCGGGTCCGGCTGCGGCGACGAGCACGGTCCCCAGCGCCGCCCCGGCGCTGCTGGCGACGGTGAGCACCGAGGCGTAGGCCGAATTTGCCTGGTGCCCGCGACCGGGGTCGGCGAGCACCGGCACGGCGGCCATCGCCGCGGCCACGTGCAGGGGCGTCAGGACGCCCAGGGTCAGGGCGATGGCGTAGAGGAGGGGCATCGTCAGCGCGTCGAGGCAGGCCGCGGTGGGGATCGCGGCGACCACGGCCGCCGCCGCGATGTCGGTGCAGATCAGGACGGTCCGCAGTCCGTAGCGGTCCACGATCGCGCCGGCGGGCAGGGTGACGATCAGCGCCGGGAATTCAGCGGCGGCCGCGAGCCACGCGACCTGGCCGGGGGTGGCGTGGAGGTGGAGCACGGCGAGGGCGGGCAGGGCCACGGCGTGGACCGCGGACCCCGCGTAGTTGAGGCCCTCGCCGGTCAGCAGCGCGGTGCGGGAGCGTCGACGGTCGGCGGGTAAGGCGGGTGGAACCGTGGCGGTCTCGGGCGCCGTTGTCACGGTGGTGCTCCAGGAGTCGGATGGCCGCGGGGCATGCGGATGCCGCACGGGGGAGACGGGGGTGCCGGGTCGGGTCGGCCGCGTCGCGGCGCCCCGGCGCAGGAGGGGGCCCGCCACCGGGTGCTCGGGCGCGGGGTGGGGTCACCGAGCACCCGGTGGCGGGAATTGGCCAGCAAGGGGCCGGTCGCGGGCCCGGACTGTGGGGGTACCGGGCGGCAGCGGCCGGGACGCCGCATCTGCGGCCGTCGGCGGCGTCACCCCTCGACAGGCGAGGGGCCCCCTTGGGGGCTCTCCCCGCCGTGCCGGAGGAGAGCGGCGCGGGGAGAGCGGTCTGGGTGTGCCGGGCGGGCGTCGTATCGGCCCGCGCCCGGCACGCGGTTCGGAACCGGGGGTGTCAGGCGGTGCTAACCGCCATTCCCTCCAGCAGCTCGACGAACCGGGTCACCTGACCGACGGTGAGGAGACCGAAGGCGTACCAGCCCTGCGTGCACTCGTTGCAGGAGCAGATGGCGCGGCGGGCCGGGAAGAACTCGACCACGACATGCCCGCCGAGCTGCGCCTCCAGGAGGTTCGCGAGCGTGCGCTCGTACTCGTGCAACCCGGCCGTGTCGTGCGGCAGCGGCGCTCTCCAGCCGAGCGTCTGCTGGAGGTTGTCGACGTCGTCGGAGGAGAGCTGGAGTCTGGCGATGTGGTGGGTGCTGGCCGTGATCTCGTCGGGACGGCCCAGGGAGTGCTTTTCGAGGGCGGCGGTCAGTGCGAGGGCGGCGGTCAGGCCGGGCGGCTGCTGGCTGATGAGCAGGGTGGCGAGCGCGTCGACGGCTTCGGGGGTCGCGCCCTCCAGGAGGGTCTCGACCGCGGCGTTGGGGAACGGGCCGTGGTCGGTACGGCTGGTGATCGCGGGGATCCCCGCCGCGTGCAGGACGGCGCGAACACGCTCTTCGGCATCGAGCTGATCGACCTCGACCTCGGGCACGGCGACGACCGGGCCCCTGGTGGAGAGCACCCGTACCAGGCATCCGGAGTCGGCGGGGACCACGGTGAGGGACTGCTCGCCCGGCGCGTGACGCAGGGCCTTCTCCAAGTCGCGGAGGGAGGGCTTCAGTCGGTCGGGCACCGGGGCCTTGCTCTGGACGGGCAGGCGGGGGGTGTCGTTCATGGATGTTCCGTTCCAAGGGTGCTTGCGGGAGCGGGCGGACAGTCGCGTGCCGGCCACGGGCAGCAGGCAGAAGACGACGAGCACGACGGCGGCGGTCCTGTACACGACGTACGCGTCCTCTCGCTGGATGGGCGGGTCCTCCACCGGGCGCTCGGGTACGGGGCGAAATCGCCGAGCACCCGGTGGAGGGTGACCGGGAGAGACCGGGTGCTGCTGCCCGGAGCCACCGCGCGGCAGTACCCGGGGCGCCGCGTCTCCGGTCGTCGGCGGCGGCACCCCTCGGTAGGACAAGGGGCCCCGGGATGCTCTCCCCGCCGCGCCTGAGGCACAGGGCGTAGCGGGGGAGAGCGGTCTGGAACCGCCCCCGTGCCTACGCCCTGTGGCGGGGAGGCCCGGCAGCAGGCCGGGGGCGGAGTGCGGAAGGGGTGGCCCCGGCGCGGGTTCCCCGCGCAGCCGGTGGAGGGGCTGTGCGGCGTCCCACACCGGGGGCCGGCTCGTGTCCCCCGGCCGGGCGCCCCTGTCACGGAGACCTGGCCGACCGGCCGAAAGGGTCCCTTGGCGCCGGAATGAGGCCGGTACCAAGGGGGCTTGGGCCCGTGCCGGGCAGCGGGACAGGTACGGGACCGCCGCCCGGCACGGGGGATCAGGGGACGCCGCCGAAGCGGTCGGCGAGCACGGTGTGGGGGCTCGGCTCGGGCTGGAGCCGCGCCAGGATCCCCCACAGTGGGTCGGCCGGGACGAGCCGGTCATGGCGGTGCTGCCGCAGCCAGTACGGGCCCGGCGGGGCCGTACGGCCGGGCGGCGGCAGCGTGATCGTGTGGGGCGCGCCGAGGCACAGGGCGTGCTCGTGCGGTGCCCACCGGGCGGCGGATCCGGGCGGAACGAGCCAGTAGAGGAAGCCTCCGTGGTCGATCACGGGGCCGCAGCCGCCTTGGATGCTGTCCATCAGGGCGACCGCGTCGTGGGCCCGCGGGCTGGAGCTGGTGATCACGACGTCGCACAGACCACCACCCAGACCGACACGGGTCGGCTCGCCGGCCTGCACGCCGAGGAGGGTTCGGACGCGATCGGCGAGGTCCCGCATGTCGGCGGCCGGCTGGCGGGTTCCTGCGACGGCGTCCGCCGTCGACATCACCCCGGTGGCGTCCCACGTCCTCGCGGGTGTGAGGGTCGTCGTCACAGGTCCACCGGCCCCGGCCGCAAGCTGACGCGCACGATCTTCCCGACCTCGCCGGCGGGAGCCGGGAGCCAGGTGACCTCGCCGCCGTACGCCCGCACATCTCGCAGCCCGCCCCCGCGCTCTCCGCGTACGGCCGCGTCGAAATCGGGAAAGTCGGGGTTGAAGTCCGGGACGTCGATGACCAGCTCGCGCTCGTCGCCGATCCGGAGGAGGACGTTCATCCGCCGCAGTTTGACAGGGGCGCCGCTCTTGGGCTCCCCGTGCGTCAGCGCGTTGTGGACGAGCGCGCACAGGGCGCCCACCGCGATGTGTTGGGGTCCGTCCCAGTGCAGGTACGCGAGAATCGTCCGGGCGGCGATGCGCGCCGCCCGCTCCGCTCCGGGGCGGTAGAAGAGCGGTAAGACCGCAGCCACCTCCGCATCCGGCGCGATCTCGCCCTGCACGATGGGGGGCATCGTGGACGGTCCTCTCGTCGTAGTCAGCATGCCGGTACCTCGATTTCGGCCGGGGTGGAGATGGTGGCCACGGTGCTGCGACCGTCGGGGCTGACGTGCCAGGTGTCCGACAGCGCGTCCACGAGGTGCAGACCGCGGCCGCCGAGAGCGTCTTCGGACGCTGCGGTGAGCCGGGCCGGCTCGGGGTTCTGGTCGCGGACGCGGATTCCCACCGCGCCGTGCTCGACCAGCCCGACGTGCAAGGTCACGGTGCCCGTGCCGTCGGGGCAGCCGTGGACGATCGCGTTCGTCACCAGTTCGGACACGATCAACTCGGCCGCGTCTACTACCCCATCGGGGAAGCCCCGCTGCCGCAGGAATTCCGTGGTCGTCTGCCGAGCGTCGCCGATGAGCCGGGTGTCCGGCGCGAAGGCGACCTCGAACCCGCCCATGCTCCGGACCGGGGCCAAAGCCGGCGCCATCTCCGGTGCAGTGACACGCCCCTGGTCCGCGAGATGCGTTGTCATCGTCACGAGGTTGCTCCCTCCGGCGTGGCCCAGCCCAAACGAGGGGGCTGAGCGTTCCTCCGTACGGGTGCCGCTGTCCGGCGCCACTGCCCAGACAACTCCTCTTGCGGGCAAGCCGGTTAGGCCCTCAAGAGGAGAATCTTGTTGCACCCCCTAGGCCCTTTTGACTCCGTCTTTACCTTCCGTCGTGAATCCGTTGGCTACCTTGCACAGGTGGAAGCCGTGCGCAATGAAGCTCTCGTGGCATGGATGAAGGAACAGGGCTACAGCTCTAACTCCCTGGCCAAGGACGTGAATTCGGAGCTGGAGAAGCTCACCGGGAGACCGGGTACCTACGACGGCCGACGCGTCCGAAGGTGGCGCTCGGGCCACACCCGATGGCCCGATGCGGCCACCCGGGAAGTCCTCACCGCGCTCTCGGGGATGACACCCGCCGACTTAGGGTTCGTTCCACGGCGCCGAACTTCACCGGCGGCCGTACCGCAGGAGGACCCCATGCATCGCCGCACTCTGGTCACTGGCGCCGTCACCGCCGTCGTTGCCGCAGCAGCCCCAGGAACCGCCTCGACACGCAGGATCGGGATGAGCGACGTCGAGCGACTGCAAAAGCAGTTCGCCGCCGTGATCGCAAGCGACCATGCACATGGCGGGAAGCGCATCATCGAGCAGCGGGCCGTGGCCCTCGCCGGGACGGCCATCAACCTCCAAAACTCCGGCTCCGCCACCCAGCGCGTACGCAAGACCCTGTACGCCACCGCTGCCGCGTTCCGCTCGTCGGCCATGTGGGCAGCCATCGACGGCCGCCGCTTCAGCGACGCTCTCGAACACATGCGGGAAGCGCAGGTCCTGGCCGAACTCTCCGGCGACCAGACCATCAAGTTCCGCATCTGGTCCCACGCCGGCAGTTGCTACCGGCACATGGGCCGCCCCGCCGATGCCCGAGCCGCCAACGACGTTGCCCGCGAACTGAGCATCACCCGCCGCGACCCCGCCTTCGCCGCGCTCGGCCTCGCCCGGCAGATGGCCATTTCTGGTGTCTCCCACGAGGTACGCGCCTTGCCGTACACCTTTGACCAGGCCCAGAAGGCGATGGACAGGGCCGACCCTGACGCATTCCGCCCGCTATGGCTGCGGGCCTTCTGGGACGACGCCGAACTCCACTCCCTCGCCCTGAGTGCCAACTTGTCGGCCGGGCAATGGCCGGCCGCTGAGTACCACGCTCACCAGTGCCTGGCCTCACTCCGACCACACATGAAGCGCTCTCTCGCCATCACCACGAGCCGCCTGGCACAGGCGCAACTTGCGCAGGGCAACGTCGAAACAGCCACCGACACCGCCATGCGGGTCGACGCGGCGGCAGCTACCCAACACCCCCGGGTATCCCGCATGCTGCAAGAGTTCGGCGCCGCACTGCGTGCCACGGCACCCGGCAGCGCCAGCGCGCGCACCTGGACCGAGTACACCGCCACTTGGAGGGAACACGCATGACCACGGCACCCGCCATAGAACTCCGCGCCTTCACCGACCTGAGCACCGTCCGTGGCCACGTACTCGACGTTTACGCCGAGGCTCGCGCCCCTCTGCTCCACACCGCGAACTACTCGGTGAACGCCTTCGGCGAACGGCTGGACCGGCACAGCGCCGAGCCCGGCTTCTTGGCCATCCTCGCCTACGACGGCGAGGCACCGGTGGGGTACGCCTACGGCAACCGGATCGAGGACGGGGATCGCTACTGGCAGCGCATGACCCCCGCGCCCAGTGAGGCGTACACGGCCGTTCCCGCAGCGGCCCTCAAGGAGATCGGGGTGCGCACCGCGTGGCGCGGCACAGGAGTGGCACGCCGAATCCACGATGCCTTCCTCGCATCCCGAGACGAGCCGCACGTGACACTGATGGTCAACGAGGCGGCTGGCGAAGGCCGGGTCCACGCCCTCTACTGCTCCTGGGGGTACACGGGCATCGGGCACAGCCAGCCGTCACCGGTATCCCCACGCCTCACGGTGATGATCCGCCCGACCACCTGATCTACATCCGGACTTCGGCCCGGTGAGACCGGGGGCCTCGGCGGAACCTCTTCGCCCGGGCCCCGGTCCGGACTACTCGTTCAGGTGAACCGGCCCGGCAACCAGGTTCGCGCCCGGCGCCGTGCCGGTACGGTCGTCTCTCCTGCTCGTGCTCCTGGAGGTCGTCGTGCTCTCGCGGGTTGCAGCGCCGGTTGCCGCTGCCGCGCTCCTCGCGCTCGCTACGGCGAACGCGCCGTACGCCGCCGCTGCGGTGCCGGCGGTCAAGGCCGCGCCGTGTGTCCGGGGCGAGTCCGAGGGACGGGGCCACTCGGCCGTGGACGATGGCGAGATCCGCTGGACCGAGGCCAGCCGGTACGACGGCCTGCGCACGCACGCGATCACCCAGTGGGGCAAGCTGAAGAAGATCCGCATCGCGCCGGACACCGCGACCACGGTCAATGACCTGGAATTCCGCGACTACACAGACCGGCGGTCGCGGACGGCTGGCTACTTTGAGCGGCACGGCGGGATCGCCCAGACCGATTACATCTATGTAAATCGGCATTGGCTCGACACTGTCTACAAGGATGAGCCGCGGTTCCGACGGAACATCATGGTGCACGAACTCGGGCACGCCCTGGGACTCTGCCACAAGCCGGACACCAGCAACTCGGTCATGCGGACGGCGGCGAGCCCCCGGGACGTCCCAACCGCCGTCGACCGGGCCAACTACCAGAAGGTGTGGGGACGATGAAGCGGATCGTGCTGCTGTCGCTCGCCGGGGTCGTCGTGCTGGCCGGCTCGGCGGCGGCTGCCGTCGCCGTGCTCCAGGACGACGTTGAGGTCAGCGCGTCATGCGTACCGATCATGGACACTGATCGGGACCGGGCGGGGCTCGTCGACCACATCGCCGTGGTGACGACCGGGAAAAGGTCGGAGACCCGCCGTACGGCCGAGGGCGAGCAACAGGCGACCCTGAACGTGAAGGTCGAAGAGGTGCTGAAGGGCCACCTGCCCGCGAGCATTCCCATCGACCAGATCGTCGAGCACGACTCCGGCGGCGCGCGGTACGAACAGCAGTCGCTCGTGCCCGGCGGCCACCGATACGTCATCGGTGTGTACAACTGGACGACCGACACCGGGGCGACGACGCTCGGCCGCGGGGCGTTCTTCGCCACCAGCGCCGACGGCACGACGCAGCTCCAGGCCGCGCGAACGCGGTGGCAGGACGCCATCGCGCACCAGAATCCGCCCCGTACGGATCCCACATGCAGCGATGTCGTCATGCCGTGACGCCCGTCCGCTGGGCGGCAGGAGAGCTGGGAGTCAACTGACGGCCGCACAGCGGGCCGTCGCCGAGGCATTGTGGCACTACACCGTCACCCCGATCGCGACGCCGTACTACGTGCGCGGCTGCATTCCGGACCTGGCGGAGGCCCGAGTGACCGTCGCCCTGTGGACCGGGCCGGCGGCTCGGGAGAAGCGGTCCCTTCTCCTCGCCATCCCACTTCTGCGTGACGGGAGGCCGGTCTCGGCGACCCAGGTCGTGATCGGGCTGATGAAACTGGGTCGCGGTGTCCATCTGTTCGGCTCCACCGGCCGCCGGTTCGACGGCAAGCGCATCCTCGACGGCAGCGCGCTGATCGACAGCGGATCCGAACAGCCCCTCCCTGATGAGGCTCGCGAGGGCCCCAGGGGCTTCTACTTCGAGAGGCCAGGGCACTTGAAGCAGTACTGAACCGGCATCAGGGGACCCGTGAGCGGGTCCCCTGACCGTCGCAGCATGCGTTGACGGCCTGATGCATGCCGGGCCTCCTTCCGGATGTCGCCCCTTCCTCACCGGGCCCTCCCCGGACATCGGCCCTCTCGGTGGTCCCAGCTCGGGTCCGGGGCCACCTGGCCCGTCCGCCACGGCGCCTACGGCGCCAGGCCCGGCCACGAAAGGGGAAGGTCCTTCTGGACAGACCGGACGAGTCCTTCCCCTCTTCGATCCGTGCCCTGCGCTGGGCGTGACACCAGGGCAGAGCGCCGCGGTCCACAGCGCCAGCGGAAGACCCGATGACGGATGGCCACGTATTACTGCGGCTTGCGGAAGCTCCGAGCATCCTCTTTGAGCCAGCGCGGCCCGCTGACCGGCGCCGGCCACATGTCGATGTGGTGCTGCTCAGTCAGGTCGTGCCCGTCCTCCCCGTACGCCACGGTCAGCGAGTCGTCAGCCCCCTTCACTGACAGCCTTACCCGCCAGTTGTGCTCATCGCCGTACCCCGGCCCCGGCAGGTCGATCTCCTGCACCTGTCCGTCTGCGTTGCTCAGCTGGATGTACGACTCTGCCTGGAGGTCCGCTTCTGCGATCTCGTCCCAGCCCTCCGCAATCAGCTCCGGCTCGCTTTCGTAGATCTGCACCACGGCCGGGATGTCGCCATGCTGAACGCCTGTCCTGATGACGAGCCCCGGATGCTCCTCGCTGGCTTCCAGCACCGGCATTCGCCCGTTCTCCCGCTGTCGCTCCGCCCCCCTCAGACTGGCGCCCGGCTCGGGCTCGCTGCCTGTGATCCAGTAGTGGGTGTACGCGGCGTGGAGCGTCATCTCGTGCTGCATCCCGGGCGTCTCCGATTCGTCGGCGGGAGGGGTGGTATACGTACCGGCCCCCGCACATCCACGCGGGGGCCGGCTTCAGTGTGGTCGGTCAGCGGACGATTGCGACCTGGAACGGGTCCTTGTTCAGGATCCGGTTGACGGTGTAGAAGGTGTTCAGCGCCCGCCCGGCGTCCGTGTTTTGCGTGGCGTTTACCATGCGGCGGCTGTACTTGCCGAGAAGGGAACCACCCTGGTAAGTGCTGGCGAACGCGTACTCGTCACACGACTTTCCGGCCGGACGCGGAAGGGATTCCGGGCACGACTTGCGCCGGTTCGCACGGATCTTCGATTCGTCGTAAAGTCGCTGGAGGACCGTCCGGCTGCCGTACGCGCCCGGAAGCCCCGACGTCTGCGCGTCCTTGATGTGCTTCGCGACCTCCTTCACGGGGCCGGAAAGCGAATACTGGAGCACATTCTTCGCCTGCGGGAAGACGCACCCGTACGACCGCGGATAGCCCTTCAACGCGTTGTCGCAGCGCACCACGGGGGCCGGGAACGATGCCGAGCTGCTCGGCGTCGCGCCCGGGACCGTGAAGGACCAGCGAGGTGTCGCTCCGCTCGCCAGGATCTTCCCGCTGCCGACCTTGCTCGTGAAGGTGAAGTTCCCGGCGGCCCTCCCGCTCGCCCCGAGCGACTGCGACGGGAGGCTTCCCTTCGTCGTCGCGTTCGTCGCGGAAGCGCCACCCGAGATGACCGCGGCGGCGGCAGCGCCAGACACGCTGTTCCGGGTGAAGCGCAGGCCGTACCCGAACGCCTTCGACCCGGTACGGGAGGTCACTTCACCGTGGACGGTGTACGTCATCCTTCCCAGCTCCCGGCCGGAACGCGCGTCGAGCACCCGGAAGGTGCCGGTGGCGTTCGCGCACGCGTGGAAGCGGCTGATCAGCCACGCGCTGCGCACCGTGGAACACGAGGTGGTCGCCGTGGCCGCCTGCGGGCTGGCACTGTCGAGGCTGTTCACGACGGCGACACGGTCCCCATTGGCCCGTGCATTCGCGAGAGCCTGCTGAACGGCATCGGACTTGCCAACCACGGGCTGGGTCACCGACGCTGCCACTGCGGCGGCGGAGAGGCTGCTGTTCTGCGGAGCGGCGTTGGCCGATCCGGTCAGAGAGCCGGCCGTGACGGCGGCGACGGCCGCTCCGGTAGCGGCGAGGCGCGCGAGCTTGGAGTGCATGCTGCGGTTGTTCTGCAAGGCTTGTTTCCCCCTCCGAAGCGATTCCCAGCCACCCCTGATGGCGGCCTGGTGCGGCTTCAGGTATCGGCGAGGCTATGCATCATCGGATCGAACGGGCAGTTGAATTATTGGATTTGGCCAGCTCCAATCGGTGTGGCTGGTTCTCGGTCTTCGTCCGCTTCCCGCCTTGCCGATCTTGAGTTCCTTGGTCGCGCTGTTCCTGTGGACGTTCCTGTCTGCGGTGAGGTGCCGTGCAGCACCTCGCCGGCGGGCGCCGTACGCGAATGACCTCTCGCCGGAGGGCGGATCAGCGAAGACGACCGCCGGGCCTGTGACGGCGGCGCCCCCCGGCACCGGCACGCCTGAATGAGTGACCTAAAGCGGTCAAAGCCGTTACGTGAGTATCTTGTTGAAGAGCACGCTTCGCAGGGCCCCGCTGGTAGCTCTGGCCGGCGCCCTCGTCGCGACAGGGCTGTCTGTCGGCCCTTCCTCCGCCGCTGCCCCGGCCGCGGGCGTAGGATCAAGGGCCAGCCGGGCCTGTCCACGCCCCTGAACCGGCTGACGAACAAAAGCAGGATCGGCAAGAACCGGGCGGCCGTCTGCAAGAAGAAGCACCCCCGCCCCAAGGGGCGGTCGTGTGACGAGTACCCGATGGCGTCGACCCGCGAGGGCGGCAAGGATGAGGTTTCCGGGGCCTGAGCAGCCACCGCATGATCAAAGCCCGGCAAAACTGCGCCCGGTGAGAGTGCCCGTCATGGTCGAGGGCATCGCCCCGTCGTCGCCGGAGACGAAGCAGCGGCCGAGCTCGACGTGGAGATCGCTGGACGCCGCGAGCCAGGCTTCGGTGAAGGAGTCGAGGTTCTGGCGCCCTTGGAGGACCTGGCCGAGGGTGAGGTCTTCGTAGCGACTGTCGTCTGTGTAGCAGTCCGCCAAGGACGCGGCGTCGCGTCGGTCGGTGGATTCGGCCCACCCCGCATGCCGTGTGAGGGGCGCGGCGGGGCGCGGTGGCAGGCCGTTGTGTGTCCATGATCGCCTCCTTTGGGTCGTCCGGTGGCGGAAAGGGGAAACGGCGGCGAGTTCTTCGCACCCCGGCCGGCGCGCTGTCAGCGTTCTGGATCCGGTGCCCCGTCCGGATTTTCGTCGGGTGGACGCGGGTATTCACCCAGCGCGCCGGGCAGGTCGCGGAAGTAGTGCGGCACGTTGTAGCGCGGCGTTTCCAGGACCCAGTCGCCGCGAGAAAACGAGTGAGCCCCGGCACTGCCCAGACTGCCGGGCGTGCCTCCGCGGTCAGGTAATGGTCGATCTCCGCGTTGTGCAGACGGGCGGTCTCGTCGAGTGAGGCCTGTTCGTCGAGTCCGTGTGACGGATCAGGGTGGGCGGGAGATTCAGCGGCGTCGTTCCCGTGCTGTCCGCGGTGGCCGCGTTGCGCAGCACTCTCGGTTTCTCCCCGTCCTCGACGGCCCGAGAGGTCATGGAGTGGCAGGAGCAGCAGCGCGCCGCCCACACCAACGCGTTCCGAGCCCTGCCCGGTTCTGTCGAGCAGTGCCTGAAAGAGCTGAGCGGAGATCGACATCCTGCGCTGCCTGGCCGACGGCTTGACCGCGCAGACCGCTCGGACGGCCCGGGTATCCCGAACGCCCCGTCAAGAACATCATCAGGCGCCTGCAGACCCGGCTGCGGCCGGCACACCGCACGCACCTGGTGGCCTTCGCCTGCAAGCACGGCTACCTCTGACACGCTGCTGGTCCCCGACCCCGCCGCAGCAGATTCGAATATTGGGATCGCATGACACTCTTTCGGGGAGCTGCCTCGTGGTGGGGAAGATCTTAATCTTGCATATGTGATGCCATGGATTCCCGCATGGGAATCCATGGCGCGACGGTCGAGGGTGATTACCCTCAGCAGGAAGGAGACTTCTGATGACTGTTGAGAACGGTGTACGCGCCGACGAGATTGAGGGCGTCCGCTGGAGGAAGGCCAGTGCGAGCGTCGGGATGGGAGAGTGTGTCGAAGTGGCCGCGCTGGGCAAGGGGGAGATCGCCCTGCGGAACTCCCGGTTCCCCTCCGGCCCCGCGCTCGTCTTCACCCCGCAGGAGTGGCGGGCCTTCCTCGCCGGCGCCAAGGCGGAAGAGTTCGACGCCCTTACGTGAGAAGTCAAGGTGAACGCCCTGTAAGGCGTTGGCCATAAGTTGTGGCGGCGGGCGTATTTCGGCATTCTGTCGGCAAGTATTGCCTCGATGCACGGAGAAACTATGCCTGCCGCCTCTCAGCAGCCGTCTGACAGTGACGCTTCCGTCTTCCCGCTGCAGGCCAGCGGTGACCGTCTCAGCGACAGGCTGCTCGGGGAAGAGCTTCGCGACCACAGGGTGAAGCAGGGCTACACCCTGGCCGAAGCAGCGCGGGTGATCCGCGGGTCCACGTCGAAGGTCAGCCGGCTGGAGAGAGGCGAAAGTCCTGTCAAGTACCGGGACCTGGTGGATCTGGCACGTTTCTACAGCGTCTCGCGTGATGAACAGGCTCACCTGGAGCAGCTTTACCAGCAGACCTCGAACGAGGATCTCTATGCCAGGTTCGCCGATGTCACCCCGGACTATCTCAGGCGTCTCATCCGATTGGAACGGACCGCGAGTTGGATCACGGTCTACGAACACCGGGTGATGCCGGGCCTTTTGCAGACGGAAGACTATGCCCGTTCTGTGACTCAGCTCATAGAGGTCGATCTCTCGGGCAGTGAGATCGACCGGGTTGTCCGGCAGCGGATGCAGCGCCAGGAGATTCTCCGGTCCGCACCGCCCAGTTTCGTGGGCTTGATCCACGAGCCCGTCCTCTATGCCCAGTACTGCACGCCGACCGAGATGGCCGATCAGATTCGTCATCTCATTCGGCTGACCTCGACGTGCAAGGTCAATGTGCGGATCCTTCCCAAGGAGTACATCGCCCCGCCCACGTCTGTCTTCCACATGAAGTTCAGCGAGGGGCAGCATAAGGAGCTGGCGTACTCCGAGCACGCAGACGGCGCCCACTACATCACCAACAAGGTCCAGCTCGACCGTACGCGGAAGATACTCGTGCGACTTCGGGCCGCCGCCTACGACGACGACGAGCCGCGGACCGGGATCAACGAGAACCTTGAGGCGTTGAAGAGGGCCCTTTCCCACTGGGAGAAGCTGGCTGCCGGGGAGCAGCCGGAGTGAGCTGTGCTCACTCCGGCTGCTCCCCGGCGGGTCACCGGGGCCGGGGGACGATGCCTACCCCTCCCCATTCGACCCAGTCCGTCGCGCGGTGTTCCAGGGGTGGGGGCGGGGAGTCGGGCATCCAGTCGGTCACGTCGACGAGGCCGGGGGGCTCCATGATGTGCAGGCTGTCGAAGTAGCGTGCGACTTCGTCCCGTTCACGGACGCGGCCCCAATGGCCACCCGTTGCGTCGGCCATCAGTCGGGTGACGTCATCACGTACCACGGGGTCGTCACTCACAAGCTGGCAGATCACCATGCAGCTGCCTGGTGCCAACCGGGCCGATACCGCCCTTATCACCGCGGCGGGGTCTTTGTGGTCGGGGCTGTCCGGGACGCAGTGCAGGACGGAGACGAACAGCGCCGCGATCGGCTTGTCCCAGTCGAGGAAACCCCTGGTTCCTTCGTAGATTACTTCCGTGTCCCGGAAGTCGATGTCCAGGACGTGGGTGTTGCTATTGTCGTTTAGGTAAGTTTTGGCGTGTGCCAAGACCATTGGGTCATTGTCGACATAGACCACTTTGGCGTCAGGGTCAATCCGCTGGGCGATTTCGTGCACGTTGTCCTGCGTCGGCAGGCCGCTGCCGTGATCGAGGAATTGGATGATACCTCGCTCCCTGACCAGATATCTGACGATGCGCCGCAGAAATGCCCGGTTGTTCCGGGCGAGTTGCTGTGTGCTCGGCGCGATCCTCAGTAGTACTCGGCAGGCGTCACGGTCGACTTGATAGTTCTCTGTTCCGCCGAGTAGCCAGTCGTACATGCGTGCCGCGCTGGCGTGGCTATCGTCGATGATGCGAGTTTGGGGTTTCTCCCCGTGGACCATACGCGTTCCCCTGCCTCGACGTGAGCCGACTCCGTTGAGTTATAAGGGCTCATGGTAGAGAAACGGGGAGGTCTCGGCTAGTCGCCCGGAAGGATGTATTGGTTCCATCCGCCAGGGGGCTATCTCACGCGTGCCCGGCGCACACCTGTCGCAGGGGCGTACGCCGGGCCTATTTCAGCGTCCGTCGGCGGCCAGCCGCCGTTCGGCGCCCCGCAGGAGCACCAGCGCTTCGGGTTCAGGCAGTCCCATCAAGCGTGCGGCCTGCTTGAGGGGCAGGCGCAGCTTCTGGTGCAGCAAAAGGATGTCGGCCTGGTCGCCGGACAGGAGCGAGCGGATGTGTTCCGCAGTGCTTCCTTCGGCCGCAGAGCGCCGCTCGACCTCGGCCCGCAGCCCTTTCCACACGCGTGCCGCCGGGGAGGCCGTCCGGAGCACCGTGGCCCACTGCGCCTCCAGGGCATCGAGCGCTGTCTGCACGCAGCGCCTGGCCTCGGTCCGGTCGGATGTCCAGATCTCGGCGTAACGCACATACCAGTGCTTGTTGGCATCGCACAGGGCTTCGTACACGAGACGCACCGGCATACGGTGCCGGCTCATCCTTCGTTGTCCTTTTGTTCCACGACTGCCTCGTCAGCGCGTGCTGTTACCCGGAGCCGCTCGAGTGTGACGGCGTCCGCTCCGAGGGCGAGCAGGGCCTTCTCCAGCTCGGGCCAGGTGGGCGGCGACGCGCTGTTGAGGAGCGATTCGACGGCTCCGACGGTGCCGGAGGGCGAGCCCGCGCGCCGTTCCAGGAGCCGAGGCACTTGGTCCCCGCCCCACCGGGCCCGTGCCGAAGCGGCGCTCACGCCGGCGGACCGGCCGACCTCCGCCCAGCTTTCTTCCCGCTGGCGAGCGCTGGTGACCGCTACCGCGACCAGCGACTCGATGTCGTTCGCAGCAGCGCCGGCCAGGCGCAGAACGTGTTCCAGCGGTTTCCGCTTGCCCGAGTGCAGCTGGACCGCGCGGGCGAGCAGATCGTCGGCGATCGGCTCCCACATGTTGCCGAGCGTGCCACGCTCGTGACGGGCGCGGTCGCGGTCTTGCTGCGCGTCACGCCGACACCGGGGCTTGCAGTACAGTCTGGGCCGTCCGGTCTTCGGCTGTTCGACAGGGCCCCGGCACTGCTCGCACCGGTCTGTCGGTGATGGCTTCGTCATCGATGTCTCCCTTCGCCGCCCCGGCCTGAAGATCGTCCAGTGGGCCGGGGTTCCGGCTGCCAAGGCCGGGTGGGGCCCCGGAGGGCGCCCACCCGGTGCGGGTCTCAGGCCCGGCGGGTGCGCACGAGGCGCAGGGTGCTGCGGCGGGCCGTCACGAGGAACGGCAGGAGCAGCGGTACGGCCAGCGGCCAGAGTTCCGGCGCGGGCGGACGGGTCACCACGATGATGATGACGACGACCGTCAGTCCGATGACGACCAGCAGACTGCCGCACACCCGCAGATCAAAATGGGTCTTACGGGTTTCACCCGGGCTCTCGGCAGGGATAATCGGGGTGAGGTCGGCCGGGTAGGCGTCGTGAGTCGCCCGGCTGTTCTTGATGGTCACTGAATTCCTCTCCTATGAGGATCGAGTGGTGACACCAGCAGCCCCGGGCGGCCACCCGGGGCTGCTGGCATGCAGCATGCCTTGTCGATCCGCATGCTGACGGTCCTAACATATCGCTACGGCAAGGCATTTGCGACGCGTTCAAGGTATATCCCGTCATGCAAATACGTACCTTATGCAAGGCCGTCTCTCCTGACAGGTATCTTGCGCTTTCCGGCCTTCACATCCCAGTTTCGAAGAAGTTTTCCGGGTCACTTCTGAACTATTCTGATCGATCTTGACCGATCAGATCCGGGTGCTCTCTTTTGCGGCAGGTGAGAGGAATTAAGGTGCCTCTTCAGCCCAGCCTTCCGGCCCTCAAGCGGATGCATGCCTTCCTTGCCCAATCGGCCGTGCATATGGGAAAAACGCGAATACGCATTTGTGAATCAAGAGGTGTTGTGGGCGAAGAGACCCAGGTGGGTCGAGACTGGCCTCTTTGCGATCGGGTAGGGGGTCTCAGCCATGAGGGCCCGGGGCAACTCCGCCTGCAAGACGCGGGGGGACTCCGAGATGGTTCCCCAGGTTCCGCCTACCGATCGCGCCTGCGGAGCGGTGGCGGCGACAGGGCGGCCGCAGGTTCGCATGCCGGGGTGGGCGCGGTCTGCGTGCGTCATCGCTGCGGTCGGCCGGCGGGATCGCGCAGCACGGCGGTCGCGATGCGGTCGCCACGGGGGCCGGTGAACAGGCGGGCGTCGGGATCGGGGCCGGCTGTCAGGACCCGTTGGGCGACGAGCGGGCGGATCTCCTCGATGATGGGGACCTGGCGGGCTCGTTTGCGCCTTGGTGCCTTTGTCGACCAAGCCGCCGGGTGCGGGGGGTGGTCTGGCGGCGCACGGTCCAGAGCCAGTTGGTCGTGTCGATGTCCCCGACGCGACAGCTGGACACCTCGCCGATGCGTGCGGCGGTGCATGCGGCGAAGAGGACCACCTCGCCCCAGCCTCGGTACTCGCCGTGCGAGGCGGCGACGAGGGCGTCGGCGAGTTCGACGAGCGTCTCCGAGTCGGGCAGGGCGAGCGAGCCGGGGCTGAGGAGCTCGTCCTCAACCTGCTTGTAGAGCTTCTGCCAGCCGGTCACACGGGCTGGGCTGATCCGAATGATGCCGTCTCGGACCGCCTGCTCCATGACGCGGACCAGGACCGCGATGGTGTTCTTGACGGTGGGGCGGCCGAGTTCGTCGGCGATCCAGTTCTGGGCGGTGCGGTCGACAACGCCGTTGGTGATCATCCGGACCGGCAGGTGGCCCAGCGCCGGCACTACCCGTAGACGCCAACCCGAGAGGTAGGGGTCGCGTGTCTTCAGCTCAAGGCCGCGGAGGGCGAGTTCCGTGTTCGCCTCGCCGTAGGCGGCGAGCTTCATGGTGGCGAGCGATGGGTCGAGCCCGGCGGCCGCGGCTTCGAGGACGGAGTTGATCCATGCGTTGGCCTCGTCCTCGTCCTGCTTGGCCTCGGACAGCGACATGCGGCGCTTGGTCTCGGGATCGAACCAGCGGACGCGAGCTCGGTACGGATTGGCCCTGTTGCGCCTGTGCTCGACGTCCGCCGAGATTCGGACACCGATGGGCACGGTTTCCATTCGGGGCATCAAGCCTTCCAGTCAGGGGGATGTGGCGGCTGCGGAGCCATCCCTCGACGTCGGCCGCGCTGTACATGACGACACGCTCGGAACAACCTCTCGTCCAGCAGCTCGGGGCTCAGGCCGAAGGGGCCGTCGTGGTAGCCGGCCGGCTGTCCGTACGGGATGTACGCCCGCGTCATTGGTCACGCGGGTGATCATGCCGGTCGCGAGGAACGCGGTGACGTCAGCGGGCGTGCGGAACCTGGCTGTCGATGGTGGGATGGTGTAGCCGTGCTCGGCCAGGAGGGGCCGGCCTCGGCGGACGGCCTTGGTGAGGGTGCTGCCGTTGACTCCGAAGAGTGGGGCGAGTAGGTTTCGGGTGCCGAGTTTGCGCAGGTAGAGCACGGTGGCCAGTACTCTGCCGACGGTACTCAGCTTGTCCTTGGCCCCGCGCGTTCGTCGTGCCCGCGGCGCTCGCCCGGCCCTGCCCTCCCGAAGTGCTGCCCTGATGATCATCGGACTGTGGGGCTGACTCCCGACGGTCATGTGGGCCGGCGTTCCGGCTCCCGATGCGACTCGCCTGTCCGCAGTGAGATGACCCGTTGGAAATGGGGGCAGGCGACGATGTCGTCGTGATCGCAGTCCAAGGCGCCCTCGATCAGTTCGAGTTGGGCCTGAGCTTTCGCGATGGTGGCGCGCAGGGCGGCCCGTCGGGCCGACAAGACCTCGTCGCGGCGCCGGACATCCGCGGCTGTCATCATGGCGCGGATCTCTTCGAGGGCAAGGCCGGCCTCCTTGGCTTGCAGGATCATCGCTGTCCGTACGAGTTCGTCGGGGCCGTACCGCCTGTGCCCGATAGCGTCGCGCGCAGGAGTGAGGAGGCCTGTCGACTCCCAGTGCCGCAGTACGTGGGTGGCGAGCCCGAAGCGCTCGGCGAGGGTTCCGACGCTCATCCATGGGGTGGACCGACCGTTGTCGCTTGACTTCACGTCGACATTAAGCGCCAGCCTGGCGGTTATGTCCAATACGCAGATGCATGGTGTTCCACCCGGTCAGGCAGCGCAGCTCACCGCTGTGCTGGACACGCTGGATGCGCTTCCCGCTGCTCGACGACTCCGCGAACGCTCGTACGAGTTGCTCGCTCTGGGTGGTGGGTCCGCGGTCGTTGACGTGGGCTGTGGTGCGGGGCGGGCGGTGACGGAGATGGCAGGCCTCGGTGCGCGGGTGATCGGGGTGGACATCAGCGAAGAGATGCTCACCGAGGCCAGGAGGCGGAGGCCGGAGGGTGATTTCCGCCGCGCCGACGCGGAGCAGCTTCCTTTCGAGGAAGGGGAGTTGGACGCCTACAGGGCCGACAAGGTCTTCCACGAGCTGGAGGATCCTGCCCGCGCCGTCGCGGAGGCGCGCAGGGTTCTGGCGCCTGGCGGCCGTGCCGTGCTGATCGGCCAGGACTGGGACACCTTCCTGATCGACTCCGATGATGCTGTACTCGCTCGTGACATCGTGCTCGCCAGGGCCGAGCTGGTGCCGGGGCCGCGAACGGTGCGGCGCTACCGGAGCCTCCTGCTCGACGTCGGCTTCCATGATGTCCAGGTGGAGGTCCATACGGGTGTGTTCACGACAGCAGCCGTGCTGCCGATGATCGTGGGTCTCGCCGAAGGGGCGTGCGCGGCTGGAGCGGTCACCCGGGCGGAGGCAGACGGGTGGCTGGCCGAACAGCGGGCACGGGCCCGAACCGATCGTCTGTTTCTGGCGGTACCCCTCTTCGTCGCCTCCGCGACCGGGATGTGAGAGGAGCGCTGCAGCGGCTGGCTGACCGTTCGATCGGAACCCGGCCTGAACCGCGAACCCGAACAACCTTGGCTCGTCAGTGCGTTTGAGAGACCGTGTCGGGTGAGTCGACTGACGGGTCTGTCGCTGCCAGGGCGCGCCCGCAGGAGGCGCAGTCGGTGAAGTCGTCGTGGTGGCAGTCGATGGCAGTTTCCAGGAGGGCGAGAAGTTCCTCCGAGGCGGCGATGCGGGAACGCAGGGTCTTCGCCTCCTCCAGTAGAACGTCTGTGCGCTGCTGCCCGTCCGATGTCGATATGAGGGCGCGAATCGCGCCGAGGGGGAGACCGGCTTCCTTTGCGTGCAGGATGACCGCAACGCGCGTCACGTCCGTGTCGCTGTAGCGCCGGCGGCCGGCGGCGTCCCGGTCGGGTGTGAGGAGCCCGGTCGTCTCCCAGTGCCGCAATACGTGGGTGGCGAGCCCGAAGCGCTCTGCGACGGCGCCGATGCTCAGGTGTGCCGGTGCGTCAGCGGGCAGGATTGGGTATTCGTTCGACTTCATGACGACATTCAAGACGCACAGTGATGCTCATGGCCAGGGTGGGGCTGAATGCCTTGAAGCGCAGGTGAGTTGAGGACCACCCAGGAGCTGTGGCCGTGCGATCGGAGATGTCCGGTAGTCGGTCCTGGGCGGCGCCCGCTGAGCAGCCCGTCGGTGGATGTGGTGGCCGCCATCGCGACATCTACTATGGATGCGTAGTACTATGGACTCGTCGTTGATGGGGTGGTGTGCCAACGTCTCTGCGCCGCTCCGCGAGCCCCCGAGGGGAAAAAATGTCTGCTTCTGCCTCCGCCTCCTCGCCCGGCCGGGCCGCCCCGGAGCGGCGCGGCCTCGCGATCACGGGTCTGGCTCTCGGCATGCTGCTGAGCACGCTCGACCAGACCGTCGTCGCCACCGCACTGCCGTCGATCGCCAAGGACCTCGGGAGTCTGTCCTCCTCCGCCTGGATCGTGAGCGCCTATCTGCTCACGACGACGGCGAGCGCACCCCTGTACGGAAAACTGGGCGACATGTTCGGTCGTCGCCGGATGGTGCTGATCGCCCTCACGCTCTTCATCGGTTCGTCGATCCTGTGCGGACTCGCGCCGAACATGTGGTCGCTCATCACCCTGCGCGCGATCCAGGGTCTCGGTGGTGGCGGACTCGTCGGTCTCGGCAGCGCCGGTATCGCCGACCTGGTCCCGCTGCACGAGCGCGGCAAGGCGCTCAGCTACAGCGGCGCGGTCTTCGCGGCAGGCAGCATCGGCGGCCCGCTGCTCGGCGGACTGTTCACCGACTACCTCGACTGGGGCTGGGTCTTCTACATCAACGTGCCGATCGGCCTCGTCTCCATGCTGCTCGTGGTGCGCTATTTCAAGCTGCCGCACACGGTGGTGCGCGGCGCGGTCGACGTGCTCGGGTCGGCCCTGCTCGTCGGCGCGGTCACGTCCGTGATGCTGGTGACCGTATGGGCCGGGCGGGACTACGCCTGGGGTTCCGTGCAGATCCTCGGCCTCCTCGCGGCCGCGCTCGTGCTGCTGATCGCCTTCGTGGCGCGGGAGCGGACGGCGGCCAACCCCGTACTGCCGCTCGGGCTCTTCAAGGCGCGGGCTTTCGCGATCGCCGTACCCGCCTCCGTGGTCCTCGGCATGCTGCTTCTCGCCGCGGTCGTGTTCCTGCCGCAGTTCTTCCAGGCCGTACGGGGCATGAGCGCGTCCACGTCCGGTCTGGCGCTCACCCCGCTGATGCTCGGTGTCGTGGTCACCATGACCGTGGTCGGTCGCCGGGTCACCGCCTCCGGCCGCTATCGGCCCTACCCCATCATCGGTTCGCTGCTCACCATCGCCGGCTTCGCCGCGCTGACCCAGCTCGACGGTGACACGCCCGACTGGCTGATGGTCCTCGAGATGCTGGTGCTCGGCATGGGGATGGGCTTCGCCATCCAGCTCCTCGTCCTCGTCATGCAGAACTCCGCCGAGATGCAGTACCTCGGAGTGGCTTCCTCGGCTGCGATGTTCTTCCGTTCGATGGGTGGCGCCATCGGCACGGCGTTCTTCAGCACCTTGCTGGTGCGGCGGCTCGCCGACGAGATGAGCTCGGCCGGAACGGCGCTGCCGGGTTCGCCGGACGACGTGGCCCGGCAGGCGATGGTGGACGGAGCGGTCCTCCCGGAGCCCGTGCGGGCCCTGTTCTCCCAGGCGTTCGCCGAGTCGATCCACATCGTGTACGTGTGGGCGCTGCCGTTCGCCGGGCTGCTGCTCGTGCTGGCGCTGGCGCTGCCGACGGTCCCGCTGTGGACCGTCGAGTTCCTCAAGAAGTTCAAGGAGGATCACGAGGCCAAGGTGGCTGCGGAGGCGGCCGCCGCCACGGGCAAGGTGCAGGTCTCGGCGGCCGAGTGAGCGACGCCACGGCCGAACGGCTCGGGGCCCGGGAGGATCTCCCGGGCCCCGAGCCGTATCCGCGCTGTTCCGGCCGCGCGGCGGAGTCAGCCGCCCATGGCCTCCTCGCCGAGCAGTTCCTGGTCCATCACGACCGCTGCCAGCGATCCGGCCGCCGCCGCATGGACGATCTGCGACGCCGGGAACGGCAGGCTCGCGCGCCGGGCCAGGTCGCCGGCGGCGAAGACCCCGCGAACCGTGGTCTGCTGGAAGTCGTTCACCTCGACGCTCCCGTCCTCGAAGAGGGAGCAGCCGAGCTCTTCCGGCAGGGTGCTGCCCTGACAGGTCGGCGGACGGAGGAACGCCGCACGGCACTGCAGTCGCTCGTCGTCCGTGAAGACGACTGCGCGGAGCCGCCCCTTGTCGTCGACGTCGAGCCGATCGAACGGCTCGGTGCGTACCTTGACCCCCCGGCGTCGCAGGAGCCCCAGGGTGGTCTCGTCGTCGACCGTTTCGCCTCCGGTGCACAAGGTGATGTCCCCGATGTAACGGGAGAGCTGGAGCGCGAGGCGCAGGGCGCCCCCGTCTCCGCCGATGACGACCACGTGTTCGTCGGCCACCTCGTGGGCGTCGCAGTAAGGGCAGTTGAAGGCGGAGAGGCCCCATGCCTCGGTGAGCCCGGGCAGCTCGGGAAGGACGTCGGTCATGCCGGTGGCGAGCAGCAGGCGACGCCCCCGGGCGGTGGAGCCGTCGGCCAGCGCGACGGTGAAGTGCTCGTCCTCCCGCTTCACGCCGGTGACCGCGAGGGCGCGGTGCTCGACGTCCCGGTATGCGGAGAGTTGGGCGAGGGCGAGCGCGCGCAGCTCCGCCGGCGGCAGGCCGTCGCGGGTGAGGAAGCCGTGGCTGTGGAGTGATGCGCGGTTGCGGCCCGAGTCGGCGTCGAGGAGGAGGGTGGAGCGGTGCGTGCGGCCGAGTGTGGTGGCCGCGGAGAGCCCGGCCGGTCCTCCGCCCACGATAACGACGTCGTAGGTCTGGGTGTGCGGCTGTGTGTGCATGAAGAACCCCTTTCTACTACGGAAGCGTAGTAGAAAGGGGTGAAGTGTTCAACGGCTCACCGCTACGGCTCAACGTCCTGCGGCAGCACGCGTCTTCGCCTCGTCCTCCGGGTCCTCGGCGCGCCGCTCCAGCTCCGCCATGTGCTCGGGGCCGAAGAAGTCCAGCACCGACGTGGAGCCCGCCACGATGCCCAGGAAGCTGTTCGCCTCCTTCTGGTCGTAGGCCAGCACGCGGAACGCCTTGCGCATGCGGTCGCTGAAGCCCAGCGAGGCGGCCTGATGGGTGAACTCGTAGAGCCACTGGGATTCTTCGTTGCGGCGCGCCTCGTACGCCGCCATCTCCTCCTCCCAGTCGCCGGTGCCGGTCAGCACCTTGTGCAGCGCCTCGGAAAGGACCTCGGCGTCGCGGAAGGCGTCGGTGATGCCCTGCCCGGTCACCGGGTCCTTGTGGTAGCCGGCGTCCCCCGCGAGGGCCCACCCGGCGCCGTACGGCCGGCGGTAGTAGAACGGCAGGTCCGCCGTCCCCATGAAGCGCTCGGTCTGCCGGCCCGACTCGCCCATCTCGACGGCGAGATCGGGGGCCGTGTCCTTGATGATCCGGTGGTACGTGCCCTCGATGTCGGCCTTGAACCCGTCCTTCTCGGCGTGCGGCAGCGCACACACGATCAGGTGGGAGT
This sequence comes from Streptomyces sp. NPDC048718, assembly GCF_043198875.1. NCBI lineage: Bacteria > Bacillati > Actinomycetota > Actinomycetes > Kitasatosporales > Streptomycetaceae > Streptomyces > Streptomyces sp. NPDC048718. The sequence goes on from NZ_JBICVG010000019.1 coordinate 32,645, forward strand.
CGTCGTGCGTCGGCATCACCGCCACCTGCTGCTCGTCGCCGAAGTACACCTCGTAGCCGCGGTTGAGGCCCTTCCAGTACGTGTAGTACGCGACGGTCCGCGCGGGCCGGTCGTTGTACACGGGCGCATCCATGAGCCGCGCCACGAGCGAGCGCTTCCCGTCCGCGCCCACCACCGCACGGGCGCGCAGTTCCTCCTCGGCACCGCCGTGGCTGCGGCCCCGCACGCCGACGACCACGCCGTCCTCGACGATCAGGTCCCGGACGGTGAAGCCCTCACGGACCTCGGCCCCCGCCTCACGGGCCGCGTCCACCAGGATGTTGTCGAGGACCGTGCGGCGCGGCGCGTACGCCGGGACGATCCCCTGGAACGGCGGCGCGCAGCCACGGATCGGCAGGTCGCCGTAGTACCAGACCGCCTCGGTCACCGGCGGGCAGCCCGACGCCTCCAGGCGCTCGAGAAGCCCCCACTCCCGCAGCCGGGCGAGACCGCTCTGATGCATGAAATGGGTCGACAGGGTGTCGCTGGGGAACGAGGCCCGGTCCAGGACCAGGACGCTGTGGCCCATCCGGGCCAGCAACATGGCGGTGGGGGAACCCGCGCAGCGGGCTCCGACCACGATGACGTCGTACATGCGGCCTCCGGGGGCTGTGAACGGCGTGGGGCAAGAGGTCCGTCCAGTCCACCGACGCCAGCCGGGCGCGAGAAGCCCCGAAGGGGTACCTCGAACGGGTACCTCACCCCCGGTCGGATCGGCCCCGGCGCATGTCCCGGTCCCACGAGTCTCCTCCTCCCGGAGCGGCCACGGCGAGGGTGAGAGCCCGTCAAATCCGGAGGAGTTCATGGACATCGGCATCTCGCTGCCCACCGTGGGGCCCGCGGGCCGGCGCAAGTACGTACTCCAGGTGGCCGAGGCCGCCGACCGTCTCGGCTTCCACTCGCTGTGGATCAGCAGCCACGTCGCGCTGCCCCGCGAACGCCATTCCACCTGCCTCTACCCGAGGGCCACCACATCAGACGCGTACAACTGGGGAGTGGCGTGGCTCGACCCCATCGCGGTCATGGGGCTCGTCGCCGGCGCCACGGAGCGCATCCGCATCGGCACCCACGTGCTCGCCCTGCCCTATCGCAATCCCGTCATCCTCGCCGGTGAGCTCGCCGCCCTCGACCAGCTCAGCGAGGGAAGGATCGAACTCGGCGCGGGCATCGGCTGGATGGATGAGGAGTTCGACACCGTCGGTGTGCCCCGACGTCAGCGTGGCGCGCGTACGGACGAGGCCATCGCCCTCATGCGGGCCCTCTGGGAGGCATCCGAACCCGTCTCGTTCCACGGACGGTTCAACCACTTCGACGACATGTGGCTCACCAGCCGCTCGTACCGGCCGGGTGGTCCGCGGATCCACGTCGGCGGCAACTCCGACCCGGCCCTCCGTCGCGTCGGCCGGCTCGGTGATGGCTGGCTCGGGCACGAGGTCTATCCGGAGGAGATCGGCCCCGCCCACGAGCAGATCCACCGGCACGCGACCGAGGCGGGCCGCGACCCCGGGTCCATCATGCTCTCCGCCCGCCGCGGTCTGATCCCGCCCTTCCCCGTCATGAACTTCATGTCCGACCGCAACAACCTGCACGGATCGTCGGCCGACATCGCGGAGTCCTTCGACGCCTACCGTCGCGAGGGAATCTCCCTGATGGTCCTCGACCTCAACATGAGGCCCCAGGAGATCGTCGACACCCTGGAGTGGTTGAGCAAGGACGTCCTGCCCCTGCTGTCCTGACCCGCGCCCGATTGCCCGCAGACCGAGGAAGGATCCCGTTCCCATGCTCCATCCCCACAGGCTGCGGCGCAGCCGCAGGTCCCGCCTGCTCAGTCTCATACCCGTGCTCCTCGTGATCGTCGCGTCAGGCGCCTTCGTCTACGTGTCCAAGAGCGAGGAGACCCTCTTCTCGCCCGAACTGACGGCGATCAGCGTCGATGAGGCCGTTACGGAGTACCGTGCCGACTCCCGGCCGAAGCACCAAGAGATCCGCATGCCCAGCAAGATGCCCGTGCAGCCGAACCCGAAGCTGGCCGGCTTCTCCGCCCCGAAGCCGGGCGTCTACTCGTACCGCACCACGGGCAAGGACTGGGTCGAGTACGACGGGCAGAAGTACATCCGTCAGTTCCCCAAGGTGACACCGGCGACCGTGCTGCGTTCCTCCGGCTGCGGCTGGGAGCTGTACTTCCGGACGGCGCGCGAGTACACCGACGGGCACCGGCAGTGCAGTGCGCCCGGCGAGTTCCTCTGCATGGCGCACATCTCCGACATCACCTTCGGCGACGTGCACCGCAACATGACCCACGAGTGCAACCCGGGCATGGTGCAGGTCGGTGGCAAAGCCGTCGGGCCGGGCGGTCGGCAGTCGACGAAGTGCTACGCCTCCCACCACGACGCGGCGAACATCGACATCATCTTCCGCAATACCGAGTCCGTCATGGTCGGCGGCAAGCCCGTCGACGCCTATCACGTCGAACTGCTCAGCACGGTCAACGGCGAGATGAAGGGCACCGCCGTCGCCGACGTGTGGTTCGAGACCCGGACGGGCGCCTACCTCAAGATGACGCGCAAGCAGGACACCAGCTCCGTCCTGCCCGATGGCTCCACCGTCACCTATCGCGTCCGCGTCACCTACGAGCTCGAGTCCCTCGAACCGCGCGTCTGAAGCATCCGTGCAGCGGGCAAGGCCCGCACAAGAACGGCAGGACCCGCGTGGCCGAGTGACGGCCCGCGGGTCCTGCCCGTGATGGAGGAGACCGCAATGGAGCAGGTCGTACCAAGAGCGTCGTCCGCCGGAAGAGTCCCTTCCCGCACCTGCGCCGAGGACGCCCGGCGTTCGCTCGTGGAACCGCTGCACGGCACCGTCCTGGAACTGGGGGCGAGCAGCGGCGCCAACCTTCCCCACTACAAAGCCGTTTCACGTGTCGTCGTGGTGAACCGCTCCCGGACGAGCGCCGCCGCGTCGGTCCGGGCTTCTACCGGGGCCGGCATTCCCGTGTCCGTCGTGGCTGCCATGCCCGACCGGCTGCCCTTCCGGAACGGCGCGTTCGACGCCGTCGTCTCCACCATGGCCCTGTGTGCGGAGCCCGATCAGGCGGCTGTGCTGCGAGAGGTACGGCGCGTGCTGTCCCCGGACGGCGTGCTCGTCTTCCTCGAGCACGTCCGTGCCCGCAACCCATGGACAGCAGGGGTGCAGGACATGATGACGCCCGTCGTACGGCGCCTCCGCAGCGGCTGCCGCATCAACGTGGACACCATCGCCGCCATCCGTGCCGCCGGCTTCCGGCTCAGCGTGCTCGACATCCTCGAACCACGTGCCGGCGTGCCTCATCTGGTGCCGTTCGTCCGGGGTCGTGCCCATCTTCCGTAGCCCCGTACAAGAACGGCCCGGCCGGTGCGCAGATCGCGCACCGGCCGAGCCGCACGGGGAAGCGGGGGAGGGGTCAGGGCAACTGCACGACCTGGGCCGCGTGCGCGAGCCCGGCGCCGAAGCCGACGAACAGAGCGAGGCCGCCGGCCGCCACCTGTCCCGAGGCGAGCAGGCGTTCCGCGGCCAGCGGGATCGACGCCGCGGACGTGTTGCCCATGTCCATGATGTCCCCGGCCACGACAACGGAATCCGGGAGCCGCAGCCTCGTGGCGATCCGCTCCACGATCCTCAGGTTCGCCTGGTGCGGCACGAAGGCGGCCAGGTCCTGGACGCCCACGCCGGCCCGGTCGAGCGCGTCCTGTGCGACTCCAGGCATGTGGGTCACGGCCCAGCGGAAGACCTCCTGGCCGCGCATCCGCAGAAACGGATCCTCACCACGTCGGACGATGAGTTCCGCAACCGCCCCGTCCGAGCCCCAGCTCACCGGTCCTATGCCCGGCTCCGCAGACGGCCCCACCACCATCGCCCCGGCACCGTCACCGAAGAGGAACGCCGTTCCCCGGTCCCGGGGATCGACGATGTCCGACATCCGCTCCGTGCCCACCACCAGGACATGCCGGGCCTGTCCGCTGGCGACCGCCGACCTGGCGAGCGCGATGCCGTGCGTGAAGCCCGCACAGGCGGCCGAGAGGTCCGTCGCCGCCGCTCCGTACGCACCGAGCCGCCGGGCGACGTCGACCGCGACCGGAGGACCCTCCTCCAGGCGGCTCATCGTCGCGAGCAGGACCAGGTCGACCTCGGCGGGCGTCACTCCGGCTGCGGCCAGAGCCTTCTCGCCGGCCGCCTGTGCCATCACGGCGAGCGTCTCCCCGGCCGAGGCGCGCCGTCTGGTCCTGATCCCGGACCTGCGGACGATCCAGTCGTCGCTGGAGTCGAGCACCTCGCACACCTCGTCGTTGGTCACGACCCGGGCCGGCCGGTGCGCTCCGATGCCCAGGACGGCCGCCTCCGAACCGACAGCAGGTGGAACCATGATCAACATCGCGCCTCCTCCCACCGTTCCGAATGCACCTGGCGCAGGACGTCCGAGACGACACCACGAGGATCCTCGTGCAGGAAGAAGTGGCCGCCGGGGCACTCTGTCAGCGAGAAGCCTTCCAGGGTGTGCATGCGCCACGGCTGCATCGACGCGGCGGTCGCCTGCCTGTCCGCAGAGCCCACATAGCCGATCACCCGGCAGGGGAGCGGCGGCCCCGGCAGGAAGCGGTAGGACTCGCAGGCCGCGAAGTCCGCCCGAAGCCGGGGTTCCGTCGCCGCGCGCAGCTCCGCCCGGGCCAGCACCTCGTCCGGCGTCCCGCCCATGGCCTCGACCTCGGCCCAGAACGCCTCCGAGGGCAGCCCGCTGATCGGGTGAAGGCCACGCGCCGCGTGCGGTGCCCGGTGCGCGACCACCACGAGGGCGGCGGGCGACGGCCGTCCGCGCCGCACCAGTTCCCGTACGGCCTCGAAGGCGACCAGCGCCCCCATGCTGTGGCCGAGGAAGACGTCCCCCGGCTCCATACGGACCAATCGGTCGGCGGCGAGGGAGGCCAGTTCCTGGACCGTCCGCGCGCTCCGGCCGGCCGGAGGCGGCGGGACGACCGTCCGCACCTCGGCCAGCTGCCCGAGCGTTTCCTGCCAGGTTCGGAACGACGCAGTGCTGCCGCCGGCGTGCGGGAAGCAGTAGAGCGCCGGCGGACGCCCACCGTCAGGTCCCGTAACCTCCCGCCCGGCGAGAGTGCGTACCGCCGTCCCCGTCACTCGGCCCGCTCCGTGCTCGCGGCGGCGGCCCCCGCCGAGGACCGCGTCGCCCGGGCCAGCACGGGCAGGCTCCCGTCCAGGTACATCTCCCGGCAGCGGCCGCGACGACGCTTGCCCGAGGTGGTCTTCGGCAGCGTCGAGGCGGGGCAGACGACCACTTCGTGCGGCGGCACCGGGAGTCGCCTGCGCAACCGTTCGATCAGTCGTGCGGCGAGGTCGGGGGCGTCCGCCGCGCTCACCCGGCCCTCCACCACCAGGACCATCCGCTCGGCGGCCGGGTCCAGGAAGGCGATCGTGTTGCCGTGGCGGACCCCATCCACGCGCTCCGCCTCCGTCTCGAAGTCCTCCGGATAGATGTTCCGGCCGCCCAGGATGATCATGTCCTTGCGGCGCCCGCAGATCACGAGTCCTTCGTCGCCGACGAAGCCGAGGTCACCGGTGTCGAGCCAGCCGTCCCGCATGACCGCGGCCGTGGCCGCCGGATCGTTCCAGTACCCCGACATCACGCACGGCCCCTGAACGTGGATCGCTCCGACCCGGCCGTGCGGCAGCTCGGTCCCGTCCTCGTCGCGGATGCTCACCCGCGTACCGGGGATGGGCGCGCCGCACGCGACCAGGCGTCGCCCGCCGGGCGCTCCCTCGGGCACGGTCACCGCACGCCCCTCGGTCTCCAGGGTCTCCCGGTCCACCCAGCGGACCGCGAGCGGGACGTCGGACGGCCGCAGCGTCACACAGAGCGTCGCCTCCGCCAGCCCGAACACCGGGCACGGCACGGTTGGCCGCATCCCGTAGCGGGCAGCCGCCGTGGTGAACGCATCGAGGCTCTCGACGTCGATCGGCTCCGCTCCGTTCACCGCCCACTTCAGGCACGAGAGATCGAGCTTCCGGTCGACCCCGCGCAGCAGCCGGCCCGCGAGCGCGTACGCGAAGTTCGGAGCGACGGTGAGCGAGACCCGGTAGCGGGAGATGGCCGTCAGCCAGGACATGGGGCTGGAGATGAAGTGCTCGGGGGACTGCACCACGACGTCGTTGCCGCGGGCGACGCACCCGAGGAGGCCGATGATGCCCATGTCGTGGTTGAGCGGCAGCCACGTCATCCCGGTCTCTTCCGGACCGATCCCGTACGAGTGCCAGACCGCCGCCATGTTCGACAGCACGTTGTGGTGGGTCAGCACGACGGCGCGCGACGACTGGGTGGTGCCGGAAGTGAACTGGAGCAGCGCCACCGCCGAGGGATCCGAGGGCGGTTCGACCTGCGGCGCCGACGGCGAACGGCCCAGGCCCGCGAGCGCACCGAGCGGCGCCACCCGGCACCGGGGCCCCGCCGACGGCGCGAACACGTCCACGTAGGCGTCCGTCACCGCGAGCAGCCTGGCGTCCACGGAGGCGACCCGCCGGCCGATGTCGTCGAGGAACTCCTCCAGTTCGCCGCGCCTGCGCGGCAGCGGCAGCATGACGGGGACGGCACCGGCGTACCAGACGCCGAACAGCGTGCGCAGCAGTGACTCGTCCGTTCCGGAGAGCAGGCACACCCGGTCACCGGGAGCCACCCCCGTGGCATGCAGCGAGGCGGCGATCGAACGGGCCGACGCGTCGAGCTCGCGGTAGGACAGCCGGGTCTCGGCGAGGGCGCCGTCGACGAGGATGATGCCCTTGTCGGTGCGGGCAGAACGGGCCAGGGCCTCGGGAACGGTCGACGCCCCGTAGAAGTCGACGGGTTCGACGGCTTCCGGGACGGAGAGCAGAGCGGAAGAGGGAGAGGTCGCGACCTGGGTGGTCATGGGGCTCCTTCGGGAATCACCGGACGTACCTGGCTGGCGGGCGACGGCTCAACGCTCGACGGCACGGCGGAACAGCGGGATGACGAACGCCTGGGTGAGGATCACGCCGCCGACGAGCACGGCGGCCATGGCGAGCAGCGCACCACCGTCGACCGGTCCGGTCATCAGGGCGCGGGCACCTTCTGTGACGTACGTGAACGGGTTGTAGGCGGAGAGCGTCGCCAGCCAGTCGGGGAGCAGGTTGGTGGGCATGGCGGCGGTGCTGGTGAACATGAGCAGGATGAACAGCGGCGACATGGCCAGTGGCGCCTGCGGGTTCCAGGTCGTCAGGGCCACGATGTAGAACAGCCCGCCGTACGCGACCGACCAGACGCTGCACATCACGAGCAGGACCGGCACGGCCGCGGGGCCGCTGTCGATCCGTGCCCCGAGGGCGAGGCCCACGACGAGCACCACGACCGCGGCGGGCAGCACCCGCAGCGCGTCGAACAGTACCCGGGACAGCAGGATCGCCGAGGGTCGGACGTCGAGCAGGCGCATGCGGTTCAGGAAGCCCGTCTGGACGTCGAGGACCAGCGCGGTCGCCGAGTAGCCGGACCCCATCATGCCCGCGAGCAGCACCATCCCGGGCGCCATGTAGGCCGTGTACGGATGCACGGGGAAGGTCGCGAGACTGGAGACCCTGCTGTACGCCGAGGCGACCAGGGTCTCCGCGAACAGCGGGAATAGCACGGGGAACACGAAGGCGATCACGGGGCTGCGGAGCGCCTCGCGGACATTGCGCCGCAGGAGCAGGCCCACCTCGGAGGCGAAGCCGTTCGAGGGGGCGGACGCCCCCGAGGCCGCGGTACGTCCTCGGGTCGGCGGCCTCGTCGCGCCCGGGGCGCCGGAGGAGGCAAGAGACAGATCGGTCACGGACGTTCGTTCCTTCCCGTTCCAGTGGCGAGGGACCGGCCGATCGCCGCGAGCCCGGAGGCGACCGGGCTGTCGGCCTCGGCCGACGCGGACACCCCCGTGAGACGGACGAAGACGTCCTCCAGCGTCGGCTCGACCACCGTGAGGGCCGCCTGCGGCACGCCGAGGCCCCCCAATCGGCCGAGGGCGCCGAGCAGTTCGCCTTCCCGCGTCGCGTCCACGATCACGTCCCCGCCGTGGGTGAGCGTCGCCATGGGGCCGAACTCGGCGATCAGACGGTCGCGTTCGAGTCGGTCGACGGGCCGCACCTGGATCTGCTTGCCGCCCGCCTTCGCCTTCAGCGCGCTCGGGGTGTCCAGGACGGCCATCCGCCCGGAGTCCAGGACGGCGACGCGGTCGGCGAGCTCGTCCGCCTCTTCGAGGTACTGGGTGGTGAGCAGCACGGTGCCGCCGTCGGCGGCGAAGGAGCGCACCCAGTCCCACAGGGCCCGCCGGTTCTGCGGGTCGAGTCCCGTTGTCGGCTCGTCCAGGAAGAGCACCTCGGGATCACGCAGCAGAGCGAGGGCCAGGTCGAGCCGACGGCGCGTGCCACCGGAACACACGGCCACCATCTTGTCGACGGCCGCCTCCAGACCGAAGAGCTGCACGAGCTCGTCGGCCTTGGCCCGCCCGGCCGCGGCACCGAGCCCGGCGAGCCGGCCGATGAACTCCAGATGCTCCCGCCCGGTCATCAGCTCGTCCAGAGCGACCTGTTGGAGAGACGCGCCGATCCGGTGACGGACCTCCTCGCGGCCGTCCACCACGTCATGACCGCAGATGCTCGCCGTGCCCTCCGTGGGCGTGTCGAGCGTGGTCAGCAGATTGACCAGGGTCGTCTTCCCGGCTCCGTTGCGGCCGAGGCAGCCGAAGGTGTCACCGGCCGCGATGTCGAAACCGACGTCCTGCAGGGCCCGGGTCCCGTCCGGGAACACCTTGCCCAGGGACCGTACGGAGATTCTTGTCTCCTCCACGCTCGCCTCCTCATCGGCCGGGCGTGAATACCCGGCGCTGTGAGGATGACCCGCCGTTGCGGGCGGGCCCAGTGCACTCCGGGGGGCCCGTCCGCAGTGTCCCGCTCCGGCCGGCTGCGGTACCCGATCGGGCAGGTCGCACGGGCGGCGACGGGTGAGGGGAGACCCACGTCGACGGAGCAGGACCTGTCGGCCCGGGAGGGAGACGTCAGCCGACGTGGGAGAGGCACAGGAGGTGGATCGCCACTCCGACCACCATCACGACGCCGATGAGCCCCATGACGCTCACGAGGATGAGCCGACGGGTGAGCATCGGCGGTTCGGCGACGTGAAGCCCTTCGAGGTGCGCGATGCGGGCCCCGAGCAGCGCCGGATTGGACATCGCCGCCACCGGTCCGGCCGTCGTCGGCCCGGTCTCCCGCGAGACGGCGAGGAGCGCGCCGGCCACGGCCCGGCGGCCACACGACTCGACGGCGCGCCGGTCGGCGGCGATCTCCTGGCGTACGACCTGGAGCGACTGCCAGTGCCGTAGCAGCGGCACGTACCAGAACGTCGCCCCGGCCACCGCGAGCAGGCTCCGGCGCAGCGGATCGAGTCGGCTGAGGTGGGTCTGCTCGTGCTCCAGGACCGCGTCGAGCTGGTCGTCCTCGAGCTGCGCGATCAAGGCGCGCGAGACCACGATCCGAGGACGCCAGGAGCCGTAGGTGAAGGCTGTCGCCTGCGAGCCGTCCAATTCGACGACACGCCCGTCGAGGCCGGTGCGAACGGCAGCCCGGGCGAGGGCGGGGGAGAGGGGCACCAGGTGGTTCTCGATGTGCCGGTGCAGCCGCCGGGTGTCCCGCAGCCATCGGTAGAGCAGGACGTGGGAGCCGGTCCATCCCACGCCGGCGAGCGACAGCGCGAGGGCCATCTCGACGCGGTGCCAGGGCTCAGCGGGAGCGGAGCCGTGATGGGAGGTGACGAACAGGACCGCCATGATGATGAAGAACGCCGACGCGGCGAGCCGTACGGCCAGGCCCGCGGTACGTAACGCCACGCTCAGGCGGGACGTCCCCGCCCGGCTCACGTGCCGTCGCCCTCCCGCATCAGGCGCTCCAACCGCGCCATCAGCTCGGGCGTGCCACGGGCCTCGTCGACGAAGTGCGCGACGGCCGCCGCGCCGAAGTCGCGGATCACCTCACGGACCGCCAGTGCGGCCTCGTCGACAACCGCGGCCGTGTACAGATATCCGCGCCCCTGCATCGTTCGGGTGGTCGCACCCTTGTCCGCGAGCCGGCCCAGCACCGTCATGACCGTGGTGTAGGCCAAGGGGCTGGCGCGCTTCTCGTTGAGCTTGTCGAGGACCTCACGAACGGACAGCGGACCGGGCGCGTTCCACAGCACGTTCATGATCTCGGTCTCGAGGGCACCGAGGACCACGCCAGCGTGTGATGATTGAGAGGCCACATCGCTAATCTACTACGACATCGTGGTAGAAAGCAGCCCGATGCTGGCCACTGACGACTCGGTGGCCGGGGTGGCCCGGCTACGGCTCCCTGCTCACCAGCCCGTCGCGCAGGGCCATGGCCACCGCCAGGGTGCGGTTGGGGCAGTTCAGCTTCGCCAGCACATTGCCGACATGACGTTTCGCGCCGTGCTCGGATATCCCCAGCCTGCGGGCGATCTGTTTGTTGCTGCAGCCGGCCACGAGCAGGTCGAGCGCCTGCTGTTCGCGCGGGGTGAGGAAGAGTCCACGGGCCGGGGCGGGGCCGCGGCGCCGGACCATCGACAGCAGCTCGCGCGCCATCGAGTCCGGCATCGGCATCTCGCCACGCAGGAGGCGGGAGAGTGCGTCCTGAAGGGCCTCGGGCGTCAGGCCGGCCTCCAGCAGGAACCCGTCGACGTGCTGCGAGGCGGCCCGCGCCAGTGCCTCGTCGCTCGGGTGCTGCAGGAGCAGCATCACCTTCATGGTGCCGGGACAGCTGTCCCGCAGGGCGGCCAGTTCGTCGTCGGCCAGCGTCGCGGAGAGGATGAACACGTCCTGCGACGTCTCCGAGAGCTGCGCGGCGGCCTCCTGCAGGGTTCCGCAACCCGTCGTCGCGCGGACGGTCGGCAGCGCGTCGAGCATCGAGCAGACGCCCCAGCGTGCGACGCTGTTCTCCAGGGCGACGAGTACGCGGAGCTGGTTGTACAGCCGATCGAACCCGAATTCGCGGACGGTCGGCTCCAGGATGTGCACGGCAGACGTAGTCACGTGTCCCCCATCGATTCAGCGGCCGGTCGGACGCGACCCGCCACGGACGTGTGTCTGGATCGAACTTCTACGGGGGAGCCGCTACGGGAGGCACGGCCGGGACGGCCGGTGGGTCCTGCGGGCAGCTGGTCCAGGATCGAACGGGGTGCCCATTCGGAGGCACCAGGGTGAACCGGAAGTGCGAGCCACCATACACTACGCTGGCGTAGTTGGTTGATTATTGGCCAACTGACCTCGATCAGGAGGGCACTTCGGGATGGACGACGACGTCTTCTACCGCCCGCTCGGCACCGACCGCTACCAGCCGACACTGTGCGCCCAGGGCCCCTGGGATCCCGCGCATCAGTACGGAGGGGCCGTGGCGGCACTCCTCGCGCACGCTGCCGAGAAATCGCCACCCCCTGGCTTTCTGCCGATCCGCGCCACGTGCGACTTCCTCGGGCCCGTGCCCATGGACACCGTGACCGTCACCACCCGCGTGGTGCGCCAGGGGCGCAGTCTGTGGCTCGTGGAGGCCGAACTCGGCGCCGACGGCGCGACCCGCGCCCGCTTCGCCGGCTGGTGGTCACGCAGCACACCGCCCCCGCCGCCGGGGGCATCGGACGAGACCGAGGTGCCACCGCTGCCACCGGCCGTACCCCACCCCCGACCGCCGTTCGGTTATCTGCGGGCCTCGGAACGACGTTTCGTGCGAGGAGAATTCCTGGAGCCGGGACCGGCCTTCGCCTGGATACGCACGCACGTGCCGCTCACCCCGGAATCCGACCACTCCGCTCTGACCGGAGTGCTGATGAACGCCGACATGGGGAGCGGCATCAGCGCCGTCGTCGACTGGAATCGATTCGCCTTTGCCAATGTCGACCTGACGGTCCACCTGCATCGACAGGCGGCCGGCTCTTGGACCGGGCTTGACGCGGTCAGCGAGATCGGTGATCAAGGAACCGGCGTGACTCGCACGGTGCTCTGGGATGAGAAGGGGAGGATCGGTACAGCCTCACAGGCCCTCTTCGTACGGGCGCGCTGAGGCGACGTTAGCCTGTGCCGTCGCCCCGTGCAGCAGGGCATCGGCGTTCCGCTCGGCGACGACCAGAGGCACGTCGTGTCCCGCGGACACGGCGACGGCCAGGGCGCCCGCGTATCCGGCTGCCAGGCCGCCGGTGAGCGTCCGCAGTCGGACCGGTGTCGTCGGCGCCTCGGGTGGACGCGCGGTGAGCAGGTGTTCGCTGCCCTGGGGCGAGACCGTGAGACGCGTCGGGGAGATGCTTGTCAGACCGCAACCCCACGCCTTGAGAACGGCCTCCTTTCGAGTCCAGGCGGCGAGGACCGCCGCCGACCGCTCCGAAGGGGGCAGGGCCGCCACCGAGCGCCGTTCCGCCGGGGAGAGGGCCACGGCCATCATGCGCTCCACGTCCCCGAGAGGACGGATCCGCTCGATGTCCACTCCGACCGGTGATCCCGAAACACCTCCAGAGGTGGCGACGCGTCCACCACCTTCACCGGCCCGTGCTCGGCCCCTCACATCGAGCACAACTGACGCAAATTCACCTCTTTTGTGGTGATCCCCAGCCGGCCGGCGACGGCTGTCCGCAGCAGCACTCGGGAGGAGACGAACCGGTCCCGGTCCGGGACGCGGTGGAAACGAGCGCTCCGCTCACGCTTCGCAGCGCTGAGGAGCGCGATCGCCGCCCCGTCCGTCGGCCGCACGGCCGCCACCAGATCTCGGCGCTGACGCGCCCGGGCTTCGTCCGCATGGCTCCAGGACACCCCCGGCGAAATCTCCGGGAAAGACCCGGGTGCGCCCTCGACCGCGTAGTGCCCGGTCGGGCACCCCCGACCTGCCGGACCGCGCAGGGCTCTTCGTGCCACCGCTTGAGGATGTGCGCCCGCTCTGTGGCACCTCAGGCTGGCGGACCGAGAACCGAAACGCCGTTTCGTGGAGGAGTCGTCATGAACAGCGAACTCGCAGCGCTGAATGCCTCGCAGCCGCACGACCGGCTCCGGCTGCTGTGCGCGCAGGTGGTGCCCGACTGGGACGACGAGACGACGGGCCCCGACACCCCGCTGTACTTCGAATCCATCGCTGCGGCGGAGCTCAAGGCGCTGATCGAGGCCGAGTTCGACGCCGTCGTGCCCCTGATCGACCTCATCGAGGAGCCCACCCTCGATGGAATCGCGGCACTGATCGAAGGCGCCCGCTCCGAGGGCCGCATCTCCGATTCCCTTCCGGTGTTGGTGGGGGATGTGGGGGGTCGGTTTGAGGGGTTCGGTCTGACGGATGTGCAGCATGCGTATTGGCTGGGCCGGTCGGGGTTGTTCGAGTTGGGTGAGGTGTCGACTCATCTGTATGTGCAGTTCGAGTCGGTGGGTTTTGATGTGGGGCGGGCTGAGGCTGTTCTGGATGTGCTGGTGGGGCGGCATGAGATGTTGCGTGCGGTGGTGCGGGGTGATGGGCGGCAGCAGGTTCTGGAGTCGGTGCCTCCGGTGGTGATCGGGGTGGAGGATTTGTCGGGGCTTGATGTTCCGGCTGCTTTGTCGCGGGTTGGTGCGGTGCGGGACGAGTTGTCGCACGAGGTGCGTGCGGCGGATCGCTGGCCGTTGTTCGAGGTGCGGGCTCAGGTGTTGCCGAGGGATGTGTGGCGGGTTCATCTGAGTCTGGATCTTCTGGTGGCGGATGCGGGTTCGGTGCAGATCCTGCTGGAGGAGTGGGGGCGGCTCTACTCCGATCCGAATGTGGTGTTGCCGGAGATCGGGTGCTCGTTCCGGGATTACGTGCGGGCGTTGGAAAGTGTGGAGGGGGCGGCCGCTTTCGAGCGGGCGCGGGAGTTCTGGCGTTCCAGGCTCGGTGGGCTTGCGCCGGCGCCTGAGCTGCCGGTGGTGTCGGGTGGTGGGGCGGCTGCGCGGTTCGAGCGGCGGTCGTTCGTTTTGGACGGGGAGCGTTGGGGGCGGTTGCGGGAGCGGGCGGTGGGTTGGGGGGTGACGCCCTCGGCGGTATTGGCGGGGGCGTATGCGGAGGTTTTGGGGGTGTGGTCGAAGTCTTCGCGGTTCACGTTGAATTTCACGGTGGCGGATCGTTGGCCGTTGCATGCGGATGTGGGTCGGCTGGTGGGTGACTTCACGTCGGTGTTGCTGGTAGGGGCGGATGTGTCGTCGCCGGTGGGGTTCGTGGAGCGAGTGCGGGGGTTGCAGCGTCAGGTGTGGGAGGGGTTGGAGCACCGGGCGTACGGGGGTGTGCGGGTTCTGCGTGATCTGGCGCGGGAGTACGGGGCGGAGCGGGCGGCGATGCCGGTCGTCTTCACCAGCGCCATCGGCAGGACCATCGGGGACGAGATCGGCGAGGTGCCGCCGCTTGGCCGTCTCGTGGAGGCGGTGTCCCAGACCCCCCAGGTCCTCCTCGACATGCAGATCGTCGAACTCCGCAACGGCCTGATGATCAGCTGGGACGCCGTCGAGTCCGCGTTTCCCAACGGACTCCTCGACGACGCTTTCGCGGCATTGCGGGCTCTCGTGCTGCGGCTGACCGAGGAGGAAGGCCCCGACTGGAGCAACGGCCTCACCCCTGGTCTGCCTGTGTCGCAGGTGGTGGTGCGGGACGAGGTGAACGACACGCGTGCGGTGGTGCCGGGTGGGCTGTTGCAGGAGCGGGTGTTCGCGGCGGCCGGGCGTGTGCCGGAGCGGGACGCGGTGGTGTGGTCGGGTGGCCGGATGTCGTTCGGTGAGCTGTCCTCGCGTGCGTTGCGGGTGGGGCGGCGGCTGCGCGAGGCCGGGGTCGGCGTGGGTGAGCCGGTGGTCGTCAGCGCCCGCAAGGGCTGGGAGCAGGTTGTCGCGGTGCTGGGTGTGCTGGCGGCCGGCGGTGCCTACGTGCCCGTAGACCCCGACCTCCCCCAGGAACGGATCCAGAAGCTCTGCGTTCGCACCGGCACGCGCTTCGTCCTGACACAGACGGCCCTGGCCGCGAGCATCGCCTGGCCGTCCCCCGTCTCGGTGTGGTCGGTGGATGAGGACGCGGTGTGGTCGGGGGTGTCGGATGCGCCGCTGGGATGGGTGCAGGCGGCTTCGGATCTGGCGTATGTGATCTTCACGTCGGGTTCGACGGGTGAGCCGAAGGGCGTGATGATCGACCACCGCGGTGCGGTGAACACGGTCGTCGACGTCAACGAGCGTTTCCGTGTCGGGGAGGGCGACCGTGTCCTGGGCCTGTCGTCCCTGAGTTTCGATCTGTCGGTGTGGGACATCTTCGGTGTCCTGGCCGAGGGCGGTGCTCTGGTCCTGCCGGACGCGGACAAGCTGCGCGAGCCCGGTCACTGGGCCGAGCTGGTGCGGAGCGAGCGGGTGACCGTGTGGAACTCGGTCCCGGCCCTCTTCGAGCTCTTCACCGAATACGTCCACACGCATGGCGCGGCCGGCATTCAGCTGCGGCTTTGCCTGCTGTCGGGTGACTGGATTCCGTTGGGGTTGCCGGATCGCGCGCGGGGGCTGCTGGAGGGACTTTCGGTGGTGTCGCTGGGCGGTGCCACGGAGGCGTCGATCTGGTCGATCGCCTACCCGATCGGCGAGGTCGACGCGGGCTGGCGGAGCATTCCGTACGGTCGGCCGCTGGTGAACCAGACCTTCCACGTCCTGGACGAGGGGATGCGGCCGCGTCCGGATTTCGTGCCCGGTGAGCTGTTCATCGGCGGGATCGGTGTGGCGCTGGGTTACTGGGGCGACGAGGAGCGGACGGCGAAGGCGTTCGTGATCCATCCGGTGACGGGCGAGCGGCTGTATCGCACCGGGGACCTGGGGCGGTATTTGCCGGACGGGACGATCGAGTTCCTGGGGCGTGAGGACTTCCAGGTGAAGATCGGCGGTTACCGGATCGAGCTGGGTGAGATCGAGGCGGCGCTGTTGCGTCAGCCCGGTGTCGAGGCCGCGGTCGCCCATGCCCTCGGTGTCCCGGGCGGTCCGCGTCGGCTCGCCGCCTACGTGGTCGCCGAGCCCGGAGCGGACAACGATCTCGACCCGGACGCGGTGCGGGCGGAGGTCGCGAAGGTCCTGCCCGCCTACATGGTTCCGCCGACCGTGGTGGTCCTCGAGGCCCTGCCGCTGACGGCGAACGGGAAGGTCGACCGCAAGGCCCTGCCCGATCCCGGCCAGCTCGCCGCCCGTCCCTTCGTTCCCCCGGCCACCCCCGAGGAACACACCCTCACCACCATCTGGACCGACCTCCTGGCGCTGGAGAAACTCGGCGTCCACGACGATGTCTTCGAACTGGGCGCCGACTCCCTCCTGGCTCTCCGCGCCGTCGCGGCCGCCGATTCCGCGGGTCTCGGTCTGGAACTCCGCACCGTCTTCGAGCACCCCACCATCGCCGAACAAGCTCTCCGCACGAGCCGGGGCAGGACCGCGGCGGACCAGGGCGTCGTCAGCGGCCCCACGGGCATGACCCCCAACCAGCTCTGGTTCCTCTCACAGGATCTGCCGGAGCGGCACCACTGGAACGATGCCTCCTTCCTTCTCTCATTGCAGCGTCCGCTCGCTGCGGACGTCCTGCGCAACGCGACAGCGCGCGTTCTGGAACACCACGACGGACTGCGCCTGCGCTTCGTGGACGAGGGGACGGCCGGAGGCGGCTGGCGGGCCACGATCGCCGACACCGACACGGACCTGCTGCCCCTCTCGTTCCACGCCTTCCCCGGACTGACCTCCCGCGAGCAGAAGGAGGCCGTCACCTGCACCGCGGATCGGCTGCAGCGGAGCCTCGACCTCGCCGAGGGGCCGCTCATCAGGCTGGCCTACTTCGACCTGGGCGACCGGCCGCACTGCCTGCTCGTGCTCGGTCACTGGCTCGCCGTCGACCACTACTCGGCGCGCCTGCTCCTCGAAGACCTCCTCTCGGCGTACCTCCAGTACGAGGAGGGCGCAGACCGCGCCGTACTGCCGGCGAAGACCACCCCCTTCCCCGTCTGGACGGAAGCCCTGCGCAGGCACGCCGAGGACACCGCCACCCAGGGCGAGATCCCGTACTGGCGCGACCGCCCCGCCGGGCTGCCGCTGCGATACGACCGTGAGGACGGACCCAACCGTCTTGAGAGCCTGCGATCCCTCACGCTCCGGCTCGATCACGACCTCACGGACGCTGTGCTGCGGGAGATTCCCGCCGCGCATGGCACCGACATCCTCGACACGCTTCTCGCCGCACTCGTCATGGCGCTGCCGGTCGCCGAGGTGTCGCCGGCCGACGGGGACTCCGGCGGGGGCCGCGGAGTGCTCGTCGATCTCGAACGGCACGGCCGGGACATACCGCTCCCGGGATTCTCCGTCGCCAGGACCGTCGGTCGTTTCTCCACGATCACCCCGACCCTGATCACCGTCGACCCGGAAGCCTCCGCGGCCGAGCGGCTGGACACGGTGCACGCTCAGCTGGCCGGGGTGCCCCAGCAGGGGGCGGGCTTCGGCCTCCTGCGCCATCTGCTGGGTGAGCCCTCGCTGTCGGACGGGCCGCTCGCACAGGTCGGCCTCAACTACGTGGGCCAGGTCGACGAGGTGTTCCTCCGCTCCGACCTGCTCAGCGTGCCGAGGATGTCCTTCGGCGAGCAGCACTCGGCGACGGGCACCCGTTTCCGCGACCTGGACGTCCTCGGATACGTGGTGGGCCGACGCCTCACGTTCACCATCGGCTACAGCGCCAACCGCTTCGACGACACGACCATGAAGGCCCTGGCCCAGGAGCTGGAGCGGAACATCGCGGCCATCGCCGACGAGGTCCGCGGAACACGACCCACGGGGTCTTCCGTCAAGACGGTGTCCACTGGGGCGGCCGAGGACTGAGACGCTGCTTCAGTCTTCGGCACTCGCCCATGACGGTGAGATCCGGAGACATGTGAGAACGGGTCGCCCCGGGAGAGGAAGCTCCCGGGGCGAGCCCGTGTTCAACCGCTAAGGAGGCTCGTCCCGCGAGGCTGGACGGGCGACGGCGGACGGAGGGGCGGATGGTGTCGGCTGAATGGCACCGGCTACTCAAAGGCGGCGGCGCTCTGGTCGTGCTGCTCTCCCAGTACGTGGCATTGGCCGAGATCCTATGCTGGGACACCGTGCGCGGGGTCTGGATCGTGCCCCGCATCGTCGCGGTCGGCCTGTTCGCCCTCGGCCCCTCCACGGCCGTGCTCGGAGGGGCGGTCCGTTCGCTGATCACCGCGATGCGCATCGGCCGGCGACTGAGCGCCTCTTCGTCATCCCGGTGCGGGTGCTTCACCGACCTGCTCCCGGTGGTGCGCCGCTCCGGCCTGCTCGGCAAGGTGGTGCTGTTCCACGACGACCGTCCGGTCGCCTTCACCAGGGGGCTGCTGAACACCTACGTCGTCATCAGTTCCGGTCTCGTACGGCGGCTCTCAACAAGCCAGTTGGAGGCCGTGCTCCGGCACGAACGTTGTCACGCGGAACGCCGGGATCCGCTGCGCTACCTCTGCCTCCATCTGGCCCGTTCGATGCTGTTCCACGTTCCCGTCGCGGTGCGGTTCTTCAGCCGTGCGGTGTTGGCCCGCGAGCTGGAAGCCGACGCGGCTGCCGTACGGGCATGTGGTGTTCCTGCGGTGGCGGGAGCCCTGCTCGTCGCCCTGGGAGGCACCGGCGGGCGTGTCGGCGAGGACAGTGGGTCGGTTCCTTTGGCCCCCTGGCTCGTTCACAACGGCCGGGGATGCCCGCTGGAGCACCGTCTGACGCAGCTCGAGACCGGGCGTCCGCCGGCGGCGGAGCCGGTCTCCGTCCTCCGGGTCGTGTTCAGCCTGCCGGGGCTGGCGGCCCTGGGCGCCTTCGTGCACGTCACCACACATCTGGTCCCCGACGCGTGGTTCCTGTCGGCCTGCTGAACCCGGACATGGGCCTGCCGCCGGTCAGAGGGACGGGGGTGGCCCTCTGCCGGCGGCAGGAGTTCAGCGTGCGGTCGTGTGAGCCTCGCTCAGGGCCGCTCGAACCATTTCTCGAACTTGGTGGCGTAGAAGGTGTCGCCGGAGATCCGTACGCGCCTGGTCAGGAACGCCTGCATGCTGTTGAGCTTCCCGGTGACCAGACGAAGGAAGTCGGGCACCGTCACCTGCATGGTGACCTTGGGATCGGTCACCGTGCCGCGTCCCCAGCGACAGGTGCCGTCGGCGACGGAGAGGAAGTAGTGGTACTCCTCGCCTTCGGCCGAGCGGTCCATCCTCAGCACGTACTGGAAGTCGGCCCGTTCACCTGCGGCCTTGCCGGGCAGAAAGGCGTTCGTCATGTTCGTGAAGACGTCGTCCAGCAGTCCCTGCGGGCCTCCGTCGTGTTCCCGTGCGTACTCGGCGAGCCCCTCGCCCTTGCGGTCGGCGACCACCTCGGCGAGCCGGTCGAACGCGGTCCTGTCGATTGCCATGTCCCACTCTCCTCGGCGCTCACGCGTCCGCGTCGGCACCCGTGCCGACCTTGATGGTCTCCTGCACCTGAGCGATCCGCTGCGCGTCGATGGCGTCCGCCGCCTCCTCGTCGTACGCCATCACGGCCTCCAGGTCGATGTCCTGGTAGCCCAGCACGTCCATCTCGGCGAAGGCCCGCTTCACCTTCGGCCCCATCATGCCGATGTCCTTGAGCGTCGGGACGATGCGGGTGAACAGCAGGGACCGGAACAGCTGGAAGGCCTCGCTGTTGTTGATGTGGGCGACGGCCTCGGCCGGTGCGAGATCCAGGTGCTCCCAGATCTCCTCGCCGAGGAACCGGTCCCGCAGCAGGTAGCAGGCCTCGACGCAGAACTCCTCGCGGTCCGCGAGCTCGGCCGTGGTGAGCTCCTTGTAGTACTCGCGGAGCGCGAGCCGACCGAACGCGACGTGCCGGGCCTCGTCCTGCATGACGTACGCGTTGAGGGCGCGGGCCAGCGGTTCCCGGGTCTGGTCGCGGGTGACTCCGAAGCCCGCCAGGGCGAGGCCCTCGATGAGCACCTGCATGCCCAGGTAGGTCAGGTCCCAGCGGCTGTCCTGGATGGTGTCGTCGAGCAGCGCCTGGAGGCTGCGGTTGATCGGATAGGCGAACCCGACCTTCTCCCGCAGGTAGCGGGAGAAGACCTCGACGTGCCGCGCCTCGTCGACGACCTGCGTCGCCGCGTAGAACTTGGAGTCCATGTCGGGAACCGTCTGCACGATCTTGGACGCGCAGATCAGGGCGCCCTGCTCGCCGTGCAGGAACTGGGAGAACTGCCAGGACGTGACGTGCTGCTTGACCCGCTGGCGGTCCTCGGCGCCGAGCCGGTCCCACAGCCGGGAACCGAAGATGGGGACGTACTCGTCGGGTACGAGATCGGGACTGTCCAGGTCCACCTCGATCGACCAGTCGATACGGTCGGAGGCGTTCCACTGCTTCGCCTTGCCCTTCTCGTACAGGCTGAGGAGGCGGTCGTTGCCCTCGTCGTAGTCCCAGGTGAAGACGGTCGTGTTGCCGCTGGGTACTTTCCACTTCGTCTGCTCGATGGGCAGGGTGTAGATCCGGTCGCTCAAGGGGACTCCCAGGTGTCGACGGACGGCGTCAGCTGACGGACGCGGTCCTGCGGGCCTGTCGGCAGAAGGTCTCGAGAAGTTCGGCGACGAGCGCGGGCTGCTCGCACTGGGGGGTGTGGCCGCAGTACGGTACTTCCACGAGCCGCGCCTGGGGGAGGAGCGGAGCCCAGGTCCTGGTGACTCCGATCCGGATGGGAATGTCCGCCGTCCCGTGGACGACGAGGGCCGGCACGTCGAGCTCGGCAAGCCGGCCGGAGATGTCACCGCGGCCGAACACCGACGCGCAGGCCTGCTCGATGTCGGAGCCCCGCAGGGTGGTGAAGTGCTCCAGCCAGCTACGTCCGTCCTGAGTGATCAGGAAGTCCGGGTGGAAGTTGAGCCTTCCGATGACATCGGCGAGATCCGCGTCGATGCCCCAGGTGTGGGCGGCCTCCACCATCGCGTAGTAAGGGCGGGCCGTGCGCTCCGGCTCCTCGTACGGCTGGGTGGAGACGAGGACCAGTCCTGAGACCAGCTCCGGGTGGCGCAGCGCGACCCGGAGTGCCTTCATCCCGCCCATCGAGTGGCCCGCCCACACCATCGGATCGGTCAGACCGAGTTCGGTCACCGTCGCGACGACGGCATCGGCCTCCTCCTCCAGGGTGTACGGGCCCGGCCGGGCCGGACTGCCGCCGTGGCCGGGCCCGTCGACCCGGATCAGCCGGTGACGGTCCCGGAGCCGGGCGGTGACCTCGTTCCAGGCCCGGGAATCCGTGAGTAGTCCGTGCAGCAGCACTATCGGCGGCCCGTCGCCCTCGATGTGCACCCGCAGATCCCACGGGCCGGCGGAGACGGAGACGGGCGTGGCGCCGGCGGTGCCGTCAGGACGGGGGAGGCTCATGTGCCGACCGCCTCGGCCGCCCGGTCCGTGTCGCCGGCCTCGTCCACGAAGGATGTGGTGCCGGAGGCGGCCAGGTTCACCAGGGCGTTGGCGGCGCGGACGTAACGGAGCAACGTCGGCAGGTGTCCGGTGACCGCCAGGTCGCCGTCCAGCATGGACTCCATCGGGTCGACCTCGCCCAGGATGATCTCCTTCCACAGCGAGTACGGGCCCTGAAGCACGAACTGCGACTCCCGTCCCTCCTCCGGCCCCACGTCGTACTTCCACCACAGGCACTTGCCGCCGCCGACGCCGGCGCGCGCCCAGACGTCACGCAGGTGCCCGATCTCCGGCTCGGCCTCGAACACATAGGAGATGTCCGCTTCGAAGGTCCGTGCCGCATCCTCGAACTCGGGAGACGAGTTGATGCGCTCGACGTAGTCGTCGAGCCACTCGCCGCTCGGGAAGACCGCCATCATCACTCCCTTGACGTAATCGGTACGGCCAGCCAACTCCGCACCAGCCGGGGGGAAGAAGACCCGACGGGCGGGCCGACCGGGCCGGGCGGGGTACTGCCCGTCCGGGTACTCCGAGCTGCCGGTCCGCCCTGGGGGCGCCCGCGCCGCCCGCCACGGACACGCTGGACGGACCAATCACCAGGGAGGAACGATGAGGAATCCCACAGCCGTCAGGCTCGTCATCGCGGCGGCCCTCGTCGTGGAGTTCGGCGGCTTTCTCTACGACACCTTCTGGCACAACCAGCACCTGTCCGAGGTGGCGATTCCGCCCGGCGAACTCCTCACCGTCCATGGGGGCATCTACCTCGGCCAGCTGACGCTGATGGCCGTGGCCGCCACGGTGATCGCGCGACGCGCGGCGAACCGACCGACGACCCGCGTGCTCTGGGCGACGCTGTGCGGCGGTCTCGTGCAGACCCTCGGCAGCGCCCTCGACATGTGGAGCCACGGGCACGGGTACGAGAAGGACCTGTACCACAACACGATCTACGCGGGAGCTGCCGTGACCGTTCTGGGCTA
The DNA here is from genome assembly GCF_043198875.1 of Streptomyces sp. NPDC048718. Classification (NCBI taxonomy): domain Bacteria; kingdom Bacillati; phylum Actinomycetota; class Actinomycetes; order Kitasatosporales; family Streptomycetaceae; genus Streptomyces; species Streptomyces sp. NPDC048718. The sequence continues at coordinate 55,170 of NZ_JBICVG010000019.1, forward strand.
CCTCCTTCTGGAGGCGGTCGGGCGCCGGGCCGCACGTGGCGAGGAGACACGGTCCGACAGTTCCGGTGCCTCTGCCGAGCGTGCGGAAACCGCTTCGCGCGTCGGCTGATCCGGACAGTCCTGTGGAGATGGCGACGAGCAGCGGCGAACGCCTTCAGCACGCGCGGATCTTCGGTTCCTTCGGTACACCGGTACGGTCCGACGACTTGGCGGCAGCGGCGGGTCGGCAGAGGCACGGTGGAACCCCCGGTACGGGCCTGCTGCGTGGCGACCGATGGGCTCTCGGCAGCAACCGCCTTGCCGCGGGCGACATCGCGGCCGACTTCCGTCCCTATCGACTTCCGTCCGTGCCCGGTGTCGTGGCGGTCCTGGACGGCGAGATCTACAACCACCGGGAACTGCGCCGTCGGCTGCGTGACCGTGGCTACGCTGTGCCGGAGGCCGGTTCCGGCGCACTGCTGCCGGCTCTCTACGCCACCTACGGACCGGACTTCGCGGCCCACCTGGACGGCATGTTCTCCGTGGCCGTCGTCGACACGCGGGGTGCGGGCCGACTCGTCCTCGCCACCGACGGGCAGGGGGCGAAGACTCTGTATCACCATAGGGCCTCCGACGGCGCCGTCCACTTCGCCTCGGAACTGCCCGGTCTCCTGGCCTTCTCCCGCGTGCCTACGGAACCACGGGAGCTCGTTCTCGACGAGTGTCTGTCCGTGGGGTCACCGCCAGGAGGAAGGACGCCTCTCCAAGGCGTCGGCGCCTTGTCGCACGGTGCCGTCGCGGTGGCGACGGGGACCGGTGGGTGGTGCGTGCGGAAGGAGACGGAGGGGAAGGAAGGGGCGACCGCTCTCCGGCAGGAGGTGCGGCGCGTGCTGCCGGCAGACGGCGCGGTGTGCGTGATCGACAGCCAGGAAGGGGCCACCGGACATCTGGCGACGACGGCCGCAGGCTACCTGGCGGAACTCGACCGCCCTCCCCTGCACACCTTCCAACTCGTACGCAGGACAGGACGCCGTTCACCGGCATCACCCGGCCGAGGAGCGGATCGGCGGGCCCGTATCGTCCGCCATCAGGTGGTCATCGACGCTGGTGCCCTCGCGGACCTGTTGCCGCGGACCATCTGGCACCTCGGAGGGCCGGACGCCGATCCGGCCGCAGTCGAGACCTACCTGCTCCTGCGCGCCGCCCGCCGAGCGGACTTCGACGTCGCCCTGGCCGAGCGCGGCACGCCACAGGAACCGCGTGTCGGCGTGCCCACCCGCCTCCGCGAGTCCCTCTACACCCCGGAGTACCGCCACTACGTGCGTGCACACGCCGCCTCGGACCTGCCACCTGCTGACGACGACCTCCGCCGCCTGGACCATCTCGGTGCGGCCTGGGGCGTGCAGGTACGGGTGCCTCGGCGTGGCTCGGACGAGGAACGGCTGTCGCCGGCGCCTCCCGCTCCCGTCCCGCTCCTCACGCGGGACAGCCCGCTGACGGCTCTCGCCCACGACGTCCTCGCCCCCGGGGCCCTCACCCAGGACGGTCGTCTCGACCGACGGGCCGTGGCCGCCCTCGTGACCACCCAGCATCGCACCCCCACCCCGGAAGGCACACGCGCCGTACTGGCGTTGCTGTCCCATGAACTGTGGTTGCAGGAACTACGGGCACTGCGTCCCATGGCACCACCGAACGCTCTCCCCGGTGCGGGACTCGTAGCTTGACGAACCGATCCGCACCGCACGGTGGATGCCCGCCACCAGGCGAGATCACCCGATGTAACGAAGTGCTACTAGTGTCCTGAGTCGGAGATTCGTCGTTGGTCTGGTGTGAGTCGTCCTGGACCGAAGATCCCGCCGGTGGTCCTGTCCGATGCCGAGCGGGCGATGTTGTAGTCGTGGGTGCGTCGTCGTTCGAGTGCCCAGTCGCTGGCACTGCGGTCACGGATCGTCCTGGAGAGCGCGGACGGACACGCGATCGCCGAGGTCGCCCGGCGTCTGGGCATCACCACGGACACCGTCCGAGCCTGGCGGCGGCGCTTCCTGGAACGCCGGCTCGACGGCCTGTGCGACGAACCACGACCCGGTGTCCTGCGGAAGATCACCGACGCGGATGTCGAACGCGTCATCGTCAAGACGCTGGAGGAGACGCCGAAGAACGCCACCCACTGGTCGACACGGTCGATGGCCGCGGCGACGGGGATGTCGCAGTCGGCGATCTCCCGGATCTGGCGGGCGTTCGCCCTCCAGCCGCACCGGGCGGAGACGTTCAAGCTGTTGAAGGACCCGCTGTTCATCGACAAGGTCCGTGACGTGGTCGGCCTGTATCTCGATCCGCCGGAGCGGGCCCTGGTGCTGTGCGTGGACGAGAAGTCGCAGATCCAGGCCCTGGACCGGTCCCAGCCGGTGCTGCCCGGGGTGCCCGAACGCCGCAGTCACGACTACGTGAGCGCGGGCCCACCACCCTCTTCGCCGCCCTCGAGGTCGCCACCGGCAAGGTCATCGGCTCCCCGCACCGCCGCCACCGGGCGGCGGAGTTCAAGAGGTTCCTGGCCAAGCTGGACAAAGAAGTCTCGGCTGATCTGCAGATTCATCTGATCCTGGACAACTACGCGACCCACAAGACACCCGACATCAAACGGTGGCTGCTGGGGCATCCCCGGTTCCACCTGCACTTCACGCCGACCAGCGCGGCCTGGCTGAACCTGGTCGTCAGGGCCAGGGCGTCTACTGCTGGGTCGCATAGGTCATGTTCGGAGCCGGATGGCGACGGCCGCCGCGGTGCCGAGGAAGACATAGCCGCGTTTGTCGTAGCGAGTGGCGACCGCCCGGGACTGCTTCAGCTGGTTGATCGCCCGCTCGACGGTGTTGCGCTTCTTGCGTGCCTCTGAGGTTGGACTGGGAGGCGTGGCTGTCGGGGTCGTCGGTCCAGACGCAGGCGGCGTTTTCGACGGGGTCGAAGCCGAGGCTGATGCCGTCGTTCAGTGCGATGGGGTCCTCGTTCGTCTCGATGGTGCTCGCACTCCACTAGTCCGGGTGTGGTTGTGTTTCGTCGCCGGCTCGTGTGTAGGCGGATGGGATTTCCGTTGGCGTGCCAGCAGACGTGGTGCCAGAAGTGCTGATCGGGGCGGATATCTCACTGGAGGGTGTCGAAGGGGAGGCGTGGCCGGACGCGAGGCCCACGTCCGCACGCTCGTCACTGTTGTAGAAGGCGACGATGCCACCCGAGGTGGCGGCGACGGCGATTGCGGTGACGGCGGCGGTGATGAGCGCGCGCTTGCGCCTCGGGGGCGCGGGAAGGCTCCAGGCGGGGTCCTCCGAGGTCCACGAGCAGTCCAGGCGAGTGAGAAGCTGGCTGGAGGCCCTCGCCAGACGGGCCCCTGGCCAGTAGTTGACAGCCGGGTGGCGATCTCGTCGGTTCTGGCCTCGTATCTCTGGCCGTCGTGTGGGGACCACCTGGCTGGCGCGCCGCACAGCAGCAGCGGGGTGCCGCTACCGAACCGCTCACCCGGCCGTGTGGCCGGAGAAGCCCATGGCCGAGACGTCGATCAGGCCGCAGCGGGCTCAGGGCTCGAGTGTGGCGCAGTTGCCTGCCGTCGTGCCCTCTGCTGGGCACCTGCCGCATCCGCGTTCCTGGCACCTTGGAGGTCTCGTGACAGGGCTGGTCCTGTTGTGGTGGAAAGGTGGCGGGTGAGGTGCCCGGATCGGTAGTGCGCGCCGAAGGCGCTCTGTCCTGCGAGGTGGTGGGCAGGATCCGCACGAGGGCGGCTGAGCTGTTCGTGGAGGTGCAGCGGGCCGACACCAAGGCGACCGTGCTGTGCGGTCTGGACGTGGCCCTCCTGGCCGTCGTGGTCGCGGCGCTGCCGGTGGCCGCGGAAGCCGGCTGGGTGGTGAGGACGACCCTGGCGGTGATGTGCGCAGGGGCGGCCAGCGCGCTCGTCGCGGCGCTCCTGGCCCTGCGCCCCGTACTGCCGGGAGGCACGGCGCTGACGGGGATGGATGGACCGTGTCCTGATGAGGTTCCTGAAGCGGTCGTGGCCGTCGCGGAGTGGCAGGCCGCCGGAGGGCTGTACCGGGCGGACGCCTGGAACGTGGCGCGGCTGGCCGCTCTCGCGCACCGCAAGTTCCGAATCATCAAGGTGGCCGTGGACTTGACGGTCGTCACTTTGGGGGTGGCCGGAATTGGTGTGTTGATCAGCTGCTTCGTCTCTTGAGACCATCCCGCCTCTGACGCTGCCTCACATCGGGGGTGCTATGTATCAGCCGCACGCCGTCGTGTTCGACAAGGTCTTGTGGGCGAAGCTGCGTGGTCTGGCTCCGTTGCGGTCACGGCCTGCCAGGAGTGTTCTTCTGCGGCAAGGGGATCCAGGGACGCATGTCCTCCTGTTGGAGTCCGGCTCCACGATCGTGACCCTGACCGGTGAGAACGGTGAGAGGACCCTGCTGGCCGTCCGGGGGGCGGGTGAACTGCTGGGGGAGCTGGCCGTACTGGACGCCCAGCCGCGCACGGCGTCCGTCATCGCGGCGGAGGCGTGCCAGGTCCGCGTCATCCCCGCTCCCGAGTTCCTCGGTTTCGTCGACGAGCACCGTCTGACGGCGTCGATACTGCGCCACGCCATCGCTCGTGTGCGTGAGGCGGAGGCAGTACGGCTCGAACTCGCGACCGCGCCGGTGCCCGCGCGACTCGCGTCGGCCCTGGGGCGGCTGGTCCAGTCAGCTTCCTCTACGGCCGGACACGTCCATGTGCGCCTGACGCAGGTGGAGCTCTCCCAGCTGATCGGGGCGTCACGGAACGCCGTCGGAACGGCGATCAAGGCGTGGCGCGATCACGGATGGCTGGAGACGGAGGCCGGAGGCGGCCTGCTCATCAGGGACATCGCCCGGATCAAGGCCGACCCGCTCGGCCGGGGGTGACGGAGCGCACCGGCTCGGTGCCCAGTAGTGGGCACCAAGCCGCCTCCGGCCCGACCAGCATGGTGCGCCAGCCGCGAAGGTCGTGGCGGAAGGACTGGTGTTCCCATGAGGTCTCCTGCGCAGCCGGACCCCGTCGACGTGCCACCGGAGCACGCTCTGCTGGTCGTCGACATGAAGGGATACAGCCGGATCCCCGACGCGCGGATGGCACCGGCGCGCTTCGATCTGGACAGCATCCTCGACACCGTCTTCGACCAGAGCGGGCTGGACATGCCGCGGCGGGTCGACGGTGCGTTCGACGACACCGGTGACGGTGCCATCTTCGTCCTGCCGGCCCGGGACACGACCCGATTGGTCGATCCGCTGCTCGGACACCTCAACGCGGCCCTGAGCCGGTACGACAAGAAGTCGCGTCTGCACAGCGCGCCCGAGATCCGTCTGCGGGCCAGCGTCCACGTCGGGCCGGTGTCCCTCCCGGATCGTCGCAATCGGGCCGTCGTCGAAGCGTGCCGGCTGGTCGACAGCGAGGCGGTGCGGGAAGCGCTGGAAGCGGCTGAGGCTCACGGCGTCTACCTGGCGGCCGTGATCTCGGAGATCGCCTTTCGCCGCACGGTGAGGGACGGCCGCACGCCCGATCTCGACGAGCGCCACTTCCTGCAGGCCATGGCTCGCGTGGACCGCAAGCCGGGATTCGAGGAGCCCTGCCGGCTTCTCGTCCCCGGGGTGTCCCCCGTACTGCTGGGACCTTCCATCACGGACGCGGCCGGTCCCCGGCCTCCGTCCGCTCCGGCCCTTGCTCCAGCGGGCGGGGCCGCGAACAGCTCGTCTGCGGAGGCGGGCGGCAGCGGTCCCGTCCTGAACTTCCTCGGGGTCATGGAGCAGACGACGGTCATCGGCGCGCTCGACACCCTCAATCTCGACCAGCGTCGGCGCTGACGGGCACGCACCGTCCTCCCTCCCCCTTCCAGAAGTGGAACGAATCCATGGCAGAGAACGCCTTCACCTCGCCTGAACCCACCGAATCCGCCGGGCCCGAGACTCCGGAATCCGGCGGCACCCCTCGGGACCTCACTTCTCCCGCTTCCCTCCCCGCTCCCCGGCCCGGCGACTTCCACATCCAGCAGGTCGGCGTGGCCGCCGCGCACGTCGGCGAACTTAACGTGCTGCAGGAGTTGCGCAAACGGGATGTGCTCGAGGGGGTGGAGCGGGATCGGCAGCAGATCATCGAGCAGCCCTTCGTCCTCTCGGGGCGGTGGAAGGAAGCCTGGGATCAGGTCGTCCACGGGGAGACGGGCTTTCTGCAACCGCGCATCCTGCTGGTCGTGGCACCGCGCTCGTTCGGGTCCACGACCTTCGCTCTCCAGCTGCTGGCGCGCCACACCGAAGCGGACACCGCGCTGATCAAGCTGGACGCCGACTGGAGCGCCCCCAGCCGGGGCCGGCTTCCGGTGGGCCACCGGCACGCCTACCAGGTCGACCTGAAGGACACGTGTACGGATCTGCTCTCGGCCGACTTCCTCGACTCACTCACCCGCCATGCCGAGGACCTCGCACCGGCGCGTTCGTTCCTGGTGATGACTGTGGCGAAGGAGCTCTGGCCCGACCACTACCTCAGTCCGCGTGGCGACGTCAGGGTCGTACACATCGACGAGCCGCCGGAGGCGGAGCTCGTGGTCGAGGAGCACCTCGAGTACCACGGACATCCGCAACTGGTGTCCCATGTCCGGTCCCTCGACGCGGCGGTCGTCTCCCTGCGCGGGCTCAACGCGGTCGAGGCGGTCCGGGCCGCGCTCACCTCCATGGCGGTGTGGGAGGAGTATCACGGGGGGCAGTCCCATCTGTCGGTCGCCGCGGTGCGCACGGGTGGACAGGAGCGGCCCGCCGGCTTCGCGGAACGCCTGGCGGCCGCGCTGTCGGACTGGAGACAGAAGCTGGACGAACTGTTCGGTGAAACGACCGCCACGTACGACGGGCGAACCTCCTCCCTCACCCTGGAGGACCGCTGTCTGCTGCTGGCTCTGGCCGTCCGCCAATCCGCACCCATGACGGAGGTGGCGGCCACGGCGGGCAGCCTGCGGAGCCTGCTTGCGGTGCCGGTTGGCGACAAGCCCGCTGAAGCGCTTGTCCCGTCCGTCTTTGCCGGGCGAGGCCTGCGTCGCCGCATCCATGACGTGGGCGCGCGTGTGAACACGCACGACTCGGTGGTCTTCGACCAGCCTGCCTACGGGCGGGCCGTTCTGACCTATGTGTGGGACAACTACGAGGTGATGCGCGGGCCCTTGCTCGTCTGGCTCACGCAGCCCGGCGACGGCTCCGTGTCGGCCCAGCCGGTGGTCGATGCCCTGGCTGGTCTCGTTCTGCGACACGGTACTGCTGAACATCTGGACACGCTGGGAAGCGTTGCCTGTGCCGACAACCCCGAGCTGCTCGGCGCCGTGCTGCTGCGCGCCGTGCGGGACGAGCACGTCGGTCGCGCTGCCTGGGCCACGCTGTACCGGTGGGCCGGACAGCAGGAATACGCGGACACGGTGGTCGTCACCTGCCGCAGTGTGCTCCTGGACGAGACCTCGGGCCCGTCCGCGGCCAAGATGGCCTTGGTCCGGCTGCGCCGGATCACCCGGAAGAGCGACGATCCCGCGACGCGGCTCGGTGTCCTCTCGGTCCTGAAGGAGCTGGTCTCGCGGCCGCCACGCACTGCGATGCTCGTTGCCGAAGTCGCCGCTTGGCAGGCATCCAAGGTCTCCGTCAGGTCCGGCAGCCTCGCCTTCCTCGCGTTGATGGAGAAGGAAAATACGAAGGTGCCGTGGCTCATGTCCGAGGAAGCGGCCGTCATCGACGTCGACCGCGCGTTGCGGGACCTCCTCGGCGACGCCGCCACCGCGCAGGAGGTCATCCCCAGGCTGACGAAGTGGATCGGCTCGTACGCGACCGACGCCGTCGGGTACGAGCGGTTGCGCGACCGGCTCGTCCACATCCTCCGGGGCAACGGCATGTTCCAGGCTTACTGGGCGTTCATGCGAGCCCTGGCCGACGCACCCGTCACCGTCGAGGGGATCGACGTGGCGGAGGACTTCCACCAGCACCTCGTCGACCCGCGGCTCCGCTCGGTGTTCGGGCTCGGAACGGAGTCCGCGTGAGATGGCCATGGCAGCGTGCGGAGCGCATCAGCGACTGTCCCCACCAGCGCCTCCTGCCGAGTGCCACGGCTGGAGTTCCCTTCGACGCGGCCTTCGTCATCGGCTGGCGGCCGGCGTGGCGTACGGGCTCCAATCTCGAGGACCTGGTCCGCTTCCGGGTCCACGAGGTGGCGACTGAAGCCGCCGGACGCTGCGAGGCGGCCGATCCGCATGCTGCGCAGGACGCCGTCAACGCTGTTCTGCGTGATCTGCACGGGACCACGGGTGGGGCCTATCGGATTCTGCATGCGCGCGTCACGCTGCGGTTGTCCGCGGAAAGCCGTCAGGCCGTCGCCCAGAGCCGGGCCGACGAGGACCGGGTCCGGCGCCTGCGGTTCCTCAAGGCCCAACTGTACGACCATCCCGACCTGTTGGTACTCGACCGGCTCGAACAGCGGCCCGGCACGCTGGCGGACGAGCACGTCGCCGAACTCCAACGCCTCGCGCGGTCCATCAGAGCCTGTGGGAGCTGGTGGCAGCCCTTGCTCGAACAGTGGGAGGACGTCGGTCGCGGCTTCAACGACGCCGATCGGCAGCAGCGGGCGATGGTCGCCCTGCTCGATGCCCTGCGGGCTTTCACCGGCAGGTCGGCGTCTCTACCCACCGAGGACGGTCCGCCGAGCCCCCTCATGGTGCCCGGTGGGTCTGAGCGGGTGGCCTCCCGGTGAATTCTCTGCTCTGGCGGGCCTTGCTGGCGCCGTTCACCAGCGTGCGGGCGTTTCGCCTGTGGTGGCGGGGGAGGGGGGCGCTCTCCTACGACACCGCGTGGCGCGAGGCACGCATGATCACGTCTCCGGACGAGATGGTGTACCGCCTGCACGGCCATCACCGGCCCCCGCCTTGCGCGGCAGGTGAAGGCGGTCCGTGATCCTGGCGAGGTGGATCCTCCGGTCAGCGTCGCAGCGACGCGGCGTATCCCATGACGATCACGGAGTCCAGAGCAGGGTCCACGGTGGCAAGGAGTTCCCTCGTGCGCCTCGACAGGCTCACGCGTTCTGTACGGCCCGCTGTGGTTGATACGGCCTCGTGTTGCCGTCGCTGTTGCCGCCGCCGATGGGCGCGGCGCCGCCTGCAGTGCCTGCACCGGTGGCGCGTGGGCAGTCCGTCAGCCTTTCACGACGGGGCCGTTGCCCGATGGAAGACAACGGACTCGGCCCTGCCACACATCAGGATCCTGGTCGCCAGCGCGGTGAATCTGGGGACCAGTTGGGGACCACACGGCATGCGCGGTGGTGCACGACGGGCCGTCATGCGCACGTTATGCACCCGGATTAAGTCTGCTATATCCGGAAAATGCACTTGACCCTCACTCCTGGGGGTCAAGGGGTCGCAGGTTCAAATCCTGTCGTCCCGACTCGAAAGAGTCGCGGGTCAGGGGCTGTTTCAGAGCAATCTGGAACAGCCCCTTGATCGTTTTCGGGGACCACTAGGGGACCAACCCCGTCTTGACCGTGTCAGCGGGCGACGGCGATCGGGCTCGGAAGGGTCCGGGGGGCGCGGAGCACGCTGAGGTGCGCGGTCAGTGCCGCGCCGGCGGCGGTGATCTGACGGACGTCGGGGTGCGGGTAGCGCTGGGTGGTGGTCAGGGAACCGTGGCCGGCGATCTTGCGTAGGACGTGTACGGGGACGCCGACGTCGGCGAACCAGGTGAGTCCGGTGTGCCGCAGATCGTGCCGACGCAGATGTTCATAGCCGAGCTTGTTGACGACGTCGTCCCAGTGGGTGGCGTCACGGAGGACCGCGGTGGAGATACGACCGCCGCGCGGCCCTGTGAACAGACGGGCGTCGGGGTCGGGGCCCGCGGCCAGGACGCGCTGTGCGACGAGCGGCCGGATCTCTTCGATGATGGGTACCTGGCGGGCGCGTTTACCCTTGGTTCCTTTGTCGACCAGGCCGCCGGGGGTCGGGGTGGTCTGCCGCCGGACGGTCCAGATCCAGTTTGCGGTGTCGATGTCCCCGACTCGGCAGCCGGAGACTTCGCCGATGCGTGCCGCGGTGCACGCGGCGAACGGGACGACGCTGCCTCAGCCTTGGAACTCGCCGTGGGATGCGGCGACGAGGGCGTCGGCGAGCTGGTTGAGCGCCCCCCCAGTCGGGTAGGGCCAGTGCGCGGGGGTTGCGGAGTTCGTCCTCGGCCTGCTTGTAGAGCTTCTGCCGGCCGGTCACGCGAGCCGGGTTGATCTTGATGACGTTGTCGCGGACCGCTTGCTCCATGACGCGGACGAGGACCGCGATGGTGTTCTTGACCGTCGACCGGCTCTGCTCGTCGGCGATCCAGTTCTGCACGGTGCGGTCGACCGCGCCGTTGGTGATCATCCGAACCGGCAGGTGTCCGAGCGCGGGCACCACGCGGAGCTTCCACCCGGCGAGGTAGGGGTCACGCGTTTTCAGTTCAAGCCCCCGCAGGGCGAGTTCCATGTTCGCGTTCCCGTAGTCGGACAGCGGCATGGTGGCGAGCGTCGGGGTGATGCCGGCCTCGGCGGCCTCGACGAGGCCGGCGAGCCACTCTTGGGCTTCGTCCTCGCTTTCTTTGGCGGCGGAGAGAGACTTGCGGGTCTTCTTCTCCGAGTCCCGCCATCGCACCCGCGCTCGGTAGGGGGAGGGGCGGTTGGGGCGATACTCGACATCGGTCTTGAGACGGACACCGATCGGTATCGCCTCGGCGCTGGAGGAGGACGTTGCGGCCACGTCAGACCGCCTGTCCGGGATCGACACGGCGCGTACGCGGCCAGCGGTCGACGTCGGTGGCGTTGTACAAGGTGACCCGACCGGACACCGAGACGAACGCAGGGCCCTGCGGAGGTCGGGCTGTGCGCCGGCGGCGGAGGGTCGAAGGATCGATTTTCAAGAGACGCGCGAGTTCGCCGGTCGCGAGCCAATCTCCGGATATGTGATCGCCGGAAGCGAGGCGATCGTCCGATGCGTGATTTTGTACTGACATGAGGTCCTTGGGGTGGCACGTTGTGCCGATGGCGCGAGTGAGTACGAGGGCCAGGTCGTTCACGCTCCTTTGGTGGAGGTGGGGTGGGAACGACGACCGTAAAGGAGAACGCGGAAAAGTCCAGTGAAGGACTGTGGGATTCGCGCACGGAGAACAACTTTCTTGGTCCGCACGGACCTTGCCGTGCTCAGCGAAGAGAGTCCGGGCCAGGTCAGCACCCTGCGGGTGACTCAACCCAGAGGTGGGAGTGAGGGCACCCGGTAGGACCGAGGAGAATCCCCAAGGTCGTGTGCACTCCCGCGCCGAGATCGACAAGGTGGCTTGAGTTGGAATTATTTCTGATGTTGCATCAGTTCCGGAGGGCCCTTTCAAGTGGCAGGCGAGGAAAGGTTGGTGGCGTTCTGATCATCCCTGCGAACCGCCGGTTTCGGAAACCGGGAACCATAGTCTATATTGCACGCTTTCGTCTTCTTCCCTGCCCTGGAAATTGCAGGGACTGGGTAGTTTTTGATTTTGGGTGGTGTTCGTGCCCACGCCGCGGGTCCAGCTTGCAACCGGGTCGTGGGGACGCTCTCGGGTCCTGCCAATGGGTTCGATGCCGGCGGGTGCGTTTGATGGAGGCGCTGCAGGTGAGCCGTGCGGGGAGCGTGTCCGAGCGGTCTATCGCCGATCCGGTCGACGAGGGCGACGAGCGGGGCGGGGTGAAGGGGCGAAGGCGACTGTGTATTCGCGGGCTCGGGCCAGCGCCCCGGTGCACGGGCCCGCGCGGCCTGCGGCGCGAAAATCGCCGGTGGAGCCGGGCGGGCACCAGGTGCGGTCCGAATGGGTGGCCGTCGGGTTAGCAGAAGACCAGCCCGGTGAACGGAACACCTGGTTTGCTGCGGGTTCGGGGCGCCAATCGTTTTCGGCGGTGGAATGCCGCAGCGACGCGGGGCGAGATGGCGATCCAGCCTCTGCCGTGAAAATGCCTAAAGGGCCTGTGCTTTCCCGGATCTCGGAGGGCGAGAACCAGCACCGAACCAGCACGGTCGAGAGAGGCGCTGTTCCGGGAATCGATGGAGGTCGCTCCGGATGTAATCCGGGGTGTCTTTCGGCTGAGTCTTTCCATCACTTTGCGTCGCTGCCTCAACCCCGGTCCGGGCCTGGGGCGCTGGAGGGGCGCTTCTATGTCTTTCGTCAAGCCAGGGATGGTGTTCGGGGTTCGTAGAAGGTGCCGTCGCGGAGCATGGCGAACAGGACGCTGATGCGTTGGCGGGCGAGGCGGAGGAGTGCTTGGGTGTGGGTTTTGCCGCGGGCGCGTTGCTTGTCGTAGTAGGCGCGGGAGGCCGTGTCGGCGTTCATGCAGGCGAAGGCGGACAGGAACATCGCCCGTTTGAGCTGGCGGTTTCCGCCTCTGGGGGCGTGTTCGCCGTGGATCGAGGTGCCCGATTGTTTCGTGGCGGGGGCGAGGCCGGCGTGGGAGGCGAGGTGGGCGGCGGTGGGGAAGCTGGTGCCGTCGCCGACGGTGACCAGCAGGACGGCGGCGGTCCTGACGCCGACGCCGGGCATCGACGTCAGGACCGGGGAAAGAGGGTGGGCCTCCAGAAGCGTGTTGATCTGGGCTTCCATCGCCCGTCGCTGGGTGTGGACGGCGGCCAGGGATGCGGCCAGGGAAGGGATGACGATGTCCAGGGTGGCGGTGCCCGGGACGGTGACGGTCTGCTCGTCGAGCGCGTCGAAGACGTCGTCGATCAGCCGCTGGGCCATGCGTGGGGCTTTCGGGCGGATCAGCTCGACGAGTCTGCGGCGGCCGGCCTTGCGCAGGGCGGCCGGGGAGCCGTATCGCTCCAGCAGCCAGGTGATGGCCTGGTGGTCCAGGCGGGGTCCGAGGACGCGTTCGAGGGAGGGGTGGAACTGGGTGAGCAGGCCGCGTATCCGGTTGGAGGTGCGGGTGGCCTCGGCGGCGAGGTCCTGGTCGAAGCCGGTCAGGACGGTGAGTTCGGCGGTGATCTCGTCGGTGAGTTCCAGCGTGCGCAGGGTGTGGGGCATGGTGCGGGCCGCGTCCGCGATCACGGCCGCGTCGCGGGCGTCGGTCTTGGCCTCGCCGGGGTAGAGGTCGGCGATCCGCCGCATTGCCAGGCCGGGCAGGTAGGCGACGCGGCAGCCGGCATCGCGGGCGACGGTCAGTGGCAGGGCGCCGATCGAGGCGGGTTGGTCCACGATGACCAGGACGGTTCCGAACTTCGCGGCCAGCTTGTCGAAGACGGCCCGCAGCTTCGGCTCGCTGTTGGGCAGCGGCTTGTCGAAGACCTTCTTGCCTGCCGGAGTCAGCCCGTGGCCGTGATGAGCAGACTTGCCGACGTCCAGGCCGAGGAACACGCCCACGTCTTCGATCTCGAACATCGTGCCCTTTCCAGATGTTGACGGTGCCGGCCTCGGCTCGGGTGTCGTGCTCGCGCATCCACGTTATGCAGACCTGCCGCCCGCGAACCGCCCGGCGTTGCGCCGGACCGGACGGTGGCCGGACCTCTCATCAGCGTCTCCGACGAACACCCCCGAGCCCGGTGAACACCACCCCCCCAGGTCATCTCGGACAGGGGGACACAGTCATGCCGGGCCCGGAGGCCAGCGGTCCTCTTGCAGGACCACAAAAAACATAACGGGGAGCAGTGCACACCGGTCGTCGTATACCGGTCTTCCCACTCGGGCCTGGGGGATCGATAGCTCGGGGCGTGACCGACTGGTCGGCCCACGCGCCACTCGTGAACGGGGCCGTACGGCCTCACGGTGGTGCGAGAGCTGGTGGAAGGTGGCATCCGCTCCAACCGACACCCGGGTGCAACACCTTCGCACGGGTTTCGGCCGGGCCGGAGCGTGCAGCTGTTCTACTCCCGCCGCTCCCCGCCGCCCTACCGGGCTCCGGTCGTTGCGCCCGGACCGCCCGGCGATCCGGGATTCGCCCCGGCGCGTCACCGTTGGTCCGGGTGCTCCTGCATGGAGTAGATAAGGCGACCCCTGCTGTCGGCGCGATGGGGCGCCGACACTCACACTTCTGGATCAGACCAGAGGGTCCTGCTTCAGCCCTGCGGAACACATCACGATCCAACACTTCGGAACAGCTTCAGGCTGACGAGGAAGAAGTGAACAGGTTCGCAGCGACGGGATCACATCCCTGGCGTCGGCGGAGAGGACGTTGGCCTGGACGGCGCCGTCGTCGTTTCTGTATCTCAGGAAGAGCTGGGCGGGTTCTTCACCTTTGGTGCGGCTCTCATCCGAATCAGAGTGAGCCCGTCGAAGTCTTCGGGTACGCGGCGACGTGTTCCGGCCGTGCGGATCGAGTAGCCCTGTTCGGTGGGCGAGGGATGGATGAGGACAGCAGCCCCATCGCCCACGGTTTCACTGACGGCTTGCCAGAGCTGATCGCGCACTTGGGCGGAGACGCTGCCGACGAAGATGCCGGTGACGACTTCACTGGTCCAGCGGCTCAAGGCCCCTCGGAGGCGGTCAGGGACCGCAGTGGTGGCGATGACGACCATGGAAGGCATCAGCCGTCCCCTCGGGCGTAATTGACGCCGGCCGGCAGGACGCCGACCTTGGGATCCCAGAGGTGGACCATCTGGACATCGTGCTTTTCCTGGGGGCTTTCGCCGTCTGCAGGGGTGTTGCCGTCAGTCGTCGCATGGCGGGGCCGGGGTGTGAGGAGAGTCTGAACGTCGCGGACGATACTGGGCAGGAGTTTCAGGAGGCGGAGGTCCTCGCGGAAGCGACGGCGTGCCTCCTGCTCGGGATGGTCGGAATTGTGGAGGGCGAAGGCCAGCGGCAGGGTGGTCTCTGCCTTATAGAGGTCGGCGACGTCGTATACGAAGGCATGCTGCGTTCCGGCGTGGACGAAGCCGAGGGCCGGGGAGAGACCGAGGGCGATAAGGGCGGCGTGGGTGATGCCGTAGAGGCAGGTGTTGGCCGCGGACAGGGCCAGGTTGACGGGGTCCTGCGCCTCCCATTGATCGGGGTGGTAGTTGCGGCGGAAGCGGCCGATGCCGTGCTGCTGGGCGAGGATCTTGTAGAAGGCTTTCATGCGCTGGCCTTCGAAACCGCGTAACTGCTCGAGGGTGACGGTGTTCGGGAGCTCGGCGCCCTTGAAGCGCATGCCGTACATGCGCTTGGCGACATCGAGGCGTTGTTCCGGGTCGGACCAGCGGGTGACCTGTTGTTCGAGCCAGTGGGTGGTGAGAGAGGCGGGGAGGATGCCGGCGTAGGCGCGCACGCCTCCTGCTCCGACGCTCACGACGCTGGTGCCGTGACGCGCGAGGGTGTTCAGAGCGGGGGTGGTGATGGAGACACCCGGACCGAGGAGGAGACAGGAGAGGGCCGCGGTGGGGATGTAGACGAGGTCGGTGCGCTCGGCATCGACCTGAATCTGAGCGCAGACGCCGGTGTCGTCCTGTACGACTCGGACCATGTCGAGGTAGAGGAACGATAGCGAGTCAGCGATCCTGGGCAGCATCGCGAGGGTGGGGGAGGCGAGCCGCTGCCGGGCGTCGCCTCCCCGCCTCTGTGCGCTCATGCCGTTGTCGCGGGGCCAGGTTGAGCATGACGGCGTCGTAGGGCTTGTCGCGTCCGGTATCAGTCAGGATGGCCTGGCGGAGGGCATGGGGGTCGGTCGCAGTGGTGGTGCCGCGATCGCGGACGAGGCTGTGCCGCATTCCTCATTTCTCCTGTTTGTAGGGCGGCGTGCTGCCGTGAAAGTGGTGGGATCGAGGACATGGAGTCACAGGCCGGCATGGGTCGCCCTGCAGCGCCACCACTGGTCGGCCTCCGGGCCGGGCAGGGGCACGAAACGGCAGGGATTCTCTCCGACTCCCATGGCAGGCGTTCACGGTAGGTGGGGTTGGTGACGATAGGGCAGCGCACCGGGCTCCATTCGCTCAATGCGGTGAACATGGGACGAGGGTCTTGATTTCCGCTTGGTCGTATAAGGGGGTGGGAGTCGGATGGGGGTGAGCCGGGTGGTCCACGTGAGAAGCGTGCTGCCGGAGGAGTAGGCACCCTGAGCGTCGTCGTCCATGTTGACGTCCGGAAGTACGACCGCGTGAGCAGAGCGGACGGCAACGCCGTGAATGTCACCTCCGCCGTCGCCGGTTCAGCTCCGCGTGGGCGGAGCGGACTCGTGGGCCCGCCACGCGTCGTCGGTGCGGGTCGGTTCAGCTCCGCGCGGGCGGAGCGGACGTGGAGTCGGCGGCCTGGTCCTCGCCCGCGATCGGTTCAGCTCCGCGCGGGCGGAGCGGACGGCAAGGCCAGCCACACCCTCAGCCAGCAGGACGGTTCAGCTCCGCGCGGGCGGAGCGGACGGAGCGACGAGCTTGGCCGGCCCGGTGCCCTGCGGTTCAGCTCCGCGTGGGCGGAGCGGACGCCGAGATGCCCAACATGCTGGGCCAGATCATCGGTTCAGCTCCGCGTGGGCGGAGCGGACGTCGCAGCACGACCCTGCGCCACCTGCAACAGCGGTTCAGCTCCGCGTGGGCGGAGCGGACGACGGCATCCCCCGGGTACAGGCCCGAATCCCCGGTTCAGCTCCGCGTGGGCGGAGCGGACATGGTCTGCTCGTAGACCACGGCCGAGCGTTCCGGTTCAGCTCCGCGTGGGCAGAGCGGACACCGGCCCGGGGATCTTGTGGAGACCGATGAGCGGTTCAGCTCCGCGTGGGCAGAGCGGACGCCGTACCTCCTCCGACGCGGGCACACCCCCGCGGTTCAGCTCCGCGTGGGCAGAGCGGACTCCCGGCCGGAGGTCGGGGTCGACGGCGTCAGCGGTTCAGCTCCGCGTGGGCAGAGCGGACCCGACGGGCGGCAGCATGCCCTCGTTGACGACCGGTTCAGCTCCGCGTGGGCAGAGCGGACGTGGTGTCGGCCGGCACCCAGGTCTCCTCCCCCGGTTCAGCTCCGCGTGGGCAGAGCGGACTCACCTCGGCCGGGACGTCGGCGGTGCGCAGGAGGTTCAGCTCCGCGTGGGCAGAGCGGACGTCACCCAGGACGCCGAGGACGCGCACGCGGAGGGTTCAGCTCCGCGTGGGCAGAGCGGACTTCCACGAGCTCGTGGAACCGGCGCAGCCGAGGGGTTCAGCTCCGCGTGGGCAGAGCGGACGGCATCTACGCCACCACCGCAGGCGCGGTCACCGGTTCAGCTCCGCGTGGGCAGAGCGGACGCACGCCCTAGTCAGGCGTTAATCCGTCCATGCGGTTCAGCTCCGCGTGGGCAGAGCGGACGCCCGGCGCCGGGTGTCGAGCAGCGCGGCGACCGGTTCAGCTCCGCGTGGGCAGAGCGGACCCTTCGTGACCTGGTGGTTTTTCCGGGCTTTGCAGGTTCTTTGCCTGGTTCGGCGGAGGCCGTGTTCCGACCTTACCCGGTGCTCGGTGGGTGTTGCCCGGGGGCGCAGTCGGTGGCACGGGGGATTGTCAGACCCTCCTTCTAGTGTGGGCTGAATCGGCGGCCGTGTGGGTTGATCGTGTAGGGCTTTGGCCACGGTTTGGACCATTGCCGCACGGCGCTCTAGTCTCCGAGGTCTCGCGGGGCTATGTGCTCTAACTACCCTGCTGGGCTGTGTTTTTGATGCCGTTTCAGTTATGAAGGGAAGGGCATGGTTGAGGTCGCCGATACGCGGTTTCCCCGCGTCCGTGTCCGGGTGCGGTCCGATGCCCACACCGACGAGATCGTTGAGTTGCTGCCCGGGGCGGCGCCCGGCGCGTGGGCGATGGTGCCGCTTCCGGTGATGGTGGCGGGGCTGCATCTGCTGGACGCCTACCTGCCGGTCAATCCCGCGGCGGAGGCGGTAATCCGCCGTCTCGTGGCCGCCTGCGTTGCCCGGATCGGCGGCCTGGACCGCGGCAACCGGGAGGAGTGGGAGGACCGACTCGACAGGCTCCTCGGATCGGGGCGCCTCGAACGGGACGCGGTGGACGCCTACTTCGACAAGTACGTGTTCGATCTTGCCGATCCGGTGCGGCCGTTCCTGCAACATCCCGCGCTGGCCGCAGAGTGCAGCAAGCCGGCCGCTTCCGGGAAGCTGCACTTCGACCGGGCGGCGGGGAACAACGCCGTGTGGTGGGACCACACCCCGCAGGACGCTCCGATGGACCTGGACACCGCGTTCGAGGGGATCATGTTGTGGCGCGGGTACGGGCCCTGCGGGACTGGCGCGCTGCGTGACCACGGCGGGAAGAACACCAAGAGAATGAAGGCCGGCCCGTACCGGAGCCTGGTGTCCTACTTCCCCGAGTGCCGCGACCTGTTCCTGTCGGCGCTGCTGTCCTGCCCGCCGCCCTGGGCCTGGCCGTCCGGCCCCGGACCGGACACCGCGCCGTGGGAAGCGGACGGGCCGGCCGACCCAATGGCCCCCCTCGTTCCGGCCGGCCCGATCGGTCTGCTGACCGCCCGTGCCGCACACCACATCCTCGTGAACGTCACCGACGGCCAGGTGTCACAGTGCTGGGTGGCGTGGGGAACCCTTACCGATCTTCCCGCGGTCCGCGACCCGTTCGTCCTCGACCGGGAGAAGGGCGGTCCGGTGCGGGGCAGTCATCGGCGTGGCCTGCTGCGGGATTTCGACGCGCTGATCGCAGCGACCGACCCGTCGGTGAAGGCGCCGGAGGGTGTTCACCGGCCCGCGTGGATCGACGTGTACACCCAGCTTTCCCTTGACCAGCTGAAGGCCGTCGGCCCGGTGAGGGTCCGCGCTGTCGGCTACGACCAGGACAAGCGCGAGATGGGCGACTCGATCGCCTACACGGCCACCACCCCGGAGACCCTGGCGGCCTGCCTCCCGGCCATGGAACCGCGACGGGCCCGGATCGTCGCGGTCGGACGGCAGGACTGCGAACACGCGGAGCAGCACCTGCTGAGCCAACTGCGGTCGGCGTGGCGAAAGATCGACCCGGGCGCGAAGACAAGCCCGTGGGAGGAGCAGGCGCAGACCGTGTTCTGGGACCGGGCCGACGACCTCTTCTGGAACGCGGTGCGCACGGTCACGGACCCGGCCGCCGGGCTGGCCGCGATGACGCGGGCCGTCTACGACGAGGTGACCGCCGACATCGCGACCAGTTTCGCCGGGTTCCTGCCCGTGGCCGAGCACCGCAAGTGGCTGCGCATCGGGCTCGAGCTCCGCGACGGCCGTATCCCCCCGCCCAAGTCGCCCCGCCGCTGAACCACGGAGGAATCTCATGACCACCACCACGCCCGAGACCAGCCGGGGGCGCGGCGACTCGTTCATGCACGTCGTCCGCAGGGCCTGCTCCACTCCCGCCGGACGGTCCGATCTGCGACGGGGCCTGAACATCGTCCTGGCCGACCTGGAACACCCCACGGGTGATGCCGGCGAATCCCGCTGGCCGCTCTACACCCACCTCATGGCCGCCGGCTACCAGCCGCCCGCGACCGCCAACGCGGAGCTTCCCAAGCTGCTCGTCGCGGCCCTCTACGCCACCCACGACGCACCCAACCCGCGCACCTTCGAGACGACCGGGACGGCGCCCGAAGCCCCGTTCAAGCCGTGGCACAACCTCGGCTGGTCGTTCGCGACCGCGTGCCACCGCGGCGTCATGACCCGCGACAGCGCGACCGGCACCCTCGGCTACCTGGCCGAGCTCGACCAGACCACCCTCCAGCGGGAGATCCCGGCCGTGGTGGAACGGCTGCGGTCCGCGAAGGTTCGCATCATCTGGCCCCTGCTCCTGAAAGACCTGCTGCGCTGGCCTCACCAGCCCGCGCAGGTCCGTCTCGGCTGGGCCCGCAGTTTTCACAGCACCGACAGCGAGGAGACCGTCAAGTGACCAGCATCAGCCTTCCCCGTGCCGTCTACCTGGACCTGGCGCAGATCCAGGCAACGCCGTATGCGTCAGCGAATCGCGGGCGGAACGGGGCTCCGAAAAGCGCCGTGATCGGCGGCGTGCTGCGTGGCCGTGAGTCCTCGCAGCACGAGAAGTACCACCAGCGCGGCACCGTCCAGGAGATCCTCGGCGTGAAGGCGTTCCGCAGCCGCGGTGCCACGCTGTCGGCGACGGCGCAGCTGGTCCAGCGGGGCTGGGACGAGGCCGAGGCACTGACCGCCGTGCAGATGCTGTTGCTGTCCTGTCAGGTGAAGGGAGTGGGCATCGCCGACAACGGCGGCACGAACGTGCTGCTGTTCCTCCCTGAGGGTGCGGTCACCGAACTCGCCGACCTGGCCGACCGGCACCGCGCCGAGTTCGCCCCGTTCATCGCTCAGGCCCACGCCGACCTCGCCAAGGCCGCGCAGAAGAAGTCGAAGGCCAAGACGAAGGACGGCGATGCGGAGGCGGCGCCCGCTGAGGACGACGAGCCGGAGGAGGACACCAACCGCACGCAGGTCCTGACCGCCCAGGCCAAGAAGATCACCGACAAGAAGGGCGGGTTCCTCACCAAGGACGACACCCTGTCCCTGCTGCGGACCCGCAACGCCGTCATCGCCGCCTACGGCCGGATGCTCGCCAACGAGCCCGGCTCCACCGTCGAGTCGGCCATCCAGACCGCGCACGCCTTCTCCACGCATGCGGTGTCCACCCAACTGGACAGCTTCACCGCGGTCGATGAGATTCTCAAGGAACTCGGCGAAGCCTCCGGCGCCGGCCACCTCGGCGAGCAGCGCTACAACAGCACCACCCTCTACCGCTACTCCACCCTCAACATCACCAAACTGATCGGCAACCTCGACGGCGACCGCACCACCGCCCGCGACGTCGTCGAAGCGTTCCTGCGCTCCATCGTCGCCCACCGCAACGCCGGCAAGGTATCCGCCACCGCCCCCCACACCGTCCCCCACCTCCTCTACGCCGCCGTGCGCACCGACCGGCCCGTCAACCTCGCCGGCGCGTTCGAGGAGCCCGTGCCCGCCACCGCGACCGGCGGCTACCTCACCGCCAGCGTGACCCGCCTCGACACCCACGCCGGCGCGCACCACCGATTCCTCGGCGTGAAGGGGATCGCCGGCCACGCCCACGTCACGCTCGCGGACCAGGAGTTCACCCACCTCGGTGACCGGGCCGACAACTTCGACGAGTTCGTGAGCACCACCCTGGCCACCATCGACAAGGCCATCACCGGATGAGCGACGGCCTGATCATGCACCTGTCCGGGCCGTTCCAGTCATACGGCGGACCCGCCCAGGCCAACCTCCGCCCCACCTACCGGCAGCCCACCCGATCCGCGCTCACCGGAATGATCGCCTGCTGCCTCGGCCGGGAACGCGACGCCGACAACACCGACCTCGCCCAGCTCTCCTACACCGTCCGCGTCGACAGACCTGGCACGATCCTCGCCGACTTCCACACCATCGGTGGCAACCACGACCCCGTGTTCGGACTCACGACCGCCGAAGGTAAGACGCGCGACGCCCCGATCGTCTCCACCCGCTACTACCTCAGCGACGCCGCGTTCACCCTCGCCGTCACCGGCCCCACTCCCGTCCTCGACCTCACCGCACAAGCACTCACCCACCCGGTCTGGGCCCCCTACCTCGGGCGCCGCTCCTGCCCCCCGGACACCCCCCTCCTCCTCACCCGCAGCGACCACGCCCTCGAAGACCTCGACCACATCCCCCTCCACCGCCCCACCCACCACACCGGCCCTGTCACCTACGTCCACGACAGCGCACCCACCCTCGCCGCCCCCAGCAGCAGCCAGTTCCACGACCAGCCCGTCCCCGGCCACCACCGGGCATGGACCACCCGGCCCATCTGGGAACAGCAGCGCACCATCCCGGCACCCAACGGCGGTCTCGGAACCGCCTGGCTGAACGCGCTCGCCGACCACCTCGGCATCCCCACCCCGGCCAAGGAGGACCACCTGTGACCACTCTCACCACCACCCGGCTGACCCTCGCCCGGATCCGCCTCAACCCCGCCTCCCGCGCCGCCCACCGCGACCTCGTCAACCCGGCCGAGATGCACCGCACCACCATGAATCTCATCGACCGCGAAGACGGAAACCCCACCGCCCGCCACGACGCACGCCTCCTCCACCGCGTCGACCGCGACCCGGCCGGCGCGACCCTCCTCCTCCAGGCCACCGTCCCCTTCCACCTCGACCGGCTCCCCGACGGCTACGCCCTCACCGCCGAACAACGCGACGCCACCCCCGTCCTCGAGTGGCTCACCGAAGGCCGCACCGTCCAGTACCGCATCCACGCCAACCCCACCACCTGCCTCCGCGACCCCGCCGCAATCCGGGAGGAAGCCGACCGTCGCGCCGAGTCCGCCGTCAAAGACGGCAAAACCTACGCGGAAGCCACCCGCATCCGCGAAGCGTTCCTGGAACTCGCCGCCCGGCAGGCCGCCAAGCGCCGCGGCGTCACCCTCCCCGCCACCAAAGAGAGCATCATCGCCTGGTGGACACGGACCGCCACCACCAACGGTCTCCGCCCCGAACTCATCACCGACATCCCCCTTCCCCGCATCAACGCCACCACCAGCAACACCAAACCCATCACCCTGCGCGCCACCGCATTCGAGGGCATCGCCACCATCACCGACCCCGAAGCCACCCGAGCCGCCGTCACCAACGGCATCGGCAAAGGCCAGGCGTACGGTCTGGGTCTCCTCTCCCTCACCCCGCAAGGCAGGTAAAGAAAATGCAAATCGCCCAGAAAACGCCAGGTCGCGAAGGGTCCGCTCCGCCCGCGCGGAGCTGAACCGAAGCCGGTGGGCGACTTGGAGCGGTGGGCCACGTCCGCTCCGCCCGCGCGGAGCTGAACCGGGGCCGAGGCGCGGGGAGCCGAGCGGGTGGGTGTCCGCTCCGCCCGCGCGGAGCTGAACCGTTGGAACTGACTCAGGGCTTCCAGGTCACGCGGTCCGCTCCGCCCGCGCGGAGCTGAACCGACGTGCACACCGTGCAGCGTCCGGCTGGTGTCGTCCGCTCCGCCCGCGCGGAGCTGAACCGGCCACCCGCACCAAGGCCCAGCGCAAGGAGGAGTCCGCTCCGCCCGCGCGGAGCTGAACCGGTGATCGGCGGGACACCCCGGTAGTGCTGAACGTCCGCTCCGCCCGCGCGGAGCTGAACCGTCGGGCGCGCCGCCGGTTTCCTCTGCCAGCGTCCGCTCCGCCCGCGCGGAGCTGAACCGAGGTGCTGCCCGAGCCGAGCGACCCGCGCATCGTCCGCTCCGCCCGCGCGGAGCTGAACCGCCCAGCCAAGGTCTGGTGCCACGATCTTCTGCGTCCGCTCCGCCCGCGCGGAGCTGAACCGTCGCATGCCTCGCACAAGTGAGACGCCTCGCAGTCCGCTCCGCCCGCGCGGAGCTGAACCGGTGCAGGCCGTCACGCACAGGGCCGCACCGCAGTCCGCTCCGCCCGCGCGGAGCTGAACCGGTGAAGGCCCCGCTGAAATCCTCGGTGTTGGTGTCCGCTCCGCCCGCGCGGAGCTGAACCGGTCATTTTGGGCTTCATGCGGTGATCCTCCCTGTCCGCTCCGCCCGCGCGGAGCTGAACCGCGACGGCCTGGACGCGACCGTCGTACTGCGGGGTCCGCTCCGCCCGCGCGGAGCTGAACCGTCGACGACCTCCTGGTGGTGGCCGGCGCCGTCGTCCGCTCCGCCCGCGCGGAGCTGAACCGTCGAACCATTCGCCGTGCCGCCGAAACCCGCTGTCCGCTCCGCCCGCGCGGAGCTGAACCGATCAGCATGACGACGAGGCCGATGAGGGTGACGTCCGCTCCGCCCGCGCGGAGCTGAACCGTGATGGAGGCGGCGCGGCAGCAGGCGGCGCAGGTCCGCTCCGCCCGCGCGGAGCTGAACCGGCAGCATCTGGCTCCCGGCCCCGCCTCCACCCGTCCGCTCCGCCCGCGCGGAGCTGAACCGCCGGGAGGTACGAGGGGCGAGCACTCCTCGGAGTCCGCTCCGCCCGCGCGGAGCTGAACCGCTCCTCCGAGGCTGACCAGCCCCCGCGGTATGGTCCGCTCCGCCCGCGCGGAGCTGAACCGTCGTCATCGCCACCGGCGCCGGCGACGGCTCCGTCCGCTCCGCCCGCGCGGAGCTGAACCGCCGGTGAGCGACCCCGCCCTGCTGCGCCGGCCGTCCGCTCCGCCCGCGCGGAGCTGAACCGCCGTGACCCTCGGGGACGGCGTCTACCTGCTGGTCCGCTCCGCCCGCGCGGAGCTGAACCGTTCGCACCTCCGCCGGGGCCAGCCACCCCTGAGGTCCGCTCCGCCCGCGCGGAGCTGAACCGCCGGTCCGCCGCCCGGTGGTCGAGTCGGCCGGGGTCCGCTCCGCCCGCGCGGAGCTGAACCGACGTCGACGCCCATCGAGCCGGCCCGGTTCGAGTCCGCTCCGCCCGCGCGGAGCTGAACCGGGTGATGCTGGTCTGGTGTCGGGTGGCCAGGCGTCCGCTCCGCCCGCGCGGAGCTGAACCGGTCATCCCCGTCACCTGGGTCGAGGATGCCCAGTCCGCTCCGCCCACGCGCTGAACCGCACCAAGAGCGGTCTCCTTAGGGGCGGTTGGTGTCCGCTCCGCCCGCGCGGAGCCAGCGGCCGAGATCAGGCCGTGAGCAGACATCTGCTCTGCTCTGTCCGTGCGGAGCTGTACGGTAGGTCGTTGGATCGAGTGGTGTTCAGTGTCTGCTCCGCCTTTGTGGAGCTGCACCGTGTTGCGCGGTGATGCGGACCGTATCCGCTCCAGCGCTCCGCCCGCGCGGAGCTGCGCCGAGCCGGAATGAGATGCCCGGGCTCGTGTGAGCGTCTGTTCCATCCCTGTGGAGTTGGATCTGTACCAGCGGACGGCGGCTCTGCCTGTCGAGGCGTCGTACGGAGGTCGTCGTTGAGGAGGATTCCGGTGATGCGGCTCGATCCCCGCCTGTGGGGTAAGGAGAGGGGACTGCTCAGGCCGTATCCGCTGGGCTGTCACGGCGTCGATACGGCCGTGATGATGGAGGTGCTGTGGCAGCGGTACCTGACGGGCCGGCAACGGCGGATGCTCGCAGTGGGCTGGGGTCTGACCGAGCAGGAGACGCGACTGCTGCTGGTCTGGCTCGCGTTCCTCCACGATCTCGCGAAGGCCACCCCAGTATTTCAGCGCCAGGTCCCCGTCGCGGACGCGCTGTCCGGGACGGCGGGTTTCCCCGCTACCGAGGAGCTGACGCCCTACCACGATCACGGAGTGCACCTGGCGCTTCCCGAACTGCTGCACCGCGTCCACGGCCTGCCGCTGGACGGCCGGCCCGCCCGGCTCGTCGCCGAGCAGCTCGGGCAGATCCTCGGCGGTCATCACGGCCGCTACGGAGAGCCGCTCTCTCACCAGAACGGAACACTCACCTGCCCGATCACCGTGGCACCCGGGCTCGGTGAGGAAGGCTGGGACGAGCAGCGCGAGGCGATGGTTAGGCTGGTGGGGGAGCTGTTCGGGGTACCGGTGTGGCCGGCTCGCCGGGCGGCGGCGCCGATTGCCGCGGTCACCACGGGGCTGGTGTCGCTGGCGGACTGGCTGGCGTCACAGTCCTGGTGGCTCAAGGCGCGCCAGCGCCAGCACCGCAAGTCCCGCTGGACGGCCGGAGACTGGTTCGGGCATCTGGGCATGGCGCGCCGCGCCGGGACCCGTGTCCTCGCTCGTGCGCAGCTCCTCCCGCCGTCGTGGAGGCAGGCGAAGACGTTCGGCGCGATGTTCCCGGATCTGGCCGGAGTCGAGCCGTACCCGCTGCAGTCCAGTATCGAGCGCGAACTCCCGGCATTGGTCGATGGTCCCGGGATGCTGCTGGTGACGGCCGCCCCAGGGGACGGGAAGACGGAGATCGCCCTGTTCGCGGAGCGGGTCCTGGGACGGTCGGCGGGCACGAGCGGCCTGGCGATGCTGCTGCCGACGATGGCCACGACCGACTCGATGCACCGCCGTCTCGTCCGGCACGCCGGCCACAACTGCCGGGGCAAGACGCCCGTGGCACGCCTGCACTCCCTGGCCTGGCTCGACGCCGAGTACACACCCGAGGACCTCACTCCCAGCCTGGACAACCCCGCCCTGGTCGCCGACTGGCTCCGCGGCCCGCACCGCGGCCTGCTCACCGGGATAGCGGTGGGGACCTGGGACCAGGCCGTCCGGGCCGTACTGCCCCACAAGTACGCCACGATGAGATGGCTGGGCCTGTCCGGGAAGACTGTCATCATCGATGAGGCACACGCCTACGACGCACACGGCCACGCCCTGACCACGACGCTGCTGGAATGGCTGGGCCACCTCGGCGTACCCGTCGTCGTCCTGTCCGCGACCCTGACCAGCACCATCGCGAGCAGCCTCCTCAACGCCTACCGGCGCGGCGCAGGCCACCCCGACCTCGACACGCTCACCCCCACATACCCCGGCTGGACGTACACCGACCACGCCACCGGCACCACCACGACCCGCGGCCCCTTCCCGTCCCCCCGCGCACACCACCTGAACATTCACACCCACACCTACACACCCACCACCTCCGCAACAGACACCACCGAGCGCACCGACCGGATCCTCGACCTCCTCCAGTCACTCCACACCCACCCCGAGGCCCTCGGTGCGGCACTGATCGTCTGCAACACCGTCGCCGACGCCCAGGCCACCGAAGCCGCCCTCGCCAGCGCATACGCCGACAGCGCCACCCTCGTTCGGATCCTCCACGCCCGCATGCCCGTCCACCAACGCCACGGCGTCACCCACCGCCTCGAACGCTGGACGGGACCCACCCTCCCCGCCCGCCGGCACCCCGACGGACGCTGGACCGCCCCCAACGGAAAACGCCCCGGCCGGCCCCTCGTCGTCATCACCACCCAAGTCGCTGAGCAGTCCCTCGACGTCGACTTCGACCTCATTATCAGCGACCTCGCCCCCTTCGCGCTCCTCGCGCAGCGCGCCGGCCGCGGCCACCGCCACCAAGGCCGCTCCCGCCCCCCATACGCCCAGGACGCCGTTCTGCACGTGCTGACCCCTGTCACCGGGAACGGTCAGCCGACAACTCCCCTCTACTGGGGCGAGGTCTACGACGCCAGCCTCCTGCGCCGCACCCACGAACACCTCGCCACCCTGACCGAACCCCTCGCGATCCCCGAGGAACTACAGCACCACGTCGACGCCGTCTACAGCGACACCTACACCTCGGCAGACGACACCCGCCGCCAATCCGAGGAGTACGCCCAGCAAGCACTCGCCGACCTCGTCGCCATCGGCCAACACCGCACAGGAACCAACCTCCACCCCCTGACGAACTCGACCCACACGAGCGAACTCCTCACCACCCGCCTCGGCGACCCCAGCATCCGCGTCCTGCCCGTCTGGACCGACGCCAACGGCCACCACTGGCTCCACCCCACCAAGCACACCCCACGCACCCGACTCCCACGCCGGGTCAAGCCGGACGACCGCAAGACGATCCGCCGGCTCATGCGCCGCACCATCCCCATCCCCCAGAAATGGATTTCCACAGGCCAGCCCGGCGGCCTTACCCAAGATCCGGCCACCAACACCCCGGAAGGCTGGGCGAAGACACCCGCACTCCGCAACATCGCCCTCCTGCCCCACAGGCGGACAACCGCCGGATACACCAGTAGGGGTGGGCAGACCGTCACGCTCAATCTGACCGCCGGACTCTCCAGACGCTGACCGGCGCGGAACCGGGGGCGAGCCGATCCGAACTTGGTAGAGGCCTCAGACATTGGTTGACCCCAGGGCCTTGCGGCGCTCTCGAAGAGCTGCAAGCTGCTGCCCCGACGGGCCCGAGTTGTGATGAGCGTCCTTCAGACGGCCGAGGATCGCGAAGATGGTGGTGCCGACCGTTGCGGTGGTGTCGTGGCGCTGTCCCGTTACGGCTCCGGAGGCCGTCACGCAATTTGGCGTGTCCGCGGGTCAGCGACGCATTTGACGAGGCGTCACGCTGACGGCCCCCGCATGCCCTACGGTGCGACTTTGTCCCAAATTTGCACTCTTGGGTCTTTAGCCGTACTCCGCATGAAGTGGTGACGGTCCTGGAAATACATCCGACCCCCTTGGTGTTTCTGCTGCGGCAATGCCGAGTGGGGAGGGGCTGGAACTGAAACTGTTCGATACGAAGAACGGCGTGACCGAGGTCACGCCGCGACTGGCTGAGGCGGAAGCCGACGTGCAGGCGCTCATAGAGAGCGCGATGGAGACGATGCTCGGCGTCCGTTTCCTGGCCACCGAGTACAGCACGGGGCCCGTGCACGGAGGGCGCATCGACTCGCTCGGGCTTGATGAGAATGGCGCCCCAGTGATCGTCGAGTACAAGCGGGCGACGGATCCCGGCGTCCTGTCGCAGGGCCTGTTCTACGTGGCCTGGCTGATGGACCACCGCGAGGAGTTCGAGGCCGTGGTCCGCGAGCGGCTCGGCGCGGAGGCAGCTGCGTGCGTCCTGTGGAGCGCGCCCCGGCTGATCTGCGTCGCCGGTGGCTTCACGCGGTACGACCTGCACGCGGTGCGTGAGCACCGCCGGTCCATCGACCTCGTGCGCTACACCCTGCTCGGTCGTCACCACATCGCGCTGGAGACGGTCGCGTCGGTGGCTGCCCAGGGCAGCCCGGCGCGCCGGGAGCACACCCGCGGAGGCCGGGGAGCCCCTCCTCGTCGGCGAACCGACGCGATGGCGGAGCTGGCGGCCTTCGTCGACGAGACGCTGCTGGGGCTGGGCGAGGGCGTGACGAAGGTCGAGCGCAAGCAGTACGACGCCTACCAGAGACTGCGGAACTTCGCCTGCGTCGTGCCGAGGCAGGACAAGCTCCTCGTGTACCTCAAGGCCGCGCCGGCCACGGTGGAGCTCGTGCCGGGCTTCACCCGGGACGTGACAGGGCTGGGCCATCACGGCACGGGCGACCTGGAGGTCCAGTTGCGCTCGGAGAAGGATGTGGAGCGCGCCGTCGAGCTCTTCCGGCTGTCGTACGCGGCGGCGTAGACCGTGGTCTTGATGTGAGTGGGCGGGCCTTTCGCCGAAGGGACAGGGGGGGGGAGGCGGTGTGCCCTCCATGGTCCGCGCGATCCCCGGTTTCGGAAACCGGAGATCGCCGCCTATATTGCGCCCGGTTACTCCGAGCGGCGGCTCGGTCGGAGGTTGGTGTACCACCGTGTCCTCGGCCCTGTCCGAGCGGGAGCCGTGTCCCGGCTCGGGGGTGACACGGCTCCCGATGTGGGGCTGCCTGTTCGGTCCTGTCCTCGAATCGGCTGCGCTCTCTTGTCTACGACGGGCCCGGTATCCGCGCGAGCGCTGCCGGGCCAGAGGGCGTACACGGTTCCCCGAATGGATGCTTCCCCGCCCGCAGGCGAACTGGTGGCCGCCCGCGATCGTCGGTCAGGGCATGCGCATTGACGAGCAGCACATCGCGGCGCCCGGCCTCGTCGTCCTGGACATCACGGCCGCCGGCGAAGACACCCTCCACGCCGTGATGGATGCCCTCCAGCAGAGGTGGAAGACCTCCGGCATCATGCCGGTACGACGCGTTCCTGGCGAGCCCGGAGTCCGGGCCCGGGTGTATGCCCACTTCGGGTGCGAGCGGTGATTCGCCCGCCGAGGCCGCCCAGCGTCGACGACTTCGGTGGGCACCCTCGCGAGACTGCCTGGACCGGTGCGAGGCGTACCGACCGGAGGTGGCCGTCATGCCCGGGGGCGGGCAGGGCCTCACAGGGTGCGGGGCCGCGGGGTGGTTGCGGGAAGCAGGGGGAGGGGAGTCGGGCGGGGAGCGGGGGCAGGGGCAGGCGTCGAGGGGACGAGACCGACCGCGGTGCCGGCGAGCCGGGCGAGGACCTTGTCGCTGACGCCTGCGGAGAGGCGGATGGCCCACACCGCCTGGTCGGGGCTGTCTCCGCCGTACAAGGTCCACCGGTCCGTGGTGTCGGGGCTGCGGGCGAGGGTGATGGTGCGGTCGGGGGATGTCCAGGTGGAGTGGCCGAGACGGTTCTCCGCGTGCCATCCGGCCCTGCGGAGATTCTCGGTCGGGTCGGCGGGGCCGCCGAAGGGCGAGGCGGCCAGTTCTCGAAGGGTCGCGTCGATGAGGGCGACCGGGGTGTGGGGGGTGAAGGTGGCGGCCCAGAGCCGTTCACCGACGTGGCCGTCGTACTGCGCGACGGTCCAGGCGATGTCAGTGCGGTGACGGGCTTCGTGGTCGAATTCGACTCGCGCGGTCGGATCGCCGAGGGCCGCGAGGGTCTTCTTGCCGTCCCAGTTTCGGTACTCCTCCCAACGGGAGCCGGACCTGAGCAGGCCCTGCACGAACTTCCTGTGCTCGCCGGGGCCCGCCGCCGGCGGCGCAGCCGCAGACGCCGCAGCGTGTTCCTTGCCGTGCTCGTCGTCCACCGGGGTGGTGAGGAGATGTCGGAGTGTCTGTTCGAAGTCGGTAAGCGGCGCGGGTCCAGGGCGGACGTCGCCCGAGTGCAACCGGCGGAACTCGGCTATGGCGTCGCCCATGTTGCGATGCATGGAATCGATGTGCCGGAAGTGGTTCTCACCAAGGATGTGGACGCTGTGGCTCTGATCGTCGGTGTAGGTGCCGACGGCTGAGGTCGACGCCCCGCTGCCGGCATGCAGGTGGATGACCAGGCGGCCGTCGGCGATCGTGTCGTGGATGTTTTGGGCTTCGGCGCCGAGCTGACGGGCATCGGAGCGTGTGGTCCAGCGTTGAACGTCGTCGTTCCAGGTCCACGCTTTGTCGATTTCCTCCTGGAGGGCGGGGGTGATCTCGGTGGTGAACCCGTAGTTGCCCAGCGTCACTTTGGCATGGGAGGTGTAGTAGGGCTCTTCACTGTCGATGCGGGCCAGCACCATCGTCGTCGGCCCGGTGGGGCGGAAGCCGGCTTCGTAGAGGTGGGAGCGGGCGGCATCGGCGGTCGGACCGGTGATGGTGGCGACGACGGCGGGGTAGTGGTCGGGGTGGAGCGCGAAGCGGACGTGGGCATTGGCGGCGGCGTGCGGCATCAGGGGCTTTCGGTCAGAGGGCCTGGCAGACGATGGACCGGGCTGAAGAGGATGGTGGGGTGATGCGGCCGGGGCGGGACCAGCCCATGTGGATCAGCGGATGCCGGTTGCGCATGTACTGCACGCCCGCGTCCTTGGCGCGATGGAATTCGTCGGTGGATATGCCGATCCACTGCTCGGCGAATATGCCCTTCGGGACGCGCGCGGGGTACGGGTATCCGAGAAGGTCCCGGGCCTTCCTCTTGATGGGATTCATCTTGTATTCCCCGGTGAACTGTCGCCGGGTCATCCCGGGACGGCCGTCCCTGTTGAGAATGTAGAGAGGCATGGAAGCGAAGCGGTGATCGGGATTGAGGGCGTCGTCCCGAATATTCCCGGAGGAAA
Organism: Streptomyces sp. NPDC048718; assembly: GCF_043198875.1. NCBI lineage: Bacteria > Bacillati > Actinomycetota > Actinomycetes > Kitasatosporales > Streptomycetaceae > Streptomyces > Streptomyces sp. NPDC048718. The sequence continues at coordinate 86,471 of NZ_JBICVG010000019.1, forward strand.
CACGGAAAACGGGTATACCGGCCGGGCCGGCTATCTCGCGTTCGAGACGGTCGAGGTGATCGTAGACAGCCTGGGCTTCCCACCCGGTGTCGGCGAAGATCGCGTAATCGACCTTCGGGAGAACACCTTCGGCGGACAGGGCGAGGAGAGCGCTGGACTGAATTCCCGCTCCGAGAGAAAGAGCACGGAAGACCGGCTGGGTGGAGGTAGGGGAGGCGGTGGGGATGGCGATTTCCTTGAAGATGAGGGCGCGTGATCAGTGCAACGGTGGGGGTGCCGGAGGCGGCCGGGCCAGCGGGTGAAGGGGCAGGTGGCTCAGCGGCTCTTCACCGCGCGTGGCGTCACGCCGGGACCTCCCGGGGGAGGCGGGCTGGTGGGCGTGGAAAGCCTTGGTTCGGAGTCGGTGGCGTGGGGTGACGGGGTGGTGGCTCGTGCGCGGGCGGGCGGCGGTGCCAGCTTGACGGCCGCTGCCCGCAGTTCGCCTGCCGCCGTTTCGAGGATTGCGTCAGCCGCTTCGCGGCACCCGGAAATGACCTCTTCGGGCTTTCTGGTAAGGCGCTCCAAGTCCGGTGAGCTTCCTCTGTGAGTGGGGTATGTGGTGAAATTGAAGAATGCCACCTCGGCATGCAGGCAGCCGAGTTCGGTCACGGCTTCGCCCAATTGAATGAAGGCGTCACCGAAAGCATCGATGGCCTTCGCCTCGTTGCTGGAAATGTGGCCGGCGAGGCGGCGGCTCACCTCGTCGCTGACCTTGGTGATGATTCCGGTCAAGGTGTGTATTGGAGCGAAGGCGGCGCTCACGCTTGGAATTGATGCGGGCAGGGCGCGCATTTGGAACCGGAGGCGGTCGATCTGGTTGGCTATGTCGTACAGCGGCAGGGCCTGGTTGATGTCGGTCACGTCTATTTCCTCGGGCGCGGGGTGGGGGCAGTGGGCGGGGGTGATGTCGGCGAGGAGGCGGAGACGTGTGCCGGGGGACGCCGGACGGTGAGGACGGGCTCGGTGTCGCCGTCGGTGGTGACGCCGAGGATCTGGTCGCCGGGGCGGAGCTTCGCGGGCGAGATCGCGATCAGGTCGTGCGCCGTGCTGGGCTCGGCGTGAGGGCTCCAGCCCAGGGCGCGCAGGGTGCCGGCGGGGATCTGCGTGTGGCGGGCTCAGTCCTCCAAGCCCATGCTGCGTCCGAAAGCGCGGTGGGGAACACCGGTGCCGAGCGTCGAGCGGCTCTGCGGCTCCTCGCTGATGGCCTGTTCGGCGTCCCACCCTTGGGCTATCCGGCGCCGCATGGTGGTGACCCTGCAGTTGGCCCGGGGGTCGACGGCCCAGTGAGAGAGCGGCTTGGTCTCGCCGAATGCCCGGACGGGCAGGGCGAAGTCGGGACCGTCGGGCCCCTTGAGCAGGGCCTCCTCGAACGACATCCCCGACTTGGTGAGCCGCCTGTACAGGGTGTGGTACCTGATACCCGACTGCTCCGCCCACCCGCGAAGGGTCAAAGTACGCCCCTGGTAGGTGTGTTGCAGCGCCGGCTTCTCGTGTCGCTCGCGCGTGATCGCGTCCGCAGGTTCCCAGCCCAGGGTGAGCCGGGTCCGCAAACATCTCGCGGGTGACCGCGCACCGCGGGTCCTTGGCCCAGACGGACAGCGACTTGGCCTCGCCGAAAGCAGTGATCGGACCGCGGGCCAGCTCCCAGTTGTAGCGATCGGTCCGGCGGTCCCTCGGCCAGGCGGCTCGCGGCGCCACGACGTCGCCCGGGGGAGAGACCGGGGTATGCGGAGCGGGCGCCAGGTCGGGGATGGCGGCGTTCACGAGAGGGGCTTTCGCGCGGGCGTCCGGGCCGGGGCGCCGGGAAGTGAGGGGAAGGAAGCGGTGAGCCTGGACGCCGCAGCCTTCACGACAGTCGCAGCGGGGTGGGCACTCGCAGAGGTACCGGCCGGGGCGCCGAACGCGGTGGCGAGGGCGATGCGTCCCTTCAGGGAGAGGGCGACGCGCTGAGCTCGGCCTGACGGCCGGTCGTCGGGGTGGTACTCCGTCAAGTCGCGGCTGTGAAGGGAGCGCAGGGTGCTGATGGACAGGCGGGGGATCTTGCCGAACACCTCGCCGGCGTCCCTGGAGACGGTCACCTGTCCGCGGGCGATGGAGATCAGGGCGGCGTGCTGGGTGCTGCTCAGGCGGACCTCACGGGCATCCTGGCCGTCCCGCGTATACGCAGTGAAGCCTCGGCGTGTGGAGGCGCTGCGGGCGAAATCGGCCGCTGCGTCGACGGCGTCGCGGGCGGCATGCCGGGTCAGCTCCTGGGCGCGCAGGACGGGCACGGCCACTTCCCGGAGAAGGGCTTCCTCCTCGGCACGGTCTCCGGGGCGGGCGGCTTCGAGCTGGTCGAGCGCTGCGACGAGAACGTCGTCCGCGTTCATCGCCAGGAAGGCGAGCTGGGTGACGCGGCTGGCGGCGTACATGTCGTACACCAGTCCCGCCGCGTGGTGGGCTTCGACGACCTCGCGCATACGCTGGGCCTGTTTGGCCAGTTCGGTCGCCTGCGCGAGCTGCTGGTACAGGTGCGGACCCAGCTTCCCGGGCGACGCCCTGTAGAGGGGTACGCGGCTGAAGCCGTCCTGGTGTCGGGTGAACTGCTGGGCCAGGTCAAGGAGATGGACGGCAAGCGGTGTGCGGACGTCGTTCGTGGTGGTAGCGGGCGTCATCGGTGCCGGCCTCCTCCCGTAGCGCCGAGCGGTCCGCTCGCGGAGCGAGTGAGAGGGGTGCCGAGTCCGTGGCGGCCGGCGGGAGCCGCCGGCCGCTTCGCGGCGGGGACGCGGTCGAGGCGGGAGGCGAGCGCGACCCGGCCCGTTTCGGTCAGGTGCAGAGCGCCGTACGGGAACCCGGGTTGCGGACCAGGGCCTCGCGGCTGACCCAGCCGCGTGCTTCCAGGGATCGGACCGTGCCCATGGACAGCCGCTCGCGCCGCATCCAGCCGACCTCCTCGCTCCAGGCGTCGACCGTGACGTAGCCGCACGCGATGCCGTGCATCGCCGCATACTGGGCGGGTGACATCGGCTGCACGGCCTTGCTGCGGCCTTGAGCCCGCAGTTCCCCGGCCAGGTCGGCAGCGGCCCTGACACTGTCGGCGGCGCCGAGCTGGGTCACTTGGCCCGCGTTGTAGATGTGGTGCCCTGCTCTTCGAAGGACATCCCGGGCGCGATCAGGGTCGCGAGACACCTCTGCCGTCTCCTCGGGCGGAAGCAGCTGGAGTACGGTCTCGACGGTCCGGAGATACTCGGCGGCCGTGGCGGCCTGGCTGGCAAGCAGCGACAGACGGCAGCGGACATCGAGGACGACCGGGCTGCCGAACAACCCCGCGTCCCTGATGCTGTTGTGGATGTCCTGGATGTACCAGGTCAGGGCAGCGGCCCTCGTAGCGAACGCCGCTGCGACGTCAGGCGAGTACAGCTTCTTGGCGCCCAGGTGATACAGGTCGTCCTGGAACGCGGTGAACTCAGGTGCCAGGGCAAGGAGATGCGCGGGAAGCGACGTGTCCGTCTCCTGCGGATTGACGGTGCCGGCATTGTGGTCGGTGGTCATCGGCGCCGGCCCCCTGCCCGCTCAGCACGCCGTCCGGCGGGCGCGGGCGTCGTGGTGGCGGCGTTCGGTCGCGCAGAGACGGCGGCCAGCAGCGCGTGCCGCCCTGCGGAACTGAGGGCGACGGAGGATTTTTCGGGGCCGTCCGGATGCGCGGTGAGGGTGATCAGTCCCCGCTTCCGCAGTGCGTCGACGGTCGTGAGCCGTACGGCGCCGGCCTCGCGTAGTTCCCGGGGCGGGCCGTGCTCGGCCGCGTGCAGGACGACGGCGCCCTGGGCCCGCATGGACCTGATCGGCAACCTCATCCGTTCGGACGGCGCCTGGGCGAGCACGCCGGGCCGGCTCGCGCAGGTCCTGGAGGGCGAGGCCCGCCGGATCGAGAGTGATCTCCTTCTCTACACCCATCGTCCGCCGGCGGGGGAGAAGCAGGCCGGTTTCGCCGCCCCGTCGCCGCCGCTCGCCTCGCCATTCGCACCGCCGGCGGCCAGTGCGCTGGCCGGAATCCTGACCCGGCTGGCGGCCGAGCAGAACAGCCCGCTCGCGACCGTGCGGCAGCTGATCGAACAGCTCGCCCGTGAGGCAGCCGCCCTGCCCGCACGACATTGACGAAATGGTCCTGTGGGCCAGCCGGGATTACATCTTCACCCCGCCCGCGCCGATGCTCAGCCGCCTCCTCGACCTTCTTGCCGAGGCCGAAGGGCTGGCCGCGCACCGACAACCGGCCGCCATCCAGATCCGGCTCTCCGAGCTGACGGCGATGCTCTCCACCCTCACCGCCGACGCGCTGATGAAACTCGGCGACCTCCCGCGCTCACGATCGTGGTACGCCACGGCACGCGCCGCTGCGGACGACAGCGGAAACGCGGAGCTCCGAGCCCGAGCCCGGGCCCAGGCGGCAATGCTGCCCTTCTACTGCGGCCCGATCACCAGCGCGGTGAACCTATGCCGGGAGGCCAGGGGCATCAGCGGCAGATCTCGGGCCACCGCCACGCACGCCCTCGCCGCAGCCGCAGAGGCTCGGGCCTTGGCCAAGCTTGGTGCCGAGAGCGAGGCTGATGCCGCGCTGCGCTACGCGGCGAATGTCTTCGAACAGTTCGGCGGGGACTCGGGAGATAACGCCTTCGCCTTTCCGGAGCGCCGCTACCTGCTCTACAAGAGCGGGACGCTGACCGCTCTCGGACATACACGCGAGGCACGCCAGGCCCAGGAGCAGGCGCTCGCGCTCTACCCGGACAAGGCGGGAATCGACCCCGCCCTCCTCCGACTCGAAGCGGCCATCTGCTACGCGCGGGACCGGAGCCCAGACGAAGCATGTCAACTGGCAGGTACTACGTTCAGCCGCATGGACCCGGCACACCGCACACCCATCGTCGAGGAAAGGGCGCGCGAGGTAGTTCAAGTCCTCCCGCCGGCCATACGGTCAAGTCGAGCGGCCCGCAAGCTTCTTGAGATCATCGAGCTACCCCCTGGCCGGATGTGACAAGACGGGGCTTTGTCGGGAAGCCTGTGCCGCATGACACTCACGCCGGCCCCCGGAGGGTTCGACGAGTTCGAGATGCGCCGCATCCTCGAAGAGGCCTGCGCGAAGGCAGGCCTCGACAGCCGTGACGCGCGTCTTCTCCGCGGGCACACCAACGCCGTTCTCCTTCTCGAGGAGGAGCAGGTGGTGGTCAAGATCGCCCGCAAAGGCACAGACGTCAAGAACGTCGAGCGCACCGTCACCCTCGTACGATGGCTCATTGACGAAGGATTTCCCACCGTTCCCCTCCACCCATGTGATCAGCCTCTGGTCATCGACGGACACGCCGTCACCTTCTGGACCTACCTCCCACAACCCGAGCGCGCGGTGGCAGCCGGACAACTGGCCGGGCCTCTCAAGATGCTCCACTCTCTGCCCCCACCCCCGATCGAGGTTGCCCCGCACGACAACATCCGCGCGATCCGCCGCTCACTGGCTGCGACCACTTGCCTTCCCATTACGGCAATCCGATACATGGAGGACGAAGCGGATCGGCTTGAGGAGCAACTGCGGGAAGTCCGATTCGAGCTGACCGCCGGGCTGATCCAGGGCGACCCCCAGCACCGAAACGCGTTGCACACCCCCGAAGGGTCCGCAGTTCTGTGCGACTGGGACACGATCGCCTGCGGCCGGCCGGAATGGGACCTTGTCACCATCGAGGTCCACTGCCGCCGATTCGGATACGGGCAAGCCCACTATCGGGACTTCGCGGATGCCTACGGATGGGACATCAGAGAGAGTTTCAATTATGCAGTGTTGCGTGATATCCGAGAGCTGCGCATGATTGCAACGAATGCCCGAAAAGTACGACACGCCCCCGACTCGTTGAGGGAGATCCAGCGGCGAGTCGACGGGCTCAGAAAGCGGGACGGACAACTCCTCTGGAACATCCTCTAGCCACTTTCCTCTCCCGACTGTCCAGCGGATTATCCTCGAAACCGGCTGGCGCAATGTCGCCGCTCTGGCCCTCTACCGACGCACCGGGCTCTTTCCCTGCCCGCCGTACGTTCCCGGACGCGACCAACAGCCGGTCTTCATGCCCCTCACCCCGAAAGGGAGCCTTGCACCGCGCGACCGGGCGACCAAGCGAGGCGAGCGAGGCGCCCGGCTGCAGCCGGGCGCGATCAACAACCGTGTGCGGTTCATCGCCGACTCGGAGGGCAGATGCCCTGCGCCCTTCGCGACCGTGCCGATCACGCGCACCAGGTGCTCCGGCGTCGCCTCCGCGCGCCGGATCACCCCGGCCACCTCGCACTCTGCCGCGCTCACCAGTCGCTGCTCGGCCCGGGCGGGCGGCGCGGACCTGCTGTGGCGTATGCGAAAGAGCGCGGCCCTCCCGGTCGTACAGGTCCTCGCCGACGGCTCCTACCTCAGCACGATCCACGCCGAACCGGACCGCAAGAGCCGCCGCAACCCGGTCTCCGTGTAGGTCGTCGGGTACACCGGGGCCCGCACCGGTGAGGCCACGGTCTACCGTCTGGTCACCACCCTTCTTGGCCCGGCGGAGGCACCCGCCCACGAACTGGCCGCGCTCTACGTCCAGCGTTGGGAGAGACCACACTCGACGAGATCTAGACCCACTAGCGCGGCCCCCGGCTCGTCCTGCGTTCGAAATACCCCTGGGGAGTGGAGCTGCGTCAGCCAGTCGAAAGTCCGCTCGATCGCCTACCGCTTGGGCAGCGGCTGGAAGCCCTTCACTCGTGGCCGCTGCACCACTTCCATGTCGATTCCGAGGCGGGCGCCGTGACGTGGGCGGTCTGATCCTCGCTGTGGGCGTTCAGCGTGTATACCAGCATCCCGGAGCTGTGCTACTCGCCTACCGGCTCGTAGCACAGCTCCGTCGGCTCCCAAGCGGGCCCCGCTCAGAGGTCGGTGCACTCCACCGCTGCGCTGCGCCCCAGCGCTGGTCTGCCGCAGTGAGAGCGACCTACCAAATCCACTGCGATCCGGCCTGTTCCTTGCATGTCCACTGCTGGGCGCGGGCTCCATTGCTCTTCGAGGAGTTCGCGATCTCCAGGCACTTGCCACTGTGGTTGTTGACGATTTGCCAGTTGCCGTGGCGATCCAAAACGAGACGCCACTTCGCTCCGGCTTGCCCCTTGCATGTCCACTGCTGGGCGCGGGCTCCATTGCTCTTCGAGGAGTTCGCGATCTCCAGGCACTTACCACTACGGGCGTTGACGATGTAGTAGATGCCCTTAACGTGTCGCAGGGTCCACGCGGCCCCGGCTTGTTCCTTGCATGTCCACTGCTGGGCGCGGGCTCCATTGCTCTTCGAGGAGTTCGCGATCTCCAGGCACTTGAGATTGTGGGTGTTACGGATTTCAAACGCAGTGGCCTTGGCTGCGAGCGGTGCGTTGTGCGCGGCCGCGGCGGTCGCGGTATCCGCGCCCATCATGGCGGAGCCGAGGGCAAGTGCTGCGAGACCGCCCAGGAGTGAGTTGCGTAACGCGGACATGCCTCGTCCTTTCCGGTCGGCCGTACCAAAGTGCAGCCGATGCCGTGCTCGTCGTATAACGCTGTTATTGCCAATAACAGCGTTATGATGCTGCCCATGTCAACCCACAACCCGGAATCCACCCCAGGGGAGCGACTGAAATCAGCCACCCCTCGCGACCCCGCCGCCTCCTCCGGAATCCGCCGCCGCCTCCTCGACGAAGCCGCCCGCACGCTCGTCGAAGAAGGGCCTGCCGCGCTCAGCTCACGGCGGCTTGTCAAGGCCGTCGGCGCCTCGACGATGGCCGTCTACACCCACTTCGGCTCCATGCCGGGGCTCGTACGGGAAGTCATGCAGGAAGGATTCGACCGATTCCAGGCACGGGTCGAGCAGGTCCACCCCGCCATCGGCCCCGACGCCGACCCCGTCCTCGAGCTCGCCGCACTCTGCCGCGCCTACCAAGAGTTCGCCCAAGCCGAACCCGAGGTATACGCAGTGCTCTTCGGCGGCTCCACCCTCGCCGGGTTCGAACTCGGCGACGAGGACCGGCAGATGGGCACACGAGTGCTCCGCTTCCCGTTCGACGCGATCCGGCGGTGCGCCGCTGCGGGACGGTTCCGCGCCGACATCGACGCCGGCCTCCTCGTACGGCAGCTCTTCGCGCAGATGCACGGACTCGCCCAACTCATCCGCACTGGATACATAATGGGCGGCTATGAGCCCAACGACCTGCTCGTTGGAATGTTGCAGGACTTCGCGGTCGCCGCTGGAGACACCCCGGACCAGGCGGCGCGATCCGTACGGTCAGGACTCACTTAGACGTCGTTTCTTATGGCTGTCAGAGTGGCATGAGAGGCTCCGGTCGTGAGCTACGACCTGGCTGTCTGGGAAGGCGAGAGGCCGGCGGATGACGAGACTGCCGGCCGGGTCTTCAGCGGCTGTACGACCGCTACATCGACAGCGAGGTGGAAGAACCTTCGTCCGACCGCATCGCGGGGTATGTGGCAGCGCTGCTTGAGCGGTGGTGCGACCTCACCGAGGGCGAGGAGGACACCTCTCCTTGGTCGACCGGGCCGTTGATCGGCGACGCCCGTGGTCCGCTGATCTACTTCGGCATGCGATTCAGCATGGCTGAGGAGACGTCGGCCTATGCGGCGGACGTGGCGGAGTCCATGGGGCTGGTCTGCTTCGACGTGCAGCAGGACCGGCTCAGGCCATGAACAGGATGTTCAGGCGGCGGTATGCGATGAGGGTCGCGGCTATGCCGACGAAGGCGAGGAAGTGTTCGGCCTTGCGTTCATGACGTCGGTGGAGACGACGGCAGCCGGCCGGCCAGGACACGGTTCTCTCCACCACCCAGCGGTGACGGCCCAACCGTTGTGAGGACTCGATGCCCTTGCGCGCGATGCGGTGGCGGATGCCGTGCTCGCGGAGCCGCCGGCACAGGTGGTCGTAGTCGTATCCCTTGTCGCCGTGCAGTTTCGCCGGCTTCCGGCGCCGAGGGCCGCGGGCGGGAACGGATGGGCGGGATGCCCCGGACATGCGGCTCCGAACCCTGACTGTCGTGCGTGTTCGCACCGGAGATGCCCAGGGACAGCGGCAGTCCGTTCCGGTCGGTGATCAGGTGGATCTTCGATCCGAGTTTGCCGCGGTCGGTCGGATTCGCTCCCGTCAAAGGCCCCCCCTTTTTGCTGCCCTCGGACTGACCGAGTCGATCGCGCACCGCGACCAGTCCAGCTCGCCTCGCGCTCCGAGCCCGTCGAGGATCACGCGATGGAGCCGGGCCCAGACCCGGTCCCGGCTCCACTGGGCGAATCGCCGGTAGACCGTGTGCCAGGCCGGGCCGAACACCGGCGGCGTTGCCGCCGGGTGCGACCCGAGGTCGCCACGAAGATGATCGCGGCCAGAACCTCGCGGTCACCTGCTCGAGTGCGGTTGATCCGGGGTGCCGACGGCCTGTGAGTCAGAGCTCGGGGGCGAGCAGGGTAAGTCGCAGGAGCGCGGCGACCGCGAGGACCGTGGGGATGGCGTGCCACCATGTGCGGAGCCACCCGGCCTTGGAGGTGATCCACGTGACGAGGGCCATGACCGCAGAGAAGAACAGGCCGAGGCCCGCGGCGACGTTGGAGTTGGTGACGGCCTGGTGGTCCCATGAGCCGTCGGGGTTGACCATGTAGGAAGTGAGCACGATATAGCCCGTCACCACCGTGCCCAACGTGACAATGATGGCGGAAACGCCGGTGCCCAGCCTGCCCGCCCGGGGGTGACGCCCTCGGGTTCCGGCGGGTGATCCAGCGCTCGGGTTCACTCCAGGGCCTCCGTCGCATGATCCAGCTTCCGGTCGAAGCCCCTACCGTATGCCTGGGCATCCGCGCTTTCGTAGTAGGGCCCGCCGTTGTACCGGGCGGCGAGTTCCCGCATCTGCGCGCGCGTCATCTGCTCCGGCGGAACATCGGCGAAGCCGCTCTCCGCCTTCAGCTGGGCGAGGTACTCCGAGGCGATGAACAGGTTTTTGCCGGGGTCCCTGATCGCGTCCACGACCACGGACCGCTGCATGTCGGTGAGGTGGGCGGGGTCGTACCCGAGTACCTCGGCCGCGCGGCGGACCTGGATGGCCAAAGGCCCCATCGACGTCAGGTCGGGATCCGTCGAGCCAGGCAACACCTTCCGCCCCTGGTACGCCGCGTCGTCCAGCGCGCCCGGGTCGCCCTCGACCTCCTGCCAGGCGATGCCGGCGACCACCTCCGGCGGCAGCCCGGCATCGTGCGCGGCAGCCCTGATCAGCTCCTTGTTTGCGGAGATGAACTCCCGCCTGCCCTCGTCCGAGTTGGACCAGAACCAGTAGTTGTTCCCCTGCGCCTCCGGCAGGCCGTCGAGGCGTGTCTGGATCCGCATCAACGGCTCGGTGACCACGACGGAGCTACCCATGCTCGGAATCGTGTCGACCTTCGGTCCCGTGCCCGGCAACTGGGCGTAAGGGTTGCCGGCAGCCTGCCGGGCCTCGGCCTGCAGCGGTCCCAAGCCCTTCAGGAACTGTCCCGGGTCCGGGACAGGGCTCTTGAAGTCGGGGATATCGCGGTAGGCCGCGCCGACCTCGGAGACACACGTCGCGCGAGCCTGAGATTCGACTCTGAGCGCGTCGCCGTAGTGGTTCTTGGCCTGGTGGCAGTAGAGCTCGGCTTCCTCACGGATCGCATCGACATCGACGCCTACCTCCGCCAGCCAGTCCAGCACGCCCGTGGTGGCCCGCAGATCCTCCCACTGCCGCAGCGGCTCCGCGGACCGGGCAGTCGGGGTGATGGCAGATGCCTCCCGGGCCATCACCGCGGCGAGCTTGTCCTCGGACGCCTTTCCGCTCGTGTAGTGGTTCTTGGCGATGACGACCGCACCCGCGTAGGTCGTCAGTGCCTCACCCGCCTTGCGGAATGAGCCCGACAAGGCGTCGGTGAGATCCTTCCCCTCGCGAAGACGGCGGGCGTACAGGTCACGCGCCTGACTCTGCCAGTCCACGGAGGCCGCCTTGCGAAAGCCGTCGTCGGTCGTCTTGATCAGCTGGTGCAGCCGAGTGAACTCCGCCGCCCCACGCTCGATGAGCGCGGGGTTGGCATCGGCGAGAAACGCGACATCCTGACGGTAGGCCATGCGATCACCGCTCCCGGGGGGCGACGTACTGCCCGCCCACCAAGACGGCGTCCAGCTTCTGCCGGGCGCCGTCGTCGTAGTCCGTGTACGTACTGTTCGCGCTCTTCAGCTTGCTGGACAGCGCCGTCAGCAGTACGACCACGTCCATGTACTGGTCCTGAGCGTGACGAGCGAAAGTATCCACCGCAACCGATACCTCCGGGTGAGACCGAGGCGCGCGAGCCATCGCCGCGTTCTCCCCGTCCATCCGCCCCTCATACAACACGCCCGCGATCTCGACCAACAGATGCGACGATCCGTCGATGGAATCCGCGTTCACCAAGACCCTGTCCTGCCCGGACGAAGAACTCCCGCCCCTGTCGGCGGGCAGCTGATTCAACCGCATCTGATCCTGCTGCCGACGCGCGAGAGCATCAGCCTTCAGCTGCGCCCACTCCTCGTCCCATGACACTGGACTGACCCCCGTTCGGATACGTTCCGCGAATCCCCGTGCACCCCCCGTGCACGCTCCAAGTCCGCCACCCGCACACCCCAGTTGGTGAAGTGAACGCCTACTGCTCCGAGTTGCCCGCCCCGTTCGGCTGCGGGACTGACCGGAACGCTTCCAGTCCCGCCACACGCGGAAGCACAGGTGCAGGCCCGTGCTTGGGGTCATGACCGTCAGGGTCCTCGGCCAGTCGACCAGGCCCCGGATCTCCATCTGGGCCCGAAGCGTCTCGATGCCGCTGCGCGCCGGTCCTTCGGCGTGGACGTCGAGATCCAGGGCGACGACCCGGCTCGCCCGGCAGTCGATCCCCACGTTGTGGCCGGCGGCGAGCAGGCCGGGCAGCGTTGCCTCGTCCTGTGTCGGGAGCCGCTGCCAGCCCGGCTTCGGCGCCCGGCCGTACGGAAGGCCCCATTGCCGAGGACGACGACGCTGTGGGGCGTTCACGCGGGCGAGTGGTTCTCCTCGGTGGCGGTGTACAGGGCCGCGTCGTGGCTTTCCGGCCCTCGTCGTGAGAGGACGCCCGAGAACCGTCGTTCGCGCCCGCTCGTCATGTTCTACGGTGCCATCAGCCGAACAGGACTGATGGGGAAGGTCTATGAGACAGCCGAGGACGGCACTTGCGCGGCGGATATCCGAGCAGCGGGCGGGAACCGGCGATCCGCGGGCGTTGGTGGGGGAGATGCGGCGCGCGGTTCTCCTGATCCCCTCGACTGGGGCTGGCCTGTGGAGTGCCCGGTCGGGTGGTATCCGCTGGATCTGCGCCTTCACGGACGAGGAGGCGCTGGCTCGCTTCGCTGTCCACCATGGCCCGGGTAGCCGTCCGATGGATTACGTCGCCTTGCTCGGGGCACGGATCGTGGACGAGGTCGTGCCCTCCCTGGATGAACCCGCCGGGCTTGCCGTGGACATCGCGGAGGGGGACAGCTCGATGTTCTTCCCGCCGGTCTCCGGGATCGTCCCGGCCCACACCGCCGTCGGTTACGACGCGCAAAACAAGGGGGGACAGCCGTGAGCGGCGACGGAGGGGACCTCTCCTTCGACCAGGCGGCGGTGGCGAAGTTCACGCAGGGTGTGGGCGCGGTCATCGATCAGCTCGGCGAACTCGGCGGCGCCACCGGCTCGGTGATGGGCAAGGGATTCTCAGGCCTGGCCATGACCGGTATGGAAGCCGGGCACCACGGGCTGTCAGCGGACTTCGAGGATTTCTGCGAGCGGTGGGAGTGGGGCGTACGGGCCCTGGTGAGCGACGCGAGCGCGCTTGCGAACCGTCTCGGGCTGGCGGCCGGCACCCAGTGGGAGCACGACCAGTACGTCGAGGGCTCGATCAAGGTCGGCATCAACGCCCTGATGGGCGGCAACCCGCACGCCGACGAGAAGGACATCGCTCAGCAGAGCTGGAGCGACGTCTTCACTCCCGACTACCTGGACCCCGACTGGAGCCCCGAGTCGTTCCAGAAAGCCGGCCAGGACATACCGCAGACCTGGAAGGACACCGGCCGCACCATCCTCACCGAGGGGACGGGCGGACAGATGTCGGAACAGGTCAAGACCGGACTCGGCCTCGACGACGGCCAGTGGAACCAGGCCCTGGACGACACGTTCGGGCCGTCCCCTGCGGAACGTGACCAGCAGGCGCAGCAGGGCGACCCGGGCGCAGACGGGAATGGCTGAGGATGGGTATCGGAGACTTCATCAAGGACATCACGCCGGACGCGGTCGAGGACGCGGTTGAGGACGGTGTCGAGTGGGTCGGCAACCGGGTCGAGGACGCCGGCAACTGGACCGCGGACCGGCTGGACGACGTGGGCTGGGAGTCCGGCGCCGACTGGGTGCGGGAACAGTCACGTTCGGTGGCGAACCGGATGGGCGCCGAGGTCGGCGAGATGGACCTGGGACAGACCGAGGACAAGACCAAGCTGATCTACGGCAGCCCCGCCAAGATCCGTTCTACCGCAAGTCAGCTCCGTGCTTTCCAAAAGACGTTCGACAGCACCGGCGGCGGATTGAGAGGACTCGACTCCTCACGACTGAAGGGCGAGGCTGCCGACGCGCTGCGCACCGCGGTGAGTACCCAACCGCCGAAGTGGTTCACCGGCGCGGACGCGTGCGAGAAGGCGGCCGCCGCGATGGAGGCGTTCGCCGGCACCGTCACCTGGGCGCAGAACCAGGCGCAGACGGCGATCGAAGTGTGGGAGGAAGGCGTCAAAGCCTCCCAGGACGCGGCCGACGCGCACCGCAAGCGGATCAACGACTACAACAAGGCCGTCGACCGCTACAACGCCCAGGCCCCGGACAAACGAGACCCTGCCACGCTGCCGCCCTGCCCCGCACCGACCTTCGACGACCCCGGCAAAACGCTGATGAAGGACGCGCAAGAGCTCCTCACCCAGGCCCGTACCCAGCGGAACACCGCTGCGGAGACCGCCCGCAGCGCGGTCCGCGCCGCCCGCGACATGGCCCCGAAGAAACCCTCGTACGCACAGCAGGTGGGCGACGGTCTGCAGGAGCTGCAGATCCTCAACGACCACGTCGGCGGCGGTGTCATCAAAGGAGCCGCCGACCTGGTGAACTTCGTCCGGGGAGTCAATCCGCTGGACCCGTACAACCTGACCCACCCCGCTGAATACGCCACCAATCTCAACAGCCTCGCCGCCGGCCTGGTGGTCGCCGCGAACGACCCGGTCGGTACCGGCAAACAAATGGTCAGCGACTTCATGAAGGACCCCGCAGAAGGGTTCGGCCGGCTGCTGCCGGACGCGGCCCTGTCCGCGGCCACCGGTGGTGGCGGAGCCGTAGCCAAGGCAGTCCGCCTCGCGGAGGACGCGGCGAAAGCGTCCCGGCTCCGTAAGCTGCTCGACGACGCTCCCGACGGCACGCATATCCGCCCCGACAGCCGTCGCATCGTCTCCGGCACCGACCCGGTCGACCTCGCCTCGGGCCGGATGTTCCTGCCGCAGACCGACCTGATGCTGCCGGGAACCCTGCCCCTGGTCTTCACCCGCCGTACCGAGTCCGGCCTGTCAGCAGGCCGTTTCCTCGGCCCCTCGTGGACCTCCACCGTCGATGAGCGCCTGGAAGTGGACGCGGTCGGTGCCGTCCACGTCACTGCCGACGGTCTCCTGATCGCCTACCCGCACCCCGCCCCGGGCACCCCCACCGAGCCCGAGTCCGGGACCGCCCGCACCCGGCTGGCCCGCGAGACGAACGGCGACTACACCCTTGCCGATCCCGGCACAGGCATCGTCCGCCACTTCACCGCCCCGCCCGGCAGCGAACCCGGCAGCGACGGAGAAGCCTGGCTGGACCGGGTCGAGGACCGCCACGGCAACTGGTGGGCGGTGGAACGCGGCGAGGACGGCACCCCGCTTGCCTTGACCTGCTCCGCAGGCCGCATAGTCACCACGACGGTGAGCGACGGCCGGATCACATCCCTGTCCCTGGCAGGAGCGGGAAGAGACGGGACGGACCTTCCCCTGATGCGCTACGACTACGAAGACGGCAACCTCGTCGCCGCCGTCAAACCGTCCGGCGCCACCACCACCTTCCTCTACGACGACCGCCGGCGCGTCACCGCCTGGATCGACTCCAACCACAGCCGCTACGACTACACCTACGATGACCGCGACCGAGTCATCGCCGAAGGCGGCCAGGCCGGCCACGTTCAGATCACCCTCACCTACACGGAACCGGATCCGGATACCGGTCTTCGCATCACCACCCTCACCACAGCCAACGGACACACCACCCGGCACCAGATCGACCGCCATTGCCGGGTGGTAGCAACCACCGACCCGCTCGGCCACACCACCCGCTCCACCTACGACGCCTGCGGCAACACTCTCACCCGCACCGATCCCCTGGGCCGCACCACCTCCTTCACCCATGACGAGAACGGCCGCCTGCTCACCGTCACCCGCCCCGACGGAAGCGAACTGAGTACTGTGCGCGACGGGTCGGGAGCGTCCACGGAGTTCCGCGGCCCGGACGGTGCCCGCTGGCTCCAAGAATTCGACGAGCACGGCAACCGCGTCGCCGTCGTCGACCCGGCCGGCGCCACCACCCGGTACACCTATGACGACCGGGGCAGACTGACCACCGTCACCGACGCCCTCGGCGCGACCACCACCGTGCGCTGCGACGCCGCCGGCCTGCCCGTGGCCGTGACCGACCCGGCCGGCGGCACCACGCGCCTGGAACGCGACGCCCTGGGCCGGATCGCACGCACCATCGACCCCCTGGGCAACATCACCCAGTTCCACCTGGACGAAGACGGAAACCTCGCCCGCCGTACCACCCCGGACGGCACCACCGAGACATGGACCTACGACGGCGAAGGCAACCCCCTCAGCCACACCGGCCCGGCCGGCGCCACATCCCGGTTCGACTACACCCACTTCGACCTGCTCACCACCCGCACCGGGCCCGACGGCACCCGCCACACGTTCGAGCACGACGCGGAGCTGCGACTGACCCGGGTCACCGGCCCACTGGGCACCTGGACCTACACCTACGACGCCGCCGGCCGACTCGCCTCCGAGACAGACTTCGACGGCCGCACCCTCACCTACCGGTACGACGCCGCCGGGCAGCTCACCACCCGGTCCGACACCCTCGGCCGGACCGTCTCCTACACCTACGACCAACTCGGCCAGACAGTCCGCAAAGACGTCGCGGGCAAGGTGACCACCTACACCTACGACCGGGCCGGCCGCCTGTTGCGCCTTGCCGGACCGGACAGCGAAATCGTCTACGTATACGACCGCCGGGGCCGTATCAAGACCGAACTCGTCGACGGCCGCGCCATGAACTACACCTACGACACCCTGGGCCGCCGAGCCCGACGCATCACCCCCACCGGCGCAGTCACCGAGTACAGCTACGACGCCGCCGGCCGCGCCACCCGGATGACCAGCGGCGGCCACGAGGTCACCTTCACCCACGACGCAGCCGGCCGGGAAATCGAGCGCGCCTTCGGTAACTCCCTCACCCTGACCTCAGCCTGGGACGAGGCCGGAAGGATTTGCGCCCAGCACCTGACAGCCGAAGACCGCTCCCTCAACCACCGTCACTACACACACCGAGCCGACGGCTACCTCACCTCCGTGACCGACGGCCTGTCGGGCTCCCGCACCTTCGACCTGGACGTGTCCGGCCGGGTCGAAGCGGTCCACGCCGAGGGCTGGACCGAGCGCTACGCCTACGACGCCGCCGGCAACCAGACGGCGGCCTCCTGGCCGCAATCCCACCCCGGCCACGACGCCACAGGACCCCGCTCCTACACAGGAACCTCCCTCACCACAGCCGGCCGCGTCCGCTTCGAACATGACGCCCTCGGCCGCGTGACCCTGCGCCAGAAAACCCGCCTGTCACGCAAGCCTGAAACCTGGCGCTACGAGTGGGACACAGAGGACCGCCTCGCCGCCGTGGTCACCCCCGACGGCACCCGCTGGCGCTACCGCTACGACCCCCTGGGCCGCCGCACCGCGAAACAGCGCCTCTCCACCAACGGAGACGAGATCGCGGAGGAGGTCCGCTTCTCCTGGGACGGCACAACACTGTGCGAACAGACCATCCACACCCCCGGCCTCCCCCACGTGGTCGCCCTCACCTGGGACCACCGGGGCCTGATACCCCTGTCTCAGACTGAACGCCTCCTCACCCCGGACAGCCGCCAGGAGGAGATCGACCGCCGGTTCTTCGCCATAGCCACCGACCTCGTGGGAACCCCCACCGAACTGGTCGACGAAGCCGGCGAGATCGCCTGGCGCGCCAGAAGCACCCTCTGGGGCACCACCGCCTGGGCCCGCTTGAACACGGCCTACACCCCGCTGCGCTTCCCCGGCCAGTACTACGACCCAGAGACCGGCCTCCACTACAACCTCTTCCGCCACTACGACCCAGAAACCGGCCGCTACACCTCCCCAGACCCCCTCGGCCTCGGCCCCGCCCCAAACCCAGTCGCCTACGTACACAACCCTTTCACCATCTGCGACCCCCTTGGCCTCTCGCCGTACTCCCAGTTCAAAGGCCTGGGCTGGCTGACGGACAAACTGCTCGAACGCCCGTCGTACCGCTACCAGCGACTCGTCACCGACCAAAGCTACGAGCAGCAGTGGATCCTGCCGGACGGCCGGGAGGTACACCTCGACGGCGGCCCCCGAGACGGCTGGATCACGGAAGCGAAATGGACCGGCGGCGACAGGGCCTCCGAATGGGAGAAATCCCCCTACAATCCCGACTTCAAGTACTACGACGAGAGCCGGATCACTGCCCAGGCCGACAAGCTGCTCGCCCTCAACGAAGACCTCGGCGGCAAGGGGGTCCGCTATATGGTGTCCAATGAATGGGGCGCCGCGCATGTGAACGAAGTGCTGTCCAAGGCCTTCCCTGAGGCCTATGCCAGCGGGCAGCTGAGGGCGTATCACGTGCCCGGCAACGGCATGAGTGGGATGAGTCCATGGCTGCAGTGATCACGATGTTGGAAGAACTCAGGGCCCTCGCCCCGCTGACCGCCGAAGGTGCGGCAGCGCGGTTCTCGGCCCAGGGGTGGACGCCCGAGGGCAAGCTCCGCGACGGCGTGGAGACCTCATGGGACAAGGACGGTGTCGGGGCCTGGATCCAGACGTTCAGCAGCGGGACGGTTAACGTCTCGTTCGCCGTCTGGATCCGTGATGTCGACGAGTCGGGTTACTTCGACGACGTGGAAGCCGTCTACGAGCAGGGAGAGCGGGCCCTGGCAGCCTTCCTCCCCGAGATCGAGCACTCCCCTCTTGCTGGTCATCTCACCGAGGCCGAGCAGACGGCAGAGGACAAGGACGAGTTCATCGCGCTGAAGAAGTGGACCCTCGGCGGCCGGACCCTGACCGCCGGCGTGATCCAGCACGACGCCGACCTCCCGGTGATGGTCGTGGTTGCCATGGAGGCCGCCCCCGGAATCGCCTGATCTGAAGCCCACGTCCTGCCGGAAGACGCAGGCACCCTTGATGCCACGAGAAACCGATCACGGAACGTAGTGACACCCGGTTGGCCTGACATACCCGAAGGCCCCGGTTTCCTGCAGGCGGCGCTGGGTTCCAACGGTCCTCGCAACACCCGCTATCTACGGGAGTTGCGAGGACCGTCGCCGTTGAGGGTGCTGATCTTGCGGGGTTGGGGGAGTGTCCTTGCCCTCAACGACTGACTCGCCGTACGCAGATCACGGATCTTCTCGCGTTCGGCCAGCGTCACGCCGCAGTCTGCTGCCGATTGCCCCACCGAGGAGGCCGCTCCGGCCCAACGCGCTCGCCTGCCAGGCCGCCGACCGGACCCGCCCGCCAAGCGCACGGTGCCGCTCGCCCTGACCGAGGTCCGCGAGCGCTGGCGGATCTCAGCGATTCGGGCGTACGCGCCGACACCGTCGACCAGTTCGCCGTGCGGGCGCGGGCGGCGGCCGCTCCGACGCCGCCGGCCGGTTAGTCGACCGACCTACGGAGGAAGCGAGCGGCCTCCTCCGCGGTCCAGATCCGTCGCTCGGGCGACGGCGGTCGGCGCAGGACCGGGGGAGAAGCGGGGTTGTGGGGGAGGCGGTGCTGGCGGACGGCGTCGCCGAGTGTGCTGGAGAGGGTGGCCAGGCACCGGTAGAGGGTGGTCTGGCCGCGGCCGGCGGCGAGCTTCGGTGGGTGTCCCGGCAGCCACAGCGGCGGTAGATACGGCCTCGGCCGGTGCTGGTACGCATGGCGATCGCCTCCACGAGGCTGGAAAGGTCCGACACCCTCAGCGTGCGACCACACACGACCACCACGCCCGCCGAAGAGTCGTGACCAGGGTGTTTCCCTTGTTTCCGCGAAGGGACCCGCGCACTCAGCAGATTCCTGGTCTGCTGGCGGGCAGCACGGAAATCGAGCTGCCCAGGGGAAACGTTCTGCCGAGGCATCCAGGAGGGTGCCGGCCTGGGCAAGGTCCGGATCTTGGTGTGCGTGGGCCCCGAACGGGGCCGCAGGGTGGAGGCATGACTGCCCAGGGCGTCGGCCTGCGACCGTACAGGCGGGTGTTCACCTGATTTCCTGTGGTCGCGGACACGCGGCGCCCTGGTGTCGCGAGGTCAGGCCTTCTTGATCTGGAGCTTGCTCGCGGAGTCGCCGTCGGCCCACATCGTGACGGGCCAGCTGGTGCCGTTGTGGTCCTTGTGGGTTTCCCTGCCTGTGCCGTTGAGGTATCGGGTGCCGCTGAAGTAGCTGGTGGTGATCTGGACGGTTTCTCCCGCGCAGATGACGGCCTTGCCCCCGACGGTGAGGTTGTCGGTGATGGTGACGTTGTTGCCGGCCAGGAACTGGGTGTGGCTGTTGATCTGGAGCGGGACGTTGTACGGGCCGCGCAGATCCTTGATCCGCACGGTCTGCTTCTCGAAGCTGACGTCGCCGCTGCCCGTCAACTTGCCGGTGATGGTGGCGTTGCCTCCGGTGGTGAGGTTGCCGGTGACGGCGGTGTTGCCGCCGACGGTGAGCGCGTTGGTGATGGTGACGTTGTTGCCCGTGAGGAATTGGGTGTGGCTGTTGATCTTCAAGGGCTGCTGGAGCGGTCCGCGCAGGTCCTTGATCCGTACGATCCCCGACGTGGCGGTCAGGCTGCCGGTGGTGAGGTTGTCGGTGACGGTGACATTGTTGCCCGTCGGGAACACGGTGTTGCTGTTGATCTTGAGGGAGACCCCGTACGGTCCGCGCAGGTCCTTGATCCGCACCGTCCCCGACGTGGCGGTGACGTCGCCGGTGACGACGAGGTTGCGCACTTCGAGGTCGGGGCGGCGAACAGTGACGGTCGTGGAGAGGATGCGTTCGACGGTGTTGTTGCCGACCTGGACGGTGGCTCGGAGGTAGAAGACGGTGCTGTTGCGGACGTTGTGGACGGTGTACGTCTGCTTGCCCAGGACATTGATTTCGGCGACGTCGTAGAGGAGCTTGAGGGAGGAGGCGCCGCCGGCCTCCCAATTGAGTTTGACGGAGTCGCCGTTGTCGATGATGAGTTCTTCGGTGATGAAGTTGCGCAGGTAGAAGTCGGGCGGGAACTTGCCGACGTCGATCACGGTGGGGTCGCTGTTCCACGGATCGTCGGTGTCGCTCGCGCGCCATTCGACATCGATGCGCAGCGGGGCGCTGCCGACCTGGGTGTTGATCCGGATGCCCATGAGCTGGACGGTGATGCCCTCGTCGCGGCCGATCACGGCGTGGTCGGCGGTGGGGGTGAAGGTGATCGTCTTGGCCTGGGGGTTGGTGGTCGGTGTCCAGTCCTTGATGCTGATGTCGGCGGCGATGCCGTTCAAGTCCGGTGTGAGGTCCGGTGAGTTGGTGCCGGTCGGGATGGTGATGGTGATCTTGCGGCAGTCGATTGCGGTCGAACTGCGCCGGCTGCCGACGAGGACGAAGTCGGCGCGTTCCGGGTCGCCGGTGGTGGGGGACACCCGGACCGGGTCCGGGTTGGTGTCCAGCTCGAAGTAGAGCGGTGGGGCGTTGAACGGCCCGTTGCCGTCGGTGGGTGCCTCGGTGGCGGTGTACTGCGCGATGGTGGCCATCAGCGGGCTCCTTGTGCGTTGGTGGATCGGCGGGTACGGGTCTGCTGGGCGGCGTCCCGAAGGACGAGGAAGCCGGAGCGGATCTCGGGGTGGTCGCCGATGGGGAGGGAGGCCGGGTCGGGGACGGTGATGGGTTGCTCGGTCCAGCCGGGGCCGGCCGGTTCGGTCCAGGACCAGGTGCCGGTGGCGGTGGCCGGCTGGGGGAGGGTGGCGGCGCCGTCGGCGGTGGTGGCGATCAGGAGGGGGCCGGTGCGGAAGTTGACGGCCATGGCGGCGAGGGCGGTGTCGGTGAACCGCTGCGGGACGAAGACGGAGCCGACGGGCAGGATGTCGGTGGTCGCGTGGACGGCGGCGCGTGGGTCCATGAGCAGGGTTACCACGGAGCTGCTGTCGTCGGCGAAGGCGAGCTTGAGTCGTTCGCCGTGGTCGATGGGACGCAGATAGCCGTCGTGTTCGCCGCGCGGTTCGAGCACGGTCTCGAAGTGGTCGTAGTCGTCGTCGAGGACGTAGCCGATGAGGCCGTCGTCGGTCTGGAGGGCCTCGCCGAGGCGGATGGTCCACTGGTAGCCGGGCATCTGTGGCTCCGGGGGGTCGAGGACCTGCTGCCAGGTGACGTCCTTGCGGACAGGGCCGCACAGCTGGAGGTCCAGGCGGGCGCGGACCAGGGCGAGGGGACGTCCGAGCAGGAAGGCGAGGCTCTGGTCCTCGGGTCCGTCGGGGTCGATGACGGCCAGGGTGGCGTCGAGCTGGGCGCGTACGGCGTCCAGGACGGCCGGGCCGCGCTGCTGGACGGCCGCGAGGAACCGGTGCGCGTGTGGGGAGAGCGCGGCGAGCTCGTCGAGCCGCTGGACGGGGGAGTGGGGCAGGGCGGTCCAGGTGACGATGTGGTGCCCGTCGGCGGACAGCACGGTGCGCAGGTCGCCGAGGGCGTGGCCGGCGGGGTCGTAGCAGACGAGGGAGCGGTCGAGGCGGTTGTGGAGCAGCCAGGCGCAGACGGGGTTGGTGCCGGCGGTGAGGTCGACGTCGTGGTCGGCGGTGGCGTCGAGGAAGTCGAAGTTCAGCCGGGCCGGTTGCAGCAGGCGGGGGCCGAGTTCGACGTAGCGGTCGGTCTGGACGTTGCCGACGGTGTGCCGGGGGGTCATCGAGTCGGGTTTGCGCAGCCGGTCGAAGTGGAGCGGATCATTGATGAGGTTGACCGCGCGGCCGAACCGGTCGACGACCGAGAGCCGGGTGAACAGCAGCTGGCCCGCGCGCAGTTCCTGGAAGTCGGAGGGCTCCCAGTCGTCCCACTCGAAAATGGGCTGGGGGCCGGGATCGGGGGCGGGGCCGGCTCCGGTGCCGACCAGCTCACCGAGTTCTCCGGCGGGGGCCGGCTGGGTGCCGGTGGTCCGCTGGCCGACGGTGGCGCTCAGGCTGTCCAGGTTCTGGGAGAGCTGGTCCAGTTCGCGCAGTTGCTCGCGGACGCCGTGCAGCAGCGGCTCGGGCAGGTCGGCGCGGCCGTGAGCGTGGCTGTTCAGTTGGCCTTCTTGGTCGTAGCCGCTGGTGGGGGCGAGCATCTGGCGTCCGCTGATCGTCACGGCGGGGGGCAGGCGGTCCTTGCCTTCGCCTTGCCAGCGATAGTGGTTGCCGTCGAAGGCCCAGCGCTCCTCGGCGCCCTCCAGGAACGGGATGGCGGTGTACTCGGCCTCCCACATCAGATAGAGCGGCTGCCAGGGCTGCTCCCACGGGTCGGCTCCGTACTCGGGGAGCATGCCGGTGGCGTCGCTGAGCGGGACGCCGGTCCTGCGGGCCTGGTCGATGAGGAGGAACTCGGTGACCAGGGCACGCAGGGGGCCGGGCAGGCCGGTGGTGTTCACCTGGTCTGCTTCGTCGGCCACCGTGTGGGCGTTGAGCGGGCCGATCGCGGTGACCAGGCGCTCCTCCACCCGGCAGGGCAGCAGGGAGCCCCGTGTCATGGGGGCGCTGAGCCGGGCGCCCTGGAGCATCAACACCGGGTCGGTGTGCTGGTCGAACGGCTCGTGGGGCAGGCGCTGCAGCTCCTGCGTCGTGCCGAGGCCCTTTCGGGTGGCGTAGGCGCGGGCGAGGGCGACGAGTTCCTCGGGCTCGGTGGCCCAGGGGAGTCCGGCGCGTTTGGCGGTCACTTCGGCGGCGAGCGCGTCGACCCGGCCTGCCGTGCCGGCCGCGTGGCCAGGGTCGAGTTCGCGGCCGATACGGGAGTCGAAGAAGCCGGGTCGCTTCGGCTCCCGGGACAGCGACCACAGGACGAAGAGCCGTTGCCGGGCGTCGGCCAGGTCTCGTTCCAGGGAGTCGAGTTCGCGCTGGTGCCGGTTGAGTTCGGCGAGCACGTCCTGGCCGAGGGTGTGCTCGCGGGCCCGGTCGGCCGCGGAGCGGGCCGTACCCGCGCCGGCGTCTTCGTGGTCGAGCAGGCGCCAGGCGAAGCCACCGGGCACCGGGCCGAAGCCGGAGCCGTGGGCGGCGCGTTCAGGGAACAGTTCGCCGTCGGCCCGGTCGTACTCGTTCAGCACACCGAGCGCGAAGGCGCTGTAAAGGCGGGCGTCTTCGCCGGTCAGCGCGTCGCCGCCCGCGGACTGTTCGTGCAGGACGCCGGCGGCTTCGGCGGCGCTGTGCCCGAGAGAGACGGCGATGTCGCGGGCGAGCGGGCTGGCGGAGGGGTAGACGCCGCCGCCCGGGCGCCAGTCGACGCCAAGAGCGCTGCCGGTGAACAGGGAGCGGCGGGGGCTGCCATATCCGGGGGCCAGGCTCCACTCCAGGCGGCGCAGCAGGTCCTCGAACGGCTCGTCGGCGTTCGGGCCGGCGGTGAGGATGTCGCTATCCGGGTCGGAGCACCAGCCGGCGACCCAGTAGCTGAGCCGGTCGTCGCCATCGATGTCCTCCAGGGTGTCGTGGAGGGAGAACACGTTCTTGTTGTAGGGCTGGAAGACGGAGAAAGTGAGCAGTCCGGGGCCGATGGCGGTGAGGAACTGCCGGTCGCCGGGTTCCTGCCAGGGACTTCCCGGGGCGAGATCGACCCGGCGGCCGATCTTGGTGGCGGTGGCGGTCTCAGCGTGCGGGTCCAGATAAGAGACGGAGCCCTCGCGCGGGTCGAGGTAGTCGCTCTGCACGATCCACGAGCGCACACCGCCGCTGCTTCGGCGCACCACCAGCCAGCGGTTGGGCACCAGTGGGAAGTCCCCGATCTCTCCTGTCTGTTGGTCCTGGTGGCCTTGGGCCAGTGCCTCGGGAAGCTGCCAGTGGAGGTAGACGCCGAGACGGTCGGGGTCGCCGCGCCAGTTCTCGGTGCCGTGGAAAGGCAGCGGTTCGGCCGCGGCGTTGTCGTCGACGAGCGGGACGAAGTTGGCCTGCCAGCGCTGCATGACGTAGCTGCCGTCGGTGTCGCGGGTCTGCGCGTTGACCGCGAACGCCGCGACCTCGACCGGCACCACGAGGTTGTCGTTGGGCATGGGTGTCCCCTTCAGGAGTGGATGCGGGCCGGTCAGGGCCGGGCGAAGGTCTGCAGTTGTGGCGCTTTGATCATCTGCAGGGCGAACTGCGCCGGGGACAGGGCCGGCAGCTGGTGGGCCGCGGCCAGTTCGGGCAGCAGCTTGCCGGCGATGTCCAGCACGTCCGTGCTGTCGGAGCCGGCGGAGCCGTTGGTCTCGGAGCGCAGAAATCGCCCGAACCCGCCGTCGTCGTCGGGGAATTCGCCCATTGGGTACCCGATGTCGCCGCTCAGACGCCGCAGTTCGACGGTGCCGACATCGCCGATGCCGAAGTGCAGGCCCTGCGGCGGCTCGGCGATCGCGAAGGTGTCGATCACCTGCGGATAGAGCAGCAGCAGGACGTCGCTGCCGAACTGGGCACGCCGTACCGGATCGACGGTGTCCTCGCCGCGGAATCCGGTGTAGAGCGTGCGCGGCCAGTGGGGGATCAGTTCGGAGCGGACCAGTACCCCGGACGCGGGCGGATCCTGGATGCCGGAGGCCAGCGCGTTCAGATCGGCGTCCAGCGCGTGGCCGACGCCGACACTCAGCGCGCCGTCCACGGCCGCGCGGATCCAGGAGCCGTCGACGTGGAAGAAGCGGATGCTCTCCGGCGGCAGCATCCGGGGATCGGGCACCAGATGATCGAACGGGACCATCTCCAGCACGGCCAGTCGGTCCAGCCACTCCCGCACCGGGTCCAGCTGCTCGGCGGTCGCAGCCCGCAGCACCTCGCGGGTGCGCGACTGGGCGAGCCCGGCGCGCAGGTCGAGCGCGGACAGCCGGGCCGAAGCGGTCCCGGCGGGTGTCGCCGGGCGGCGCGGGGCAGCGGCCAGTTCGGCGCCGCCGCGCCCCAGCGCCGCCGCCAGTCGGCCCTCCAGCAGCCGGTCGAAGCCGGCCCGGGCCACGTTGGCATGGAGCGCGCGACCGGCGTCGAGGGCGCTCAGCCCGGCGTCGGCCGGTTCGGGATGCCTGGCCAGGCGGCGGGCGAAGCGGCGGGCGGCCTTGCGGAACTCCAGCAGCCGGTTGCGGAAGGGCGCGTCAGCCAGGGCCAGGGCGCGACCGAGGCTGAACGCGCTCGCGTACCCGGTGTCGTAGACGCCCCACTGTTCCAGGTAGACCAGCGCCTCGCCGGCGGACTCCAGCCGGGGCTCGGCGGGTGCGGGCAGCGGCTGGGCGGGCTCGGTGGTGAACGGACCACGGTAGAACCCGAAACTGCGCTCGCCGGAGTCGAGTCGCTGCGGCAGCGCCGTGGCACCACCGCGCAACCGCTCCAGGGCGTCGCCGTCGGCGCCGCCGGACGCGAGCGGGACGCGCAGCAGCGGGTCCGGGTCGGTGGCGAGGTGCTGTACGAGATCACCGAACCCGATCCCGGAGTCGGGCAGGGTCTCGAACGCCCAGGACTGCAGGCACACCAGGCGCAGCCCCTCGCTGGGCGGGGCGGCCGTCAGATATGCCTCGTGCCCTTCGAGGGAGACCAGGTGCGCGACGTGCCGGCCACCGGCCTGGGAGGGGAAGCGGCTCGCGACCACGACGGCGTTCAGGTCCTCGGCGAGCGGCTCGGGGTCGGTCCCGAGGACGTGGTCCGCGTCCGGCGGTCCGCCCTCGCGGATGTGTGCGAGCAGCGCCAGCTCGTCGACGGCGGGCCGGATCCGGGTGAACACGTCGGCGGGGACGAGGATGCTGCGGCAGGCGGCTTCGGCCTCGCCGTCGAGCAGGGTGCTGTCGTCGATTTCGGGCGCCCTGCCGTCACCGGCCTGCCCGTCGAGGAGCTTGCGGACGGTGGAGACGGTGACCTTGCCGACCGCCTGAGGGTCTTGGGGCAGTTCGTCTTCGCGGAACAGCAGCAGGGTCACCCACGGGGTGCCCTCCGGATGGTCCCTGAGGAGCCGGGACCAGGGCAGGGCAGGGGCGTCGAGGGTGATGTGCGGCAGGATCTGGCTGTACGTACCGCTCGCGCCGGGCACCGGGTAGCGGGCGTGCACCTCGGAGTCGGCCACCGAGAAGCGCTGTTCGCGTACGACGAACTCCTGGTGGCGGTCGGGCAGGGTGGAGCCGGTGTTGAGGGAGTCGATGTCCTGGTCGACGGTGATCTGGTAGCGGCCCGCGTACAGGGACGGGATGCGGTGGTCGAGGAACCGGGTGCGGGTACTGACGGTGGGCGGCACGGCGCTGTCCCCTGTCTCAGTTGGCGGGCACGAGCATGGGCTCGGCGGTGAAGGCGGTCCGGGCGGCCAGCGCGTACCGGGACAGGTCGCTGTCCACGGTGCCGAGATCGAGGCCGAGCGCGGCGAGCTGCCCGGCCAGGCGGCTGCGGGCGGCGGTCTGGCCGGACGCGGCGATGGTGGCGGCGATGGTGGCGATGACGCCGTCGGGGCGCCAGGGGACGGCACCGGCCGGGTCCGCGCCGGGATCGAGCGGCTGAACGCCGTCGGGGGCGACCGGGTCGAAGGCCAGGGCCTTCTCGTCCATGTAACCGGTGGAGGTGCCGTGGCGCGGTGCGGGCGAGGTCAGCCGTACGCCGACCAGCTGGTCCTTGACGAGATGCCGGTCGCCGCTGGGCAGGTTCCCGGGGCTGCCCGGGCCCCACAGCTCGGCCGGCATGGTGGCGGTGCTGCGGGAGCGGGACCAGTCGGCCGGATCCACCGGGCTCGTGCCGCTGGTGACGCGGACGCGCTGACCGCTGGTCAGTCCCTGTCGGCGCATGGGCCGGATGTCGACGCTGTCACCGGATTCCGCGGGCTCGGTGGCATCACCGAGGAACATCCGGCTGACCGGTACGGTGCTGTCCGTGGTGAAGGTGAAGCCGTTGGATGACACCTCCCAGTACGGGTCGTCGCCGAGGGTGTCAGGGTGCTTCTCGGCGACCAGTCCCGTCCCGGGGGTGACCCGCAGGTTGTTGGCCGGGGGTGGCAGCATCCCGGCGAAGCCGGGCCAGTCCAGGACCTTGCCCGCACTCTCATGACCCTTGCCGAAGTTGATGGTGAAGGAGATGAACCACAGCTTGACCTTGGCCTGACCGCCGGTGGGCGGCCCCCAGATCCCGAGTGAGACCCCGACCTCGACGGTGATGGTGACCCGCACGAAGACGATCTTCACGGAGGCGGAGACACCGATCCGCACCTGTAGGCCGACGTCCAGGTAGAACGGCTTCCACTGGATCAGCGCGTCCACCTTCGCGGTGCACCAGGCCTTGACCACGCCCGAGTGGAAGCGCACGTCCAGACTGCCGCCGGCCATCGCCGCAGCGGGTGTGATCGCCAGGTAGGCGCTGCCGGAGATGGTCACCGAGCCCGTCAGATCCCAGTCGAAGCCGAGCCTGGGAACCACCGGATACCGCTCTGGAGGGTCGTAGTTGGGGTGATAGCCGCCGACGGTGTAGACGAAGTCGCCGGCGTGCGGACTGGTGCCGAACCAGGCCCGGAACGCCACGCCGCCGCGCAGTTTGCAGTTCGGGTCGATGACGAAGGAGTCACCGGTCAGCTCGGCGTCGAAGGCCAGCTCGCCCTGGTTCGGCTTGAGTACGGCGCGCAGCGCGGCGGCGATCCGGGCGTACTTGCGGCCGGCGCCCTTCGGCAGTTCGGCCGCCCCGGTGCCCAGCAGCGCGATGGTCAGCTCCGGACCCGTCTGTACCACCGCCAGGGCCCGACCGGTGATCAACTCGGCGATGCTGAACCCGAGACCTGCGGCCACCCACAGCTCGTCGTCGACCGGGGCGACCCAGGCGTCGTCGCCGGTGGTGAGCGACTTGATGATCTCGACCGGATCCTCTCGCTCGGCACCGATCGCCCCCGGATCGTCCAGCGCCCTCAGGAACGGGAAGTTCCCGATCTCGGAGATCTCCGGAAGCCGGATGCGACTGTTCCAGCCCAGACCGGCCGAGATCCCGGTGACCCGGATCGCAGGAATGCCGATACCCGGGTCACCGCCGATGCCGGCGTAGCCGAAGAACGACGGCTTGGCCGCGCCGGACCGGGGCACCACGTACGCGCCCATGCCCGTTCCGTACAGGCCCTGGGACGGCTTCCCGTTCTCACCCGCGCCCCCTCCGAAGGAGAACATCAGCACCCCGCCGACGACCGACTCGTACGGCTCCGACGCGGGCAGCAGCGCCAGCGCCCCGGAGACCCGCAGCGGGCTGTAGTCGTAGTCGACGCTGACGGTCGAGCCGTCCTCACCGATGTGCAGATCCCAGCGCCCGTTGCCGCGCCCGCCCCCGTCTCCACCTCCCGCCAGGAGCGCGAAGCCGTCGGCGGTGGCGACGGCCCGGGCCGGACGGATCCCACCGCCGTGCGGGTGGAGGCTCTTCGGCCGTGGCGCGGGCAGCGGACGGCCGAGACCGTCCACCCGGGAGGAATCAGTCGTGACGGCCGGGCGTGGCAATGCGAGGGGCACCAGCGCGCGACGCGGACGCAGCGGAAGATCGGGCGGCAGCAGCCAGGCTCCGGCGGGCAGTCGATCGCTGAACGGATCCGGGAGCAGCGCGGCGCCCAGCGCGTCGTTCCCGGTCAGGACGGCCAGGCGGCGGAGTGTCAACGGCAGGTCGGTGCAGACGACCTGCCAGCCGTCGGCGGCGGCGTGGAACACGCGGCCGGCGTTCGTGTGCAGTTGTACGCGTGTGTGCGGACCGGCCGCGGTGAGTGCAGCGCCGGCCGCGTCATCGAGCGACAGGCTCAGCCGGTCCGTGGCCGCGCACGGTAGTGGCGGGAGCTCGAACCCGAGACACCGGGCGAGGAGGTGGGCGGACGCCCCGGGTGCCGGCAGTTCGACCTCCACGGCGGCCGTGGCGCCGTGCGGCCCGTCCGGACGGACGCTCAGGCACAGTGGCGCGGAGCCGTCGCCGAACGCCACCTGTCCGGACCGGGTGACCCCCTCGCTCTCGATCGGATTCGCGCGAACGCGGAGCACGCCCTCCGGGAAGAGCACGCGCAACCGGTCGCCGAAGCCCAGTGTCTCGACCGGGATCTCCACCGTTTCGCCGCGAGCCTCTTCGAGCAGTTTGCGCACCACATCGACCTGTGCCGTCACCGGTTCCTCCTCCGCATCCACGGATGCGCTACAGCCCCGCACGGCCTGACCACCGGCACGCCCCGGACGCGGCTCAGCGCGTCGCCGATCCTTGAGCCGCGTCGGTGGCCCTGCGGGGCTGATTGACCAGATGCGTCTGACCAGATGCGTCATGAGGCGCGCGCGAACGAGTCCCGCCGCGGCCAGTCTTCTGGGCTGGGAGGAGGACCCGGAACCCAGGACCGGAGATCTCATCCGGACGAGTAGTGAGGCGAAGGGGAGTTCGATCCAGTCGGTCGAGTGGTAGCGGCTCGTCGGTGCAGAACCGCCCGGGAGGGAGGAAGGCGGCAACCCGTGGTCTCTCCCCTCGGGGTGATGGAGCACAGCAACGATGAGGACGCGGGCGTACCCAGGTTGGGGACCACTTGGGGACCACACGGCATGCGCGGTGATGCACGACGGGCCGTCATGCGCACGTTATGCACCCGGATTAAGTCTGCTATATCCGGAAAATACACTTGACCCTCACTCCTGGGGGTCAAGGGGGCGCAGGTTCAAATCCTGTCGTCCCGACTCGAAAGAGTCGTAGATCGAGGGGCCGTTTCAGAGCAATCTGGAACGGCCCCTCGATCGTTCTCGGGGACCACGTGAGGATCAGCCCGTCTTGACTGTCAGTGGACGACGGCGAGTGGGCCCGGCAGGGGCCGTGGGGCGGCCGGGACGCTGAGGTGGGTAGGAGAGCGCTGCGCCGGCGGCGGTGATCCGGCGAACGTCTGCCCGCTGCCGGGCCGGTAAAGACTCGCTCCGCAACGGCGAGGGCGGCTCCGGCGTGCGGTGGTGTGGCCACGGGGCGCTCTGCGCGAACCCTCGAGCCTGTAACCAGCTCTACCGTTCACCGCACGCTCCCTTCTCCGGTCATGGCACGACGGTATGGGGCGGGTGTTTGAGAGGAGGGCCAGAACCGGACGGCGCGACCCGCACCTGTTTTGGTCCCGACTCCTCCGATTCCCGGCGCGGCGACGTCGCCGCGCTGAGGGCGCGCTCCTTCGAAACGCCGGGGGTAGACAGACTGTGCCCGCCCCCATACAGTCCGTGCCGGGGCCTGCTACTGCAGGAAAAGGGGGAAGAAAGCATGTGTTACGTCCGCATGCCACGCTGTTTCGCACTTTGGTGGACTTCTCCCTTCAAGGGAAGCCGATCACGGACCCGGTAGGGCCGTGCGGTTCGGTCCGAGGAATTCCGCCGCGACGCGGTAGCCGATCAGGCGGAAACGTTCCTCCAGCACCGCCCTCACCTCAGCGCCGTGAAGTCCGCCGACGGCGGCGCTCATCCGGCTCGGACGACTCGTCCGTGCCATTTTCCTCGGAAGGGAACAGCCATCATGGCTTTATCGCAAGCTGACCTCGCGAAGCTCGGCGACACTCCGGTCACGATCCAGTCGACCCACTACCCGAACGTGTTCCTGCGCATGGACGGGACCGGTGTGACCGCCCCCAGCGACCCCGGTGGCGGCAAGGTCAACTGTCAGTACGGGACCGGTGCCTGGACGACGTTCAAGGTCCGGCCGCAGGCCGATGGCTCGTACGCGTTCGAGTCGGTGGCCTTCCCGAACGTGTTCCTGCGCATGGACGGCACCGGGGTCCCCACCGACATGAGCGCCGGGGGCGTGGTCAACTGCCAGGCCTTCATCGGCCCCTACGAGAAGTTCCGTGCCCGTGCCCAGGCCGACGGTTCGTTCTCCTTCGAGTCGGCGACCTTCGCGAACATCTTCCTGCGCATGGTGACCGGCAGCGGGGTCACCACCGCCACCGGTCCCGGCGGAACGGTGAACGCCCAGTACAACGCCAACGGCGGCGGGGACGAGAAGTTCTACCTCGACAAGGCGTAGCTTGATCCCTTCCGGCCCCGGGCCTTCGCCGGGGCCGGAAGGACCTGACCGGCGCGGCGCGGTCCTGGTGTGCTGTACGCGCGCCAGGCGCCGCGCCTGGGGCGAACTCGCGCAGGCTCGGCGCCCGGGGCGGGGTGGCCTGCCGGATTTCGATGGCCGGGACCTTCCACCCGGGAGGAGTCGACCTCGGCGGGTGTTCGGGGCGGCGCGAGGGGCGCCAGGGCACGACGCGGACGCAGCGGGAGTTCCGGCGGCGGCAGCCACGCCCCGGCGGGCAGCCGATCGCCGAGCGGAGCCGGGAGCAGTGCGGCGTCGAAGGCGTCTTGCCAGGTCAGGGAGGCCAGATGGCGGAGCGTCAGCGGCAGCTCGGTGCAGACGACCTCCCAGTCGTCGGAGCCGTCGCAGGACGCCACCTGTCCGGACCGGGTGACTCCGTCGCTCTCGATGGGGCGCAGCCATGCCGCCCGCCTGGCCGGGCAGAGGTTCGCGCGGTCGCCGTGGGGCTTGCTCCATCTGAACGAGCACAGCGCGACCAGGGCCTTTGAAGTGCCGCATGCTGTGTTGAAGGCACACGGGGGCCGTGCGCGAGGCGCGGCCGGTCCGTGCCACCGAATCGCTGCCCTCTTTCCGGAGACTGTCCCGATGTCCGCAACCGCGGCCCCGCCGCACACCACGACCCGCGACGGAGGGATGCCCCGCCTCTCCGGCGGTCGGGTGAGCCCCCGACCGCCGAATCCCGCAGGCCGCGCCGGGAAGCCGGGGCTGTGGTGACCGATCCCGTGCCGGGCTCGGTGATGGCCGCCTTCGCGCACCCCGATGACGCGGAACTGTGGGCGGGCGCCACCCTTGCCCTCCACGCCCAGCACTCCACCGTCACCGTCGTCGTCCCGCACAGCGACGACGTCCGCGATGCCGAGGCCGGCAGGGGAGCGGCGATCCTCGGAGCCGGCCTGCGCCAGGTTCCCCGGCTCGACCGTGCGGCCATGCAGCGGCTGCTGGTGGAGATCCAGCCGGACGTCGTCATCACCCACCCCCTCAACGACGTCCATCCCGACCACCGGGCCGTGGGCACCGCCGTGCTCGACGCCATCCTCGAGCCCCGGATCGCCACCGGCCGCCCGCTTCGCCTCTACACCTGCGACACCTACAACTCCCTCGCCCTCGACGGACCGGTCCGCGCCGACGTGATCGTGGACGCCACCGCGACCTTCGACACCAAGATGGCCGCGCTTCGCGAGCACGCGAGCCAGCCGATCGAGCTGGTCTTCGGCCCCATGGCCGAGACCCTCGGCCGGCTCTGGGGTGCCCGCATCAACACCCGTTACGCGGAGGCGTTCACCACCGTGCCGATCACCGGCTGTGTACCCGGCTCCGTCTGCCTCTGAGCGGCGGCACGGGCAGAGCTTCCACAGTCGTCTCGCTCTTGGGAGCGGCCATGACGTCGCGTCGGCCGCAAGAGGCGACCGCGGCGATCCGGTTCACACGGGCGGAGGCGCGTCGCTCAGGCGGGGCAAGCGATGTCCGAGGCTGCCGGCGGTCCTCCCGGTCAGCATTCCGGCGGCGGACATCCAGCGCACTCCCCGTCTGGGGGACAGGAGATGGTGCAGGGTCAGCCCGAGCCGGGTCCACTCCCGGGCCGCCGTCGGCAGGTCGCGGGCCGGGACGCCATGGTGAGCGAAGTCCCGGTACAAGCGGAATCTGCCGTGCCCATAGCCGTACCCCTGCTTGAAGGCCGACCAGCGGTCGCGTCTGAGCCGGCAGTGCACCTCCGCGCCGGGGGCGAAGGCGATGGTGAAACCGGCGAGCTGGGCGCGCCAGCAGAACTCCACCTCGTCGGCTCCCCTGACGTAGTCCTCGGAGAAGCCGCCGAGCTCGCGGTGCACCGCGGCGCGTACCCCGAGGCTGCCACCGACGGCGTACGGAAGAAAACCCAGGCCGATCGGGAGGCCCTTCTCGCGCTGGTCGTTCGGCTCCCAGCAGCCCACACCCGGCTCGTTGAGCAGCTCCAGGTCCAGGAAGCCGCCGACGATGTCCGCCTGCCGCAGTGCCGCGGCCATCGAGGACAGCCATCCGGCCGCGACCACGTCGTCGGCGTCACAGAACAGCAGGAGCGCCCCTCGTGCGTGTGCGGCTCCGACGTTCCGGGCGTGGTTGCCTCCCGGGCGGGCACCGGCGGGTACGACGGACAGGGAGGGGACGGCACCCCGCCAGCGCGCGGCGGCCTCGGCCGTTCCGTCCGTGGAGGCGTTGTCCGCGACGATCACCTCCCACTCGCCCCGGTAGTCCTGCCGGCTCAACGCCGCCAGTTGCTCGCCGATCGTCCGGGAGGCGTTGCGGGCCGGAATGACGACGCTCACCGCATCGGGCGTACCGCCGGAACCCTCGGATGCCATGGTGACTCCCTCACAGGTCGGCGATGCGCCAGACGCCGATCGACTTGTCGGGAAACCGGTGCTCGGTCTCCACCCCGTCTTCGGCCGTCACGTACACCTCGGTGCACCGCTCGTCGAGCAGGTGCGACGGCTCCGGCAGGGAGAACGGTGCGAGGCGGAGGTTGAGCGGGCGCCAGCCGCCGGCCTCGATGTCGGCGGGGTTCTCGGTCCGCTCGGTGAAGGTCGTCGTCGCGAGGTAGGTGGAGGCGCTTCGTACGATGTTGTCGAGCGCGCGGCGGATGTCCTCGTCGCCGAGGTGGACGAGGCAGTCGCGAGTGAAGATCATGTCCACCCGGGGGAGCGGGTCCCGGGTGAGGTCGACGACCCGGAACTCGTGGCCCGGGCGCGCGAAGCGCTCTTCGTTGCGCCGGATCAGCGCGGGGACGATGTCGGCACCGATGTAGTGATCGAGGTCCAGTGCGGTCCTGGACATCCAGAAGCAGTCCCCGCACGGTACGTCCAGCAGGCTCCTGACACCGAGTTCGGCCAGCAGACCGGGCAGTTCGGACCGGAGCGCCTCGGTCTGGGCCAGGTTCGAACCCGGTCCGGAATCGGAGACGGTGCCCGTCCCGGGGGCGCCGACGCCGACCGGATTCCAGGCCCCGCTCTCGTGCATCCGAACGAAAGTCTCCTGCAACGACCGGCGCGGCGCACGGCCGGATGCCCGTGACCTCGCGGGGCTGCGTACCTCGCCCGGCTCCGGCGATCCCTCTCTCATCATTCCTCCGTCTTCCTTCGCTCCAGGGGACTGTCCGGCCGGTCCGGCCCTGAGCCGCCGGACAGTCCCCAGAACGCGTCCAGATCGCTCACACCGACATCGGGCCGCCCGGCGTCCTCGCGTTCCCGACGTGCTCGGCCGTACGGGAGCGGGTGCGTGTCACCGCGGCGCCAGGTGTTCCGCGGGCCGGGGGCGGTCCGGCCGGCCAGGGCCTCGACCGCTTCGACCCAGGCCGTGAGGTCCGCCGTGGGATCCAGTTCGGCGGAACGTTCCAGCGCCCGTGCGGACGCGCGCGCCCAGACGTCCGGCTCCAGTACGGCGGTCAGCGCCGACAGCCAGGCGTCGAGGTCGTCCCTGTCGGCGAAGATGCCGGCGTGCCCGAGGGACTCGGCGAGTCCCGGAGTGGGGTGAGCGATCACCGGGATCCCCGACGCGAGCGCCTCCACCGCGACCCGGCCCCAGGATTCGTTGGCGCTGGGCATCAGAATCACCCGGGAACGGGCGTACACCAGGTCGCGCATGGCATGCCCGGGAATGTTGCCGATGACCTCCAGGTTGGGCTGGGGCCGCGGTGGGTGGATCTGTTCCCCGTAGGCGCCGAGCACGCCGAGGAAACGGGTGTCCGGCATGCGGTCGGCGATCCGCCAGAACAGCTCCCCGCCCTTCGAGACACTGAGGTTGACCAGGGTCACGCACTCCCCGGGCGTGGTGCGGTAGTCCTCCGCGCGCACCAGTCCCCGCACGACGATGGTGGCCCTGGGCCTGACGCGGTCGCCGAGCGCGCCGTAGAACAGCTCGGCTTCGGCCTTCATCGCGTGCGAGTTGTAGACGGCGAGGTCGACGCCGGCGGCATGGCGGTAGGACCACTCGTGGGCGAGGTGGCAGACCGCGACCATCGGCACCCGGTATTCGCGGGCCAGCGAGGCCACCGGTGGTACGTCTCCCAGTTGCGCGATCAGTACGTCGGACGCGCGGGCGTGAGCGGCGAATTCGATGCCCTCCTGGAACGGGACGACATCGATTCCGTCGAGCCGGTAGCGGTGCGGGAGCGGGCCGTGGTGCGACAGCCACACGGTCACGTCGTGTCCGCGCTCGGCCAGGGGACGGAGCATGCTGTGGAGCATCCACTCGCTGCCCGCGTTGTGGTTCGGCGGGTAGTGGGTCACCCGGGCCGTGATCTTCAGGGGGCGACGGTCGGCCGGGTCCCTCATGATCGACTCCCCAGGTGGGTGGTGGGTGGTGGGTGGTGGGTGGTGGGTGGTGGAGATCGGTGGTCCGTCGGGCAGGGGCGGACACGGCCCGGCCGGAGCCCCGCCCACCAGGATGCGCGCATCACGGAGCCCTCGCGATTCGTCTCCGCGTCGTCCCGGCACCGGCTTCCCGGTTTCCACTCGACTGGATGCGCAGCGGAGCGCACCGGGCCCCGCGCGGTGTTACGAAGGGCAGAAGCCTTCGGTCACCGAGCACGTGGACCACGCCTTGGAGTTCCGGACAGCCGACCTCCTGCAAAGGACCTCTCATGGAGAACGGGAATCGGGCACGCACGCCACGGTTGCGTGTCTGCGTCATCGGGGCCGGGGTCAGCGGACTCGCCGCAGCGAAGATCTTCCGTGAAGAGGGCCACGAGGTCACCGTCTTCGAGCGGTCGGATCAGCTCGGCGGCGTATGGCATCCCCGCCGGGCCTACGCCGGACTGACCACGCAAACCCCGGGCGACCAGTACGCGTTCTCCGATTTCCCGACCCCGGCGAACTATCCCGACTGGCCGTCGGCGAGCCACGTACAGGCCTATCTGCGCGCGTACGCCGAGCGGTTCGGGGTGGCGCCCCTCATCCGGTACCGGTCCACGGTGGTCCATGCGGCACCGCACACGGAAGGGAAGCCGACTTGGTCGGTGACGGTCGACGGGCCGCAGGGGCGGTCGGTCCACGCATGCGACTTCCTTCTGGTGTGCAATGGCATCTTCTGCGTTCCGCATCTGCCCGAGCTGCCCGGCGTGCGGCGATTCGCGGCCGCGGGGGGAACGGTGCGGCATACCTCGGCCTGTGGGTCGGCGGAGCTGTTCCGGGGGAAACGGGTGGTCGTGGTCGGGTTCGGCAAGTCGGCCATGGACATCGCCGCCGTCGCGGCACCGCGGGCGGAGAAGGTGCACCTGGTCGTGCGGAGGGCGGTCTGGACGGTGCCCCGGTTCTTCGGCGGACTGGTGCACATCCGCCACGTCTGTACGTCGCGGCTCTGGGAGTCGCTCATGCCGGCGCGTTCCCCCGGCAGACCGCGTCTGGAGGCCGGCCGGCGTCGCCTGCTGTCGGTGCTCTGGCGGGGCCTGGAGCTGTTGTTCTCCTGCCAGTTCGGTCTTCGGGGAAGCAGACTGCGACCGGCGCACCGTTTCCGCGACCAGGTCGCCTCCGGTTTCCAGGTGGCGCCCGAGGCGCTGTTCCGTCTGATCAGAGCCGGCCGGATCGAGGTGCACCGCGCGGGTGCCGACGCGTTCACTCCCGAGGGGGTCGTCCTCTCCGACGGACGGGTGCTGGGGGCCGACGTGGTCGTCTTCGGCACCGGTTACCGCCAGGAGCTCTCCTTCCTGGATCCCGCTCTGTCCGGCAAGATCGTCGATGCCGAGGGGCGTTATCGGCTCTACCGCTGTCTCGTGAGTCCCGAGGTGCCCGGACTCGGGTTCGTCGGGTACAACTCCAGCCTGTTCACCCCCACCACCTCGGAACTCGGGGCACGCTGGCTCGCGGCCCATGCCGCCGGCCGTATCTCGCTGCCGAGCCCGGTGGAGATGAACCGGGCCATCGACGCCGAACTTCTGACGGGAAAGACCGTCCGGCCGCTCTCCGGCCGTTTCTCCGGCATCCACGTGGTGCCCTACACCTACTCCTACCTGGATGCCCTGCGGAAGGACCTGAAGATGCTCAGGCCCGCGCACAAAGTGAGCGGGATGTGCCACTACTTCAAAGCGTTCTCGCCGCACGACTACGCACCCGGCCCGGCCGGGCGCGGTCCGGCCCGCGAGAAGAGGTGACGTCATGCCGGCAGCTACTCCGAAGAGATTCCACGGGGTACCGCTCAAAGAAGAACTCTCGGAATTCACACCGCTGGACCCGACACCCTGGGACCTGGTGGGCGTCGACGATCTCATGGCCCGTCAGTACGGGCAGGGTCACCCCTCCGAGGCTTCTTCGGAACCAGCCGTCGACGCGGCCCGACGCGCGATCGACTGGCTGCACCACAATCTCCGGCTGGATTCCGGCGCGAACGTACTCGACATCGGCTGCGGCCCCGGAGTCCACAGTCACCGACTCGCGGAACTCGGCTACCGGGTGACCGGGACCGACGTCAATCCCGTGTTCCTCGACTTCGCCCGGCGCCGTACAACGGAGGTGGGACTGGACTGCCGATACCTGCGGATCCCGATGTCCGAGATGGACTTCGACCGGGACTTCGATCTCGTGCTCGCGGTCCAGGGGCCGTCGCTCCAGGTGCGGGAGACCGAACTGGACGCATTCATGGCGCAGATGGCCCGGTCCCTGCGTCCGGGCGGACACCTGCTCTGCGAACTCAGCCGCGCGCCCGCCGACATCGGGCGACGAGAACCGGAAGTCACCGTCGTCGAGGACCCCACCACACGGCTGATGGGGCGGCCGGTGCGTGCCGCTCTGCTGCGCCGGCTCTTCTTCCCCGCCGAGCGCGAGCGCGTGCACCACCGTCTCTTCCTGCACGAGGAGGGAGACGTCACGGAGTTCTGGTCGCGTTTCTTCCTCCACGACCCCGCCGGTCTGGTGACGGCGGCCGAGGGCGCGGGTCTTCGCGTCCGAGGGGTCTTCGGCCCGGCCCCCGGCGAGCCGGTGACCGATGGGCAGTCGACGTGCCATCTCTGGGCGGTCCGGGACGCTCGTCGAGGCACCGGCCGGGGTGCTCCGGCATGACGTCACCGACTGCTCTCGCGAACCCGGACCGGCTCTCCGGCCTGGTGGCCGACCTCGCGGCAGAGGTGGAGCCCGCCCTCCTGGATCCGGCCCGGTTGTCCCAGGTCCTGCGAGTGGCGGACCAATTCCCCTGCGATCTCAGTGAGTTCGTCGGTCTGGAGTGCCGGCTCAACCGAGAGTCGGCCCCGGTCGACTTCATGTTCTGTGTGGGCAAGGCCGCTCATGAACGCGCCGCCCTGGCGCGGTCGGCCGCGCGGGCGCACCAGGCTTCCGGTGATCTCCGCTCCGGATGGGGTCCGTTGGCGGAGTTCGCCGCGGCGTGGGCGGATCCCGCCAGTGTGCTGCACACACATGTCCGGGACATCTGGCTGGAGTTCGACCTGGACTCACCGGACTCACCGGACTCACCGGACTCACCGGACTCCCTGGACTCACCGGGCCCCCTCGACGCCGGCGCCCCCGTCCCGCCGCTGCCCAGTGTCTTCCTCGACATCGACCCCGGCGCGGCCCACTCCGGCGCGATGGCGGGGCTGCTCGACGAGGTCTCGGCCCTGTTCGCCGGGGCGTGGCCGGACCCGGCGCACCGGTCCTTCCTGTCCCACTGTCTCCGGGCGGCGACCATCCGTGCCTCCCGGGTCGTCCTCGGTCTTCTCCTGCCGAGGCGGGCGGACTACCTCCGGGTGTGCGTCCAGGGGCTGACCGGCGGCCGGCTGCTCGACTGCCTCGACGCGACGGGGTGGCCCGGCCAGCGCCGGGACCTGTTGCCGGTCCTCACGTCCATGGCGCCGACCGTCGACTGCCTGACCCTCGACCTGGACGTCGCGGCCGGGATCCGGCCCCGCCTCGGAGTCGAGTACATGTTCCACAGCCGGCTCCGTCCGGGAGCACCGCCCCCCTGGGGGAGGGCCTTGAACCGCCTGAGCCGGCTGGGGCTCTGCCGCCCCGAACTCGCCGGATCCCTCCTGCGGTTCGGTACCGCAGGGCCCGGACCCGGCGCCGGCGACCCCGCCGGGGGATCCCCCGGCGGCGCCGGCACCTGGCGGCGGCTCAACCACCTCAAGGTCGTCCACACGCCCGACGAGCCACCGGAGGCGAAGTGCTATCTGTTCGCCCGGCGGATGGAGGCATGACCGCGATGCGACAGCTCAGACCCACCAGCCTGTTCACCCCGTCCGCCGCCCGCTGCGCGGAGGAGGTCTTGAACTGGGCCCGTGACTACATCTCCCAGCCCCACGCGCGGCTCGGGCGCGACGGCGCCGTCTGTCCCTTCGTGCCGCCGGCCATCAAGGCCGAGGCGCTTCACATCGCGGTGCACGAAGAGGTCGACGACACCGTCGACGCCGCCCAGCTCGAAGAGCTTCTGCGGCGCTATATCGAGGTGTTCCGGCGCACGCCGCCCTCGACCGGGCCGGAGAAGACACTGAAGACCATCGTCACCGCCTTCCCGAACCTCTCCGCGCGCCGCGCCGTCGTCCTCGACGAGGTCCACGCCGGCCTGAAGACGTACTTCGTGCACCAGGGGATGATGCTCGGCCAGTTCCATCCGCGGTGTCGGGCGCCGGCGGCCCGCAACCCCGAGTTCGCCAACAAGGTCTCGCCCGTCCCGCTGTTCGCCCTGCGCTACATCGCGGTGCACGACATCCTCTTCCTGGGTTCCCGGCCCGACTGGTTCGCCGTGTACCGCTCGCTCTACGGCAGCCGCTACGAGGAGCGCGACAGGGGCTCCGGAAACGAGTACCAGGACGCCTACCGACAGGCGCTGAACCGCTTCCCGCCCCTCCCCGCCGCGAGTCCCGGCGCGCGTCGGGCGGAACGGACCAACCGAGAGGCAACCCATGAAAATCCTTGACGTGACCCTGCGCGACGGAGGATTCGTCAACGACTTCAGGCTCGGCCTGGACGACGCCCGCGCGGTGGTCGCCCTGCTCGACACCGCCGAGGTGGACGGCATCGAGGTCGGCTATCTGACCGGCCTCCCTCCGAACCACGGCCAGTACACGCGGACGGGCCCCTGCTACGCGATGACCCCCGAACACCTGGCGGATCTGGCCGCGGTCACGACCACCCCGCTGATAGGCATGCTGCATCCGGGAGGCACGGAACCGATCGACCTGCCCGGTCTCGCGGACGCGGGACTGGCCCTGACCCGGATCCCCGTCACCCCGGGCAAGGACGGCGCGTGGCGCGACATCGCCCATCGACTCGCCTCCGCCGGGATGCCGTTCAGCGTCAACCTCACCCTCGCCAGCTGGGCCGATCCCGGGACGATCGAAGCGTGCGCCAAAGCGGCGGAGAGCGCGGGAGCGGAGATGTTCTACATCGCCGACACCAACAGCGCCTTCCTGCCCCGCCACGTCGAGGACGTCTTCCGCGCCCTGAGCGGGGCCGTGGGACTGCCCCTGGGCTTCCATGCCCACGACTGCAAGCGGCTGGCCCTGGCGAACGTGCTCGCCGCCCAGCGAGGCGGCGCCCGATGGGCCGACGCGTCACTGGCCGGACTCGGCCGGGGCGCGGGCAACGCGGCCACCGAGGTCCTGCACGAGATCACCGAACGGAGCGCCGAGGCACGGCACCGGCTGCTGCTCTCCCTGCCCAGGGTCACCCAGGCGTTCGAGGCCTACGACGCCCGGCAGCTGTGGCAGCAGCTGTGCGCGTTCCTGGACCTCTGGCCGCCGACCATCGAGATGTTCGACGAAGCCGAGCTGCGCACCGGAGTGGACAAGTACGCACGGGTCAGTACGCGGCTGCTCGGCCGCGAACTGGGCCGCCCGCCGGTCGAATCCGATCTGATGGCGCTGGCGGGACTGCACGTGGACAGCTCCCCGTGACATCCATCGCGCCGCCCGCCCGCGCGTCCGGCCGGCACATCTGGGTGATGACCCACCCGACGCCCGGCCACGTCCATTCGAGTCTGGGCCTCGTCTCCGAACTCGTCCGCCGCGGCCACCGGGTGACCGCGGCGGTCACCGAACGGTTCGCCACCGAGGTGCGGGCCGCCGGCGCCACCGTCACCCGCTACCGCTCCCCGCTCGAACAGCTGGTCCGGTCGGGCGGGCCGCCGACGGACGGCAGTGCGCCCGACCCCTTCCTCACCGAGGCACGAGCGGCGCTTCCGCAGCTCGCCGGGGCCTTCGACCGGGACCGTCCCGACCTGGTGCTCTACAAGAACGGCTGCTGGCACGCGCCGGTCCTCGCCCACACCCGCGAGGTCACCGCCGTCCAGTTCACGACCACGCGCGTGCCCCGCCACGGCCCCCGGCCGCACCGGTCCGGGACCGACCTCAGGTTCCACGCGGAACTGGGCGCTCTGCTGTCCGACCACGGCGTGAACACGGCGACGGCGTCGTTCCTCGACCGGCCCGAGACCTGCCTGGTGATGGTCCCGCCCTCGTTCCAGTCGCAC
Source organism: Streptomyces sp. NPDC048718 (assembly GCF_043198875.1). NCBI lineage: Bacteria > Bacillati > Actinomycetota > Actinomycetes > Kitasatosporales > Streptomycetaceae > Streptomyces > Streptomyces sp. NPDC048718. Next base: position 128,523 of record NZ_JBICVG010000019.1, read on the forward strand.
CGTCACGAACTCGGCGAGAGGTACCGGTTCGTCGGGCCCTGCTTCGGTGACCGGTCGTTCCAGGGCGTCTGGCGTCCGCGCCATGACAGGAACACGCTCCTGATCGCCCTCGGCGGGGTCTTCAACGACCGTCCCGAGTTCTACCGGCGGTGTCTGGAAGCATTCGGTGACGGAGAGTGGGCCGTGGTCATGGCCACGGGCGACCGGATCGACCCGGAACGCCTGGGACCGGTGCCGCCCCTCTTCCACATCCGCGCGACCGTGCCGCAGTTCGGCGTTCTGGCGCATGCGCGGGCTTTCGTCTCCCACTGCGGCGGCAACAGCACCACGGAGGCGCTGTACCACGGCGTCCCCCTGGTCGGCGTACCTCAGGCGGTGGACCAGTTCGAGAACGCGGCGCGCATCGCGGAACTCGGACTCGGTCTCGACCTCTCGGGGGCCGAGGCCACCCCGGACCGCCTGCGCGAGGCCGTGCGCCAGGTCGCCGCGGACCGGGCCATGGCCGGGCGGCTGAGGGCCATGCGCGAGGAGATCCGTACGTCAGGAGGGGTCACGGCCGCCGCCGACGTGATCGAGAGCCATCTCCACGGGACACGTCACACCCCGCGCGACACGTCCTGACCGCACGACACATCCTGAAAGGAGCAGCCCGCATGTCCGTCGACGTAAGCGTGGTCATCCCGCTCTACGGGGATCACGAGGGCCGCCGCACCCTGGCCTCGGTCACGCGTGCGTGGCTCGGCCAGAGCGTCCCATGCGAGGTCGTCGTCGCGGTCTCGGGTCCACCGGACGTGACGGTGGCCGAGGACTTGAGCGCCGATCGGGCCGTACGCCTCGTGGCGGCCGACCCGGCGGACCGGGCGCCGGGACTGCTGCGCAACACGGCGGCGGCCCACGCCCGGGCGCCGGTCCTGTATCTCACCGACGCCGACGTCCTGCCGGTCGGACGGGACTTCCTGGCCCGTGCCCTTGACCTGGCCGGAGGCGAACCGGCCGGCCAGCCATGGCAGTACCGGCTGCTCGACCGTCCCGACGGCGTGGATCCGACCGTCCTCGCTCCCGCGGGGTCCGGGCGGTTCTGTTACGGCAGCGCCGGATCCGACGGCCTGCTGCGTCCGGTCCCCGGCGAACGGTTCACCGTCGACCGCGACGGACTGGGCGAGGACGTGCCCATCGTGCTTCCGCCACGGGGCCCGGGGGTGGATCCCGACGACCCGGAGAACCGGCGGCCGGCCTTCCACTGGGGCGGGCTGATGCTGACCCGGCAGCTCTTCGCCGAGGTCGGCGGGTACTGCCGCGGTTATCGCGGCTGGGGCCGCGAGGACGACGACCTTCTGCTCAAGGTCGCCTTCCACGGGCCGATCGTCCGGGCCTGGCGGGCCTGCCCGGATCTGGCCTGCCTGCACTTCGAGCACCCGCGCACCCACACCAGCCGGGCCCGGACCAAGTCCAACCACGACCTCTACGCGCACCGGACCGCGGCCGGGCCCGAGGCGATGATCCACGAGGACCGCCTCGCGGCCGGGCGAACGGTGTGACGGCTCCGGGGGAGCGATCGCCGGGGTCGGTGTGCTTTCCGTGACGTCCACGGGGTGATCACGCCTCCTTGCCGCCGACCTGCCAATCCCTCGGCGACATGCCGTAAGCGGCGCGGAAGGCACGACTGAAGTGGCTGGAGTTGGCGAAACCCCACCGCCGGGCGATCCCCGCCACCCCCACCTCCCCGGCCATCGGCCGCAGGAGGTCCCGGCTGCAACGCTCAAGCCGCTGCGTCCGGATCCACCCTGCCACCGTGGCACCCTCGAGTTGGAAGAGTTTGTGGAGGAAGCGGACCGACATGAAGTTCGCCTCCGCGATCGTGGACGGTGACAGGTCCGGGTCGCGGAGATTGCGCAGGATGTGGTCCTTGACCCGTTCCAGCGAGGCCCCGGTTCGGGAACTCTGCGGCCGGGCGCGCATGCCCCGGTCGTCGATGAGCATCGCCAGCAGATCGAGCGCCGTGGCCGCGGCCCGGCGCCCGACGGCTTCGTCCAGTGCCTCGGCCTCGTGCGCCATCCGGGCCAGGTAGGACGCCACCAGTGCGGCGCTGCCCTCGGTGCCGCTGAACGCCGTCGCGGTGAGTGCCCGCAGGTCCCTCTCGGGCACGTCCAGTTCCGCGCGGGGAAAGTGGAAGGACGTGAAGACGAAGTCCTCCTCGACCTTCTTCCGGAAGACCCGGGAAGTGTCGCTGAGGGAGAACTCACCGGGGCGGATGAGCGTTTCCCTCCCGTCCTGCTCTTTGAGCGCGGTGCCGCGCTGCTGCAGACTGACGATGAGTGAAGGCGAGTCGCTTTCGGCGATCAGGCGCCTGTCGCGGGTCACCACCTGCGGCCCCGCCTGGACCCTCGAAATCCGCACGGAACCCAGCCGGCGGCCGACGATGCTCCCGGGTGACGGCACCTCCTCCAGGAGGTTCACCGTCATCGGTACGAAGGCGTGGGACACCGTTTCGCGCCAGCTGTCCGCCCGGTCGGAGGCGGACAGCTTCACAGTGGAGAAAGACGCGGACACCGGGTTCCTCTCAGGTCGATCAGCCATCAGGGCGAGGCGAGGGAAGGGGGAAGGGGAAGGGGAAGGGGGAAGGGGGAAGGAGAAGGGGCACGACAATCGGGTGGGCGGAGTCTGCCGAGGGTCGGGCGGGTCACGCGGATGACGGGGAACACGACCTGAGACAGATGTGTGCGTCGGGCTCAGGACGTCGATGAGCCGCCTGGGCGGCGGGGCCCATGACCCCGTGTCCCCTGGCGTCGTGTCAGCCGGACTGCGCGGTGCCGCCGCGCGTGTCACGCCACTGGCTCGGGGGAATCCCGTAAGCGGCACGAAAGAGCCGGCTGAAGTGGGCCGTTCCGGTGAAGCCCCATCGCCGGGCCACGCTGGAGATCGTGTGGTCGCCACCGTCCTCGCGGGTGAGATCCCCGGCGCTCTCCTGGAGCCGGCGGCGCCGGATCAGACGGCTGACGGTGATCCCTTCCCCTTCGAAGAGCTTGTGGAGGGAACGGACGGAGATGCCGTGCGCTGCCGCGATCATGTGCGGTCCGAGCTCCGGGTCCCTCAGGTGCCGGTCCACGTAGACGTGGATCTCCCGGACCCTCGTGGCCCGGGAGTCCTCCGCGGCGGGCGCGTCACCGGCGGACCGCTCGATGACGAGGGTGACCACCAGATCGGTGAAGTGACGGGCCAGGCGACCGGCGACGAACGCGCGGCAGTCCTCGGCCGTCTCGACCAGGGTGAGGAGGGTCTGCGCGATCAGGGCACCCACCGGTCCGCCGGTGTCGGTCGTGGTGGCCGTCATCCGCTCCAGCTGGTCGTCCCGCACGCCGAGGGCCCGCCGGGGAATCAGGCACACCCTGACATCCACTCCGTCCGGGTAGTCGACCACATGCGGGCGCTCCGTGCACCAGAAGGAAACCGCTCCGGCGGGGACCTCGGTCGTCCTTCCGCCCTGACGCACCACGGCACCGGTGACCCCCATGACGGCGACCGCGAAGAAGCCCTCGCTCTGCCCGGTGCCACGGACGAACCGCCTCGGCTCGCGGGTGTAGCACCGCGGGCCCGCCTCCGTCGTGACGAAGAGCAGATGCCCCAACCGCCGGGTCGTCGTCAGACCCGGCTCCGAAGGGGCCTCGTACGGGACGACCGTCACCGGCACACCGGCGAGGGAGACCGTCCGGCTTCCTCGCCGGTGTGCCGTGTTCCCGCCCTCGGGGAATCCGGCCGCGTCGGTCACGGATGTCATGGGGCCTCTCCCTCCGGTCGTGTGCCCGAACCGGCCGACGTGCGGACCGCCGGCCTCGTTCCGCGTCCAGCATGGAACACCGGATGACTTACGTCGGCGGGAAGATGACTGCGAAGCGACTGCGGCTGATGTGCCGCCGGACACATGACTCTCAGCGCATCCCGACCGTGCAATTCGTGCTCGTAGAATTCAACGATCCAGGTCAGAGCACTGGCACACACGCAAGGAAACATCGGATGTCAGGCACCACACTGTTCGGCCGGGACGAGGAGCTGGCGGCCGTCGGCCGCTTGGTCGACGGACTGCCCGAGCGCGGTGGCGCGCTGCTCGTCCAAGGAGCCCCCGGGAGCGGCAAGTCCTCCCTCCTGGACCACGCCGCCGCCCGGGCCCGCGGCTCCGGCCGCACCGTCCTGCGGGCCTCGGGCGTTCAGGCCGAGACCCACCTGCCGTTCGCGGGGCTGCACCAGCTCACCCACACCCTGACGGACCGGGTCCAGAGCCTCCCCCCTGCTCAGGCGAAGGCGCTGCTGGGCGCCTTCGGCATGGTGGAGCCATCACCCAGCGCGTCCGCGCTCCGGTCCTTCACGATCGCCCTGGCTGTCCTCGGCCTGCTCGGCGAGGTGGCCGCCGAAGCCCCCGTGCTGCTGGTCGTGGACGACGCCCAGTGGGTCGACACACCGACGCTGGACGTTCTCGGGTTCATCGCCCGCCGCGTCGGTGCCGAGCCCCTCGGCCTGCTTCTCGCCGTCCGCGAGGGCCGTACGGAGTGGTCGGGTGCCCCCGACATCCACAAACTGCACCTCAAGCCCCTGGCGCGGGCCTCGGCCGACGCCCTGCTGGACGCCCGTCACCTCGCTCTCGCCCCGGGGACACGCCGCCTGGTGGCGGAGCTGTCCGCCGGCAACCCCCTCGCGCTGACCGAACTCCCTCTCACCCTGGGGGCGGACGCGACCCATGCGGAGTCCGTGGTGCCGCCGGCACTCCCCCTCACCGCCCGGCTCCAGCGCGCCTTCTCCTCGCCGCTGGCCGGCCTTCCGGCCGACACCCACCACGCGCTGCTGGTCGCGGCCACCGCCGACGACGGCGCGCTGACCGAGGTGCTCACAGCGGCTTCGACCCTGACCGGCACTGAGCTGTCCGTACGCTCACTGGAGCCCGCCATGGCCACCGGTCTGGTGCGCGTCGACGGGTTCCGGATCGACTTCACGCACCCGCTGGTGCGCTCCGCCGTGCTGGCCTCGGCCCCGCTCGCGGACCGGCTCGCCGCTCATGGCGCGCTCGCCCGCACCCTTCAGGGGCAGCCCGACCGGCAGGCGTGGCACCGGGCGATGGCCGGCGGCCGTCCCGACGAAGCGGTGGCCCGGCAACTGGACCGGACGGCGCTCGGCGCGCGGGAGCGTGGCGCCGCCGCGGCGGCCCTGACCGCGCTGGAACGCGCCACCGCGCTGAGCGAGGACCCGGCGGGAAGCCGGGCCCGCCTCCTCGCCACCGCGGAACTGCGCTTCGAACTCGGCCAGACGGATCGTGTGTCAGCCCTGGTGCAACAGGCCGAATCGCTGGGCCTGGACGTGCTGGAGCGGGCCCGCGTGGTCCTGCTGCGTGACGGGCTCGAGCCGGAGTCGGACACGAGCATCTCCCGGCTCAACCTGCTGATCGACACGGCGGAGCAGGCCGCCGGGGCCGGCGATCTTGAACTCGCGCTGCGGCTGCTGCGCGCGGCCGCACGGCGCTGCTGGTGGGCGGACCCGGGCCGGGAACTGAGGGAGCGCGTCGTGACGGCCGCCGAGCGGCTGCCGGTCCCGGAACTCCACCCGGACTTGGTGTGTGCGTTGGCGGGGGGCGCCCCGGTGGAGGCGTCCGCGACGGTGCTCGACCGGCTGCGACGCCTCGAACGGGAGGGCGGGTACGACGCCCTGACCGCCGCCGCCCTGGGCAACGCGGCCATCATGCTGAACGCGTACGACCAGGTTTCCGGATTCGCCCGCCACGCGGTGGAGGGCCTGCGCCGGCAAGGGCGTCTCGGCCTGCTGGCCCAGAGTCTGGTGTTCCTCGCCCTCGCCACCGTGCACACCGTCGACTGGGAGACCGGCCTCCCGGCCGCCGCCGAGGCGGCACGACTGGCCGAGGAGAACGCGCAACCGCGCTGGCTGACCGGAGCGCGGGTGGCGAAGGCGCAGTTCGCCGCTCTGCGTGGAGACCTGGACACCGCGCTGGTCGCGATCGGCGAGGCGGAGGGCCAGGGGCTGACCGTGGTCGACCCCTCCAAGCTCGCGTACATCCAGATCACGCGTGGTCTCATCGGCCTCGCCGCGGGCCACCACGCCGAGGCTTTCTCCTGCGTCTGGCGGGTCTTCGACCCGGCCGATCCCTCCTACCACCCGTTCATGCAGACCGTGGCCATCACGGAGCTGGCCGAGGCCGCCACCGGCGACGACCAGCGCGCCATGGCGAAGAGCGCGCTGCGGCAGCTCCTCACGTACGCCAAGGCGAGCGAGGTCCAGATGATCCGGGTGAATCTGGGATTCGCACAGGCGCTACTCGCCGACGACGAGCATGCCGAAGAGCGGTTCCGAGCGGCGTTCGATCTGGACATGTCCCGCGCGCCCTTCGTGCGTGCCCGGCTCATGCTCGCCTACGGCACCTGGCTCCGGCGCCGCCGCCGGGTGATGGAGGCCCGCACCCCGCTGCGGATCGCCCGGGACTCCTTCGCCGCCCTCGGGGTGGAGCCCTGGCGCGAACGCGCGTCCCAGGAACTCCGCTCGGCCGGGGAGAGCAGCAGGAGTCCAAGCCGCACCGACCGGGGCCTGCTCACGCCCCAGGAGGCTCAGATCGCCCAGCTGGCGGCGCGGGGACTGTCCAACAAGGAGATAGGCCGGCGGCTGCATCTGTCGCCCCGAACGATCGGCGCACACCTTTACCGCATCTTCCCGAAGCTCGGGATCACTTCGCGCAGCCAGCTGAGCGACAAACTCGGTATCGACTGAGCCCGTCGCCCCCCGGACCTTGGCCGACGGCCCGGCCATGGGGCGGGCGTGTGCGGGGGTCCGGCCACGGGGTGGGCGTGCGCGGCGGTTCGACGGCGCGTCCGCGGAGCAGGGGAGGGTCCGCCCCGGCCGGGATGGCGGGCCCGCGGAGGACGATGCGGCGTTCGGCCCGTGCACATGTGCCGCGACGCCCGACCCCGACCCTGACCCCGACGCGGACGTCCCTTCGTACGTCACCGCCGCCTTCGCCGACCTCGACCGGCACGGCCGCGTCCACGCGCCCCCCACCCGGCTCCCGCTGACCTTCCACACCGCGCTGGGCGCACGCGTGGACCGCATGGGCCGGTCCGCGGCACCCGCCGTACCCCGGATCCGGGCGGCACTCATCAGGTCCGACCGCCGCGGCGGCGGAGATTCCTGGGGAAGGGGAGCGGCCCAGGACGAAGAACTCCTACGCACCGGCCGTGCCGTCCTGGCCCGCTTCCCCGACCTCACCGGCCCCACTCTCACCCCGCCCCCTCAGGGGGCGGTGACGGATCGGGCACGGGAACAGACCGACCGAGGTGGGCCGCCCACGGTGGGCGACCCGGCGCTCACGCGTCGGCGGGCTGTCCTCCGTCGGCCAGCACCCGCAGTTGCGCGAGGTCCTCCGGGTCGAGGCCGAGCGCCGTCGCAGGGGTGAGCAGCGCACCGATCTCCGCGGTCCGGTCCTGCTGGGCGAGGAAGTCCGCGTACGGCAGGAAGGCCTCCTCGTCCTCGTGCTCGATCGCGTCCTGGTAGCGCCGGTCGGCCTGCTCCCGCTGCCCGAGGTCCTCGTGCAGCAGCGCCAGGTTGAGGTACGCGTTCGTCTCCCCGTCCTGGTCGAGGGCGGCCTCGTAGTGGTGCACGGCCTCCTGAAGGGCGCCGGTGTCGGCCAGGTGCAGGGCGTAGGCGAAATGCGCGCCGGGCAGCTCCTCGTCGAGGGCCTCCCGCAGGTGCCGTCCGGCCGCCTCGCTCTCGTCCGTGTCGTTCTCGGCCACGCCGAGCGGGACCAGGACGGAGCGGTGCCCGGCCTCCAGGGCCTGGCGCAGCCAGCCGATGGCCTCCGCGGGCTTGTCCTGGTCGAGCAGGAGCCGGCCGAGGTTGCCGGCCGCCATGGTGTCGCCCTGCTCGACCGCCTGGCGCAGCAGGTCCGCGGCTTCGTCCAGCCGCTCCCCGCCGTCGTGCAGGAAGGCGCCGTAGTCGTTGAGCGCGTCCGGGTGGTTCTCGGCCAGCGCGCGTCGGTAGTACTTCTCGGCGCGGTCGCGGTCCTCGATCTCGTCCGCCAGGATCCCCGCGATCCACAGGATCACGTCGCGGCCCTGCCGGTCCGCCTCCTGAAGGGCCGACACCGCCTCCTCGGGCCGGTCGAGCTGGACCAGCAGATCGGCCAGCGCCTCGTGGGCCCGGGCGTCGCCCGAGGCCGCGAGGGCGGAGAGGATCTCCAGTGCGGCGTCGGTGTCTCCCCAGTCCTCGATCAGATCCAGTATCCGGTCCGCGACCTCGTCGTCCGGGCCGGCCCAGGCTTCCACGTAGAGGGAGAGCGCGGCGGCGTGGTGCCCCGCCTCCCACTGTCGCTCCGCCAGGACCTCGGCGTTGTCCTCCGGCATGAAGGTGTCCTTTCCTGCTGCTGATGTAGTGCTGCTCGGGCTCATGTCCGCGTTATTGCTTTTGTCGGACTATCCGTCTGTTTTCGTTGCGCTCTTCGAGATGCGTGACGAATGGATCGTCCGGCCTTCCCGTCGCCTTCTCGAAGGTGATATGGGCGATATCTGCCGTAAGCTCTTCTTTGCTCCTCTGTGCTGCTCAACGCACCGTAATGTAACCGTCAGTTGATCCCCGACGCCGTGGCGAGGGACACTGCCTGGCGGATGCGCGTTCCCGACCGAGTGGCACTCGCTTCGGCGTCCTCCCGCGCAGGTCATCGAGGGTCATTTAGTCAAAGATTACTGGGCAGTTGACCTCGGTTTTTCGTGATAGCGTCCTCGTCCAGAGGGACAGTGCAACCTGAAAGGGAAATCGTGAACACGGAGAAGATCGCCGCTCGCCGCCTCTCGCTGGAAGAGGTGACGAAGCTCGGCGTGAACGACAGGATCTTCGTTTCCGCAGACATGGAAGAACTCAAGCTTCCCGACTGCTATGTCCCTGCTTTTCTGGCCAAGCCCGGTGAGGAATTCGAGGGCGGCTCGATCACGGCGAGGACCGTATTCCAGGAAGAGATCTCCTGCCTTCCCGACGACGAGAATGAAGCCGGAATCTACGTGGCCGACGAGGACGGCTCGGTGACCATCGAGGTCCTCCAGTCCGCCGGCGTCGTGCTGGACCTGGCACTTTTCGTCCCCGGTGGGGACAAGGGGGCCCTCACGGCCCTTTACGCCGCGGTCCGGCAGGCGTTCGGCGCCGATGTCGTGCAGATCTGGCGTCAGGGCCTCAAGGAGGTTCCCGATGTGAAGGTCGACATCTTCGAGGAGCAGATTCCCCGAGGGCGCAAGGCGAGCGAAAGCCCCAAGCGCGACCGTCGCGCGATCGACACCTACCCCACTCGCGCGGACTTCATCGAGGTCTCCGCGGGATGGAAGCCGATCATCGAGGTTCACAAGCCGGTCGTCGACGACACTCCGACCATCTGAGGCGGCGTCATTTCTCGCTCTCGGCCTGAGGGAACACCAAGAACGCATATGCCGGTCCTGGTTGATCTCTGAAGCGCTCAGGGAGCGGTCGGAATGCGACTCGCGAACGCCGAAGCGTCGTTCCACTCGATGACCATGCGAGACGGCCCGTCTGTCCAACGGGCGAAGTCCGAAGTCATTCTGTGACGGACCTCAGGGCTTGTGTGCGGTCGAGTGTCGTCCCGGCCGCACGGACACGCAGGTCGAAGGCCGCCTTCTCGTCATGAGAAGGCGGCCTTTCGTGTACCCCGGGGCGCGGTGACCGTACCTGCGCGTGATCACGCCGAGCGGGGGAGGCGTTTGCGGAGAACCCGCACCGCGCGGCGCCGGGCCGGGCGCGGGCTCGGAGGTGCGAAGGTTCGCGAGCGGCCCAGGTCGCCGTACCGCCGTACCTCCGCACCCCCGGGTATCGGGCCGGGCCAGTGGGAGGCCGTGGCTCCGGAAGGCCAGTGGTGTCGTACTTCGAACAGAATCTCCCACCCGGGTGCTCCGGCGGGCTGTCGCTCCCGATCCCCGGCAAGCGCTGCGCGGTGTCCTCAACCCCCCTTGTTATGCGGGTACATGACCCATTCGAGCGCGGGCTATTGACGGTTGCATGATCGCGGCGTTTCCTGTGATCGCAACGTTCGATCGCGCGTAATTCTGATTGGTTGTGTCGCACTCGCTGGTCACTTCCCGCCCCCAGGAGCCCTCGAATGCCTACCCTGCGCGCCCGCCTGGTCCCCGCCGCGGCGACGGTTCTCGCCACCGTCCTCGGCCTCTCCGCGTGTTCGAGCGGCCAGGCGCCGTCCGGATCGTCCGGCTCGGCCGACGATGTACGCGCGGTGGACGGCAAGATCTCCCTGACGTACCTGCAGAAGCAGGGCGACCAGGAGTACTTCATCGGTGAGGCCGCCGGCGCGAAGGCGAAGGCGGCCGAACTCGGGGTCGGCCTGAAGGTGGTCAACCTGGGCAACGACGCCAACAAGACCGTCAGCGAGGTCCAGTCCGCGATCGCGCAGAAGAGCAACGGACTCATCGTCGTCGTCCCCGACCCCGCGGTCGGCCCGCAGGTCGTCCAGGCCGCCCGGGACGCCAAGGTCGCCCTGCTGACCTCCGACGACCAGATCTGCACCACCGGCCCGGCCCCCGCGTCCTGCGCGAAGGCCGATCTGGTGCCGAGGATCGGCTTCAGCGGCGAGCAGATGGGCGGCGAGGTCGGCAAACGGGCCGCCGAGGAGTACACCAAGGCGGGCTGGAGCGCGGCCGACACCCGGACGATCTCCGCCTGGAAGCAGGACGTCACCGTCTGCGGCGACCGGGTCGAGGCCGCGAAGGCGGCGTTCACCGCGGGCGTCGGCGCCACCGTCCGGAACATCGACGTGGCCACCGACAACACCCCGACCGGAGCCCAGGACAAGGTCGCGGCCACGATCACCGCCAACCCGGGGGTCCGGCACTGGGTCGTCTGGGGCTGCAACGACGAGAACGTCCAGGGCGCCGTCACCGCCCTGCAGAACGCCGGTGTCGGCCCGGCCGACATCGTCGGCGTCGGCCTCGGCGCCTACCTCGCCTGCAAGGACTGGCAGTCCGGCAAGCCGTCCGGGATGAAGGCGGCCCTGTTCATCAACGGCAAGGACGTCGGCGCCCTCGCCGTCCAGACCATGTACGACCGCCTCAAGAACGGCAAGGGCTTCCCCGCCGAGGCGTTCGCCCCGACCCGGATGGTCGACGCCGGCACCTGGCGGGCCGCCGGCGTCTCCTGCGGCTGACGCGCCCTCGTACCCGTCCCGCCCCTCCTCGCACCGGTGAGGCCCCCATGACTCCCAGCCCAGCCGCCGGCCTGTCCGCCGAGAACGTCTCCCAGCGGTTCGGCGCCGTGCACGCGCTCCAGGACGTCACCCTGCACTTCCCGCCCGGCCAGGTCACCGCCCTGATGGGCGAGAACGGCGCCGGCAAGTCCACCCTCCTGCGCGTCCTGACGGGCGACCACCGGCCGTCCCGGGGGCAGGTCCTACTGGACGGGACGCCGCTCACCCTCGCCTCGCCGCTCGACGCGCACCGGGCCGGGATCCGGATCATCCCGCAGGAACCGGAGATCATCCCGCACGTCTCGGTCGCCGAGAACGTGTACGCCGGAGCGCTGCCCCGCCGTGCCGGGCGCCGCCTCGACCGGGCCGAGCTGCGCCGCCGGATCACCGCCGACCTGGCACGGCTCGGCTTCGCCAAGGTCCTCGACCCCGATCTGCCCGGCTCCCGGCTGACCGCCGCCCAGCGCCAGCTGGTGGAGATCCTGCGCGCCTTCACCGGCGACACCCCGCCCCGGGCGATCGCCTTCGACGAGCCGACCTCCTCTCTCTCCGAGCACGAGACCGAGGCCCTGTTCGCCCTCATCGGGCGGCTGCGCGACCAGGGCGTCGCCGTCGTCTACGTCTCGCACCGGATGAAGGAGATCTTCCGCCTCGCCGACCGCATCGCCGTCCTGCGCGACGGCCGGGTGGCCGGCGTCGTCGACGCCTCCACCACCACCGAGGCGGAGGTCGTCCGGCTGATGGTCGGCCGCGACCTGGCCGGCCTGTTCACCCGGCAGGAGGTCGCCACCGACCGCGTGGTGCTCGACGTCCACGACCTCACCACCGACGACGTCCGCGCCGTCACCTTCCAGGTCCGGGCCGGGGAGGTGGTCGCCCTCGCCGGACTCGTCGGCGCCGGCCGCTCCGAACTCGCGCTCGCCCTCGCCGGCGACACCCCGATCCGAAACGGCACCGTCACGCTCGACGGCAGACCCCTGAACCTGCGCGGCCCACGCGACGCCATCACCGCCGGCATCGGGCTGGCCCCGGAGGAACGCAAGGCCCAGGCCCTGTTCCTGCACCGCACCATCCGCGACAACACCGCGCTGGCCAGCTACCGCCGACTGCGCCGCCGGCGCTTCGTCAGCAAGACCAAGGAGCGCGCCCTCGCGCAGGAGTTCGCCGACCGCCTGCGGGTGCGCGCACCCTCCGTCGAGACCGAGGTCAGCGCCCTGTCCGGCGGCAACCAGCAGAAGGTCGTACTGGCCCGCTGGCTGGCCCGGCGGCCCGCGCTGCTGATCCTCGACGAGCCCACCCGCGGCATCGACATCGGCGCCAAGGCGGAGATCTACCAGATCATCGCCGACCTGGCCCGCGAAGGCGTGGCCGTCCTGGTGATCTCCTCCGAACTGCCCGAGGTCCTCGGTCTGGCCGACCGCGTCCTCGTGCTGCAGAACGGCCGCGTCACCGGCGAACTCGGCCGCACCGAGGCCACCGAGGAGGCGATCCTCGCCCTCGCCATGGCCGACGACCTCGCCGCCGCTCCTCAGGACGGCACCGGCGCGGCCCAGGGCAGCGCCGGTACGACTCAGGGTGCTGCCGCTCCCCAGAGCAGCGCCGGTACGCCCCAGGGCAGCGCCGGCCCCGACACCCCGACCACCGCGACCGGAGCCGCCCGATGAGCGCCACCACCGCCCCGAGCACCCAGCGCCCGCCGCACGGGAACGGCCCCGGGCCGCGTCCGCGCGGCCCGCGCACCCTCCTCGCCTCGATCGGCGGACAGAACATCGGCCTCATCGGCGCGCTCGTCGTCGTGATCGCCGTGTTCGGCTCCCTCGACCCCAACTTCCTCGGCTGGGACAACATCCGGGTGATCGGAGAGGCGGCCACCATCGCGGGGCTGCTCGCCGTGGTGCAGACCGTCGTCATCATCTGCGGCGGCCTCGACATCTCCGTCGGCTCCCAGGCCGGTCTCGCCTCCGTGGTCAGCGCGATGGTCTTCACCGCCACCGGCTCCAGTGCCCCGCTCGGCATCGGCGCGGCCCTGCTCACCGGAGCGGCAGTCGGCCTGGTCAACGGCCTCGTGATCATCCACGGCCGCGTCAACCCCACGATCGCCACGCTGGCCGGCCTCGCCGCGTACAAGGGACTCGCCCAACTCCTCTCCGACGGACGGGCGCAGGGCTACGTCCTCGGCGACCCCGTGTTCGTCTTTCTCAGCCGGGGGAGGATCGCCGGGCTGCCGACCATGGTCTGGATCCTGGCGGTGGTCGCGGCCGCGGTGCACATCCTGCTCACGTACACCGACATCGGCCGCAACATCTACGCGCTCGGCGGCAACGACACCGCCGCCCGACTGGCCGGCATCAACCTCAACAAGTACCTGATCTCGGCGTACGCGCTGACCGGCATGGTCGCCGCCCTCGCCGGCGTGCTGCTCACCGCGCGCACCGGATCCGGGCAGCCGGTCTCCGGCAGCGAGGGCCTGGAACTCCAGTCGATCACCGCGGCCGCGCTCGGCGGCTGCGCGCTCAAGGGCGGCAAGGGCACCATCGGCGGCACCCTGCTCGCGGTCGCCCTGCTCGGCGCGCTGCAGAACGGCCTCACCGTCCAGGGCATCAACACCTTCTGGCAGAACGTCGCCCAAGGACTGCTGCTGGTGGCCGCCGTCGTCATCCAGCAACGCCGCAACCGCGGCCGAGGCCGCGCCGTCGGCCTGCCCGCGTAGGGACCCGCTCGGCTTCGGCCCGGCCGGCCGGCCCGGCCGGGTTCCCGGTCGTACGAGGCCCCGTGAGCCATAGTGAAGAGGAGGGGGTCCGGGCCGGCGCTCGCCGGCCGGCGTACGACGAGGACAGAGGCCAGGCCCCGTGAGCCGACATCACGCTCCCCCGCACCCCGGGTCCGCGCCGGGGGAGGCGCCCCTCGGGGAGCCGCGCTGGCCGATGGCCACGGCCGTCGCGGTCGCCATGGCGCTGACCCTGCTGCTCCCCGACGACCTGCGGCTGGCGTCGGCCTGGATACTGCCGACCGTGGAGGGGCTGCTTCTGCTGACGCTCATCGCGGGCGACCCGGGCAGGATCGACCGGCGTTCCGGCGCGCTGCGCGCCGCGGCGATCGCCCTGGTCTGCGCCCTCTCGCTCGGCGCCGTCTGGTCGACCGTGAAACTGGTCGACGACATCGTGCACAACGGGAAGGAGACGGCGTCCGCGACAAGCCTGCTCCAGACCGGAGGCACCGTCTGGGCCGGCACCGTCCTCGCCTTCTCCCTGCTGTACTTCGAACTCGACGGCGGCGGCGCGGCGGCGCGTCTGCACCGGACGCCCGCCCATCCGGCCCTCGCCTTCCCCCAGCACCTGAGCCCCGGCCTCGCCCCGGCGGACTGGCGGCCCCGATTCGTCGACTACTTCTACCTCGGGCTGACCAACGCCACGGCCTTCAGCCCCACGGACGTGATGCCGCTGGCCCCCTGGGCCAAGATCGCCATGGCGGTCCAGTCGCTGGTCTCCCTTCTCATCCTGGGTCTGGTGATCGCCCGGGCCGTCAACGTCCTGACATGAGCGTCACGGGCGCGAGGCCGCTGACGGCCGACCGGCGGGGACCCACGCACCGGCCGGCGGGCCGGCGGAACCTCTTCCGGCCCGGCCCGTGATCCTGTCCATGGCAGCCGAGTCGCGCGGGTGGGTGACGGGAGGGGCGCGGAAAGTGTCCGGGGGAGTCCGCCAGGGGCACCCGCGCCGCGTTCAGACGATGTGGCGCAGCAGCGCGGCGACCGCCGGGGGCGCTTCCCCGGGCGGCCGCACCACCATGACCTTCCAGCTCGGCGCGTGCCGGTCGAAGCGGTACTGGGAGAGATCGGGAAAACGGTCCGCGATCGACCGGGGCATGACGCAGACGCCCAGGTCGTTACGGACCAGTTCGGCCGCCGCGACGATGTCGTTCACCTCGAACGTCGTACCCCGGTCGACCCCGGCGGCCCGGAAGGACCGGTCTACCGCGTGGCGGATCGCCCAGCCGGGGGTGAAGTCCACCAGCGGCAGCGCGGCGACGTCGGCGAGCCGCACCTCACCGTCCGCAGCCGCCCCGGCGAGCACCCGTCGGGGCGACGCCACCAGCACCATGTCCTCGCGGGACAGCAACCGGGTGGTCAGACCGCGCTGCTGCTGACGGTCGAGGGCCACCACGGCCAGGTCGACCGTGCCCTCGCGCAGGGCCTGCCGGATGTCGGCGACGGCGGCTTGGCGCAGGTGGACGACCACACCCGGATGCTCCGCGCGCAGGGCGGCCAGGGCATGGTGGAGGCCGGCCCAGACTCCCTGCATGATGCCGACGGTGACCCGCCCGCGCAGGTGGCCGCGGGCGGCGTCGACCGCTTCCCGGGCCAGTTCGGCGGCCCGCAGCGTCGCCCGTGCGGCGGGCACGAACGCCTCGCCCGCCGGGGTCAGCGCGACGCGGTGCGTCGTGCGGTCGAACAGCGGGGTGCCCAGCTCGCGTTCGAGGGCGCGGACCGTACCGGACACGGAGGACTGGACCACGTGCAGTCGCCGTGCCGCCGCCGTGAAGCCGCCCGCGTCCGCCACGGCGACCACGACCTCCATCTGCCGTAGATCCATTGTCACTTCCGGTAGAGCCGCATGCCGTCCCGGTGGGGGAGAGCACGGCGGGGGCGGGTGTCGGTCATCGTCGTCATCGTAGGCGGACGGTTGTGAACAGCCGTGGACCGCGTGTCCGCGGGGGTGCGCGGCGGGTGGGAGAACAAGCGGGCCTACGGCGAACAGCCCGTCACCCGCGTGGAGATGGGACGCACCCGCGCGGGGCCTCTCACGCGGCGGGCCGAGGAGCGTACGTCCGTACCCACCCGACGTACGCCCTCCGCAGCGGCCGGGGGTCACGCGGCTGCCGTACCGGCCTCCGCTCCCGCCCCCTGCCGGCGCTCGGTGAGCCAATAGAGGAAGGCGAGCAGCGGCAGGCCGGCCCCGAACGCGGTGAGCGCGGACCAGCCCCACGCGTGATAGACGACGGAGCCGAGCTGGGATCCGGCGGCCCCGCCCGCGAAGAACATGGCGATGAAAGCGCTGTTGAGGCGGGCCCGGGCGGCGGGGTCGAGCTGGTAGACCGTGTGCTGGCCGAGGATCAGCGTCGCCTGGACCGCCATGTCGACGAGGATGGCGGCGACGGCGAGCAGGATGACGCTGTGCCCGCCGAACCCGGCGAGCGCGAACGACACGGCGGCGACCACGAAGGCGACCCCGGTCAGCGGGCGGACGAGCCCTCGGTCGGCCCAGTGTCCGGCGAACGGGGCGATGGCCGCTCCGGCCGCGCCGACGAGGGCGAACACTCCGACCCCGACCGCCGAGTAGCGGAAGACGGGACCGGTCAGGACGAAGGAGACCGTGGTCCAGAAGGCGCTGAACGCGCCGAACATCGCGGCTTGGTAGAGGCCGCGGCGCAGCAGCGCCGGGTGGGTGCGCACCAGCCGCGCGGTGGAGCGCAGCACGTGGTGGTACGGGATGGTGGTGGTCGGCGCGTGCCGCGGCAGGGCCGCGCGCAGGGCCACGGCGAGTACGGCCATCAGGGCGGCGGAACCGAGGAACACGGTGCGCCAGCCGGCGAGGTCGGAGACCAGACTGCTCAGCGTGCGGGAGAGCAGGATGCCGGTGAGCAGACCGCTCATCACCCGGCCGACTATCCGGCCTCGGGCGTGGTCGGGAGCGAGGCTCGCGGCGAACGGCACCAGGATCTGGGCGACGACCGAGGTGGCTCCGCTGACGAGCGAGGCGATCAGCAGCATGGGGAAGCTGGTGGCGAGTCCCGCCACGAGGAGGGCGAGGGTGGTGACCGTCAGCAGGGCGGTGACCAGATTGCGCTTCTCCAGCCGGTCGCCGAGCGGGACCAGGAACAGCATGCCGATCACATAGCCCACCTGGGTGAGGGTGATCAGGGCCCCGGTGGTGGCGGTGCCGGTGTGGAAGACGCCGCTCAGCGTGGAGAGCAGCGGCTGGGCGTAGTACAGGTTGGCGACCGTCATGCCGGAGGCGACGGCCAGCAGGGCGATCAGCCAGCCCGGTACGCCGTGCGGTGCCTCGGCGGCGGACCGGTGCGGGGTCTGGGGATCGGACGAGGTGGACATGGGCACCTTCTCGGGAAGGGGTGGGCCGGGGGTTCCGGCCGGGGTGGACGTAAGGCGGGCGATCGGCGGCTTCCTCGCTGCCGTCACCCAGGACAAGCGCCGGCCGGCCCTCGGTGCTTCCTCGTTGGAGACGATGCTTCGGGATGTCAGTCATCTCGATTGGAGATGGGTGGGAGTGGGATCCGAGCGAGAGGAAGGGCGAGGGGGGAGAAGAACCGGCGGTGCCGCCCCCGGCGAGGCAGGGGGCGGCACTGGAGGCGGCGTGAGGGCAGGCGTCGGCCGAGTGAGCGGCGTGGGCCGCGAGGGCGTGCTGGGTGGCGTCGCCCGGGGCCGCGCCTTGGAGGTGTGGGAGGCCCGGTCGCGAGCGGCCCGCCTCCCGGCAGGCCCGCCGTGCCCGCCCCGGCGCCCGGCGACGCCTGGCCCTCAGTCGAAGCGCAGGTCGGACAGCTGCCGTTCGAGCGCGCTGACGTCGTCGTCCTCGGGCGTCTCGTCGGCCGGGCGGGCGGCCATGAGGGCGGTCAGCTCGCCGGCCGCCCGCCGGATGCGCGCCGGCAGACCCTCCGTATGGTCGTCACCGGCCGAGCCCCAGTCCTCGGACGCCGCGTACACGGCGGTGGGCACGACGGTGGCGCGCAGATAGGCGAAGAGCGGGCGCAGGGCGTGCTCCAGGACCAGGGAGTGGCGGGCCGTGCCGCCGGTCGCCGCGATGAGAACCGGTTTCCCGGTGAGCGCGGCGGGGTCGATCAGGTCGAAGAAGGACTTGAACAGACCGCTGTAGGAGGCGGTGAAGACCGGCGTCACGGCGATCAGGCCGTGGGCGCCCGTCACCGCGTCGATGGCGGAGGCCAGCGGAGGCGACGGGAAGCCGGTCACCAGGTTGTGGGCGATGGCACCGGCCAGTTCCCGCAGCTCGACGACCTCGACCTGGATCTCGGTCTCGGCCCCGATTCCGGCCTGCGCGTCGTGACGCCGAGCGGTGAACTCCTCGCGCACCGCCTCGGTGAGACGGTCGGCGAGCAGACGGGTGGAGGACGGGGTGCTCAGCCCCGCGGACACGGCGACGAGCCTCATGCGACGGAACCTTCCCGGACGTCCCGGCCGTTCCCGGCGGACCGGAGCGACTGATGGGTGGGCGCGTCCGGTACGTTCGCCGGACGGCCGATCGCGAACTCCTTGCGGAGCACCGGGACGACCTCCTCGCCGAGGATGTCGAGCTGTTCCAGGACCGTCTTCAGCGGCAGTCCGGCGTGGTCCATGAGGAACAGCTGGCGCTGGTAGTCGCCGACGGTGTCACGGAAGGACAGGGCCCGTTCGATGACCTCCTGCGGCGAGCCCACCGTGAGCGGTGTCTGCTCGGTGAAGTCCTCCAGCGACGGGCCGTGCCCGTAGACGGGCGCGTTGTCGAAATAGGGGCGGAACTCCCGTACCGCGTCCTGCGAGTTCTTGCGCATGAACACCTGGCCGCCGAGGCCGACGATGGCCTGCTCGGGAGTGCCGTGGCCGTGGTGGGCGAAACGGCGGCGGTAGAGCTGGACCATCCGCCGGGTGTGCTCGGCGGGCCAGAAGATGTTGTTGTGGAAGAAGCCGTCACCGTAGAAGGCGGCCTGCTCGGCGATCTCGGGCGAGCGGATGGAGCCGTGCCACACGAACGGCGGTACGCCGTCCAGCGGGCGGGGTGTCGATGTGAACCCCTGAAGAGGCGTACGGAACTTCCCCTCCCAGTCCACGACGTCCTCGCGCCACAGTCGGCGCAGCAACGCGTAGTTCTCCTTGGCGAGTTCGATGCCCTGCCGGATGTCCTGGCCGAACCACGGATACACCGGGCCGGTGTTGCCCCGCCCCATCATCAAGTCGACCCGGCCGTCGGCCACGTGCTGAAGCATCGCGTAGTCCTCGGCGATCTTCACCGGGTCGTTGGTGGTGATCAGCGTGGTGGCGGTGGAGAGGATCAGTTTCTCGGTCCGGGCGGCGACGTAACCGAGCATCGTCGTGGGCGACGACGGCACGAAGGGCGGGTTGTGGTGCTCGCCCATCGCGAAGACGTCGAGCCCGACCTCCTCCGCCTTCTGCGCGATGGCGAGGATCGCCTTGATGCGCTCGCCCTCCGACGGGGTACGGCCGTTGGTCGGATCGGGAGTGACGTCCCCGACCGAGAAAATTCCGAACTGCATGAGGCCTCTTCGTTCAGGCGACTGTGTGGATGCCGGAAAGGTAGGCATCAGCCGGAGGGCCGTCGTGCCCGTCCGCGCAGAGCCGGTTGCCCGCAGGTGCCTTTCTCCGGTGTCCGCGACTCTCACGGCGGCTCCGGGTCCCGTCGCCCGCTTGCCGTCGGCGGCGACGGGACACGGACGTACGCGCCGGCATACGTCCGGCGCCTTGCCTCCCTCACTGTCACTGGTCAGTATGGTGACGTGCATCACGCCTTTCCCTGTGGGACGCTCTGTCTGGATTTCGTCGGTACGTTGCGGGCGCGCCGTAACGACGTGCCGTTGGAGAAGCTGGCGACGCCCGGTCT
>NZ_JBICVG010000020.1:0-139430 GCF_043198875.1 Streptomyces sp. NPDC048718
CAGCACCGATCGTGCTCGGCCCACTCGTTCCTCGCGGGCCTGCGCGCGTTCGGCACTGTTCCCCCGACGCACCCCTTCGGCTCACTCGGCCATAGACCAGCCCGCACTCACAGTGCCTCCAGGGCCCGGGCACACAAGAAAGGGTTCCCTCATCCGAATACGGAACGGGGAACCCTTTTCGTCTGCCCGGCAACAGAGGAGGCGGCTACACCGGGGAACTCCCGGAGCCGCCTTCGCTCCTGCCACGCCTGTGATGGCGCACCACGAAGAAGAGGGACGCGACGAACGCCACGAACCACACCACGATCTCAAGGTCGCCGAAGTTCGCACCCAGCGCCACGAGAACAAGGAGGAACAGAAGAACAACGGCGACGATTGACCCGATGAGCGATTTCACTTGTCCACCTCTCAGACCCTGACCTGGAGCCAGGGGCGGGGCTTCTTCGGGGCCCCGACGGATTCGGACACTACACAGAGCAGCCCGGCCCATGCGAGAGGGCCGGGCTTTACCTGAGGAACATCTGAGGTCCACCGGAACCTGGAATCAGACTCATGAATGCAGACCAGAAGTACCCATTTCCTGCCTGAAGCCACGATTCAGACCCCGGGACGTCCCGGCGAAATTCCCGGCCGGCCCGTCTCGAGTACATCAGAATTCCCGCCCGGAAAAGGGAATTATCGATTCCGGTTTCGCTCGCGCGCGGCACGGCCGGCACGGGCGCGGGGAAGAGGAACGTGGTCGTCCATGGGGCATCCACAGCGCATCCGAGGTGAGGGGAGACCGGGGTCGAGACAGGGGCCGGGACTGGGAGGGAAGTCGGAAGCCTCTCGTCGCCACCGCGCCCCGCGCCGGCCCCTTCCCCCGAGGTGTGACAACACCCCACGTCCACATACCGAGAGCTGCGTAAGGTGAACGACATGAGTAGCGCACCCGTCCGCTTCGACCGCGGCCACACCGATGACCTCATGACCTTCCTCGCGGCCTCGCCCTCGCCGTACCACGTGGTGGCGAGCACCGCCGCGCGGCTGGAGGAGGCCGGCTTCCGCAAGGTCGAGGAGACCGATGCCTGGGACGGGACGGCCGGCGGGAAGTACGTGGTCCGCGGCGGCGCGATCATCGCCTGGTACGTGCCCGAGGGCGCCGCCCCGCACACCCCGTTCCGCATCATCGGCGCCCACACCGACTCCCCCAACCTGCGGGTCAAGCCCCGGCCCGACTTCGGCCGCGAGGGCTGGCGCCAGGTCGCCGTCGAGGTCTACGGCGGGCCGCTGATGAACAGCTGGCTCGACCGCGACCTCGGCATCGCCGGCCGGCTGACCCTGCGCGACGGCAGCCACCACCTGGTGAACGTCGACCGGCCGCTGCTGCGTGTCCCCCAGCTCGCCATCCACCTGGACCGGGGCGCCAACGACGGCCTGAAGCTGGAGCGTCAGCGCCACATGCAGCCGATCTGGGGCCTGGGCGAGGTGAACGAGGGCGACTTCGTCGCGTTCGTCGCCAAGGAGGCCGGCCTGGACGCCGAGGACGTCACCGGCTGGGACCTGATGACCCATCCGGTCGAGGCGCCCGCCTACCTGGGCCTGGACGGCGAACTGCTGGCCGGTCCGCGGATGGACAACCTGCTGTCCGTGCACGCCTGCGCCGCCGCGCTCGCCGCCGTCGCGGGCACCGGGGCCGAGGGCCGGGACACCCTGCCGTACATCCCCGTCTTCGCCGCCTTCGACCACGAGGAGAACGGCTCCGAGGCCGACACCGGCGCCCAGGGCCCGCTGCTCGGCAACGTCCTGGAGCGTTCGGTGTACGCGCGGGGCGGCGGTTACGAGGACAAGGCGCGGGCGCTCGCGGGCTCGGTGTGCCTGTCGTCCGACGTCGGTCACGCCGTACACCCCAACTACAGCGAGCGCCACGACCCGACGCACCACCCGCGCCCCAACGGCGGCCCGATCCTCAAGGTGAACGTCAACCAGCGGTACGCCACCGACGGCAACGGCCGCGCGATCTTCGCCGCCGCCTGCGACAAGGCGGGCGTGCCGTGGCAGTCGTTCGTCTCCAACAACGACATGCCCTGCGGCACGACGATCGGCCCGATCACCGCCGCCCGGCACGGCATCACGACCGTCGACATCGGCGTCGCCTGCCTGTCGATGCACAGCGCCCGTGAGATGTGCGGCTCGGACGACCCGCACCACCTCGCGAACGCGCTCGTGGCGTTCCTGGCGGGCTGAAGCCGAGGCCACACCACCGGGCCCGACCACCGGGAAGGGTGGTCGGGCCCGTTCATGTCCGGTTCGAGTCCGGCTCGGGTCCGGGTCCGGGTCCGATGCGGGCTTGAACCTGACGCTGGCTCGGGTCAGCCGTCCATGCCCGCCAGGATCAGCGGCAGCCGGGCCGTCCCCGCGTCGGTGATCCGCACCGGCACACCCCAGTCCTGCTGGTGGACATGGCAGGCCGGGTACTCGTTCGCCGGGTCGTCGTCGCAGGACGCGGCCATCGCCGAGACGTGCAGGACGCCCTCGGTGAGTTCCGGGTTCAGCTCCAGGTCCCGGAACAGGTCCGTGCCCGTGCCCTCGCCGGACAGCAGCAGTTCCGGCGGCGTCGAGGAGACGAGGAGCCGGGTCGACGGCCCGTAGCGCTGATCCAGCTTCTGGCCCTTCGGCGCCTGGAACACCACGTCGAGACGCAGCCGGCCCGGGGCGACCTCGGTGGCCTCGCGCCGGGTGCGGTGGGCGACGGCCTCGACCCGTACCGCCTCCTCCGGCAGCCGCAGCCGGGTCAGCCGGTGCCGGGCCGACTCGACGACCACGACGTCCTCGCCGACGACGACCGCGTCGCTCGGCTCGCGCAGATCCGTGGCCAGGGTGGTGACCTCGCCGCTCGCCGGGTCGAAGCGGCGCAGGGCGTGGTTGTACGTGTCGCAGACGGCTACCGAGCCGTCGGGCAGGACGGTCACGCCCAGCGGGTGCTGGAACAGTGCCTGGTCCGCCGCGCCGTCGCGGTGGCCGAAGTCGAACAGGCCGGTGCCGACGGCGGTGTGCACCACGTCGTCGGTGTCGATGTAGCGCAGGGCGCTGGTCTCCGAGTCCGCGATCCACAGCCGGTCCCCGGCGGCGGCGAGCCCCGACGGCTGCGCGAACCACGCCTCGGCGGCGGGCCCGTCGACCAGGCCCTCGTTGGTGGTGCCGGCCGCGACTTCGACGGTGCCCGTCTCCGGGTCGTACGTCCAGATCTGGTGCACCCCCGCCATCGCGATCCACACCTTGCCGCGCCACCAGGCCACGTCCCACGGCGAGGACAGGTCCACCTCCAGGGCCGGGCCGGAGGTCGGCGAGCCCTGCCACCACTGGCGGCCGGTGCCCGCGATCCGCTCGACCGTGCCGGTGGCCGGGTCGAACAGCTTCAGCGCGTGGTGGACGGTGTCGGCGACGACGACCTGCCCGGACGGCAGCAGCGCGAGGCCCTGCGGCTCACGGAACCCGCCGTCCACGCCAGTAGTACCGTCCGCGCCCGCCGCCGTGCCGCCCGCGCCGCCCGCGCCGTCGATGCGGCGGACGACGGTCTCGCCGTCCTCCGCCAGCTCGACGAGCTGGTGGCGGGTGGTGTCGGAGACGAGCAGGTTCCCGGACGGCAGCACGACCGCCTTGCCGGGGAAGCGCAGATCGGTGGCGGCCGGCTCCGGCGGCACGTACGGTCCGTCGCCGCGCCGCAGCGTCCCCTTCGCCTCGTGCTCCGCCTCCAGCTCCTCCACCAGGGTCCGGATCGCGTTGGCGTGGCCCTCGCCCGCGTGCTGGGCGACGACGTAGCCCTCGGGGTCGATGACGACGAGCGTCGGCCAGGCCCGTACGGCGTACTGCTTCCAGGTCGTCAGCTCCGGGTCGTCGAGCACCGGGTGGTGCACCTCGTAGCGCTCGACGGCGTCGACGACCGCCTGGTGCTCGGCCTCGTGCACGAACTTCGGCGAGTGGACGCCGACGATGACGAGCGTGTCGCGGTGCTTCTCCTCCAGCTCGCGCAGCTCGTCGAGGACGTGCAGGCAGTTGATGCAGCAGAAGGTCCAGAAATCGAGCAGAACGATCTTGCCGCGCAGGTCGGCGAGGGTCGGTTCGTCCCCGCCGGTATTGAGCCAGCCGCCCTTGCCGACGAGTTCGGGGGCGCGGACACGGACCCGGCGGCGGGCCTCGGGAGCGGGGGCGGCAGCGGACGCGGGGGCGGCATCGTTCATGGTTCAAGCTTGCCATTCGTGTGTGAACGGCGGATCACACGCGGATGGCGGCGGGACTCGGCGCCCAGGCAGAGGACAGCCTCGCAAGAGGGACGGAGCCGAGGGAGGGGCCCCGCGAGGGAAACGGGTGAATGCGCGTGTCGTGCCGGGGGCGGGTGGGACGGAGGCGCACAGCATGGCTGTGCGGCACGATCATCCGACTATTAGGCCGGGAGGCTTTATGCGGGACACGCGGGGACCGTGCCCGGCCCGCACGCCCCGCGTGTCTCTCACGTCCCACACATCTCACGCCCCGCGGCGGCCCCTTGTACCGCATCCGCCCCCCGCATCGCTTCCGCCCCTCCTCCCTCTCGCCTCCGCCGCCCTCGCCCTGGCGTTCGTCCTCGCGCTGTGTCCGTATCTGCCCGCGCAGGCGGGCGGCATCGGCGAGAACGCCCTCGGTCTGACCGTCACCGTCGACACCGTCCCCGGACTGCCCGGGCCGCTCGTGCGGACGGGCGCGGCGGTCGTGAAGCGATATCGGCTGGTCAACGGGGGTGAGGCCGATCTGTACGGGGTGACGGTCACCGACGGCCAAGTGCCCGGCGGGCGGATCAGCTGCCCGGCCCGTACGCTCGCCGCGCTCGGCTCCCTGGAGTGCACCGCCCGCTTCCCGGCCCTCGCGGGAAAGCAGGTGGGTACGGTCACCGCCCAGGGCGACGTCCCGTCGCTCGGCCGGCGGCTCACCGCCTCCGCTCGCGCCGGGTACGAGGGGGTGGGCGGCGCGCTCGCCCTCGCCGAGACCGTACGGGTCGCCGGGGACGAGGCGGTCGTCTCGTACACCGTCACCAACCGGGGCGACCGGCCCCTGTACGAGCTCCGGCTCACCGACACGGCCCTCGGCGCCGCCCCCGGCGCGCCGGGGTGCGTGACGGCGCTGGCGCCCGGGGTGTCCGCCGGGTGCACGGCGACGGTACGGCGCCCCCCGGGGTCGTACCGCAGCACCGGACGGGTCACCGGCACCGACCGGATCACGACCCTGGCCGAGGACGGCAGCCGCGTCCCGCCCCCTCTCCTCACCGCCGACGCCACGGCCGCCTTCCGGATCCCGGGCGGCCGGGAGGCCAGATCCGGTGCCGGGGCGGGGGCAGGGGCCGCCGGTGCGGGTGGTGCGGGGGCCGGTGGAGCGGGGGCCGCGGGCGGCACGGGCGGTACGGGTGCGGGTACGCGTACGGGGCCCGGAGCGGCCGTACCGCCCGCGCCGGGAGCCGGGGCCGTGGCCGGAGCCGGAGCAGGAGCCACAGCGGGAGCCGGAGCCGGAGCCACAGCGGGAGCTGGAGCCGGGGCCGGGGCCGCCGGTGCGGCTCCCCCGGGTGCGGGCGCCGGAGCGGGGGCGGGCGCTGCCACCGGAGCCGCCGCCGCCCTCGCGCGGGCCGCCGCGGCGGCTGCCGCCGCTCTCGCAGCCGCCGCCGAAGAAGCCCTGGCCTCCTCGACCGCTCCCACCGGCACCGGCACCGGCCCGTCCGGCGCCGAGGAAGGCCTGCCGGCGGAGGGTCTGGCGCCGGGCGCCGGGACCGGAAACGGGACCACAGCCGGAACCGGGACCGGGACCGGAAACGGGACCACAACCGGGACCGGGACCGGGACCGGAAACGGGACCACAGCCGGAACCGGGACCGGGACCGCCCGTCCGCCCGGTGCCCGTCCCCCCTCGGCCGCCGGAAACGAGGAGGCCCTGCTGCCCCGGCTGCGCCACCGGGCCCGTCAGATCCCCCACCTCGGCATCGCCTGGATCCTGCTCCTGCTCCTCGTCCCCGCCGCCGTCGCCGCCGCCCTGTTCGGCTCCCGCAACCTCTGAACACCCCTGGGAGACCCATGGCTCTGTCCGAGACCCTCGTCCTCACCTTCGTCGTGGCCCTCGTCTCCGCGCTCGCCGTGGTCGTCAAGAACCGGCTGTTCCCGGTCGGGGAGGACGAGGAGCCGCGCGAGGACGTCGCCGAGTACATCGCGATGATGGTCTCGGTCCTCTACGCGCTCGTACTCGGCCTGTGCCTCGTCTCCGTCTGGGACACCCGCTCGGCCGCGTCCGACGCCGTCCAGGCCGAGGCCAGCGCCCTGCACCAGACGTATCTGCTCGCCGATGTCTTCCCCACCGCGCAGAAGCAGGCCGTCCGCAACGCCGCGACCGCCTACGCCGCCCATGTGGTCCATGTCGAATGGCCGGTGATGATCGCCCGCCAGCCCCTCGGCTCCGAGGGCTGGAACCTGCTGGCGCAACTGCGCGACGCCGCCCGCATCAGCGACAACGGCACCACCGAACAGCAGATCGTCTCGCAGGAGTTGACGGCACAGCTCAGCGATGTGGACGACGCGCGCCGCAGCCGGGAGGCGGCCTCCCAGGAGAGTCTGTCGTCGGTGCTGTGGGCCGGTCTGATCATCGGCGGTGTGCTGACCGTCGCGTTCATGTTCCTCTTCGGGATCGAACGCACCACCACCCATGTGGTGATGGTGATGGGCCTGTCCGGCTTCATCGCCTTCACCGTGCTGCTCATCCAGCAGCTGAACGCGCCCTTCGGCGACCTGTTCGGGGCGAACTCGACCCCGTTCACCCGCTACTTCCCCGTCTGAGCGAACCGGCGTTCCACGAGAGGCCACCATGAAGTACCTGGTACGGGACAAGATCCTCGCCATCGGCGACGACTACTGGATCGAGGACGAGTACGGCCGCCAGGCCTTCCTCGTCGACGGCAAGGCGCTGCGGCTGCGCGACACCCTGGAGCTGAAGGACCCGGACGGGCAGATCCTCGCCACCCTGCGGCAGAAGATGTTCAGCCTGCGCGACACGATGACCATCGAGCGCGACGACCGCCCGCTCGCCACCATCCGCCGCAAGCGGCTCTCGCTGCTGCGCAACCACTTCCGGGTGAGCCTCGTCGACGGCACCGAGCTCGATGTCAGCGGGCGGGTGCTGGACCGGGAGTTCACCGTCGAGTACGAGGACGAACTCCTCGCCCACATCTCCCGCCAGTGGTTCCACGTGCGCGACACGTACGCCGTGAACGTCGTCCGTGACGACGCCGATCCCGCCCTGCTCATCGCGGTCGCGGTGTGCGTGATCCGGATGGCCGAGCGGGAACGGGAGGACTGAGGACCGGGGACGGCCCGGGGCCCGCCCCTACGGGTCCTGCGGGTCCCGGGCTCCGGGGCCCGGGCTCCCGGGCCCGTGTTCTACAGCGCCAGCCCCTGGTTCTGCCCCTGACCCCGACCCAGCACGCGGTCCTTCAGGGCCGGGAACTGCTCCCGCGTCGACGCCACCTTCGCCGGGTCGACGACGACCCGCAGGGTCTCCTCACCGGGACCGGCCTCCGCCAGGACCTCGCCCCACGGGTCCACGACGATCGAGTGGCCGGCCTGTTCGACGTCCGCGTGCGTACCGGCGGTGCCGCAGGCCAGCACGTACGCCTGGTTCTCGACGGCGCGCGCCCGCGCGAGCAGCGTCCAGTGCCCTCGGCGGCGGGCGGGCCAGCCGGCCGGGATCACGAACGCCTCGGCGCCGGAGTCGACCAGACCGCGGAAGAGTTCCGGGAAGCGCAGGTCGTAGCAGGTGGCGACGCCGACGGTGAGCCGCGGCAGGTCGACGGTGACGAGATCCTCGCCGGCCGCCATCAGCACGGCCTCACCCTTGTCGAAGCCGAAACGGTGGATCTTGCGGTAGGAGGCGACGAGTTCGCCGTCGGGGGAGAAGACGAGCGAGGTGTTGTAGAGGGCTCCCGCACCCGGACCGGTCGTACCGCCGCCGCTGCTGCTGGTGCTGGTGCTGGTGCCGGGGACCTTCTCGACGATCGACCCCGCGTGCAGCCACACTCCGGCGTCCCGCGCGGCGGCGGCCATCATCCCGTAGGTGGGACCCTTCAGGGGTTCCGCCTCGGCGGCGAACGCCTCATAGGCGAACGCACCGGTCGGCCACAGCTCCGGCAGGACCACGAGGTCGGCGGCGCCCCGTTCCTCCCGCACCAGCCGGGCCACGCGCGCCCGCCTGTCGTCGACTGGTTCGTCCGGGTCTACCGCGATCTGGATCAGCGAGGCGCGCACACTACCACCGTCCTGGCATTCGAGCCGTCAACACCGGCCTACGATCGTCACACGAAAGCACTGCCGGGGTGCCTTCGGGCAGCGTAACTTAGCGTCCGAGCCTCCCACGCAGCCATGTTCCCAGCCCGCCCGCCACTTCAGCCCGCGCACCGAAGAACCGCCGAGGGGTCCCGTGACCGTCCATCCCAGCCTCCAGAACTACGCCGACGCCTGGACCCATGCCGTGGAAGCGATCGCCGAGTTGGTTCAGCCGCTCGCCGAGGGCGAGTGGAACCGCGCCACCCCCTGCCCGAGCTGGTCGGTGCGCGACATCGTCTCCCATGTCATCGGCATGGAGACCGAGATGCTGGGAGACCCGCGGCCGATCCACAGCCTGCCCCGCGACCTGTTCCACGTACGGACGGACCACGCCCGCTACATGGAGATGCAGGTCGACGTGCGGCGGCACCACACCTCGCCGGAGATGACCGCCGAGCTGGAGTACGTGCTGATCCGCCGGGCGCGGCAGCTGCGCAACGAGAACCGGGCCCCCGACGCCATGGTCCGCGCCCCGCTGAGCGCCGAACAGACCCTCGAAGTGGCCTACCGGACCCGGGCCTTCGACTGCTGGGTGCACGAGCAGGATCTGCGGGCCGCGCTCGGCGTGCCCGGCAATCTGGACTCGCCCGGCGCGTACGTCGCGCGGGACTTCCTGCTGGAGGCGCTGCCGGACGTGGTGGCCAAGGAGGCGGGCGCACCGGCGGGTTCGGCGGTGGTGCTGGACGTGACCGGACCGGTGGAGTTCCTGCGGACGGTACGGGTGGACGCCCAGGGCAACGGCTCGATCGACGGCACGCCGTCGCTCGGCCCCGCGGTGACCCTGGCGATGGACTGGGAAACGTATGTACGACTGGCCTGCGGCCGGGTCCGGGCGGCCGAGGTACCCGACCGGGTGAAGATCGAGGGCGACGAGAAGCTGGCGGAGGCGATCCTGGAGCGCTTCGCGGTCACGCCGAAGTAGCCGAGCGGCCGGCAGCCCAGTAGCCGCGTAGCCGCGACGGCCCCGGGCGGACTCACGGTGGGCGTACGGCATGAGCGGGCCCCCTTCCCTGGCGGATGCAGGGGAAGGGGGCCCGCTGACGCCGGTACGCGCCGTCTCTCGCGGCGCGCGCACCCGTACACGCCCGATACGCGCGGGCTCCCCGCACGCGCCCGCTCACGCCGGTACGTGCACGGCCTCCACACGGCTCGCGACCAGGCGCTCGCGCTCACGGCGGGTGGTGCGCGCCTTGAGCCGGACGATCTGGGTGACGCCCAGCGCCTGGAGGACGAACACCGAGGAGAACGCGATCCGGTAGTTGTCGCCGGTCGCGTCGAGCAGGACACCGATGGCGAGAAGGGTCGTCATCGAGGCGATGAATCCACCCATGTTGACGATTCCCGAGGCGGTGCCCTGACGCTCCGGCGGGTTGGCGGGTCGGGCGAAGTCGAAGCCGATCATCGAGGCGGGCCCGCAGGCACCGAGGACCACGCACAGCACGACGAGCAGCCCCATCGGCGCCCGGTCGCCCGGGTAGACCAGGGTGGTGGCCCACAGCAAGGCGGTGGCGGCGACGGTGCCGAGCGCGAGCGGCGCGCGGGCGGCATGGTGGCGGGCGATGATCTGGCCGTACGCCAGTCCGACCGTCATGTTCGAGAGCACGACCAGGGTGAGCAGCTCGCCCGCCGTGCCCCGGGACAGGCCCTGGTCCTCGACGAGGAACGGCAGGCCCCACAGCAGCAGGAACACCATCGCGGGGAACTGAGTGGTGAAGTGCACCCACATGCCGAGCCGGGTGCCCGGCTCGCGCCAGGAGTCGGCGATCTGCCGGCGCACGAACGCGATGCCGCCCGCGTGCGCGGCGGACGCGACCGGCGCGGGCGCCGGCTCGTAACCCTCGGGGTGGTCCTTGAGGAACGCCAGGAGCAGTACGAGGACGACGACACCGGCGAGGGAGCTGCCGACGAAGGTCTCGGTCCAGCCCAGTCCGTGCAGGGTGCGGGAGAGGAAGATCGTCGAGACGAGGTTGCCCGCCATGCCGCACAGGGCGGCGATCTGGCCGACGAGAGGGCCGCGCCGGGCGGGGAACCAGCGGGCGCCGAGCCGCAGCACGCTGATGAAGGTCATCGCGTCGCCGCTGCCGAGCAGGGCGCGCGAACCGAGCGCCATGGCGTACGACGGGGAGAGCGCGAAGCCCAGCTGGCCGAGGGTGAAGAGCACGACGCCGAGGGTCAGCACCTTCTTGGTGCCGAGCCGGTCGACCATGAGGCCGACGGGTATCTGCATGCCCGCGTAGACGAGCAGCTGGAGTATGGAGAAGGTCGACAGGGCCGACGCGTTGACATGGAACCGGTCGGCGGCGTCGAGGCCGGCGACACCGAGGGACGTACGGAAGATGACGGCGACGAAATAGACCGCGACACCGACGCCCCAGACCAGGACGGCGCGCCGGCCGCCGGGCGGGTCACCGGGCAGACTGACGGCGCCGCCGTATCCGTTACGGCCGCGATCGCGGCGGCTCACCGGGCGTCACCGCGCACCAGGTCCTGGACCCGGCCGAGGTGGCGCCGGACGCAGCGGGCGGCGCCCTCGGCGTCGCCCTCCTTGATCCGGTCGAGGATCTCGTCGTGTTCGGCGATGTTCTGGGCGACGCGGCCGGGGTGGGCCTGCATCACGGCGACTCCCATCCGCAGCTGGCGATCGCGTAGCTGGTCGTAGAGACGGGCCAGGATCTGGTTGCCGGCGTGCCGCACGATCTCGGCGTGGAAGCAGCGGTCGGTCACCGACACCTCGGCCAGGTCACCGGCCTCGGCGCGCCGTTTCTGCTCCGCGAGGAGCCCTTCGAGGCGGGTGATCAGCGTGGCGGGGGCGGGCACGGCCCGCCGGACGGCGAACTCCTCGACGAGCAGCCGGGTCTCGACGACGTCCGCGATCTCCTGGGCGGAGACGGCGAGCACCAGGGCGCCCTTCTTCGGGTAGAGCTTGAGCAGCCCTTCCATCTCCAGCTTCAGCAGCGCCTCGCGCACGGGCGTCCGCGACACCCCGACGGCCTGCGCCAGCTCCCCTTCGGTGAGCAGGGTCCCGCCCTCGTAGCGGCGGTCGAGCACCGCTTGTTTGACGTGGGTGTACACGCGGTCGGCGGCGGGCGGCTGCTTGGCGGAGACGGGAGCGGACTCGGGGGCGGGAGCTGGGGCTGATGGCATGCGTACAGCTTAGATACAACAGGTGGACGAAAAAGAACCCGTCCACGATGCGATACGAGGACGGGCGGCCAGGGCTCTGATCCGGCCACGCGAAACACCCGGCCGGAGGCGAGATTCGCCTCCGGCCGGGTGTGTCACGTGAAACAGACGAGTCGCGCGATCGCGTGCGATCCGGGCTGAAGTCTCCCGTTCCCAAGCCCGGAACGCGCGATCAGCTGATCAGGATCCAGGGGCTCCAGGCGGTCGTGTACGCGTTGGGGCCGGTGG
This sequence comes from Streptomyces sp. NPDC048718, assembly GCF_043198875.1. Lineage (NCBI taxonomy): Bacteria > Bacillati > Actinomycetota > Actinomycetes > Kitasatosporales > Streptomycetaceae > Streptomyces > Streptomyces sp. NPDC048718. The sequence goes on from NZ_JBICVG010000020.1 coordinate 11,781, forward strand.
CGCCGTCACGCAGCACCAGGCGGAAGCGGACCTTGCCGTCCTCGCGCATGTCGTAGTTGCAGACGCCGGTGGAGCCGGCCCCACCGGTGTGGTGACACTCACCCAAACGCCCGTAGTCCGTCTCCCAGTCCGCGATCACCCGCAGCCCGTCCGCCTTGTAGTCCCCCATGATGAACTTGTCGCCGTAGGCCTGGAAGCAGGCGATGCCTCCGGCGGCCTCGATGCAGTAGTCGCCGTTGATCGCCGTGGCCGCCTTGACCGTCGGCACGACTTCAGTGGCCTGCGCGGGACCCGCCAGGGCCAGCATTCCGGTGAGGCCCGCGACGCCGGCCAGGGCAGCGATGCGCAACTTCATGGTGTTCCCCTTCGAAGGTGTGGGTGGAAGGTGGGTGGAATCCCTTTCCATGCGAAAGCCAACCGCACGGGACCCGGCACCGACCAGGATTCCCGGGCAACCTGTCGGGTTCCCGACACTCCTTGTGGACAAGGCAAGTTGACTGAGAGGGCCCTGTGCAGAGGCTGTGTGACAGGGGCTACGTTGGGCAGGTACGCCAAGGCCGGGGGGCTGGCGAACTGAAGGAGATCCGTCGTGCACCACATGGGGGAGTACGCGAACATCGTCGCCCTGTTGGTCCAGGGATGGAGCGACGACCGTATCTCGCGGGCGCTCGCGCTCAGCGAGCGCACCGTCCAGCGGCGCGTCCGCATGCTGATGGAGGAGTACGGCTGCACCAGCCGTTTCGCTCTCGGATTCGCCCTGGGGCGCCGCGCCGTACCGGGCACGCAAGGGCACGGCGGCCGGAGCACGGGCCGGTCCCCGGGCCGGTCCCCGGGCGGGACTACGGGCCGGTCCTCGGGCGGGACCACGGGCCGGTCCTCGGGCGGGGCCGACGAGCTGAGACGCACCGCGTGAGGCGGTCCGCGCCAGGGGAGAACGGCAACGCGCCCGGTCGGGGACGGTCTCCGTCCCCGACCGGGCGCATGTTTCACGTGAAACAGGCCGATCCGGCCAACTCGGGTGTCAGCCCCAGGTGATGAGCCGCTTCGGCTGCTCCAGGACCGCGGCGACATCGGCGAGGAACTTGGAGCCGAGTTCGCCGTCGACCAGACGGTGATCGAAGGACAGCGCCAGGGTGGTGACCTGGCGCGCCTTCACCTTGCCCTTGTGGACCCAGGGCTGGAGCTTGATCGCGCCGACCGCGAGGATCGCGGACTCGCCCGGGTTGAGGATGGGCGTACCGGTGTCGACGCCGAAGACGCCGACGTTGGTGATGGTGAAGGTGCCGCCCTGCATGGCCGCCGGGGTGGTCTTGCCCTCGCGGGCCGTGGCGACCAGCTCGCTGAGGGACCGCGACAGGTCCGGCAGGGCCTGCGCGTGCGCGTCCTTGATGTTCGGGACGATGAGGCCGCGCGGGGTCGCCGCGGCGATGCCCAGGTTGACGTAGTGCTTGAGCACGATCTCCTGGGCGGCCTCGTCCCAGGCCGCGTTGACACCCGGGTTGCGCTTGATCGCGACGAGAACCGCCTTCGCGATGAGCAGCAGCGGGTTGACCCGCAGCCCCGCCATGTCCTTGTCGGACTTGAGCTCCTCGACCAGCTTCATCGTGCGCGTGATGTCGAAGGTCACGAACTCGGTGACATGCGGCGCGGTGAAGGCCGAGCCGACCATCGCCGCCGCCGTGGCCTTCCGTACGCCCTTGATGGGGATACGGGTCTCCCGGGCGTCCGCCGCGCCGGCCGGAGCGGGCACCGCTGCCGGGGCCGGAGCCTGGGACTCGGCCACCGGCGCCGGAGCCGGGGTCACCGGAGCCTCGGCCGGGGCCGCGGCGCGGTGCACGTCGTCACGGGTGACGACGCCGTCCGGACCGGTCGGGGTGACCGTCGCCAGGTCGACGCCGAGGTCCTTCGCGAGCTTGCGGACCGGCGGCTTGGCCAGCGGACGGTCGGCGGCCGGGCCGTGACCGTTCAGCCGGTCCTGCGCCACCGGAGCCGGAGCCGCGGCGGGCGCCGGAGCAGCGGCCGGAGCGGCGGCAGCGGGTGCCGGGACCGTCTTGCGGGCGCGGCGCTTGGTGGACGTCGCGGCCACGCCGTACCCGACCAGAACAGGCTGGCGGCCCTCCGGCTCGGCCTCCTCGGCGGCGGGCGCCGGGGCGGGGACGGCAGCGGGCGCGGGGGCCGCGGCGGCCGGAGCCTCGGCGGCAGGCGCGGGCGCGGGGGCCGCTTCGCCGCCCACGTTCACCGAGATGATGATCTCGCCGACGTCGACCGTCGTGCCCTCGGGGAAGCGCAGCTCGTGCACCGTCCCGTCGAACGGGATCGGCAGCTCCACCGCCGCCTTCGCCGTCTCCACCTCGCAGACGACCTGGCCGTCGGTGACGGTGTCACCGGGCTGGACGTACCACTTGAGGATCTCGGCCTCGGTCAGGCCCTCGCCCACGTCGGGCATCTTGAATTCGCGGATCGTCACGATGCTCTCCTCAGAACGCCAGCGAGCGGTCGACGGCGTCGAGCACGCGGTCCAGACCCGGCAGATACTCCTCTTCGAGGCGCGCCGGCGGGTACGGCGCGTGGTAGCCGCCGACCCGCAGGACCGGGGCCTCCAGGTGGTAGAAGCAGCGCTCGGTGATCCGGGCGGCGATCTCCGCGCCGGAGCCGAAGAAGACCGGGGCCTCGTGGACCACGACCAGGCGGCGGGTCTTCTCGACCGAGGCCTGGATGGTGTCGAAGTCCAGCGGGGAGATCGAGCGCAGGTCGAGGACCTCGACCGACTTGCCCTCCTCGGCGGCGGCCGCGGCCGCCTCCAGGCAGGTCTTCACCATCGGGCCGTACGCGGCGAGGGTCAGGTCCGTGCCCTCGCGGGCGACCCGGGCCTTGTGCAGCTCGCCGGGGATGGCCTCGGTGTCCAGCTCGCCCTTGTCCCAGTAACGGCGCTTCGGCTCGAAGAAGATCACCGGGTCGTCGCTCTGGATGGCCTGCTGGAGCATCCAGTAGGCGTCCGAGGAGTTCGCCGGGGTGACCACCTTGAGGCCCGCGACATGCGCGAAGAGCGACTCGGGGGACTCGGAATGGTGCTCGACCGCGCCGATGCCGCCGCCGTACGGGATGCGGATGACGATCGGCATCTTCACCTTGCCGAGCGACCGGGCGTGCATCTTGGCGAGCTGGGTGACGATCTGGTCGTACGCGGGGAAGACGAAACCGTCGAACTGGATCTCGACGACCGGCCGGTAGCCGCGCAGGGCCAGACCGATCGCGGTGCCGACGATGCCGGACTCGGCGAGCGGGGTGTCGATGACCCGGTCCTCGCCGAAGTCCTTCTGCAGACCGTCGGTGATCCGGAAGACACCGCCGAGCTTGCCGACGTCCAGGCCCATGACGAGGACCTTGGGGTCGGTCTCCAGGGCCTTGCGCAGCGACTCGTTGAGCGCCTTGGCCAGGGGAAGCTTCTGAACAGCCATGATTACTCGGCCTCTCCGCCCTCGAAGGACGCCTGGTAGGCGGCGAACTGCGCCCGCTCCTCGTCGACCAGCGCGTGCCCGTCGGCGTACACGGTGTCGAACATCGACATGTGGTCCGGCACGGGCATCCCCCGGACGACCTCGCGGACCCGCTTGCCGAGCGCCTCGCTCTCCTGCTCCAGCTCCTCGAAGAAGGCGGCGTCGGCGTGGCCCTCGCGCTCCAGATACGTCTTCAGACGCTGGATCGGGTCCTTCGCCTCCCAGGCCTCGCGCTCCGTGTCACGGCGGTAGCGGGTCGGGTCGTCGGAGGTGGTGTGGGCGGCCATGCGGTACGTGAACGCCTCGACGAGCGTCGGGCCCTCGCCGCGGCGGGCGCGCTCCAGCGCCGCCCGGGTCACGGCCAGGCAGGCCAGGACGTCGTTGCCGTCGACGCGGATGCCGGGGAAGCCGAAGCCGCGGGCGCGCTGGTACAGCGGGACGCGGGTCTGCTTCTCGGTGGGCTCGGAAATGGCCCACTGGTTGTTCTGGCAGAAGAACACGACCGGGGCGTTGTACACCGAGGAGAACACGAAGGATTCGTTGACATCGCCCTGGCTGGAGGCGCCGTCGCCGAAGTACGCGAGCACGGCGGAGTCCGCGCCGTCCTTGGTGATGCCCATGGCGTAGCCGGTGGCGTGCAGGGTCTGCGAGCCGAGGACGATCGTGTACAGGTGGAAATTGTTGGTGCTGGGGTCCCAGCCACCGTTGTTCACACCGCGGAACATGCCGAGGAGGTTGGTCGGGTCGACCCCGCGGCACCAGGCGACGCCGTGCTCACGGTAGGTGGGGAAGACGTAGTCGTCGTCCCGCAGGGCGCGGCCGGAGCCGATCTGCGCGGCCTCCTGGCCGAGCAGCGAGGCCCACAGACCCAGCTCGCCCTGCCGCTGCAGCGCGGTGGCCTCGGCGTCGAACCGGCGCGTGAGGACCATGTCGCGGTAGAGACCGCGCAGCTCGTCGGCGCTCAGGTCGATGTCGTACTCGGGGTGCCGGACGCGCTCGCCCTCGGGCGTCAGCAGCTGGACGAGCTCGGGCTCGTGGGGCTGCGGGGACGCCTGGGACGGCTTCGGCGTACGGGCCTTGGCGCGCGTCGTCTTCTTCGCGGCGGCCTTGCTCGCGCTCGTACTCGCGCTCGCGGCCTTCTTCGCGGCGCCCGCGCCGGCGGCACTGGCGGTCTTCTTGGCGGTGCTCGCGCCCGCGCCAGTGCTTGCGCTGGCGGTGCGCTTGGTGCCGCTGCTGCGCGTCGCCTTGCGCGCGGCAGTGCTCTCCACGGTCACGTGCGTGCTCCTCCGTCGGTCCGGCCCCCGGGTTCGCCGGTAAGGGCCTGGGGTCCCCCCTATCGAAGGTAGGGGGAGGCTCTCCGCCTCATCCGTTCCTTCGCACGGGGTGGGTGCGTCGGTGGCCGGGGTCGGGCGTGACAGGTGCCCCGGCAACGCCGTCATAGGCACGTTACCCATCACGCAACAATTCCGCGAAACCCTCGTTGACCTGCGATTTTGCTTGGATTTCCAAGTAAATCGAGAAATTCGGGACTCTTCGCTGGTCAGCGCACTGGACAACGGCCCGACACCGTCGTCGGAACAAGCCGGAGGTTATCCCGGGGACCCGGGGCACGGGAAGAGCGAATATGTGAGACTGACCCCGTGCGCGAAGAAGGAAAAATCCGGGTATTCCTGCTGGACGACCACGAAGTCGTGCGGCGCGGCGTCCACGAGCTGCTCTCCGTGGAGGACGACATCGAGGTCGTCGGCGAGGCCGGCACGGCCGCGGATGCCCTGGTCAGGATCCCCGCGACCCGCCCCGACGTGGCGGTTCTCGACGTCAGGCTGCCGGACGGCAGCGGCGTCGAGGTGTGCCGCGAGGTGCGCTCGCAGGACGACTCCATCCAGTGCCTGATGCTCACCTCGTACGCCGACGACGAGGCACTCTTCGACGCGATCATGGCCGGGGCCTCGGGATACGTCCTCAAGGCCATCCGCGGCAACGAGCTGCTGCACGCGGTCCGCGACGTCGCCGCCGGCAAGTCGCTGCTCGACCCGGTGGCCACCGCGCGCGTCCTCGAACGCCTGCGGGACGGCAACAGCCCGAAGCGCGATGACCGGCTCGCCAACCTGACCGAGCAGGAGCGCAAGATCCTGGACCTGATCGGCGAGGGTCTGACCAACCGGGCCATCGGCGAGCGGCTCCACCTCGCGGAGAAGACCATCAAGAACTACGTCTCCAGCCTGCTGTCGAAGCTGGGCATGGAGCGCCGCTCGCAGGCCGCCGCGTTCGTCGCGCGCATGCAGGCCGAGCGCCGCTGAGCGACCGCCCCGCCGGCGGGTCCGGGGGCGGTGGTGGCGGTGTGCCGCCACCGGCGGTCGCCCGCCATCGGCCTCCCGCGGCCGTCCCGGGCCCACGAGGGATCCGGGCGAACCGGCCCGGATTTCGGGACTTATGTCCCCGACCATCCGGGGCAGGGGCCCCTTTCCCGACAAGACGCCGGTGTCCGAGAGTGGACCTCATGTCCACCGACCCCATGTCCGCGGAGGAGATCCGCGCCATCGAGCTGCTGCGCCGCGTGTCGTACGGGAGAGTGGCCACGAGCATGCGGGCGATGCCGTTCGTCGCGCCCGCCCGCCACATCGTGACCGACGGATGCGTCCTCATCCGTATGCACCGGGGACTCGGCTACCACCGAGCGTGCAACGGCAGCGTCGTCGCGTACGGGGCGGACAACCTCACCGTGGGCCCCGAGGAGCTGTGGTCCGTCCAGTTCACCGGCACCGCCCGGACCGTCGAACCGACGCCGGAGCACCTGGCGGCCTTCGGCACGATGCCGGACACCGTGGACGGCGAGCCCTACGACCCGGTCTATCTGCGGATCGACCCGCAGTTCGTCACCTTGCACACCATCGACTATCCGCACGCGGCGGCCGGGCCGGACACCTCCGCGAACGACGACCGCGGTGACGGCTCCGACGAGCGGCGGGCCGGCCACACAGAGCACTAGGGCCCCTCCCGGCACTAGCATTTTCGGGGTGCCGCGCTCCTCGGTCCCCTCGGCCGCCCCTCCGGCCCCGCCCGTCGGCGCCCTGCTGCGCCGTTACGCGGACGCGGGCGAACCACTGTCCTGCGAGCCGGTCGCCCAGGGACTGCTCAACCGCGGCTACCGGCTGACCACCACCCGCGGCCCCTACTTCCTCAAGCAGCACCTCGACACCCTCACCGCCGACCGGGACACCATCGCCCGCCAGCACCGGGCCACCCACCGGCTGCACGCCCTCGGGCTGCCGGTCGCGCCGCCGCTACCCGACGCGGCCGGCCGTACCGTCGCCGTCGCCGGCGGCCACTGCTACGCCCTGCATCCCTGGATCGACGGCCGGCACCGCGACGGCGCGCACCTGGGCACCGCCGGTTCACGACGCCTTGGCACCCTGCTCGGACACGTCCACACCGCCCTGGAACAGGTCATGGACCCGCCTGTCCCGGCCCCGCCGGGAGCGGACGCGGGGCCCGGCTCCGGACCGGGAGCCGTAAGCGCCCGGCCGGAGGACACCTTCGCGCTGATCGACGAGCTGCTCCGGCTCGTCGCCGCCCGCCCCGCGCGCGACGGCTTCGACGAACTGGCCCGGCACCGGCTCCAGGAGCGCAGGGCGCTGCTCGCCGCCCACGCCCACCGGCGCCCTTCGGTCCCCGCCCCGCCCGGCTGGGTGCACGGCGACTTCCACCCGCTCAATCTGCTCTACCGGGGCACCGAACCCGCCGCGATCGTCGACTGGGACCGGCTGGACGTCCGCCCGCGCGCCGAGGAGGCCGTCCGGGCCGCCGCGATCTTCTTCGTACGGCCGACGGGGGAACTGGCGCTGGCAGAGGTACGGGCCTACGCGCGGGCGTACCGGCGGGCGACCGGCGCGAGCTGCGCGGAGCTGGCCGTGGCGGCCGACCGAGTCTGGTGGGAACGGCTCAACGACTTCTGGACCCTGCGCTGGCGCTACCAGCTGCACGACCGAAGGGCCGACCCGCTGTTCCCGGCGGTGTCGGCCCTGGTGGTGTGGTGGACGCGCGAGTACGCGGCGGTACGCGACGCGTTCACGGACTGACGCTCCCGGCCCGCGGCCCGACGGCCCGTGGACTGACGGTCCGTGGACTGACGGTCCGTGGACTGACGGTCCGTGGACTGACGGTCCGACAGGCGGACCGGCCGTACCGAATGGCGGACCCCCCGGATCGACGCATTCGCGAACCGGCGGCCCGGCGGACGGCGATCCGGGGAGCCGACGGCCGGCGAACCGGCGGTCCGGGGTGGTGGATTACGGAGTGGCGCCGGCCGGGCCGCCCGCGCCGGCCGCGGCTCCGCCCGGAGCACCCGGACCGGCCGAGGTACCGCCCGCGGCACCCGAACCCGCCGACGTGCCGCCCACGGCGCCGGGACCGGCCGACGTACCGCCGCCCGACGTGCCCGGACCCGCCGAGGTGCCGCTCGACGTGCCATTCGAGGTGCCGCTCGAACCGCCGTCGCCGGTGCCCTCCGAGGAGCCGCCGTCGGAACCCTCGCTGGAGCCCGTGCCCCCGTCCGTCGAGGACGTCGGCGGCTCCGTCGGATCCGTGGTCTCCGGCGTGGTCGTCGGCTCGTGCGACGGCCGGTAGGTCGGCTTCTGCCAGCTTCCCTGGCCGCCGCCGGTCGACGAGGAGCCGCCGGAGTTCTGCGAGTCGGTCGTCGGCTCTTCCGAAGGCTCCGCCGACTGCTCGTCGGACGGAGTCGGCTTCTCGGTGCTGGTGGGCGTCTTGGTGTCGCCCGTGGACTGGTCGGGCGGCATGGCGTACACGATGCCCGCGACGATCGCGATCAGCGCGAGCGCCACGAACAGCACCACCTTGCCGCGGCCGCCCCGGCGGCCCTGGCCGCCCTGCGGGCCGTAGCCACCGGCCGGCGGATAGCCGCCGGCCGCGCCGTCGTCCGGGTTCATCGGCGGCAGGATCGGGCCCTGCGCGGTGTCGTGGTGCATCGGGTGGGCCATCGCGGTCGTCGCGGCGACGCCGCCGACCGGGGTGTGCGCACTCTCGTGGCCCATGACCGGACCGGTGTTCCACATGCCCGTGTGGCCGCCCCGGTCCTGGAGCATCGAGATGCCGTACTGGACCAGACCGCGCATCTCCTCGGCGCTCTGGAACCGGTCGTCCGGGTCCTTGGCGAGGGCGCGCATGGCCAGCCCGTCCAGCTCCGGCGGCGCCCCATGGGCGACCTCGGACGGCGGGATCGGCATGTCCTGGACGTGCTGGTAGACCACCGACAGCGGGGTCTCGCCGGTGAACGGGGGCCGCAGCGCGAGCAGTTCGTAGAGCAGGCAGCCCGTCGCGTACAGGTCGGAGCGGTGGTCGACGGCCTTGCCGAGCGCCTGCTCCGGGGAGAGGTACTGCGGCGTGCCCATGACCATGCCGGTCTGGGTCATCGTCGACTGCGCGCCGTGCAGGGCGCGGGCGATGCCGAAGTCCATGACCTTGACGGCACCGGCGTGGGTGATGATCACGTTGGCCGGCTTGATGTCCCGGTGCACGATGCCGTGCTGGTGGGAGTAGGCCAGCGCCTCCAGGACACCGGAGACGATGATCAGCGCTTGCTCGGGACCGGGCGCCTCGGCGCTGATCAGCAGGTCGCGGATGGTGCGGCCCTCGACCAGCTCCATGACGATGTACGGCACCGACTGGTTGCCGACGACGTCCTCGCCCGAGTCGTAGACGGCCACGATGGCGTGGTGGTTGAGACCCGCGACCGACTGCGCCTCGCGCGTGAAGCGGGCCTTGGAGACGGGGTCCTCGGCGAGGTCGGGACGCAGCAGCTTCACGGCGACGGTACGGCCGAGCCGTACGTCCTCCGCCGCGAACACCTCGGCCATGCCGCCTCGGCCCAGCCGGTGGGTCAGCCGGTAACGGCCGTCACCGACGACTCCGCCGAGGCCAAAGGACTCGACCGCCGCGTCCGGCACACCGCCGCCTGCTCCGGATTCGGATGCCATCAGTCCTCGCCGTCGGTCGTCTGTCGTGCCGTGTCCAGTCGTCACGCTACAGGCTCCGCACGCCCTCACGGTCCGCGATGGACGGGCCATCCCACCAGTCGAACGTACGCCTGTGCAAATTCCCTGGCGTCCCCACGCCAAGCGCCTGCCGCTTCTTTCGTCTTCCGCTCCCCTCGCGCTCCTTCGCGCTCCCCGCCCGGCGGTCACCCATCGCCGGGGCCGCCCCACGCAGGGTCACGGTTCGGGGGCGGAACGGGCACCGAACCCGTACCGAAGCGGGCACCGGGCCGGTGCCGAGCTTGACGTGACACCGCCCTCGGGCAGACTTGGCCAGGAAATTCCGGGATCAGCGCCGCCACGCGCGCGTAGGGGGAAGCTACAGATGAGCCAGGACGGCGCACAGGGCCGCTATGCGGGCGGTTCGGTCGCGGGTGGCCGCTATCAGCTGCGCGACCTGCTCGGCGAAGGCGGCATGGCGTCGGTGTACCTGGCGTACGACAGCGCCCTCGACCGCCAGGTCGCGATCAAGACCCTGCACACCGAACTCGGCCGCGAGCAGTCCTTCCGCGAACGTTTCCGCCGTGAGGCGCAGGCCGTCGCCAAGCTGTCGCACACCAACATCGTCTCGGTCTTCGACACCGGCGAGGACACCCTCGACGGCGCCGTCATGCCGTACATCGTCATGGAGTACGTGGAGGGGCAGCCGCTCGGCTCGGTGCTCGCCGCGGACGTCCAGCGGTACGGCGCGATGCCGGCGGACAAGGCCCTCCAGGTGACCGCCGACGTGCTCGCGGCCCTCGACGTCAGCCACGAGATGGGCCTGGTGCACCGGGACATCAAGCCGGGCAACGTGATGACGACCAAGCGCGGTGTCGTCAAGGTCATGGACTTCGGCATCGCCCGCGCCATGCAGTCCGGCGTCACCTCGATGACCCAGACCGGCATGGTGGTCGGCACCCCGCAGTACCTCTCCCCCGAGCAGGCCCTGGGCCGGGCCGTGGACGCCCGCTCCGACCTCTACTCGGTCGGCATCATGCTGTTCCAGCTACTGACCGGCCGGCTGCCGTTCGACGCCGACTCGCCGCTCGCCATCGCCTACGCGCACGTGCAGGAGGAGCCGGTACCGCCCTCCTCCGTCAACCGCTCAGTGACCCCGGCGATGGACGCGCTGGTGGCCCGCGCCCTGAAGAAGAACCCGAACGAGCGCTTCCCCAGCGCCACCGCCATGCGTGACGAGTGCCTGCGAGTGCTCGGCGCCGGGCAGACCGGCGCGCCCGTGATCGTCGCGGGCGGCCCGGTCAGCAGTGGCGCGGGCGTCGGTTCGGCGGTCTTCCCGCCGATCGGCCAGACCCCGCCGCCGGCCACGCACGGAGTGCAGGCGCCGTACGCGCCGCATATGCCGCACACCCCGCAGCCCGGCCCTTACGGGGCGCAGACCCCGGCGCCCGGCCCCACGCCGTACGGCTACCCGCAGCCCGGCCCGGCTCAGGCCCCCGCCTACCGGACCCCGGCGCCCGCGCCCGTCTACCAGGCGCCGCCGCCGGCCCCCGCGCCCGCGCCGTACGGCATGGGGCAGAACCCCGGCCCGACGGGCGGCGGGCGGAACGGGACGAACAAGATCGCGCTCGGGGTGATCGCCCTGCTGGTCGTCGCCGGTGTGATCACGGGCATCACGCTCCTGAAGAACAAGGACACCACGGACCCCGCGGCCGCCGACCCGAGCCGGACCACCGGCACCGCGCCCGGTCACCGGGGCCCGGACCTCACCAAGACCATCAGCACCCAGAAGTGCACCGATCCGAGCGAGTCGGGCTCGGACCCGGACAAGATCGTGGTGCCGGACTTCACCTACAAGAACATCCAGTCGGTGAAGGACTGCCTCCAGGCCGCCGGGTGGAAGGTCAAGGCCGAGACCTCGTACGACGAGAACACCTACGGGCAGGGCACGGTCATCACGCAGTACCCGCGCCAGGGCACGGAGATCTCGGAGGACGACGCGTCGTTCACTCTTGAGGTGTCCACCGGCAACCCCGCGCAGTAGCGGTAGCGGCCGTACCGGCGGGGCGGGGCCCCGGTCGGACCCGTCCCGGATGCCCGGTTTCTCCCGTCATGTGACGCTGAGTCCACCGACTCGGCGACACCGGACGGGAGAAGGTCCTCCGTGCCTCCAGGAGCACCACACCCTCGCGCGCGCGGCCTCGCGCCCGTCCTCGCCCACTGCCTGGCGACGAGCACGGCGCGGATCGCGGTGGCGGGGGTCCTGGCAACGGCGGCATATGCCGGACCGGCCGGCGCGACCGGCGCGATCACGGCCCCCTGGAGGGCCGCCCCGGCGGCCTCGGTGACGCATATGCCAGACCTGCCGAACCGCAGCGACGACGACGGAGCCGGTGACGGCGCGAGCGGTACGGACCGCACGAGTACACGTACGAGTACGAGTGCCGCAGACCCCGTGGATACGGACCGGGCGGACGCCACGGGCCCGGGAAGCACCGCCCCGGCACCCGCCGCCGGACCGCCCGCGCACCCCTCCTCCGCCCCGGCCGCCGCGCCCGCCGCCACTCCGGAGGAGCCCGAGGAACCCCCCGACCCGGCCGAGCCGCCCGGCGAAGGAGAGTTCCCGGACGCGACCGTCCCCTCCGACGCGCCCGCGCCCAGCCGGACCCCGGCCCTGGCCGGGACCCCGGCGGGCGAGGGCCGCCCGCGCCCCGGCCGGCCCGCCCCCGCACCGCCCGTCCCGGCTCCCTCCCCGGCCCCTGTTCGTACCGAAACGGCAACAGAACCCGGCCGGGATACGCCCGGGGAGAGGCCCGGAGAGGCTCCGGCGGACCGGCCCGGGGGTCTTGGGGAGGACACGGAAGTGGCACCCGAGAGGGACGCACCCGTAGCCGTTCCCCCGCGCACGTCCCCGCCGGGCGCCGCCTCGCGCACCCGCCCGGAAGCCGCTCCAGGCCTCGTCGAACGCCGGATCCCCGTGCTCACCCTGGGCATCGGGCTCGCCCTCGTCGGACTCGGCATCGGCTTCTTCGGACTGCGGATGCGGCGTCGTTGAGCAGGCCCCCGGCCGGCTCGTCTCCGCCCGGGTCCGTCGCAAGGAGGACCCCGGTGATCCGCCCTGAGTGCACTTGGCAATGCCGACATACTCGGTATACATACTGAGTATGTCGATCCGCCACGGGCTCCTCGCCCTCCTCGAACACGGGCCCCGCTACGGCTCCCAGCTCCGTACGGAGTTCGAGTCACGCACCGGTTCCACCTGGCCGCTCAACGTGGGCCAGGTCTACACGACCCTCAACCGCCTGGAACGGGACGGCATGGTCGCGCAGGACGGGGAGGACGAGGGCGGTCACGCGCTCTACGCGATCACCGACGCGGGGCGCGGCGAACTGCTCACCTGGTTCGAGAAGCCCGTGGACCGGACCAGCCCGGCCCGTGACGAGCTGTCCATCAAGCTCGCCATGGCGGTCGGGATGCCGGGGGTCGACATCCGTGACGTCATCCAGTCCCAGCGCCGGCACACCGTGAAGGCCATGCAGGACTACACCCGGCTCAAGGCGCGGGCGATCACCGCCGTCGAGGAGAACGGGCCCGGGGCCCGCGACGACGTCGCCTGGCTGCTCGTCCTGGAGCAGCTGATCTTCCAGACCGAGGCCGAGACGCGCTGGCTCGACCACTGCGAGGCCCGCCTCATCCGACTCTCGGCGGCCCAGGCCGCCGAACCGCCCGCGACACCCCCGGAGCCCGTGTCCCGGCCCAGGATCGGGACCGGATCCGCCCGGCGGCGCTGAGCCCCGCCCACACCCGCACGACCGCGCCACCGGTACGCATCACCGTTGCGCATCACCGGTGCGAGCGAGCGTCCGCGCGGCGCGCGGCCCGGCGCCCAGCGCGCCGCACCGCGCCCGTACGCCACCCGTACGCCGCCTGCACTCCATGAACACCGCGCGACCGCGCCACCGCACGACCCGCGTGACCGCGCCACCCGACCCAGCCAGAACGTACGCCCGGCACCGCCGGCGGCCGCGCACCGCGCGGCCGTCCCGCGGGCGTACCCCGAGGGGGAACTCCCATGTCCGTACCCCAGCGGCACGAGCCCGTGCTGCGCCTTCAGAACCTGACCCGTGTCCACGGCACGGGCGCCACCGAGGTGCACGCCCTGCGCGGTGTCGACCTCGACGTCCACCCCGGCGAACTCGTCGCCGTCATGGGCCCGTCCGGCTCCGGCAAGTCCACCCTGCTGACCATCGCGGGCGGCCTGGACAAGCCCACCTCCGGCCAGGTGATCGTCGAAGGCACCGACATCACCGCCGCCGGCCCCAAGCAGCTCGCCGCGCTGCGCCGCCGCAGCATCGGCTACGTCTTCCAGGACTACAACCTCATACCGGCGCTCACCGCCGCCGAGAACGTCGCGCTGCCCCTCGAACTGGACGGCGTCTCCGCCCGCAAGGCCCGCGGCCAAGCCCTCGCCGCGCTCGGCGAGATGAGCCTCGGCCACCTCGCCGACCGCTTCCCCGACGAGATGTCCGGCGGCCAGCAGCAGCGGATCGCCATCGCCCGCGCCCTGGTCGGCGACCGCCGGCTCGTCCTCTCCGACGAGCCCACCGGCGCGCTCGACTCCGAGACCGGCGAGTCCGTGCTCGCCCTGCTGCGCTCCCGCTGCGACGCGGGCGCCGCCGGCATCCTGGTGACCCACGAGCCGCGGTTCGCCGCCTGGGCCGACCGGGTCGTCTTCCTCCGGGACGGTTCCGTCGTCGACCAGACCGTACGCAGCGAGGCCGACTCGCTCCTGGCAGGCGGGACGACGCACCCGTGAGGAACTGGTTCCACTCCTGGCGGGCCGCGATCCGGATCGCCCGCCGCGACGCCTGGCGCTCCAAGGGCCGCAGCCTGCTCGTCCTGTCGATGATCGCGCTGCCGATCCTCGGCGTGAGCGCCTTCGATCTGACCTACCGCAGCTCCGAACTCGCCCCCGCGCAACAACTCCAGCGCGACATCGGCGCCGCCGACGCCCGCTTCAAGGACGCGCAGGTCGAAGGCCAGCCGATCCTCCAGGACCCGCAGGGCGATCAGAGCGACACCGTCGAGGACTTCTCCAAGGGCGACAAGCCCTGGCCCAACGGCCCGACGGACGTCAAGAAGGTCCTGCCGGCCGGAGCCACGATCCTCACCGACGCCTCCGGCTCGGCCAAGCTGACCACCGCGTACGGGCTGCTCACCACCGAGGTCCGGGAGCTGAAGGCCGCCGACCCCGTCGCCGAGGGCATCATGCGGCTGCGTGAGGGCCGCTTCCCCGAGAAGTCCGGCGAGGTCGCCGCGACCACCCGGTTCCTGGAGGACAGCGGGCTCGTCGTCGGCTCCACGCTCAGCGCGCGCGGCTTCGACCGCGAGTACCGGATCACCGGCGCGTACGAACTGCCCAGCGAACTCAAGACGCAGCAGATCAACGCCCTGCCCGGCGACTTCCTCTCGCCCTACGGCAAGGCCGTCGAGAAGTCCGGCCTCTCCGCGCCCGGTTACTCCACCACGTATCTGGTGAAGCAGGCCGGTGGTTTCACGTGGAACATGGTCCAGCAGATCAACACCAAGGGCGTGAAGGTCACCTCGCGTCTGGTGGTCCTGAACCCGCCGCCGAGGTCCGAGATCCCGCTGTACGAGCGCGGCGGCTACGGCGACTACGCCCAGAGTGCCGCCGCCCAGGCCGGTGCGATGGTGCCCGTCGTCACCATCGTCGGTCTGGCGATGCTGGAGATCTGTCTGCTCGCCGGCCCCGCGTTCGCGGTCGGCGCCCGCCGCTCCCGCCGCCAGCTCGGCCTGGTCGGCGCCAACGGCGGTGCCCGCAGTCACATCCGGGCCATCGTGCTGAGCGGCGGTCTCGTCATCGGCGTCGCCGCGGCGCTCGCCGGCACGGTCCTCGCCCTCATCCTGACCTTCGCGCTCCAGCCGCTCCTGGAGACGTACATGGGGCAGCGGTTCGGCAGCTTCACGGTCCGGCCGCTCGAACTGCTCGGGATCGCCGCGCTCGCCGTCCTGACCGGTCTGCTCTCCGCGATCGTGCCCGCCGTCACCGCCTCCCGGCAGACGGTCCTCGCCTCCCTCACCGGCCGCCGCGGCGTGCGGCGCGCCAGCCGCGTCCTGCCCCTGATCGGCCTCGGCGCCCTGCTGCTCGGCGGCGCGCTCGCCCTGTACGGCTCGCTCGCCACCGACCAGGTCGTCGTCGTCGCGGGCGGCTCGGCCATCGCCGAGCTGGGTGTCGTCGCGATGACGCCCGCCCTGGTCGGCCTCTTCGGCCGCACCGGACGCTGGCTGCCGCTCTCGCCGCGCCTCGCGCTGCGCGATGCCGTGCGCAACCGGGGCCGTACGGCACCCGCCGTGGCCGCCGTGCTGGCCGCCGTCGCGGGCACCGTCGCCGTCTCCACGTACGCGACGAGCGTGGAAGCCCAGAACGAGGCCGAGTACCAGCCGGACCTGCCGAACGGAGCCGTCTCCACCTTCGTCATGGAGGAGGGCGGCCGGGACGCCGCCACCGCCGTGGAGGCCGTGGAACGCACCCTGCCCGTCGATGTCCGCGCCGATGTGCGGCGGCTCGTCGTCGGCCGGCCGGGCTGCTCCCCCTGGGGCGACGAGAAGGGCTGCGGCTCGTACGAGATTCTGGTCCCGCCCGCCAACCAGTGCCCGCTGTGGCGCGCGGCCCAGGACGGATCCGACCCTGGCGACAAGTTCACCACCGAGCAGCGGCGCGCCCTCGCCAAGGACTGGCGCTGCGACACGGGCAACCGGGGCGGTAGCGTCCCCACGCAGGACGGGCTGCTCGTCGCCGACGCCCCGCTGCTGAAGGTGCTCGGAATCGACGACCCCGGGGCCGCCCGGGCGCTGGCCGAGGGGAAGTTCGTCGGCTTCGACCGGACCCAGGTCGTGGGGAACAGCAAGGACCCCAAGGAGGCGAAGGAGACGAAGGACGCCGCCCTGAAGGCCGGCGCCCGTCCGGGCACCAAGGCCGGTGAGCCGGGCACGGTCAGCATCAAGCTGATTCCCGACAACAAGGCCGCCATCCGCGCCGCCGAGATGAGGAAGGACCTGCCGGGCGAGGTGAAGACCTTCACCGCCTACGAGGTCCCCGGCTCACCGAAGTCCTACGGCATCGAGGGAGTGATCAGCCCGGCCACGGCCAAGGCCGCCGGGATGACCACCGCCCCGCTGGGCGCCTACTTCACCACCGACCGGCTGCCCAGCGCTGAGCAGCAGCAGAAGCTCGACGCCGAACTGGCCAAGCTCGGCGGCTCGATCGACCTCACCCTGGAGCGCGGCTTCGTCAGCTCGTACAGCCTCGTGCTGCTCGCGCTGACCCTCTTCGCCGGCCTGGTCACCATCGGTGCGGCCGGTATCGCGACCGGCCTCGCCCAGGCCGACGCGGAGGCCGACCTGAAGACGCTCGCCGCCGTCGGCGCCCCGCCGAGGGTCCGCCGCACGCTGAGCGGATTCCAGTGCGGTGTCGTCGCCGCGATGGGTGTGGTGCTCGGCTCGGTCGCCGGTGTGCTGCCCGCGATCGGCCTGCGGCTCACCGACGAACGCCAGCAGACGGCGTTCTACAACAAGGCACTCGACGAGGGCTGGGGGATGGTCTCCGACAACCCGCCCGATCTGATGATCGTCATCCCGTGGGGGACCCTGGGCGCGCTCCTGGTGCTCGTGCCGCTCGGCGCGGCCCTGCTCGCGGCCCTGGTGACCCGCTCGCGCGGCGCGCTGGCCCGCCGCGCCGCGCACTAGGGGGCTGTCCGGACAGGCGGGACGTACGGGGGCGTACGAGGCGTACGCCCGCGTCCGTACGGGGGCGTACGCGTCCGGATGCCGTGCCCCGGAAGGAGGGTGGATCACTCTCCTCCCGGGGCACACCGTGTGGTGACGCATGGGTGCGAGAGAATGGGCGGCATGGAGATGCCGAGGAATGACAGGTCGCAGGAGAGCCCCCCGGTCCTCGTCGTGGGCCAGGACGGGATGGCACTCGGCGGCACGCCAGGTGACGACGAATCCCGTGAGGTGCCGGTGACGGACATGGTCGAGCAGCCCGCGAAGGTCATGCGCATCGGCAGCATGATCAAGCAGCTGCTGGAAGAGGTCAGGGCGGCACCTCTCGACGAGGCCAGCCGCGTCCGGCTCAAGGAGATCCACGCCAGCTCGGTCAAGGAGCTGGAGGACGGCCTCGCCCCGGAGCTGGTGGAGGAGCTGGAGCGGCTCTCGCTGCCGTTCACCGACGACGGCATTCCGTCCGACGCCGAGCTGCGGATCGCCCAGGCCCAGCTGGTGGGCTGGCTCGAAGGGCTGTTCCACGGCATCCAGACGGCGCTGTTCGCCCAGCAGATGGCGGCCCGCGCCCAGCTGGAGCAGATGCGCCGGGCGCTGCCGCCGGGCGCGCCGCACGACGACGAGGGCCCCGGCGGCCCGAAGCACGGCCGGGCGGTCGGCTCCGGCCCGTATCTGTAGGACTCGCCTGTCCGGCTTGCGGCCGGGCTCATGTACGTACGGAAGGGGCCCGGCCCCGCGGTCCGATCACCGCGGGGCCGGGCCCCTTTCCGCTGTGCGGGGCGGGCCTGATTCCGCTCAGGCCCCCGGGTCCGCTCAGTCCCCGGCGGGGGCCAGCAGCAGCACCTTGCCGACGTGGGCGCTCGACTCGACGGCCCGGTGGCCCTCCGCCACGTCCGCCATCGGAAGCGCGCGGTCCACGACGGGGGTGACCGTGCCCGCCTCGACCAGCGGCCAGACATGCTCGCGGACGGCGGCGACGACGGCCGCCTTCTCCTCCAGCGGGCGGGCCCGCAGCGTGGTCGCCAGGACGGCGGCGCGCTTGGCCATCAGCGCGCCCAGGTTCAACTCGCCCTTGACGCCGCCCTGGAGGCCGATGACGACCAGCCGGCCGTTGACGGCGAGCGCCTTGACGTTCCGGTCCAGGTACTTGGCACCGACGATGTCCAGGATGACGTCCGCGCCCGCCCCGTCCGTCGCCTTGCGCAGCTCCTCGACGAAGTCCTGTTCGCGGTAGTCGACGAGGATGTCGGCGCCCAGTTCGGCGCAGCGGGCGAGCTTCTCCGGGCTGCCGGCGGTGACCGCCACCCGGGCGCCGATCGCCTTGGCCAGCTGGATCGCCATGGTGCCGATGCCGCTCGAACCGCCGTGCACGAGCAGTGTCTCACCCGGCCGCAGATGGGCCAGCATGAAGATGTTCGACCAGACCGTGCAGGCCACCTCGGGCAGCGCGGCGGCCGTCACCAGGTCGACGTTGGCCGGTCGGGGCAGCAGCTGGCCGACGGGGACGGCGACCTTCGTGGCGTACCCGCCGCCGACGAGCAGCGCGCACACCTCGTCGCCGACGGACCACCCCGACACACCGGGGCCGAGCGCGGCGATCCGGCCGGAACACTCCAGGCCGGGATACGGGGAGCTGCCCGGCGGCGGATCGTAGAAGCCCTGGCGCTGGAGCACATCGGCTCGGTTGACGGCGCTCGCCACCACCTCGACGAGCACCTCGCCCTCGGCGGGTACGGGGTCGGGCACCTCGGCCCAGACCAGCGCTTCGGGCCCGCCGGGTTCGGGAATCGTGATCGCATGCATGGCGGCGAGGCTACTCCCGGGACCGGGCCGGAGCGTCCCGGCCCGGCACGGTCACCAGCCCCTGTGTGCCCTGGCCCCGAGTGCCCGGCCCGGCCCGGCCCGGCCTTGCCGGGTTCGGCCGGGTCCGGTCTGTCCTCGCCGGGCCCGTCAGTCCTTGTCGGGCGTGGTGAGCGGGGTGACGGGTGCGGCGCGCACGATCGTGATGACCCGGTCGGTCAGCTGGAGCGGGCTGGCGGCGGGGTCGTCGTAGCCGAGCAGCCGGTGGCCGCGCAGCACGCTCACCACCAGATCCTTGGTCTCCCGCACGCTCTTGCCCGCCTCCGCCTTGGTCACCGGCCGCTCGACGAGGTCGAGGCCGGAGCCCTGCTGGATGAGGTCCTCCATCACCGTGCCCGCGCTGGGGCTGAGGACGGAGAGGCCGAGGAGCCGGCCGGCGGCGCTGGCGCTGGTGATCACGGCGTCGGCCCCGGACTGGCGCAGCAGCGGGGCGTTCTCCTCCTCGCGGACCGCGGCGACGATCTTCGCGCCCCGGTTGAGCTGGCGGGCGGTCAGGGTGACCAGCACGGCGGTGTCGTCGCGCTGGGTGGCGATGACGATCTGACGGGCCTTTTGCACCTCGGCCCGGAGCAGGACGTCGCTGCGGGTCGCGTCGCCGATCACGCCGACGAACCCGTCCGCGTTCGCCGCCTCGATGACCTTGCTGGACGGGTCGACGATGACGATGTGGTCCTTGCGCAGCCCGGTCGCGCACAGCGTCTGGATCGCCGAGCGCCCCTTGGTCCCGAAGCCGACGATGACGGTGTGGTCACGCAAGGTGGCCCTCCAGCGGTGGAGCCGGAACTCCTCCCGGGTCCGTTCCGTGAGGACCTCGAGAGTGGTGCCGACCAGGATGATCAGGAACAGCACGCGCAGCGGCGTGATCAGCAGGATGTTCACGAGCCGCGCCGAGTCGCTGTACGGGACGATGTCGCCGTAGCCCGTGGTGGAGAGGGTGACGGTCGCGTAGTAGGCGGCGTCGAGGAAGTCGACCGTCTCGTCGGCGTTGTCGTGGTACCCGACACGGTCGAAATAGACCAGGAAGATGGTCACGACGAGCACGCCGAGCGCCATCATCAGGCGCTTGGCGACCTGGCGCAGGGGCCGCTCGACCTCCCGGCGGGGCAGCTTGATGCGCGGACCCGCGATCTTCTCGTCCGCCTGCCGGGCCATGACGTCACGGCTGGGCAGTTTCACGTGAAACACACTCCTTGGCCCGCGGTCGGGGCCGTCCAGGGAAGGTCGAGAACATCGAGGGGCTGTCCGGGCCGCGCCCCGCCGGGCGGGACCACGGCCATGGCGTCGGCGGCGGCGACACCGCGGAGCATCGCGGGCCCGCTGTAGCGCAGCGGGACGGCCTCGCCGTCGCGGACGAGGACGGGGACCAGCCGGGTGTCGTGCGGATGGCCCTGGATCCCGTCGCGTACGGGGACGCGGCAGGACACCGTATCCGGGTCCGAGGCCGGGGTCGGGTTCGGGGCCGGGTTCGGGTACGAGTACGGGTCCCGCGTCGCGGTGGGAATCGATGCCGGGGCCGCGGCTGATGCCGGGCCCGGGCGCCCGGCGAGGGCGCTCAGCAGCGGCGCGGCGAGCGTGAGCAGCCCGGAGACGGCGGCGAGCGGGTTGCCGGGCAGGCCGACGAGATACCGGGAGCCCGGGTCGCCGAGCGCGGCCAGCAGCATCGGGTGGCCGGGGCGGACCCGTACCCCGTCGACGAGCAGGGTGGCACCGGCCTTCGCCAGGACCGGGTGGACATGGTCGACGGGACCGGACGCCGTGCCGCCGGTGGTGACGACCACGTCGGCGGCGGAGCCGGTGACCGCCTCGTAAAGCTCCTCGGCGTCGTCGCCGATCCGGCGGATGCCGAGGACGTCGGCGCCGAGCGCCCGCAGCCAGGGGCCGAGCAGCGGGCCGAGGGCGTCGCGGATCAGACCGTCGTGGGGGAGCCCGGAGGCCAGCAGCTCGTCGCCGAGGACCAGAACCTCCACGCGGGGGCGCGGGTACGTGGTCAGTTCGTCGTAGCCGGCCGCGGCGGCGAGCCCGAGGACCGCGGGGGTCACCGCGGTCCCGGCGGGCATCAGCCGGTCGCCGGCCCGGCACTCCTGGCCTCGGGGACGGATGTCCTGGCCCTGGCCGACCTCGCGCCGGGCGTGCAGCTGACCGGTGGCGTCGGTACGCGAGTGCTCGGCGCGGACGACGGCGGTCGCCCCGGCCGGTACCCGGGCGCCGGTAGCGATCCGGACGGCGTGGCCGTCGGCGAGTTCGGCGGTGGGGGCGTGCCCGGCGAGCACCGAGCCTTCGGGGAGGGCGCGCCAGGGGCCGGGCCCGGCGACCGCCCAGCCGTCCATGGCCGAGGTGTCGAAGGAGGGCAGATCGGTGAGTGCGCGCAGCGGCTCGGCCAGGACCCGGCCGAGTGCCTGTCCGAGCGGCACCGGGGCGGGGCGGCGGGTCCGGGCGGCGGCGGCCCCGGCCCGCGCGGCGGCGGACCGGGCCTCGGGCCACGCGACACCGTGCCGGTGGGCCGGCGGCGCCTGCGGGTCCGGGGCCTGGGCACCCGGCGCGGAATCCGGGCGGGGCGTACGGGGCGCCCGGGTCGCGCGCGGGCGGCCGACGAGTGCGAGCGCCTCGTCCATGCCGTCGTCGGACCCGCGTTCTTCGCCGGTCATCCGGCGTCGTCCTGTTCGGCGGCCCAGCGCTGGGCGAGCGCGGCGGCCTTGCGGGCGGCCTCCGCGACGGCGTCCGGGCCGCCCTCGGCCCGTGCCGCCGCGTAGCCGACCAGGAACGTGGTCAGCGGCGCCGCGGGCCGCGCGACCCCGTGCGCGGCGTCCCGGGCGAGGTCGAGCAGCACGGTCGTGTCGACGTCCAGGTCGATGCCCAGTTCGTCCTTGACTGCGGTGATCCATTCGTTCAGCACGTGCCCATGCTCCCTGATGCGTGCGCGGGCCGCCGCGACGTCCCCCCAGGTGTCGCAGTCGAAGGACGCGTCGAGCGGACCGGAGTCCCCCGGAGCGGCCGGAACGGGTGCCGTCGGCGGCACGGGTACGACGTTCAGGGCGCCGGTCACCCGGCGCAGCGCGAGACCGTCCAGGGTGCCGCCGTGTTCGGCGGCGGCCCGGTCGAGGGCCCGGCGCAGCGCTCCGGCCCGGTACGCCGCGACCAGCGGCTGGTGGCGCCCGCCGGCGTCCACCGCGCAGACCCCGTCGGCCTCCGGTGCCGTCTCCAGCGCGGCGACGAGCCGGCGTGCCCCGGCCGCGTCGAAGAACGGCAGATCGGCGGAGAGGACGAGCACGACGGACGCGGGGTCGGCGGGCGCGGGGCCGGGGGCGGACGCGGGGTCGGCGAAACCGCCCGAGGAAGCGGGAGGAGCGGGAGGAGCGGGAGGAGCGGAAAGGTCGGCGAGCCGGCGCAGGCCGGCGCCCAGCGCGGCGACGGGTCCGCCGCCGGGCGGCTCCTCCCGGGCCCAGTCGACGGGGCGGGAGGTGGCGCGGGGCGCGGCGACGACCACGGTGCGCCGGGCGTCGCGGCAGCCCGCGAGGACCCGGTCGAGCAGCGGCCGTCCCCCGACCCGGACCCCTGGCTTGTCGGCCCCGCCGAGCCGCCGGGCGGAGCCGCCGGCCAGCACGACGGCGTCAAATGCGCTCGTCATGCCAGCAGTATGCGCGCCGCGCCGGACGGTCCGGGGCCCGGCATGGGAGAGGGCCCCGGACAAGGCCGCCGGGTACCGGCCCGGGCCCCGTGCCCAGGCCGGTGTGGAATCCCGGCGGAGTCTTCCGTACGGTCGGCGCGGCCGTACGGTCAGGAGATCCGTACGGTCGGGGAATCCGTACGGTCAGAGGGTGCGCAGCAGCACCGCCGGGTTCTCCACGCAGTCCGCGACATAGCGGAGGAAGCCGCCGGCCGTGCCGCCGTCGCAGACCCGGTGGTCGAAGGTGAGCGAGAGCTGCACCACCTGGCGTATCGCCAGCTCGCCCTCGTGCACCCACGGCTTGGGGACGATCCGGCCGACACCGAGCATGGCCGCCTCGGGGTGATTGATGATCGGCGTGGAGCCGTCGACCCCGAACACCCCGTAGTTGTTGAGCGTGAACGTGCCGCCGGTCAGGTCCGCGGGGGTCAGCGCCCCCTGCCGGGCCGCCTCGGTCAGCCGGGCGAACTCGGCGGACAGCGACTCGGCCGTCCGCCCGCCCGCGTCCTTGACGACGGGCACGACCAGGCCGCGCTCGGTCTGGGCCGCGAAGCCGAGGTGTACGGACGGCAGCCGGACGATCTCCCGCGCGGCCGTGTCGACGGTGGAGTTGAGCTCGGGGAACCGGCCGAGGGCATGGACGCAGATCCGGGCGAGCAGCGCGAGGACGGAGATCTTCGGTCCGCCCGCCGCGTTCATCCCCGCACGCGCCGTCATGAGCCCGGTCGCGTCGGCGTCCACCCAGCAGGTCGCGTCCGGGATCTCGGTCCGGCTGCGCGACAGCTTGTCGGCGACGGCGCCACGCACCCCGCGCAGCGGGATCCGCTCCCCGGCGACGGCCGGGGCGGCCGGAACGGGGGCCGGTGCGGCGACGGCCGGGGCGGGCCGCTCCCGTACGGTGAGCGCCGTCTCCACGTCGGCCCGCAGGATCAGGCCCTCGGGGCCGGAACCGCGCACCTCGCGCAGGTCGAGCCCGCGATCCCGGGCGAGCTTGCGCACCAGCGGAGAGATGACGGCCACCGGTCCGCGCGGCGCCGCCGGAGCGGCGGGCGCGGGTACGGCGGCGGCTGCGGCTGCGGCTGCGGGCGCGGCCGGCGTCGCGGCGGCCGGGTTCTCGCGGCGGACCCGGCGGCGCCGGGCCGCGGGCTTGGTGGTGCCGTAGCCGACGAGCACATTGCCCGAGTACTCGGAGGAGACGGCGTCCGCGGCGTCCGCCGCGGCCCCGGTCCCCTGCGCCGCCGGTGCCGGGGCCGGTGCCGCCGCGGGCTTTGGGGCACCGTCGACGGCGACGGTCAGCAGCGGGGCGCCGACCGGCAGCTCGGTGCCCTCCTCGCCGAAGCGGGCCGTGACCACCCCTCCGTACGGACAGGGCACCTCCACCATCGCCTTGGCCGTCTCGACCTCCACGACCGGCTGATCGATGGCGACGACATCGCCGACGTCGACCAGCCAGCGCACGATCTCGGCCTCGGTGAGCCCCTCGCCGAGGTCGGGCAGCTTGAACTCCAGGACCTGCGCCATCAGCTCCCCGCCTCCCACTGGAGCCGCGCGACCGCGTCCAGGACCCGGTCCACGCCCGGCAGGTGGTGCCGCTCCAGCATCGGCGGCGGATACGGGATGTCGAAGCCGGCGACCCGCAGCACCGGAGCCTCCAGGTGGTGGAAGCAGCGCTCGGTGATCCGGGCGGCGATCTCGGCGCCCGGACCGGCGAAGCCGGTCGACTCGTGCACGACGACGGCCCGGCCGGTGCGCCGCACGGACGCGCAGACGGTCTCCTCGTCGAAGGGCACGAGCGAGCGCAGGTCGACGACCTCCAGGTCCCAGCCCTCGGCCCGGGCCGCCTCGGCGGCCTCCAGGCACACCGGCAGGGACGGGCCGTAGGTGACGAGGGTGGCGCTGGTGCCCGGGCGGCGCACCACGGCCTTGCCGATCGGCTCGACGGCGGCGGGCGCCTCGGGCGACCAGTCGGACTTCGACCAGTAGAGCCGCTTGGGCTCCAGGAAGACCACCGGGTCGTCGGAGGCGATGGCGGCGCGCAGCAGCCCGTACGCGTCCTCGACGGTCGCCGGAGTGACGACGTGCAGGCCCGGGGTGGCCATGTAGTAGATCTCGGAGGAGTCGCTGTGGTGCTCGACGCCGCCGATCCCGCCGCCGTAGGGCACGCGGACGACGAGCGGCATCGGCATGGCGCCGCGGGTGCGGTTGCGCATCTTCGCGACATGGCTGACGAGCTGCTCGAACGCCGGGTAGGCGAACGCGTCGAACTGCATCTCCACTACCGGCCGCAGCCCGTACATGGCCATGCCGACGGCCGCGCCGAGAATGCCGGCCTCGGCCAGCGGCGTGTCGGTGCAGCGGTCCTCGCCGAACTCCTTCGCGAGTCCGTCGGTGACCCGGAAGACGCCACCGAGGGTGCCGACGTCCTCACCCATGACGTGGACGGTGGGGTCCTCGGCCATGGCATCGCGCATGGCCCGCTGGAGGGCCTGCGCCATGGTGGCCGGCTTGGCCGCGGTCTTCGCGGCCGGCCGTGCGGTCGTGTGCGTGGTCATCTACGCCTCGCTCTCGGCGTCGAGTTCCGCCCGCAGCTGCTCCGCCTGCTCGCGCAGCTGCGCGGTCTTCTCGGCGTACACGTGGGCGAAGAGGTCCATCGGGTCGAGCACGGGGTCGGCGTTCATGCGCTCGCGCAGCCGGGCCGCCATCTCCTCGGCGTCCTCGGCCGCCGCGCGCCGGCCGTCCTCGTCGAGGATTCCGCGCTCGGTCAGCTCGCGCTCCAGGATCACGATCGGGTCGTGCGCCCGCCAGGCCTCGACCTCGGCGTCACCGCGGTAGCGGGTGGCGTCGTCGGCGTTGGTGTGGGCGTCCATCCGGTAGGTGACGGCCTCGACGAGGGTGGGCCCGCCACCGCGCCGGGCGCGGTCGACGGCCTCGGTGAGCACCTGGTGGACGGCGATCGCGTCGTTGCCGTCGACGAGCCGGCCCGGCATCCCGTAACCGACCGCCTTGTGGGCGAGCGACGGGGCGGCGGTCTGCTTGGCGAGCGGAACGGAGATCGCGAAGCCGTTGTTCTGGACGAGGAAGACCACGGGGGCCTGCCAGACGGCGGCGAAGTTCAGCGCCTCGTGGAAGTCGCCCTCGCTGGTGCCGCCGTCGCCGACCATGGCGAGCGCGACGACGTCGTCGCCCTTCAGCCGAGCCGCGTGGGCGAGGCCCACGGCGTGCGGGAGCTGGGTGGCGAGCGGGGTGCTGAGCGGCGCTATGCGGTACTCGCGCGGGTCGTAGCCGGTGTGCCAGTCGCCGCGCAGCAGCGTCAGGGCCTGCACGGGGTCGAGGCCGCGGGCGACGGCGGCGAGCGTGTCGCGATACGAGGGGAAGAGCCAGTCCCGCTCCTCCAGGGCCAGCGCGGCGGCGACCTCGGAGGCCTCCTGGCCGGTGGTGGAGGGGTAGACGGCGAGCCGGCCCTGCTTGGTCAGGGCCGTGGCCTGCGCGTTGTAACGGCGGCCGCGGACCAGCTCGGCGTAGAGACGGAGCAGCAGCGCGGGGTCCGCGTCGGCCACCGCGTCCGTGCCGAGCACGCGCAGCGGCTCCGCGTCCGGCAGCAGCGGGGCGGGGTCGGTGCGGGGCTGCCAGGCCGGCGGCGGGGTGAGCCGGTAGTCACGGGCGGCACCGGGGGGCTCTTGGACTGTCGAACTGCGCCGTCGCAACGAGTCCACCTCCTCGTGGGAGCGGGCATAAGCCCGAGGGCGGGCGGCGCGCGATGTGGCGCGCCTCACCTACCGATTGTTCGGTCGTGGAGGCATTTTGGCTACAGGCACCTCCAGCCTGTGGACAAACGGTTCTCCACAGCCTGGGATAGGCGCAGGGCGTCCACAGGAGAGAGGCGGGGGGACATGGCGGATGAACAAATGGCCGATGCCGTGCGGGACGCGGATGACACACACCTGAACGCGGCCCCTGGCGCCGCCCTCCCGGCACCGGCCGACGGGGCGCCCGGCGCCGTCGCCGGGACACCGCCCGGTCCTGCCGTCATGGTCCCTCCGCAGGGCCCGGCCCGCCCGCTGGACTCCATCGACCGCGCGATCCTGCGGCTCCTCCAGGCCGACGGCCGCGCCTCGGTCCGCTCGGTCGCCGAGCGGGTGCACGTCTCGCGCGCCAACGCGTACGCGCGGATCAACCGGCTTCTCGACGACGGGGTGATCCGCGGCTTCGGCGCCCGCGTCAACCACGAGCGGGCCGGGCACGGCGCGTCCGCCTACATCACGCTCAAGATCGTCCAGAACTCGTGGCGGACCGTCCGCGAACAGCTCCAGGCCCTGCCGGGCGCCGCGCACATCGCCCTGGTCAGCGGCGATTTCGATGTCCTGCTGCTGGTGCACACCCCGGACAACCGGACCCTGCGCGAGCTGGTGCTCACCCGGCTCCAGTCCATGCCCGAGGTACTGTCCACCCGCACACTGCTGGTCTTCGAGGAGACCGATCTCGACCCTGGGCCCGCCCCCGGGGACTGAGCCCCACGGCCCCCACGGCCCCCGCGGCCCCCGCGGCCCCCGCGGCCCCTGCGGCCCCCCTGCGCGTACATACGCCGAAGCCCGCCCCGACCGGTTCGGATCGGGGCGGGCTTCGGCGTACAAGCGAGGGGGCCGGGGCCGGGCGGCGGGCTCAGAGGGTCGCGCGCAGCCCGTCGAAAGCCATCCGCGCGACAGTGTCCGCCAGCTGGTCCCGCTCCGCGGGGGAGTCGTGGTGCGGCCGGTACCACTCCACCAGCGAATTGATCATCCCGAAGAGCAGCCGGGTGGCGAGCCGGATGTCCACGTCCGCGCGCAGATCGCCGTCGGCGGCCGCCGCCTTCAGCAGCGCGGCCACCCGGTGGTCGAACTCGCGGCGCCGCTCCATCGCCCACCGCTCGGTCGTGGTGTTGCCGCGCACCCGCAGCAGCAGCGTCACGTAGGGCAGCTCGTCGATCAGCACCTCGACGGTCCGCCGGGTCACGTACTCGACCCGCTCGACGGCCCTGCCGCTGCCCGCGGCCGGCTCGTCGAGGATGGCGAACAGCCCGTCGAGCGCCCGGCTGACGGCCCGCCGCAGCAGTTCCTCCTTGCCGGCCACGTGGTGGTAGATCGACGACTTGGAGATGCCCGCCGCCTTGGACAGGTGCTCCATGGAGGTGCCGTCGTAGCCACGCTCGTTGAAAACCTGGACGGCGACCGAGAGCAGTGTCTCGGGGGTGTACGTGTCGCGTCGCGCGGTGGTCATCACAGCTCTCCCTCCTCGTCGTCCCGGCCCCGCCGCGCGAGCGCGAGCGACGGCGCGTAGCGCCCGTTCGGGCAGCGCTCGTGCAGCGACTTCAGCAGGTCGCGTACGCGTGCGTACCCGACGCGCTCCGCCCACTCCAGCGGGCCCGCCGGATAGTTGACGCCCAGCCGCATCGCCGTGTCCACGTCCTTCGCGGTGGCGACACCCCGGTCCACCGCGTCGGCGGCGAGGTCGGCGAGCATCGCGACCGTACGGGCCACGATCATGCCCGGCACGTCGCCGATCACGGATACCTTCTTGCCCAGCGCCTGGAAGAGTCCCACGGCCTCGGCGAAGACCTCGGGAGCCATCCCGGCGCGGGTCGACAGGACGATCCGGCTCGCCTCGGCGTAGTCGAGCGCCAGGTCGAAGTAGACGATGTCGTCCCTGCGGTACTCGAAGGACGTCTCGCCGTCGGCGAGGCCGAGCCTGGCCCCCGCGGGCAGGTCGACGTACCCGCCCCCGGAGGTGCGCCGGACCTCGATCCCGGCCTCCTCGAACAGCTCCACCAGCGGCTCGGCGGGCCCGAGCGACCCCCGTACGGTGACCCGCGCGGGCGCCTCGGCGGGCGGCGCGGTGTGCGGCTCGGGGCGCTTCGCGCCCTGCGCGTACGAGAACCAGCCGTGCCCCGTCTTGCGGCCGAGGCGGCCCGACTCGACGAGCCGCCGCTGGGCGAGCGAGGGGGTGAACTTGGGGTCCTGGAAGAAGGACTCCCACACCGAGCGGGTCACGGCCTCGTTGACGTCCTGGCCGATGAGGTCGGTCAGCTCGAAGGGGCCCATCCGGAAGCCGC
Source organism: Streptomyces sp. NPDC048718 (assembly GCF_043198875.1). NCBI lineage: Bacteria > Bacillati > Actinomycetota > Actinomycetes > Kitasatosporales > Streptomycetaceae > Streptomyces > Streptomyces sp. NPDC048718. The sequence continues at coordinate 40,680 of NZ_JBICVG010000020.1, forward strand.
CGGACTCGCGCAGCGCCGCGTCGATCGTGGCCGGGTCGGCGCCGCCCTCCTCGAAGACGCGCAGGGCCTCCGCGTAGAAGGGGCGGGCGATCCGGTTCACGATGAAGCCGGGGGTGTCCGCGCAGCGGACCGGCGTCTTGCCCCAGCTCCGCATCGCCTCGTACGCGCGCGTGGCGGTGGCCGGGTCGGTGGCGTGGCCACTGACGACCTCGACGAGCGGCAGCAGCGGGGCGGGGTTGAAGAAGTGCAGGCCGACGAACCGGCCGGGCCGGCGCAGTCCGCCCGCGATGGCGGTGACGGAGAGGGAGGAGGTGTTGGTGGCGAGCACCGTGTCCTCGCCGACGACCTTCTCCAGGTCCGCGAAGAGCCCCTGCTTGACGTCGAGCCGTTCGACGATCGCCTCGATCACCAGGGCGGCGTCCGCGAGACCGGCGAGTTCGGCGGCGGGGTGCAGCCGGGCGAGTGCCGCGTCGCGCTCCGCCGGGCCGAGCCGGCCCTTGGCGACCAGCCGGTCCAGCCGGCCGGCGACGGCCGTCACGGCCTCCTCCGCCCGACCGGGCGCGCTGTCGTACAGACGTACGAGATGACCTGCGGTCAGGGCGACCTGGGCGATGCCCTGCCCCATGGTGCCGGTGCCGACGACGGCGACCGTACTGCCTGGTGAGAGGCCCGGCTCGGCGCCGGGGCCCGCGCTCGGGCCGGTGTCCGGGGCAAGAGGTCCGGCTTCGTCGGCCGGCACCGCGTCGCTCCCCTGGACCGTCGTGTTGGCGCTCATAGGAGTGATCCTCCCCGATGGGTTTTCCACAGGATCGACGGACCCCCTTGTCCCGACCGATCGTTCGGTTACTCTAACTCCGTATACGTCTCCCTGCCCAGCTCGACGAGGAGTTGGTCCATTCATGGCCACCACTCAGCTGACCACCGACGTTCTGGCCGAGAAGCACCGGTCCACTCTCGATCAGGCCCTCGCCACCATCCGCACCCGCGCCTACTGGTCTCCGCACCCGGAGCACCCCAAGGCCTACGGGGAGAACGGCTCGCTGGACGCCGCCGCCGGACTCGCCGCCTATAAGGACCTGCTGGGCAAGCGCTTCGAGCTCGACCAGCCCGGCACCGACGGCTGGACCGGCGCCGAGGTCTCGCCGTACGGCCCGGAGCTCGGCGTGGAGTACCCGCACGCCGACCTCGACGTGCTGCTTCCCGCGATGCGCGCCGGCATGGCCGCCTGGCGCGACGCCGGGCCCGAGACCCGCGCCCTGGTGTGCCTGGAGATCCTCGCCCGGATCTCCGCCCGCACCCACGAGTTCGCCCACGCCGTCATGCACACCAGCGGCCAGGCCTTCATGATGGCGCTCCAGGCCGGCGGCCCGCACGCCCAGGACCGCGGCCTGGAGGCCGTGGCCTACGCGTACGAGGAGCAGACCCGCACCCCGGCCGGCCGCACCACCTGGTCCAAGCCCCAGGGCAAGCGCGACCCGCTGGAGCTGACCAAGGAGTTCACGGCGGTCGGCCGCGGCATCGGCCTCGTCGTCGGCTGCAACACCTTCCCGACCTGGAACGGCTACCCGGGCCTGTTCGCCTCCCTCGCCACCGGCAACCCGGTGCTGGTCAAGCCGCACCCGCGCGCGGTGCTCCCGCTGGCCCTCACCGTGCGGATCTCCCGTGAGGTGCTCGCCGAGGCCGGCTTCGACCCCAACCTGGTGGCGCTGGCCGTCGAGCGTCCCGGCGAGGGCATCGCCAAGACGCTGGCCGTCCGCCCCGAGATCAGGATCGTCGACTACACCGGCGGAGCCGCCTTCGGCGACTGGCTGGAGGCGAACGCCCGCCAGGCGCAGGTCTACACGGAGAAGGCCGGCGTCAACACGGTCGTCATCGACTCCACCGACGACTACAAGGGCATGCTCGGCAATCTGGCCTTCTCGCTGTCCCTGTACAGCGGCCAGATGTGCACCACCCCGCAGAATCTGCTGATCCCCCGCGACGGCATCACCACCGACCAGGGCCCGAAGTCCTACGACGAGGTGGTCGCCGACGTCGCGGCGGCGGTGGGCGGTCTGCTCGGCGACGACGCCCGGGCGAACGCGCTGCTCGGCGCCCTGGTCAACCCCGATGTGAAGGCGCGCCTGGAGGCGGCGGCGGGCCTCGGCGAGGTGGCGCTGGCCTCCCGCGAGGTGGTCAACCCCGACTTCCCGGACGCCGTCGTACGGACGCCGGTCATCGTGAAGCTGGACGGCTCCAAGCCGGACAGCGAGGCGGCGTACTTCTCGGAGTGCTTCGGCCCGGTCTCCTTCGCCGTCTCGGTCGAGTCGACCGCCGACGCGCTGGAGCTGCTGCGGCGCACGGTCCGTGAGAAGGGCGCGATGACGGTCGGCGCGTACACCACCTCGGCCGAGACCGAGCGGGCCGTCGAGGAGGTGTGCCTGGAGGAGTCGGCGCAGCTCTCACTGAACCTGACGGGCGGAGTGTTCGTGAACCAGACGGCCGCGTTCTCCGACTTCCACGGCTCGGGCGGCAACCCGGCGGCGAACGCGGCGCTGTGCGACGGCGCCTTCGTCTCCAACCGCTTCCGGGTGGTGGAGGTCCGCCGCCAGGCCTGACGGCACACCGTCCCGCGCGGGACGGACGAGCGGTGCCCCCGGGACTCCCGGGGGCACCACCGCGTCTTCGGCGCTTCTACGGGTCCTACGCCCCGGTGGGCTCGGCCGGGATGTCGGCGTAGCGCTGCACCCAGGCGTGCATGGCGATCGCGGCGGCGGCGCCGGCGTTGATCGAGCGGGTCGAGCCGAACTGGGCGATCGAGCAGACCATCGACGCGTGCTTCCGGGCCTCCTCGGTGAGACCGGGGCCCTCCTGCCCGAACAGCAGCACACAGCGGCGCGGCAGCACGGTCCGCTCCAGCGGCACCGCGCCGGGCAGATTGTCGATGCCGATGATCGGCAGGTCCTCGGCGGCCGCCCACGCGGTGAGCTCCGCCGTGTCCGGGTGATGGCGCACATGCTGGTAGCGGTCGGTGACCATCGCCCCGCGCCGGTTCCAGCGGCGGCGGCCCACGATGTGCACCTCCTTCGCCAGGAAGGCGTTGGCGGTGCGCACCACGGAACCGATGTTGAAGTCGTGGCCCCAGTTCTCCACGGCCACGTGGAAGTCGTGGCGGCGGGTGTCCAGGTCCGCGACGATCGCCTCGCGCGTCCAGTAGCGGTAGGGGTCGACGACATTGCGCCGGTCGCCCTCGGCCAGCAGCTCGGGGTCGTAGCGCTCGCCCTCGGGCCACGGCCGCGGGTGCGGACCGACGCCGATCTCGGGGGCGAAGCCCTCGTCGTACTGGAGCGGCTGTTCTTCGGTGGTGCTCACCCGACGAGGGTACGGGGACCGGCGCCGGTCCCCTCATCCGTACGGCCCTGCTCCGGCAGGCGGACGGCCTCCGGGTCCTCCGGGCCCTCCGGGACCGGCGGTGCGGCGGGCGGGCGGCGCAGCAGCCGGTCGCGGCCCCATGCGGCCTGGCCGCCCAGCCACACCAGGAAGACCGTGGGCAGGAAGACGGCGTCCGCGGCGATCATCGCGAGCGAGAAGAACGGCAGCCCGAGCAGGACCGCGATACCGGCGTGCTCCAGCATCATCGCCGCGAGCAGCACGTTCTTGATCCGGCGGTGGAAGAGCGTGAAGGGGAACGCGACCTGGACGATCACCGTGCCGTAGCTCACCAGCAGCACCAGTACGCCGCTGCCCGCCAGCAGGGCGGAGAGGGCCGGCCAGGGGGTGAAGTAGTCGAGGTGGAGCGGGTAGTAGAGCGCGGTCCCGTCCTGCCAGCGCGAGCCCTGGACCTTGTACCAGCCGGCCGTGGCGTAGATCAGGCAGACCTCCGCCATGATCACGACGAGGGTGACGTTGTGGGTCAGGTTGGCGATCACGTCGAGGAGAGTGCGCGGCTCGCCGGGCGCGTACCGGCCGACCAGCCACCACAGCGCGTGGCCCAGCCACAGCACCCAGAACAAGGCGAGCAGCCAGCCCTCGCCGCTGACGCCGGAGAACCAGGTGGCGGCCATCAGGAAGCCGCCGAGCACGATCCACAGCAGCGGGCCGGCGGGCCCGTCCGCCCCCGCCGTGCCCGGCGTCTCCTCGGCGCCTTCAGAGTCCTCGGAGGTACGGGCACGAGCGCGGGCCGCGCGGCGGGCGTCGAGCGACCAGACCTGCCCGCAGCGGACGAAGACCAGATAGAGCGCCATGAGGTGGAGGACGTTGTCGCCGCCGTCGCCCATGAAGATGGAGCGGTTCTGCAGGGACAGCACCCCGGCCATGAAGAGCACCGAGACGGCGCGAGTGTGCCAGCCGAGCAGCAGCAGGGCGGCGGAGAGCACCGCGAGCCCGTAGACGATCTCGAACCAGAGCCCGCCGTCGGACCACATGAGCGCGCTGAAGGAGTGGTTGTCGGCGATCAGCCGCCGGCCCATCTCCCACGACCAGGGGCCGTCGGGTCCGTACAGCTCGTGGCGGTGCGGCCACTCGCGCAGCAGGAACAGCAGCCAGGTGAGCGAGAAGCCGATCCGGACGACCGCCGACTGGTAGGGGCCGAGGGCGTGCGCGGTGACCTTCTGGACGGCGGCGGCGAGGCGCGGGGCGGGCGAGGAGGGGTATTTCATCGGGCGGTGCTCTCCGTCCCGGAGGCGGTGGTCCGTGCGGCGGCGGGGGCGCCGGGCCGGTCGGCGTCGGTGATCGTCCACCAGCGGTAGGCGCGGTAGGCGGGGCGGGTGTCGGTCTTCTCGGTGCTCCACGCGGGGGCGGGCACGGCCCGGGTCACGGAGCGCACCTGGATCTTCCGCACGGTGCCGCCGAGGTCCCGCTCGGCGAGCCGGGAGACGACGATCCGGCGCAGATAGCCCTCGGACAGTTCGCCGCGCATGCCGATGGGGAGCCGGTCCTCGTTGTGGAAGTTGAGGAAGAACTCCCAGGCCCGGCGCAGCTCGTTCTGTTCGGTGTGGCTGGGCACGAGGCTGCCCCGGATCCGCTCGGCCTCACGGGCGGTGAGGTCGATCCAGCCGGTGGTGCGGACGCCGCCGTCCGGGCCGGCGATCTCGGCACGGGCCTCGACGGCGATGTTCTGCTGGAGCGGGTTGGGGGCGAACAGTTTCCAGTTCTGTTCCAGCTCGGGGTAGATCCAGTCGTCCACGGCCGTCCCGTGCTGCTTGGTGAGCGTGTTCGAGGGCGCGACGTGCAGAAAGACCATCGCGAGGTGGACGCAGCCGAACACGCCGAGGACGGCGAGGGCGACGGCCGCGACGACCTGGTACCGCAGCGAGAGTCCGGCGATCCCGGGGCCCCGGGGCCCGGTCGATGAGGGCGGCTCGGCCGCTTCCGTGCCGTCATACGCGTCCATCGCGCCCCGTTCCCCGCTCGGCGTAAGGAGTTATCCACAGAGGTTGACACCATACGGGCCCCCGAACGACCATTGAAGTCATTCAACCGAACGATCGGTCGGTAGGGGGTCCGATGACCGCAGGTACGGCAGAGACGACGGCGACGGAGCGGGCGGAGGTGCCCCAGGACGCCCTCGAAGCGGTGTTCGACGCCGCCATCGCCGCCGACGAGCGGATCGAGCCGCGCGACTGGATGCCCGACGCCTATCGGGCGGGCCTGATCCGCCAGATCGCGCAGCACGCCCACTCCGAGATCATCGGCATGCAGCCGGAGGCCAACTGGATCACCCGCGCGCCCTCCCTGCGGCGCAAGGCGATCCTCATGGCCAAGGTGCAGGACGAGGCCGGCCACGGCCTGTATCTGTACAGCGCGGCCGAAACCCTCGGCGTCAGCCGCGACGAGCTGCTCGACAAGCTCCACTCCGGCCGCCAGAAGTACTCGTCGATCTTCAACTACCCGACGCTGACCTGGGCCGACGTCGGCGCCATCGGCTGGCTCGTGGACGGCGCGGCGATCACCAACCAGGTCCCGCTCTGCCGCTGCTCCTACGGGCCGTACGCCCGCGCGATGGTCCGGGTCTGCAAGGAGGAGTCCTTCCACCAGCGCCAGGGATACGAGGCGCTGCTCGCCCTCTCGAACGGCACCGAGGCCCAGCGCGCCATGGCCCAGGACGCGGTGAACCGCTGGTGGTGGCCCTCGCTGATGATGTTCGGCCCGGCGGACGACGCGTCCACCCACTCCGCGCAGGCCATGGCCTGGAAGATCAAGCGGCACTCCAACGACGAACTGCGCCAGCGGTTCGTCGACTACGCCGCCCCGCAGGCCGAGTCCCTCGGCCTCACCCTGCCCGACCCCGACCTCAAGTGGAACGAGGAGCGCGGGCACTACGACTTCGGCCCCATCGACTGGGACGAGTTCTGGAACGTCCTCAAGGGCAACGGCCCCTGCAACGAACAGCGGCTCACCAAGCGACGCCAGGCCCACGAGAACGGCGCCTGGGTCAGGGACGCCGCCGCGGCCTACGCCGCCAAGCACCAGCACACGAACGCGCACGAGAACGGGGAGGCACGGGCATGACCACCGACGGATGGCCGCTGTGGGAGGTGTTCGTGCGCTCGCGCCGCGGACTGTCCCACACCCACGCCGGCAGCCTCCACGCCCCCGACGCGGAGATGGCCCTGCGCAACGCCCGCGACCTCTACACCCGCCGCAGCGAGGGTGTGTCGATCTGGGTCGTCCCCTCCAGCGCCGTCACCGCCTCCTCCCCGGACGAGAAGGACCCCTTCTTCGAGCCCGCCGCGGACAAGGCCTACCGGCACCCCACGTTCTACGAGATCCCGGACGGGGTGAAGCACCTGTGACCAGCCCCCGGCCCACCACCGTCACGCCCACCGTCACCGTCACGCCCGGCGCGCCCGCCGCGGCGCTCCCCCTCGGCGACGACGCCCTCGTCCTGGCCCAGCGCCTCGGCGAATGGGCGGGCAACGCCCCCGCCCTCGAAGAGGACGTCGCGCTCGCCAACATCGCGCTCGACCTCCTCGGCCAGGCCCGCCTCCTGCTCTCCCTCGCCGGCGACGAGGACGAACTCGCCTACCTCCGCGAGGAACGCGCCTTCCTCAACTGCCAGCTCGTCGAGCAGCCCAACGGCGACTTCGCGCACACCATCGCCCGCCAGCTCTACTTCTCCACCTACCAGCGACTGCTCTACGCCGCGCTGGCCGAGGGCGACAGCCCCCTGGCCCCGCTCGCGGGCAAGGCCGTCAAGGAAGTGGTCTACCACCAGGACCACGCCGAGCACTGGACCCTGCGCCTGGGCGACGGCACCGACGAGAGCCACCGCCGGATGCAGGAGGCCTGCCAGGCCCTGTGGCGCTACACCGGCGAACTGTTCCAGCCGCTCGACGGCCTCGACCTCGACACCGAGGCCATGGAGCGCGCCTGGCTCGACTCCGTCACCGCCGTCCTCGAACGCGCCACCCTCACCGTGCCCACCGGCGCCCGCACCGGCGCCTGGAGCGCGGGGGCCGGACGGCAGGGGCTGCACACCGAACCGTTCGGCAGGCTCCTCGCCGAAATGCAGCACCTGCACCGCAGCCACCCCGGAGCGTCCTGGTGACCGCCACCCACGACCCCGCCCCGGCCCCGACCGCCCTGGAAGCGGAACTGGCCCGGATCGCCGGCGCCGTCCCCGACCCGGAGCTGCCCGTCCTCACCCTCGCCGACCTCGGCGTGGTGCGCGGCGTGCACCTCCAGGGCCCCGGCCGCGTCCAGGTCGACCTCACCCCGACGTACACCGGCTGCCCCGCCATCGAGGCGATGTCCACCGACATCGAGAACGCCCTCCACGCGCACGGCATACCCGACGTCACCGTCGTCACCGTGCTCACCCCCGCCTGGTCCACGGACGACATCAGCGAGGAAGGGCGCCGCAAACTCACCGAGTTCGGCATCGCCCCGCCCCGGCCCCAGGGCCCCGCCGGCGGGCCCGTATCGCTGACCCTCGCCATCCGCTGTCCCCACTGCGGCTCCACCGACACCGAACTCCTCAGCCGCTTCTCCTCCACCACGTGCAAGGCGCTGCGCCGCTGCGCCGCCTGCCGCGAACCGTTCGACCACTTCAAGGAGTTGTAGATGCCGACCCCCAGCACCGGACGGGCCGGGTTCCATCCGCTCCGGGTGAGCGCGATCGAGCAGCTCACCGACGACTCCGTGGCCGTGACCTTCGCCGTCCCGCCCGAGCTGCGCGACGCCTACCGCCACATCCCCGGCCAGCACCTCGCCCTGCGCCGCACCGGACAGGACGGCGAGGAGATCCGCCGTACCTACTCGATCTGCTCCCCGGCCCCCGCCGAGGGCGAGCCCACGGCCCCGCGGGTCGGCATCCGGCTGGTCGACGGCGGCGAGTTCTCCACGTACGCGCTCAAGGAACTGGCCGTCGGCGACACCGTCGACGTCATGGAGCCCACCGGCCGCTTCGTCCTCGAACCGCGCCCCGGGCACTTCGCCGCCGTGGTCGGCGGCAGCGGCATCACCCCGGTCCTGTCGATGGCCGCCACCCTGCTCGCCCGCGAACCCGAGGCCCGTTTCTGCCTCATCCGCGGCGACCGCACCGCGGCCTCCACGATGTTCCTCGACGAGGTCGCGGATCTGAAGGACCGCTTCCCCGACCGGTTCCAGCTCGTCACCGCGCTCTCCCGCGAGGAGCAGCAGGCCGGGCTCCCGTCCGGCCGGCTCGACCACGCCCGGCTCGCCGAACTGCTGCCGGCGCTGCTCCCGGTCGGCGAGATGGACGGCTGGTTCCTGTGCGGTCCGTTCGGCCTCGTGCAGAGTGCCGAGCAGGCCCTGCGCGACCTCGGTGTCGACCGCTCCCGGGTGCACCAGGAGATCTTCCACGTCGACGACGGCTCGGCACCCGCCCCGGCCCCCGCGACGGACGCCCCCGCCGACGCGACGCTGTCCGCCACCCTGCACGGCCGGTCCGGCAACTGGCCGGTCCAGCAGGGCGAGACGCTGCTCGAAACGGTGCTGCGCGCCCGGGCGGACGCCCCGTACGCCTGCAAGGGCGGCGTCTGCGGAACCTGCCGCGCCTTCCTCGTCTCCGGCGAGGTGCGGATGGACCGCAACTTCGCCCTGGATCCCGAGGAAACCGAAGCGGGCTACGTCCTGGCCTGTCAGTCCCACCCCGTCACCCCGGACGTCGAACTCGACTTCGACCGCTGAGGACCGCTGAGGCCCACTGAGGCCCGCTCAGGCTCACCGGGGACCGCCGGAGACCACTTGGGCAGAGCTCCCGCCCGGCCATTCCCTTCCTTCCACGGCTGCCCTATCTTGACGATCCGTCAGATCGAAACGGGGCAGCCGGGAAGCCAAGGGAAGGGCAGGACAGTGGACTTCACCTTCACCGAAGAACAACGAGCCGCCGCCGAAACGGCCCGGGCCGTCTTCGCGGACGTCGCCCCCGACGCCGTACCCAGCCCCGCCCTCACCTCAGGGGCGGTCGCCGACGACCTCGACCGTGTCCTGTGGCACCGGCTCGCCGCCACCGACCTGCTCGGTCTCGTCCTCGACCCCGCCCACGGCGGCTTTGGCCTCGACCCCATCGCGCTCTGCCTCGTCCTGCGCGAATCCGCCCGGGCCCTGGCCCGCGTTCCCCTTCTGGAGACCAGCGCGGTCGCGCTCACCCTCCAGCGCCACGGCCCGGCCAAGACCGCCGCCGCCCTGCTGCCCCGGGTCGCGCGCGGCGAACTCGTCCTCACCGCCGCCGCCCACGGCCGGACCGGCCATGAACCGCCGCCGCTCGCCGTCACCGCCCGCCGCGACGACACCGGCTGGACGTTCGACGGGCACACCGGCGCCGTCCCCTGGGCCCAGCGGGCGGACCGTATCGCCATACCCGCGCACACCGCCGACGGCCGCACCCTCGTCGCCCTGGTGCCCCGCGATCAAAGCGGTCTGACCCTCGCCGACCAGTACGGCACCCATGGCGAGCTTCTCGCCGACCTGCGGCTCGACGGCGTCCGTCTCGGCCCCGACGACGTCGTCGACTCCGACGGGGCGTGGCCCTGGCTGCACGGCCTTCTCACCACCGGCACCTGCGCTCTCGCCCTCGGGCTCGGCGAACAGGCGCTCGCGATGACCAGCCGGTACACGGCCGGGCGCCGGCAGTTCGGGCATCCCGTGGCCACGTTCCAGGCCGTCGCCGTCCAGGCCGCCGACCGCTACATCGATCTGCGTGCCATGGAGGTCACGCTCTGGCAGGCCGCCTGGCGGCTGGCCACCGGCGCCACGACCGCGCTCCCCGCCGCCGCGGACATCGCCGTCGCCAAGATCTGGGCGGCGGAGGGGGTACGGCGGGTCGTCCAGACCGCCCAGCACCTGCACGGCGGCTTCGGCGCCGACACGAGCTACGCCCTGCACCGTTTCCACGCCTGGGCGAAGTACCTCGAACTGTCCCTCGGCCCGGCCGGCCGGCACGAGGAGGAACTGGGCGACCTGCTCGCCGCCCATCCCGTCGTCTGACCGGCCCGGTCGTCTGCCGGCCCGGTCGTCTGCCGGCCCGGTCGGTCTACCGGCCCGCGAAGAGGCCAGGGTTTGTCAGATCACCTGCGCGGCGCTGTCGCCGTCCGCCACCATGGGGCGCCCGGCGCCGGCCCAGGCCTGCATGCCGCCGTCGATGTTCACCGCGTCGACGCCCTGCCCGATCAGGTACTGCGTGACCTGCGCCGAACGGCCACCGGAACGGCACATCACATACGCCCGCCCGCTGTCGCCGACCGCGTCGCTCACCGCGCCGAACCGGGCCACGAAGTCGCTCATCGGCACGTGCAGCGCGCTCTCGATGTGACCGGCCGCCCACTCGTCGTCCTCGCGGACGTCCAGCACGAGGGCGTCGTCGGGCACCAGGGCCGCGGCGACCGACGGCAGCGGGGCGAGATTCATGGTCCAGGCCTTCCCTCGGCAACGTCGCGCCCTGTGCGGGCGCACTTGTCACGAACCTACTGCACGAGCTCGGCGAGTTCCGCCTCACGTTCGGCGACCTGTGCCAGCAGCTGCCCGGCGATCTCCTCAAGGAGGCGGTCCGGGTCGTCGGGAGCCATCCGCAGCATCGCGCCGATGCCGCTCTCCTCCAGTTCCCGGGCCACCCGCGACAGCATCTCCTTGCGCTGGGACAGCCACTCCAGCCGCGCGTACAGCTCCTCGCCCTCGCTGAGCCGCACCTCGGGCACCGGGCCGGCCGCCCACTCCTTGGTGAGGGCGCGCAGCCGCGTCTCGTCCCCGAGGGCGTAGGCGGCGTTCACGCGCGCGACGAACTCCTCGCGGCGCCTGCGCTCGTCGTCGTCCCGCGCCAGGTCCGGGTGCGCCTGGCGCACCAGATCGCGGTACAGCTTGCGGACCTCGTCCGACGGACGGACCCGCTTCGGCGGCTGCACCGGGCGCTCGGTCAGCATCGCCGCCGCTTCCTCGGACAGGCCGTCGGAGTCGAGCCAGTCGTGGAAGAGTTCCTCGACCCCGGGCAGCGGCGCCAGCGAGGCGCGCGCCTCACGCGCCCGCCGCAGCTCCTCCGGGTCCCCGCTGCGGGCCGCCCGGGCCTCGGCGATCCGGACGTCCAGCTCGTCGAGCCGCGCGTACACCGGACCGAGCCGCTGGTGGTGCAGCCGGGAGAAGTTCTCCACCTCGATCCGGAAGGTCTCGACCGCGATCTCGAACTCGATCAGGGCCTGCTCGGCCACCCGGACGGCTCTCTCCAGCCGCGCCTCGGGCCGCTCGTCGGACTCGCCACCCACGCCCTGGTCCACGCTCACGTCCACGCCTGCCCACGTCCTCGTTCCGGCTCGTCCGAACCACCCTACGGCCCTTCGGGGACCCGCTCCCGCCGCCGTCGGCCGGCACCGCGCCACCGGACCCGCCGGGAAGAGCGGAAGCGGCCGGCATCGTGACGCGATGCCGGCCGCTCCCTCCCCAAAGCGGCGCTATCGCGCCACCTCACGCCCCTCGGCCGGTTGTGCCTCGGTGGCCAGCAGATAGCCGAGATGAGTGCGGTTACGGGCGCCGAACCGCGCCATGAGTTTCGCGATGTGCTGACGGCACGCCCGCTCGCTGATGCCGAGCCGGCGGGCGATGGAGGCGTCCTTGTCCTCAAGGAGCAGCAGGCGGGTGATCGCCTGCTGGGTGTCGGAGACCACGTACTTCTGCCGGCGGGTCTCGTAGGCCGAGGCGAACGGCATCGCCGCCTGCCAGGCCGTTTCGAAGGTGCTCAGCAGGAACGCCACGAGGTCCGGCTGCCGCAGACACACGGCGCTCGCGCCGTCCCTGGTGGGGACGAAGGCGACCTGCCGGTCGAAGATGATGAGCCGGGGAAAGAGCGTGTGGAGGGTGCGGAACTCCGCACCGGACCGCATCAGCCGCTCGGCATATGCCTCGGTGGCGGGGTCGAAGCGGGCGCTGTGCTGGTAGAGAGTCCGCATCCGCACGCCCTTCTCCAGCATCGCCAGATCGCGCGACTGGGCCTCGGCGAGGATCTCCACGGGGCGGGATCCACCCGGCTGGGCCGTGATCAAGTCGGTACGGCACTCCGACGCCGCCTGGTCCAGCAGGGCGTTGACGTCGGCCGGGTCGACCGCGAGGACGACGCCGTCCGCCTCGCGGGCCTCCCGCCCGGCCGTTTCGTACACCTCGCGAAGGACGGTGAACGCGGCGCTCGCCCGGCTCAGGACCTCCTTGGTGTCCTGGAGCTCCCGGCGGAGCGGACCCAGCGCGAGTGCCTCCGCCACGTCGGGGGAACGGCAGACGTAGAAGCCGGGTCGCTGCTCGGCAGGCTGCAGCATGCCGAGTTCGCGGAGCCTCATGAAGGCGTTCTTGACCACGGCTTCGGGCAGGCCGACCGACTTGCAGAGCTCCCCGCAGGAGACCCGGCCCCGGCGCAGAGCTTCCTCGTACACCCGCCGCAGACCCTCAGCGCCCTGGTCTTGATCGCTTTTGGCACCATCCCGTCGTTCAGGATCCATTTGTTCTGCCTTCATGTTCCTGCATCACCTATCCATGATCCCTACCGTGAATAGCGTTCGACGGGCGGCCACGGCGAGGATGCGGGTGACGCCGGATACAGGAGCAGGCTCCGCAGTCTGGGGCATCCGTGCGATGGCGTTGTGTCACACGATAAAGCGGGGCAATCGAGGCAGTTTCCTTCGCTCGCCCCCTCACCCGCATCCGCACCCGCCGGAGCCGCTCCGGGCACGCCACACGACCGGCCGGCCCACCGGCCCACCGGCCCACCGGCATCGCGCGGACATCGGCGGCGCGGCCGCCCCTTCCCTCGGTACGCGAGGCACCGGCCGGAGGGGAAGGGCGAGCGGGCCGGTCGCTCCGCCGGCGTCCGGACTTCCCCACCACCGTTCCGGGGGCCCGCGCGGGGCCGCCCCGCCCACGCCGCTCACCACGCGGCCCGCGCGCGGCGGCCCCGTGAGGAGATTCGCCATGTTCGCCATGAACGCCGCCACCGCGGCCCCGGCCGACCTCGTCGACACCGACTTCGTCCAGCTGCTGTTCACCGATGTCGCGGGACGCCTGCGGAACGTGGAGATCCCCACCGCCCGCTGGGCCGCGACGCTCGCCTCCGGCCGGCCCCTCGACAGCGCGGCGATCCTCGGGGAGACGGGTCCCGACGAGGAGGAACTCCGGCTCGTCCCCGACCCCGGCAGCTTCGTCCTGCGCCCCTGGCGCACTCCCGCCGGGCGCGGCATCGGCATGGTGTTCTGCGAGGTGCTCGACCGAAGGGGACGGCCCTTCGCGGGTGACCCGCGAGCCGTTCTGCGACGCGCGGGCCGGCTGTCCGCGGCCCGCGGACAGCGGGCGCGCTTCGGTGTGACGGCGGAGTTCGGGCTGCTGCCCGCCGAGAGTCTTCCCCCCGGGACGGTTCCTCGCGCCGGGGCCGGCCACCCGGCCGCCGGAGAAACGGGAGAGGACGAGCGGACCGCCGAGATCTGCCGGGACATCAGCGAGGCGCTCGGCCTCATGGGCCGCACCGTCACCGGGCATCACCAGGATCTCCGCACCGGACGCTGGAAGATCACCTTCGAGGAAGGGGACGCGCTCGACGCCGCCGACCGCCTCCTGCTGTTCCGGCACACCGCCGCCACGATGGCGCGCCGCCGGAACATGACGGCGGTGTTCTCCCCCGGGCCCCAGGCCCTCCCGTGGAGCGACGGACCTCGCGTCCAGGTGTCCCTCATCGGTGCGGGAGTCGGTGCGGGAGCCGGTACGGGAATGGATTCCCGTCCGTCGTTCCACGACCCCGAGGAGTCCCTCGGGGTGCCCGGGCCGCCGAACCGGGCACTCGCCGGACTCCTGGCCCACGCACCGGGCTTGAGCGCCCTCGACACCCTGAGCGCCCCGGGCGTCCCGGGCTTCCCGGACGCCGAGGCCGCCGAGGCCGCCGAGGCCGCCGAGGCCTGCCCTTGCCCGGCGTGCACCGGAGAGGGAACTCCGGGGCCGCGGGCCGGGGTTCGCGCGTGCGGCTCCGCGACGTTCAAGGCCGCGGGCGATCCCGGGACACCGGAGTCGACGCGGCTGGAGATCCGCGTTCCCGGCCCGGCCGGGAATCCGTACCTGCTCTTCACCGGAATCCTGGCCGCCCTCGCCGACGAGGGGCAGGGCCGCGCGCCGGCAGGGGCCTCGTCCCCGGCGGCGGACGGTCGCGCCCCGGCTCCCACCCCTGCCTGCGTCGCCTCCGTTCCCACCGGCCTCCCGGCCGCGATACGCGCTCTCGAGAACGACGACGTCCTGTGCGCCGCGCTGGGCGAGCCCCTCACCCGAGCCGTCGTCCGGGCAGGCCGGGAGCGCGGCGGTGAACCGAGCTGAGTGGTCGCGGGCGGCCCCCGGAGGGGCCGGCCGGCCGCGTATCCGGGCACCCTCCCCCTCCCGGCTCGCCCCCTCCTCGGCCCGGTCGGCGAACGGCGAAAAACAGCCGGTTCGACAGCGTCGGCCACCCCTGAACGCCACCGCGCGAACACGGACCGAAACATCGGGCACTCTCCGGCGGGTCACTATCACCCGCTATGGGGCGTTCACCACCTGTTCGTCCACCGTTCATGTTTCGTCACTTCCTATTCATGAACCTTCGCCGCTGTGGTGCCCGCCGCCGACCGACGAAACGATCGAGATCAAGCCGGGCAACCGAAAAATCTCCTGCGACCCGGCCATAAATGTGTCGATCACACCGAACGGGGGCCGGGCACATGCGCAAGGTCAAGCTCTGGATTCTTCTGCTGACGACCGCGGTCGCGGTCAGCACCGGACTGGCGGGCGCGGCAGCGGGCGCCGGCGACCTCCACACCACGGCCGCCGGCCGGACCGTGGGCATCAGCGTCCTCGCCCAGGACACCGGCTGGGGCTGATCCGTCCGGGGCCCCCGAGGGGTCCCGACGGCGAAGGTCGATGGTTCTCTACCGAACGAAGGTCGTAGCAATGGACGCGAAAGCCCTCCTGCTGCTGGTCCGGGTGGGGTGTCTGCGCGAGCAGGCGCTGACCTCCTGGGCCGCCCGGACGGATTTCGGACTGGCGATGGCGGAGAGCGCCACCGCCGCCTACCTCAGACTGGCGGACCAGCAGATTCCGCTCTCCCCTGAGCGCCCCGCCGACGAGGTGTACGAGGCTTGTCGTGCCGCGCTCGCCGCGGCACCTGGCGAGAAGGGCGTGATCGGCTTCCTCGACTCGACGCTGCCTCTGGTGGCCCGGCTCGCGGAGGAGTTCGGTCTGCCGGGCTGCTCTCCCCGTACGCTCCGGTCGCTCACGGACAAGACGTGGGCACGGGCCCGGTTCGCCGAGTCGGGCGTGCCCGGCCCCCGGTTCCGGGTGCTCGACGCCCAGGCCGCCCCGGCGGACCGGCCGGCGGCGGTCCGGGGCCTGTCCTACCCGCTCATCGTCAAGCCCGCCGACTCCTCCGCGGGACGCGGTGTGGTGCGGGCCGCGGACGCGACGGAACTCGACGCCGCCTGGGACGGCGCGGCGCCGTTCACCAAGACCGGCTGCCTCCTCGCCGAGGAGGAGCTCATCGGCGAGGAGATCAGCGTCGAGACGGTCACGGTCGCCGGCCGTACCGCCGTCGTGGCCTGCACGGAGAAGTCGAGCACCCGCGGCGACGTGTTCGTCGAGCTGGGTCAGGCCGTACCGGCCCGCCTCGGCGGAGCCCTGGGCGGCCAGGTGCGCGAGATCGCCGCGGCCGCGCTGAAGGCCGTCGGCTACGACCACGGTGTCGCGCACACGGAGATGATCCTCACCGCCGACGGTCCCCGGATCATCGAGGTCAACCCCCGCCCCGCGGGCGACTGCATCCTGGACCTCGTCCGGCTCGCCGGCGGAGCGGACGTCTACGGCATCGCCGCCGATCTCGCCCTCGGCCGGCCCGTCGACCTGGACGCACTGGACCAGACCGTCTTCACCGGTGGCGCGGCGATCCGTTTCCTCACCGCGGAGCCCGGCGTGGTCCGGCGCGTCGACGGCGTCGCCGAGGTGTCCGCGCAGCTCGACCACGCCCGCGAGCGGGTCGTCCTGCTGACGCGCCCCGGCGACGTGGTCGAACCGGTCACCAGCAATCTGCACCGGCTCGGCTATGTCGTCGCGGTCGGCGACGACACGGCGCGGGCCGTCGAGCGGGCCGACCGGCTCGCCGCCCTGATCTCCTTCTCGACTTCCCCGGCCGGCCCCGACGAGTCGCCCGCCCGCCGTCTGCCCAGTTCGGAGTGCTGGACGTGACCACCAACGACACCAACGACACCAACACCGCCGACACCGGCAACACCGCCGGAGCCGGCACCACCACCGGCCCCGCCTCCCAGTCCCCCGATTCCTACTGGCTCGCGTCCGGCCCCGGCTGGACCGGCGGCGGCACCGAACTGCCCCGGCGCACCGGCGTCTGCGTGCTCGGCGCCGGCGTGATGGGCACCACCCTCGCCTACTGGCTCGCCCGGGCGGGCCTGCGTCCCCTGGTCCTCGAGCGCAACTCCGGCCCGGCCATGGGGTCGTCCGGCCGTAACGCCGGCCGCATGATCCAGGGCGGCAACGCGCAGCACGCCCTCGCCATCGAGAAGTACGGGCACGCCGAGGCGTTGGCCATCTACCGGGCCACCCTCGTCAACCAGGAACTGACGCACGAGGTCGTGGCCCGTGAGGGACTGCGGAGCACCCGGTTCCCCACCGCCAAGCTCGACCTCGCCGTCGCCGAGGACGAGGCCCGCGAACTCCGGCGGACCGCCGAGGCCCTGACCTCGGACGGCATCGCCGCCGAGTGGCTGGACCGCCGCGCCGCCCGCGAGGTGTTCGGGACCGACCTCTCGGACACCGTCCTCGGCGGTCTGTACCGGCCAAACCAGGACGCGGTCCACTCGGTCGCCTACGTACGCGGCATGGCGGACGCGGCGTCGCGCCACGGCGCGGAATTCGTCTGCGGCATCACGGTGGAGTCCGTGGAGCGGGCCGCGGACGGCTGGATCGTCACCACGGACGCGGGCCGCGTGCACGCGGATCAAGTCGTCGTCGCGCTGAACGCCTGGACGCCCCGGCTGCTGCCGGAACTCGCCCCGGTCATCACCCCGGTGCGCGGCCAGCTCGTCCAGACCGCACCGGTCTCCTTCCGCATCCCGCAGTGGGGTCTCGACCGAGGTCTCGTGTACGGCGGCCAGGCCCCGGACGGCTCGCTGCTCCTGGGCGGACTGCGCAACACGGTCCCCGGCCGCGACGAGGGCGTCGACGTACCGGAAGGCGGCAACACGCCCGCGTTCTCCCCCGAACTGGCCGAGCGGCTGGCCGGGGCCCTGCCCTCGCTGCTGCCAAAGACGGCGGGCGTGCCCATCGTCCGCGCGTGGAGCGGCGTCATGGCCTTCACCCCGGACCGCTGCCCCCTGGTCGGCGCCTGGCCGGGGGCCGAGGGCCTCTGGGTGATCGCGGCGTTCAACGGCCATGGCATGCCCTACTCGCAGGTCATGCCGGAACAACTGGCGGAGCGGATCCGCGGCGGCCGGGGCGACGGTATCCCGGCCGCGTTCGATCCCGCCCGCTTCCTCTGAGCGGGAGCCCTTCATGCCACAGTCATCCACGCTTTCCGCGCCCCACGAGTCCGAGACGAGGGACGGCGCGAGGAACACCGCCGACCTCGGCGGCGCACCCCTCCTGGTCCTCGGCGCCGGCCCCAAGGCCATCGCCCTGGCCGCGAAGTCGAGCGTGCTGCGCGCCGCGGGCTTCGACGTCCCCGAGGTCGTCGCCGTCGAGCGCGACCGCACCGCCGCCAACTGGCGCGAGGGACGCGGCTGGACCAACGGCCGGCAGCGGCTCGGCACCCTTCCCGAGAAGGACCTCGGGTTTCCGTACGACTGCGCGACCTGGGGCGACCTCGACGACCCCGTCATCGGCGAGATAGCCCACCGGATGTCCGGCTACAGCTGGAGCGGCTTCCTGCTGTCGAGGGGCGTCTACGCACGCTGGATCGACCGCGGCCGGCCCCAGCCGACCCACCGGGAGTGGGCCGACTACCTGGAGTGGGCCGCCGACCGGGCCGGGATGCGGACCGTCAACGGAGAGGTCCGGCGCGCCGAACTCGTCGACGGGGGCTGGCAGCTCACCGTCCACGAGGGTCCGGCGCGCAACCTGGTGCACGGCCGCGGCCTGCTGATCTCCGGCCCCGGGCCCACCTCGGGCACCGTGCCGGCCGACGGCGTCCGGGTGCTCGACACCGGGGGTTTCTGGCGGCTGGCCGTCACGGGTCTGCCCGACTGGGCCGAGCGCGTGGTCGTCGTCGGCGCGGGCGAGACCGCGGGCACGATCGTGCGGGAACTCGCCCTCGTCATGGACCGCGAAGTGACCGTCGTCGCTCCTCGCGCCACGCTGTACAGCCGTGGCGAGAGCCCCTTCGAGAACCGCTACTACAGCGACCCCACCGGCTGGGACGGCCTCTCCCAGGCGGACCGCCAGGAGTTCATCCGGCGCACCGACCGCGCGGTGTTCTCGCAGGAGGTGCAGCGCGATCTCGCGCTGACGTCCAAGATCTCCTGGATGCCGGGCCGGGTCGTCGGTACCCGCGGCGGCGACGACGGCGTGGCGGTGGAGGTCGCGTACGGGGGTCGCCAGCACATCCGGCACGCCGACCTGGTCGTCGACGCCACCGGGGGCAGCCCGCTGTGGTTCACCCGGATTCTCGGGCCCCGGGCGGAGCACGCGCTGCGCGCCGCGCTCGGCGGCGCCGCGACCCGTGACCGGGTGGAGCAGTCCATCGGGACCTCGCTCGCGGTCGACGGTCTGCCCGCGCCCCTGCATCTGCCGAATCTGGCGGGGCTCGCGCAGGGCCCGGGATTCCCCAACCTGAGCTCGCTGGGCCTGCTCTCCGACCGCGTGCTGGCCGGCTATCTGCCCCGGCACCACGTCGCGCCGGCGGCCGCCGCCCGGACCGGCGGCGACGTCACCCACCGAGCCGGCCGCCCCACCGACCCCACCGGCCCCGCCGCGTCCGCCGTGATCCGAGGAACCGCACACCGATGACCATGACCTCCACCACGCCGACGGCCCACGGCACGCCGCCGACCGACCCCGCGCGGGACGTCGATTTCATCCAACTGCTCTTCAGCGACGTCTCCGGACGTCTCAAGACCCTCGAAGTGCCCTCCGCCCGCTGGGCCGAGGTACGCGACACCGGCTGGACCCTCGACGGAGCGGTCCTGCTCGGCTACGGCGATCCCGACCACAGCGATCTGCGGCTGGTCCCCGACCCCTCGACCTTCGTCCGGCGCCCCTGGGCCACTCCCGCCGGGCGCACCGTCGGCATGGTCTTCTGCGATGTGGTGGACGGCGACGGACAGCCGTTCGCCGCCGACCCGCGCGCGGTGCTGCGGCGCGCCGTCGCCGCCTCCGAAGCCCGGGGGCAGCGGCCGGTCTTCGGCGTCGAGGCCGAGTTCTATCTGCTGCGCCCCACCGGGTCCAAGGCCGCGGGCGAGCCCGCCGACCGCGCCGGCTACTGGGACCTCGGCGCCGGCGAAGAGGCCGACGAGGTCTGCCGGGACATCAGCGAGGCGCTGAGCGAGATGGGCTTCACCGTCGACGGCCACCACCACGAGGTGTGTGCCGGGCAGCGTGAACTCGTCTTCCGCCACGGCGACGCGCTGACCACGGCGGACCGGCTCCTGCTGCTCAAGCACACGGCCCGGGTCATGGCCCGCCGCCGCGGGCTGTCCGCGGTCTTCATGCCGAAGCCGCTCGCCCATCTGTACGGCAACGCCCTGCACGTCCATGTGTCCTTGACGGACACCGGGACGGGCACGGAGACGGGCACCGGGACGGGCACGGGGACGGGGGCCGACGCCGGAACAAAGACCAAAACCGCCGCCGCCGAACTCGCCGCCCGGACCGACGGCGACCCGCTGTTCCACGACGCCGCGGACCCGCAGGGCATGTCCGCTCTCTTCCGCGCCTCGCTCGCCGGTGTCCTCGACCACGCGCCGGCGCTGACGGGCCTGGGCAACCCGACGGTGAACTCGTACAAGCGGCTCGTCCCCGCCTCCGGTACCCCCGTGCACATCAGCTGGGCCCGGCACAACCGCTCCACGGCGTTCAAGGTCGTGGGCGACAACCGCGCTCCGCGCTCCCTGCGCCTGGAGATGCGCAGCCCCGACCCGGCCGCCAACCCCTATCTGCTGTTCGCCGGTGTGCTCGCCGCGTTCGCCGACGGCCAGGACCGCGGGCTCGAACTGCCGGACGCCTGCGAGGAACCGGCCGACACGCTGCGCCCCGGCGATCTCGCGGCACGCGGCATCTCCCCGCTGCCCACGGATCTGCCCTCCTCGATGCGGGCCCTGGAGGAGGACGCCACCGTGCGCGACGCCCTGAGCGCGCTCACCACGCGCGCGTTCACCCACCAGGCCCGCGCCGACTGGTCCGCCTGGCACGGCGTCGTCACCTCGTGGGAGACGGAGCGGTACGCCGACTCCGTATGACCGTATGACCGTATGGCCGTATGACCGCACCCCGGCGTACGGCCGCGCACAGCCCCGCATCCGCACACCCCACACCGCACACCCCACACCGCAGAGGTACCCCATGCATGTCACCGTCGGGACGACAGAAGGCCCCGTCGCCGTTCCCTCCGCCGAGCACCGGTGGACCGTGCTGTTCTTCATCACCGAGCCGGGCATCGGCGAGGTCATCCCCGAGCTGGGGGGCTGCACGACCGGCCTGTGCTCGGCACGCGACGCGGCCGCCGCGTTCGCCCGTGCCGGTGTGCGGGTGCTGGGCGTCAGCGCCCACGCCCCCGGCCACCTCGCCGAGTTCGCCGAGACCCGCGCGCTGGGGTACCCGCTCGTCGGCGACGACACGCTGGCCCTCGGCCGGGCACTCGGCGTCCCCGAGGTACGGGCGGACGACCGCACCCTCTTCGCCCGGGCCGGGGTCGTCCTCGACCGCGCGGGCGAGGTGCGGGCGCTGATCCACCCGATCGCGGCGCCCGAGGACCACGCGGCGCTGGTGCTGGAGGCGGTGGCGCGGCTCGAAGCCGAGGCGGCGACGCCATTCGAGAACGACGAGGCGGGCCGTGGCTGACCGGGCCACCTCCCCGGGCGCCCCGGGCGGGCGGCTGCGCGCCCTGCTGCCCGCTCCCGGCGCGCCCCGGGCCCTCGCCCTGTCCACCTTCGTCGGACAGACCGGCAGCGGGCTCTTCCTGCCGGTGAGCGCGTTGTTCTTCACCCGCTCCGTGGGGCTCGCCCCGGCCCAGGTCGGTCTCGGACTCGCCATCGCCGGGATGATCGGACTGGCCGCGGCCGTGCCGATCGGCCGGGTCGCCGACCGGTTCGGCGCGCGCGGCACCTATACGGTCACCCTGCTCGGCCAGGCCGCCGCCACCGCCTCCTTCGCGCTCGTGCACTCCCTGTGGGCGTTCATCGTGGTCTCCACGGTCGCCTCCCTCGCGGAACGCGGGGGCAGCGCGGCACGGGGCGCCGTGATCGGGGGGGTCGGGGTCGGCGAGGCGCGGGTCCGGCTGCGGGCCATGCTCAAGTCGGTGACCAACGCCGGTCTGAGCATCGGCACGGCGCTCGCGGCCCTGGCCCTCGCCGCCGACACCCGCGCCGCCTATCTCGGGGTAGTCCTGCTCAACGCCGCGATGTACGTGGGCGCCGCGCTGCCCCTGCTGCGCGTCCCCGCCGTCCCCGCCGTCGCGGCCGCGAGCGCGGGGCCCGCGGCTCCGGCCGGCGGGCCGGCCTCTCCGCCGCGCCGCGCGGTGCTGCGTAACCGGCCCTACACCCTGGTCACGGCCCTGTGCGGGATCACGAGCATCCACTACGAGGTGCTGTCCATCGCCCTTCCCCTGTGGATCGCCGGGCACAGCGAAGCCCCCGCGTGGAGCATCTCCGCCGTCATCCTGGCCAACACCGTCCTGGTGGTGCTGCTCCAGGTCCCCTTCTCCCGGGGCACCGGCGAGGCGTCCACCGCCGCGCGCGCGGTCCGCCGGGCCGGCGGTGTACTGCTGATCGGCTGGGCCGTGATCGCGTCCGCCGTCTTCGCGGGATCCCCCGCACTGGCCTTCGCCCTGCTCGTCGTCGGCATGGTGCTGCACACCGCCGGTGAGCTGTGGCACTCGGCGGGCACCTACGGGCTCAGCTACGAACTCGCCCCCGCCGGATCGCACGGCGAGTACCAGGGCTTCTTCTCCCTCGGCCGCGGGGCCACCGCCGCCGTCGCGCCCCTGGTCGTCACCACCGTGTGTCTGGCCGACGGACCGAACTGGCGGCCCGTCAGCGGCTGGCTGCTGCTCGGCGTCCTCGTCGCCGCGCTGTCCTGGGCCGTCCCCGCCGCGACCCGCTGGGCCCAGGCGGCCGGCACCGCCGAGTCCGCCGTCACTCCGGAACCCGCCCCGGAACCCGCCCCGGCCACCGCCGCGGGCCCCGGCCCGGCCACCACCCCGGAACCCGCCTCCGTCCGTCTTTCCGTCCAGGAGTCAGCATGACCGCGTTCGCAGCGCCTCTCCCCGCCCCCGCCCCTGCCGAAGAGGACCAGCCGCCCCGTCCCGCGGACCCGCGCCCGGCCGTCCTCGTCCTGGGCGGCGGCACCCGGCTCCCCGCGGCCTTGCGCGAGCACGGCGTGTACGTCGTCTACGGCGGTACGACCGAGGAGTTCACCCCCGCCCACCACCGGGCCTGCGACGAGGCGTGGCTCCTCGCCGAGGGGGACGAGGAGAACTGGGTCCGCAGGGCCGTCGCCCTGCACCGGGAGGTCCCCTTCCGGCGCGTGGTCACCGTACGCGAGCGGTTCCTGACCGTCGCCGCGCGGATCGGGGACGCCCTGGGACTGGAGGGGAACCCGCTCGACACCGTTCTGGCGCTCAAGGACAAGTGCGCGATGCGGCAGCGGATCGACCGCCAGGGAGCCGCGGACGCGGTACGGGCCCGGGTGATGCACACGCCCGGAGAAGTCGACGCGTTCGTCACGCGTGTCGGTCTGCCCGTCGTGCTCAAGCCCCGTGACGGGGCCGGCAGCGAGGGCATCACGATCCTGCGGGACGCCGGTGACCTCGACTCGGCGCGCCACGCCGTCGCCGCCCAGCCGGGCGCGCTGCTGGCCGAAGAGTTCCTGGACGGACCGGAGTTCAGCGTCGAGACGTTCAGCCACGACGGGCACCACCGCCTCCTCGCCGTCACCGAGAAGTTCACCGGGGACGGCGCCGTCGAGGTCGGTCATGTCGTCCCCGCCCGCGTCGGCCCGGCCGCGTACACCCAGCTCGAAGACGCGACGCGCCGCTTCCTCGACGCGATGGGCCTCGTCGAGGGTCCCGCCCACACCGAGATCATCCTCACCTCGAACGGTCCGCGGATCGTCGAGTCCCACAACCGGCCGGGCGGCGACGGCATCGTCGACCTCGTCCGGCATGTCACCGGCCTCGACATCCGGGACCTCCTCGCGGCCCGGACCGCCGGCCTCCCGCTGCCGGGGCCGGCCGCCGACCGGGCGGGCGCCGCGGCGACCTGGTTCCTCACCGCGGACCCCGGCGTCGCCACCGAGGTCTCCGGCTGGGACTCCGCGTCAAGGCAGCCCGGCGTCGTGACCGTCGCACCCGGCGTCGAGCCCGGGCAGACCGTGACCCCGCTGCGCAGTTCCGACGACCGGTGCGGATCGGTCACCGCGGTGGCCGACACGGCCGACGAGGCCCTCGAACGGGCCCGCGCCGCCCTGTCGTTCGTCACCGTCCGCACCGAAGCGGCCCCCGCCCACCCGGAGAACCTCGACGGCGGAGAGCCCCGATGACCGCGCCCGCCCTCCCGTCTCCCGTCCGCGGCGCCCTCACCGGCCGCTACCTCGGCTCGGCCGCCGGCAGGTCGGCGCTCTGGCCCGAGAATCCCGATCAGCACCGGCTCCACGCGGTGCGCGAGGGTCTCGAAGACCGCTTCCTGACCCGGCCGTTCTTCCTGCAAAAGGAAGAAGTGGACCTTCTGGAAAGGGACTTGAACGGCGTCGTCGATCTGCTGTTCTCCCTGCCGGAGCGGCTCTTCGACGGCGACCCGCACGCCTTCGCCTCGGCTGTGGGGCTCCGGCCCGAGCAGGCCCGGATCGCGCTGCGTCCACCGGTGCGGGAGCCCGGCCGGATCGGCCGCGCGGACCTCTACCACGACGGCACCGGATTCCGGCTGCTCGAATTCAATCTCAGCAGCGCCCTCGGCGGCCTGGAGACCGCCGAACTCAACCGGCTGCTGCTCGAAGACCCGAAGCTGGCCGACTTCGCGACGGAGGAAGGCCTGGCCTTCCCCGACTCGCTCGGCGCCGTCGCACGGCTCATCCGGGAGACGGCCGACAACGCCGGGCACGACGGCGGCACCCTGCGCGTCGCCCTCATGGACTGGCACACCGGGTACCCCAAGACGGAACCGGAGATCCGCGTTCTGGCCCGGCTGCTGGGCGAGCACGGCATCGAGGCCGTCCCCTGCCACACCGGCCAGGTACGGGAGGCGGACGGGCGGATCCTCGCCGACGGCCGCCCCGTCGACCTCGTCTACCGCTTCTTCACCCTGGGCGAGCTGACCGCCGACAGCGCGTCGAGCGCCCGGGCCGACGAGCTCCTCGACGCGTTCACCCGCTGCGACGTGCCCGTGCTGTCCCCGCTGTCCACCTCCCTGTACAGCAACAAGCGGGCGCTGGCCATGCTGTGGGACGACCGCTGCCTGAGTACGTACGACGCCACCGAGCGGGCCCTGGTGGAGCGGCTCCTGCCCTGGACCCGCGAACTGCGCCCCGGCCCCGCGCTCGTCCGGGGGGAGCGGACGGACCTGATCGCGTACTGCGAGCGAAACCGGTCCCGCCTCGTCCTGAAGCCCTCGCACGGCCTCGGCGGAGTCGGCACCGTCCTCGGCCGCGGCGTGTCCGACGGCGAGTGGTCCGACGCCCTGAACCGGGCGAGCGAGGGACGGTACATCGTCCAGGAACTCGTCACCCCTCAGCCCGAGTACTGCCCGGACCCGGAGACGAACGGACTCTCGCCCTGGATCGTCAACTGGGGCGCGTTCCTCGTCGGACGCCGGTACGCCGGCGCCTTCCTGCGGGGACTGCCCGCCGACCGCGCCGACGTGATCTCCTACGACAACAAGGCCCACGCCGGCTGCGCCTTCCAGGCCACCGGCGCCTGAGCCACCGGCCCGCGCGGGGGACAGCGAAACCGGCCTGGAAGACCCGGCCGCCCCGGCCCGCACCCCGTGCGAGGGGGGCGGGCCGGGGCAGGCAAGGCTCGGCGTCGGCGGCTCGGCATCGGCCGCTCGGCGTCGACTGCTTCGTATCGGCTACTTGAGGTAGACCAGGCCGTCGGTGGTCACGGCCGGACGGCCGGAGGTGCCGACCACGACGATCTTCACGGTGTGCTTGGCGCTGGTGCTCCAGGTCTTGGTCCAGATCGCCTCGCGGTACTTGGCGGTGGACGCCTTCAGGTCGACGGTCGCCACCTTGGCGCCGTCGACGTAGACGTACGCCTGGCCGGAGTTGGTGGCGCGGGAGACGACCCAGGCCGCGGACCGGCCCGTGAAGGTCCAGCTCAGGCCGGCCTTGGCGGAGGAGCTGGAGTAGGACTTGCCGCCGAGGTAGCTGGTGGAGGACTTGACCGTCCAGGTGCCGGTCTTGGTGGCGGCGGTCTCCTGGAGGATCACCGGCGTGCCGGCGACGGACGCGGTGGCGGTGTTGCCCGCCTGGTCGTAGGCGGTCATGGACCAGGTGGTCGCCGCACCGGACTTGGCGGTGTGGGCGGCACTGGCGACGGTGGGACCGTAGGTCTTGGCCACCGGGGCGGTGAGCCGGACCTCCTTCAGCGCGGCGCCGTCGGTGGCCTTCCACGCGAGGGTGAGCGGGACCGCGGTGGTGTTCACGGTGCCGGTCCGCAGCGAGAGGGCGGGCTTCGTGGTGAAGGAGGGCGCGCCGGTCTCCGCGATCACGGTCGCGGCCGCCGTGGTGGTGGTCTTGCCGGACTGGTGGACCGCGCGGACGGCGACCTTGTGGGTGCCCAGGGCGAGCGTGGCCTTGGCGGAGGTCGCGGTGCCGGCCGTGGTGGCGGCGACCTTGCCGTCGACGAGCAGTTCGAACCGGGTGATCAGCGCGGCCGGGGTGGTGGCCGCCCAGTTCACGGTGACGGCGGCCTTGGTGTAGTACGTCGAGCCGGAGACGCCGGCCCCGGTGAGCGACTTGATCGCCAGGCCGGAGACGGGACCGGCGGCCAGGGTGCGGACGGTCGCGAGCTGGTTGTAGAAGGCGTCGCCCGGGCACTGGGTGTTGTAGCCGTCCCGGTGGCCGTGGATCACCGGGAAGGACATCTGCGCGCCCTTGGCCCAGGTCTTGCCGAAGTAGTTGATGCCGCTGTCACCGGCGGTGAGGGTGGCGGTGCCGGCCGGGTCCACGCCGTACTGGCCGAGCTTCCACGCGGCGACCCGGGCGACCGAGACCATCGCGGCCTGCGGCGGAGCGGCGTCGGTGTACGTGCCCAGCACGGAGATACCGGCGGTCTCGGCGTTGAAGCCGTAGGCGTGCGCGCCCTGCACCGGGCGGTCGACCCCGCCCTTGCGGCCCTCGTAGACCGTGCCGCACTTGTCGACGAGGAAGTTGTAGCCGATGTCCTTCCAGCCGAGCTGCTTGACGTGGTACGCGTAGATTCCGCGCACGACCTTCGGGGCGTCGGCGCAGGTGTAGTTGTTGGACTCGGCGGTGTGGTGGACGACGATCGCCTTCACCTTGCCGCCGGGCAGGTAGCCGGGCTCCTCGGGGCTGATCGACTCGTCCGCGCCCCAGCCGGCCCGGGAAGTGATCGGCGGGCGCGGCACGGTGGACGGCGGCGCGGGCGGCGTCGTCGTCGATGACGGAGTGGGCGTGGGGGTGGTGCTCGCGGTCGCCGTGGGCGAGACCGAGGCGGACGGCGACACGGACGCGGACGGTGTGCCGCTCGGCGACGCGGGCTCGCTCGGGGTCCCGGTCGGCGACGGCTCCTCGGTCGGCGCGTCGGGAGCGGGGACGGGGACGGGCGGCGCGTCGGGCGTGGTGGCGCCCTGCTCCGGTGCCGCGGGGTCCGGCGCGGCCGACGGCGGATCGGTCTGCTCGATCCGGAACCCGGCGGGCTCCATGGACGTCACGCTGCCCTTGCCCGGGTCGATCATGTCGAGGCGCAGCCCCGCGGGCAGTCCGGCCGCTGCCGAACGACCCGAATCGACCCGTACCTCGACCGCGTCGGACGGGCCGACCCAGGCCGGCTCGGTGCCGCCGCGCGCGGCCCCGCTGTCGCGCTCGCCGCTGTCGCCGTCCAGCCGCAGCCAGGGCGACCACCGTCCGGACTCCACGTTCCGGGTCCGGACCTCGACCGTGCCGCGCACCCGGGCGCCCGGATCGGTCCAGGTCACCCCCACCATGCTGAACGGCTTCGCCTCGTCCCGCTTCAGCGTCGCGCTGCGACGGTCGCCGCTCTCGCGCAGCGCGGCCGTCCGCGTATCGGCCTTCACCGGCCTGGGCTTGGCGTCGGTGACGCCGAGCCCGATTCCGTCGGTGCCGGCCGCTCCGCCGGTGGTGCCCGTCGTCCCCTGGAGGACCAGCACGCCGGATATCCCTGCCGCCACGGCGGCAGCCGCGCACCCCACCATGCGTCGCCGCTTCACGCAGCCCCACCCCTTCGACCTGTTCGTTCATGACCGCACGCGACAGCGAACCGAGGTCCCCACCCACGTCACAGCGCGTGCAGAGGGAAAAATACAGTCCCCTCGCGGCTCTCTTGGAAGGGGTGGGAGAGGGCCGTTGGAGAGGGCCGGGGGAGACAAGCGCGGCGGGTACGGACGGCCCTGGCCCGGGCGCACGAACCGGCAGTGGCCGGGGAGTCCCTGACGGAGCGACAGAACGGCGACCGCGTCGCCCCTGCCCCTTCCCGGATGCCATGCGGGCCGGACAAACAGAAGCGGGGGGGGGGGGGGGGGGGGGGGGGGGGGGGGGGGGCGGGGGGGGGGGGGGGGGGGGGGGGGGGGGCGGGCCCGGGGGGGGCGGGGGGGGCCGGGGGGCGCCGGCCCCCCCCGCCCCCCCCCCGGCGGCCCCCCCCCCCCCCCCCCCCCCCCCCCCCCCCCCCCCCCCCCCCCCCCCCCCCCCCCTTCTCGGGTGCGCTGTCAGGCGCGGGTGCGGATCAGTGCCCGTGGCAGCGGGCGCCCGATCCGGCCGTCATCAGCTGCAGCCGCTGGTCGAGCCGCAGCCCTCGCAGATGTAGCAGGAGCCGGCGCGCTGCATCTTCGTACCGCAGGAGAAGCAGAGCGGGGCATCTGCCTGGATGCCCAGCTGCATCTCCACCAGCTCGGCGCTGGTGTGCGCCTGCTTCGGGGCGGGCGCGACCGGGGCGGCCGGGGCGGCGGCCTTCGGGACGGCGACGATCGCCGGCTCCTGGGCGCGCGGGGCGGACTGGGCCAGGCCCTCGACGTCGAGCTCGTCCTCGGACTGCTCGTACGAACCGGTCTCGAGGTGGCGCTGACGCTCCTCGGCGGAGTGGATGCCGAGGGCGGAGCGGGTCTCGAACGGCAGGAAGTCGAGCGCCAGGCGGCGGAAGATGTAGTCGACGATCGACTGCGCCATCCGCACGTCCGGGTCGTCCGTCATGCCGGCCGGCTCGAAGCGCATGTTGGTGAACTTCGAGACGTACGTCTCCAGCGGCACGCCGTACTGCAGACCGACGGAGACCGCGATGGAGAAGGCGTCCATCATGCCGGCGAGGGTCGAACCCTGCTTGGACATCTTCAGGAAGACCTCGCCGAGACCGTCGTCCGGGTAGGAGTTGGCGGTCATGTAGCCCTCGGCGCCACCGACGGTGAAGGAGGTGGTGATCCCCGGGCGGCCCTTCGGCAGACGCTTGCGGACCGGACGGTACTCGACGACCTTCTCGACCGCCGTGCGGATGGTCTCCTCGGCCTTCGCCGTGACCTCGGCCTTCTCGTCCTCCTTCTTCTTGGCGGAGAGCGGCTGGCCGACCTTGCAGTTGTCGCGGTAGATCGCGAGCGCCTTGACGCCCAGCTTCCACGCCTCGTAGTAGATCTCCTCGACCTCCTCGACGGTCGCCGTCTCCGGCATGTTGACCGTCTTGGAGATGGCGCCGGAGATCCAGGGCTGGATGGCGGCCATCATGCGGACGTGGCCCATCGGGGAGATGGCGC
Organism: Streptomyces sp. NPDC048718; assembly: GCF_043198875.1. Classification (NCBI taxonomy): domain Bacteria; kingdom Bacillati; phylum Actinomycetota; class Actinomycetes; order Kitasatosporales; family Streptomycetaceae; genus Streptomyces; species Streptomyces sp. NPDC048718. The sequence goes on from NZ_JBICVG010000020.1 coordinate 70,256, forward strand.
GCTCGCCCATGGCGCAGTCGAAGACCTCGTAGTGCTCGGTCTTCAGGCCGGGGGCGTCGATCACGTTGCCGTGCTCGGCGATGTGGGCGACGATCGCCTCGACCTGCTCCTCGTGGTAACCGAGGCGGCGCAGAGCCTGCGGAACGGTGCCGTTGACGATCTGCATCGAGCCGCCGCCGACGAGCTTCTTGAACTTGACCAGTGCCAGGTCGGGCTCGACGCCGGTGGTGTCGCAGGACATCGCGAGACCGATGGTGCCGGTCGGGGCGAGCACGGAGGCCTGGGAGTTGCGGAAGCCGTTCTTCTCGCCGAGGCGCAGAACGTCCTGCCAGGCCTCGGTGGCGGCGGCCCACACCGCGGTGTCCATCGCGTCCATGCGGACGGCGGTGGCGTTGGCGTCGGCGTGCTGCTTCATGACGCGCTGGTGCGCCTCGGCGTTGCGGGCGTAGCCGTCGTAGGTACCGACGACGGCGGCCAGCTCGGCGGAGCGGCGGTAGGCGGTGCCGGTCATCAGGGAGGTGATGGACCCGGCGAGGACACGGCCGCCGTCGGAGTCGTACGCGTGGCCGGTGGCCATCAGCAGGGCGCCGAGGTTGGCGTAGCCGATGCCGAGCTGGCGGAAGGCGCGGGTGTTCTCGCCGATCTTCTGGGTCGGGAAGTCGGCGAAGCAGATGGAGATGTCCATGGCCGTGATGACCAGCTCGACGACCTTGGCGAAGCGCTCGGCATCGAACTTCTGCTCGCCCTTGCCGTCGTCCTGAAGGAACTTCATCAGGTTCAGCGAGGCGAGGTTGCAGGACGTGTTGTCCAGGTGCATGTACTCGCTGCACGGGTTCGACGCGGTGATCCGGCCGGACTCGGGGCAGGTGTGCCAGTTGTTGATCGTGTCGTCGTACTGGATGCCCGGGTCGGCACAGGCCCACGCGGCCTCGGCGATCTTGCGGAAGAGCGACTTGGCGTCGACCTCCTCGATGACCTCGCCGGTCATACGGGCACGCAGGCCGAACTTGCCACCCTTCTCGACCGCGGTCATGAACTCGTCGTTCACGCGGACCGAGTTGTTGGCGTTCTGGTACTGGACGGACGTGATGTCGTCGCCGCCCAGGTCCATGTCGAAGCCCGCGTCGCGCAGGACGCGGATCTTCTCCTCCTCGCTGACCTTCGTCTGGATGAAGTCCTCGATGTCGGGGTGATCGACGTCGAGCACGACCATCTTGGCGGCGCGGCGGGTGGCGCCACCGGACTTGATGGTGCCGGCGGAGGCGTCGGCGCCGCGCATGAAGGAGACCGGACCGGAGGCGTTGCCGCCGGAGGACAGCAGCTCCTTGGAGGAGCGGATACGGGAGAGGTTCAGGCCGGCGCCGGAGCCGCCCTTGAAGATCATGCCCTCTTCCTTGTACCAGTCGAGGATCGACTCCATGGAGTCGTCGACGGCCAGGATGAAGCAGGCGGAGACCTGCTGGGGCTGCGGGGTACCGACGTTGAACCAGACGGGGCTGTTGAAGCTGAAGATCTGGTGCAGGAGGGCGTAGGCCAGCTCGTGCTCGAAGATCTCGGCGTCGGCGGGAGAGGCGAAGTACGCGTACTCCTCGCCGGCCTTGCGGTACGTCTTGACGATCCGGTCGATGAGCTGCTTGAGACCGGTCTCGCGCTGCGGGGTGCCGACGGCCCCGCGGAAGTACTTGCTGGTGACGATGTTGACCGCGTTCACCGACCAGAAGTCGGGGAACTCGACGCCACGCTGCTCGAAGTTGATCGAGCCGTCGCGCCAGTTGGTCATGACGACGTCACGGGGCTCCCAGCTCACCTCGTCGTACGGATGCACGCCGGGGGTGGTGTGGATGCGCTCGATACGCAGGCCCTTGCTGGCCTTGGTTCCCTTGGCGCGGGAACCACGTGCCGGACCGCTCGCCGTCTCTGTCATGCCGCCTCCCATATACGGGCAAAACACCCTGAAGCGCCCGGAAAATTCCAGGGCTCTGGTTCTGTACTGCTGTCTGTACTGCTAAGCCACGAGCAGCTCACAGCCGCTCGGGGCATGTCTTTCACCGGCCGCTCGGCGGCCGGTCTCCGGACCATGACGGTCCGGTCCCACCACCGGTCAGTCGGTGGCGGGAGCGGGGGTGGGAACCGGGGCCCCAGGGGTCGTTCCGGTCCCGCCGCCGGCGGGCGGCCGCTCGCGGAGTTCCACGACGGCGGCCTCGAAGTCTTCGAGGCTCTCGAACGCCTTGTAGACGGACGCGAACCGCAGGTACGCGACGAGGTCGAGCTCCTGCAGCGGGCCGAGAATGGCCAGACCCACGTCGTGGGTGGTCAGTTCGGCACTGCCGGTGGCGCGCACCGCCTCCTCGACCCGCTGGCCGAGCTTGGCGAGGGCGTCCTCGGTGACGGGACGTCCCTGGCACGCCTTGCGCACGCCCGAGATGACCTTGGTGCGGCTGAAGGGTTCGGTGACCCCGGACCGCTTCACCACCATGAGCGAGCACGTCTCCACCGTCGTGAAACGACGGGAGCAGTCGGGGCACTGGCGGCGGCGTCGGATCGACGTTCCGTCGTCGGTGGTGCGACTGTCGACGACACGGCTGTCGGGGTGCCTGCAGAAGGGGCAGTGCATTGGTTCCGACCCTCCCTCATGGCACGACTGAACAACTTCGCCGGGCCCGTCAAGAGCCCCTCGAAGCGACCACCAGCATAGGCGATGCGACGACCCTCGGCCGACCAAGGACCACTACTGGTGGGTGGCGGATGCAATCCAACCACTAGATCTTGGGTCGGTCCGCGATTTCGGCCCTCTGCGCGTGTCTCCGGCGCGGCCGCCTGTCAAAGGTACGGGAACGGCCCTGCGGCGCGGACGCCGGGGTCGCCGGCGCGGGAGCCGGGACGGCGCGGGAACAGCGCGGGGGAGGCGCCAGGACGACGACGCCGCGAGGCCGCGACGGCACCAGGCAGCCGTGAAAACGGCTTCGGCGCGGCCCGTGAACCGACCCTGAACCGACCCGGAATCACCCCGGAACCGACCCTGAACCGGCCCCTGGACAGCGCCACGCCGTGCGCCACGCCCCACCTTCTCGACCCGCCGCCGAAGGCTACCGTAATGACCGTTTTGAGGTGGCAGCGACGGATCCGCGCATACACCCACCCGCAGGCACGCGTAAGACGAAAGGCGAATTTTCACTCGAACGTGTGTTTGGCGCAACCTTTCGAAAGCTACTACCGTTGTGCCAGCCAGGGAGACCATTCGAGAGGGGCCGCCGACGTGACCACCACCGCTGACAGTGCCACCATCACTGCCCAGGACCGCTCCCAGGGCCGATTCGAACCGGTACACGCGATGAACGACTCAGTCATGAACGGAGAGGGGGAGCCAGGCCGACCCGCCCGCTCGCTCCCCGGACGACCTCCCGGGATCAGGGCCGACAGTTCGGGTCTCACCGATCGCCAGCGCCGGGTGATCGAGGTCATCCGCGACTCGGTGCAGCGTCGCGGCTATCCGCCGTCGATGCGCGAGATCGGCCAGGCCGTGGGCCTCTCCAGCACCTCCTCCGTGGCCCACCAGCTGATGGCCCTGGAGCGCAAGGGCTTCCTCCGCCGCGACCCGCACCGTCCCCGGGCGTACGAGGTCCGCGGCTCCGACCAGCCGAGCACACAGCCGACGGACACCACGGGCAAGCCCGCCGCGTCCTACGTGCCCCTGGTCGGCCGGATCGCGGCCGGCGGGCCCATCCTGGCCGAGGAGTCCGTCGAAGACGTCTTCCCGCTCCCCCGGCAGCTGGTCGGCGACGGCGAGCTGTTCGTCCTCAAGGTCGTCGGCGACTCCATGATCGAGGCCGCCATCTGCGACGGCGACTGGGTCACGGTCCGCCGCCAGCCCGTCGCGGAGAACGGCGACATCGTGGCCGCCATGCTCGACGGCGAGGCCACGGTCAAGCGCTTCAAGCGCGAGGACGGCCATGTCTGGCTGCTGCCGCACAACGCCGCGTACCAGCCGATCCCCGGCGACGAGGCCACCATCCTCGGCAAGGTCGTCGCCGTACTGCGACGGGTGTGACCCCACCTCGTCCGCCCTGGACCAGGGCCCCGGGACCCACTGCGCCGGTTCCGGGGTCCTGTTGCGTGCTCCGGGGCCCACCGGTCCCCGGAGCGCCCTGGAGCCGACCGCCGATGCCCGTCAGGCCCCGCACCGGAGAACCGGTGCGGGGCCTGACGGGCATCGCGCGTCTCTACGCGTCCGCCCCCGCCTCGGCGGCCCGTGTGGCCGCCGCGTCGATGGCGGCCAGCGACTTCCGCACCTGATTGCGGTCCGTCGTGTACCAGAAGTCCGGCATCGAGGCCTTCAGGAAGCTGCCGTAGCGCTTGGTCGCGAGCCGCTGATCGAGGATGGCGACCACACCTCGGTCCCCCGTCGCCCGGACCAGCCGGCCGGCGCCCTGCGCCATCAGAAGCGCCGCGTGCGTGGCGGCCACCGCCATGAAGCCGTTGCCCCCGGCGTCCTCGACCGCCTTCTGCCGGGCGCTCATCAGCGGATCGTCCGGACGCGGGAAGGGGATCTTGTCCATGACGACCAGCTGGCAGCTCGCACCGGGCACGTCCACGCCCTGCCAGAGCGAGAGCGTGCCGAAGAGACAGGTCTTCGGGTCGGCCGCGAACGTCTTGATCAGCTCGCCCAAGGTGTCCTCGCCCTGGAGCAGGATCGGCAGCTCCGGAATCCGGGTGCGCAGCTCCTCGGCGGCCTGCTGGGCGGCCCGCATCGAGGAGAACAGGCCGAGGGTCCGGCCGCCGGCCGCCTGCATCAGCTCGGTCAGCTCATCGAGCATGTCGCCCCGGTCGTCGCCGCGGGTGGGCGGGTTCAGGTGCTTGGCGACGTAGAGGATGCCCTGCCGGGGGTAGTCGAACGGCGAGCCGACATCGAGGCCCTTCCACACGGGCAGGTCGTCGCCCCGCGTGCCCTCCGGGGCGAGGCCGAGCGAGGCCCCCACGCCGTTGAAGTCGCCGCCCAGCTTGAGGGTGGCCGAGGTCAGGACCACCGAGCGGTCCGCGAACAGCTTGTCCCGCAGCAGCCCCGAGACGTTCAGCGGCGCGACCCGCAGCGAGGCGCCGAAGCGGTCGTGGCGCTCGTACCAGACCACGTCGTACTCCGAGCCCTGGGTGATCCGCTCGGCCACCCCGTGCACGGTCTCCACGGAGGCCATGGCCTGCTTGCGCACCGCGTCCTCGTCCGTGACCGAGCGGTCACGGGTGGCGCCGAGGGCGGTGATCACGGCCCGCGCGGCGTCGCGCAGTGCCATGAGCGCGAAGCCGAGGTCCTCGGGGATCTCCTCCAGGCGGCCCGGCAGGGCCAGCTCCATCAGCTTCTCGAAGCCCTCGGCGGCAGTCTGGAGCTGGTCGGCGGTCTTCTCGTCGACCAGCTTCGCGGCGCGCCGCACGGCCCGGTTGACCTGCCCCGGGGTCAGCTCGCCGGTGGCGACGCCGGTCACCCGGGAGACCAGTTCGTGGGCCTCGTCGACGATCAGCACCTCGTGCTGCGGCAGCACCGGGGCGCCCTCGATCGCGTCGATCGCGAGCAGCGCGTGGTTGGTGACGACGACCTCGGCGAGCTTGGCCCGCTCCCGGGCCGCCTCCGCGAAGCACTCCGGGCCGTACGCGCACTTGCTCGCGCCCAGGCACTCGCGCGAGGCGACCGACACCTGGGCCCAGGCCCGGTCGGAGACGCCGGGGGTGAGATCGTCCCGGTCCCCGGTCTCGGTCTCGTCGGACCAGTCGCGCAGCCGCAGCAGGTCCTGGCCGAGCTTGCTGGTGGGGGCGGCCGCCTCGAACGGGTCGAAGAGGCCGTCCTCCTCGTCCTGCGGCACGCCCTCGTGGAGCCGGTGCAGGCAGAGATAGTTCGACCGGCCCTTGAGCATGGCGAACTCGGGGCGGCGGCGCAGCTGCGGGTGCAGCGCCTCGACCGTGCGCGGCAGGTCGCGCTCGACGAGCTGGCGCTGGAGCGCCAGCGTCGCCGTGGCGACCACCACCCGGTCCCCGTGCGCCAGCGCCGGAACGAGATAGCCGAGGGACTTGCCGGTACCGGTGCCGGCCTGGACGAGCAGGTGCGAACCGTCGTCGATGGCCTCGGCCACGGACTCGGCCATGGTGACCTGGCCGGGGCGCTCCACACCGCCGACGGCGGACACGGCGGCATGGAGGAGATCGGGGAGGGATGGCTTCGTCATAGCCCTTCCAGCCTACGGTGCGGCACCGACAGCCGGGCCCCCCTTCCCCAGGTCACGCGAGCGGATTCGGCACGGTCCCGTGGACGGCCGCGTGAGGCCGCTCGGGGCGGTCGCGGTAGCCGTCGAGATGGAGCCGGTTGCGGTTGAGACAGAGCCGGTCGATCCGCGGGGTGAGCAGATCGAACAGCTCGAACCGTTCCTTCAGCTCCGGGAAGCGGCCCTGGTGGCGCAGGATCTCGGCGCGCAGCAGGTCCCAGAAATCGCGCTCGGGGACGTGGAGTTGTTCCTCGAACAGCGGGGCCAGATAGCGGAACACGCCGACGAACAGACCCGAATGGATGAACTGGGTGAGGAAGTCCGGCTCTTCGGTGAGCAGCACGGCGCGGACGTCGTCCGGCATCGTGTCGTGTTCGGGCAGTGGCACGGCGCTGACGTTCACGTCGTCCACGAAGTCCTTGATCGCCAGCCGGACCGGCACGTCCTGCTCGTCGTAGACGACGATGGCGTTCTCGCCGTGCGGGGAGAAGACCGCGCCGTACCGGTAGAGACAGTGCAGCAGCGGTGGCAGCAGAGCGGCGAAGAGCCGCCGGAGCCAGGCCCGGGGCGCGAGGCCCGAGCGCGCGACGAGTTCGGCGACGAAGGCCCGGCCCGCCGGATCGGTGTGCAGCAGCGCGGCGAGGGTGCGGGCGCGTTCGCCCGGCGGCAGCCGCAGCGGTTCGCGCCAGATCGCGCCGAGGAGTTCCTTGTACTGGTACGGGACTTCGGGCAGCCGGTCGTACAGCGGATGCCGGACGGTGACGGACGCGACCTCGCCGAGGAGGATCAGCCGGCACTCGTCGCGCAGGAACGGGTCGGTTTCGCACAGGCTCTGGACCCAGGCGGTGAGGGCGGGCGCGGCGAGGGTCCGCTCGGTCGGAAGGCCGCGCCAGACCAGCGTGTTGAGGACGGAGAGCGGCAGCTTGACGGTGAACCGGTCGGGGCGGCTGAGGTTGAGGAAGGTACGGACGGACTGCTGCGGCAGCCGCACGTCGCCGTCGGTGGGGAGCGGGACGATGGCGCCGGAGGCGATCGCGGGCGCGTACAGCGGCAGCAGGGTCTCGTCCCACTGCCAGGGGTGGACCGGCAGCAGGAGGTAGGCGTCCGGGTCGAGGCCGCGGGCGCGCAGTGCGGCGCGGTAGCGCTCGCGGACCTCGCGGCCGAGTTCGCGGGCGTAGAGCCGGCCGGGGGTGGCGAGGGCGGGCACGCCCCGGTAGGCGGCGAGACGGGTGCTGACGGCGATCCACGGCAGCGGTGTGGGGCGGCGGGCCTCGGGGGCCCAGCGGGCGGCGTCGGTGCCGGCGAAGCCGACGCGGCCCTTGTTGAGGACGATCCAGGGGTGGCCCGTCTGATGGCCTTCGAGCTCGGCGTACCCGAGCTCGGCGAGGCGGGCGGCGGGCAGGGCGGTGTGGTCGAGCCGGGCGTCGGCGGCGAGGGTGGTGGTGAGCTCGCGGATGAGATGGCCGAGGGTGGCGCCGTCGAGGCCGAGGAGCCGGCGGGCCCGGACGAGGAAGTCGAGGGGGTCGGTGGCGGGCCGCCCGTCGAGGGTGAGCGAGTCGGGGTCGACGCGCCAGCCTCGGTACGCGCCGCGGCGGGCGGTGAAGGCGAGGGTGGCGCCGTCGTCGAGCGTGAGGGTGTACGGGGCGGGGGCGGCGCCGCTCGGCGCGCCGCCGGGTTCCGTGCCGCCGGAACCTGCACCGCCGGGGGCCGCGGGGACGGGGGCCGCGGGGCCGGTGTCCGGGGCGGGTCTCGGGACGACGATCTCCTCGTAGGCGAACTCCGCGAGGGCCTTCGCGAACAGTCGGGAGGCCACGCGGTTCCACCGCTCGGGGGTCAGCTCGGGGGGACAGAACAGGCCCGGTGGGGTGGGCGGGGTAGGCGGGGTAGGCGGTGCGGAGTCGTGGGGTGCAGGGGACGTCGACACGAGGACTCCTCAGGGTGGGGCCGCCGTGGGTGGGCGGTCGGATGAGCGGTCGGTGACGGGTGGGACGGTGAGCGGGGCGCGGCCGGGGTGGGACGAACCGGTGGCTGAAGCCGGAACGGCCCCGGCCGGGGGCCGGGGCGAGTCGGGGCGGGCCGGATCGGACCGCATGCTGATCGGGTCGGGTCGGGTCGGGTCGGGTCGGAGGGGAGTCTGGGCGGAAACGGCGTCGGGGGCGGGCCGGAGGCGGCAGCGCTCGGAGAAGGTGTCGGTCAGAGCAGGTGGCTCAGGGCGCGCTCGCGGATCATCAGCGCGGCCCTCTTGTCGGGCAGGTCGACCTCCGCGTCGAACCGGAATCCGGCGCCGAGGAACGCGGCGACGGACGGTGTGTTGCGCAGGTCGGGTTCGGCGAGGACCCGGGTGCAGCGGGGCCGGTGGTCGAGCACCAGGTCGGCGACGGCCCGCAGCAGCGTGGTGCCGAGGCCCCGGCCCCGGTCGGCGCCCCCTCCGATGAGCAGGTGGACGCCGGTGTCGTGGGGCCACGCGGGGTAGTGGCGGGCGAGCGGGTCGAGATCGGCGCGGTAGATCTCGAAGTAGCTCATCGGGGTGCCGCCGAGGACGCCGAGGCAGGGCACGCTGCGTCCGTCGCCGTCGAGCTGGGCGCGCAGATGGGCGGCGGTGACGCTCGGCGGCCCGGCGAGTTCCCAGAAGGCGGCCACGGCGGGCTCGTTCATCCAGCGGGTGAGGAGTGACAGGTCGTGGTCGAGGCGTACGGGCACGAGCCGGAAGCGGCCGGCCGGGGTGGTGGCCGGCGCCCAGCCCGCGATGCCGTCGAGCGGGTCGCCGGGCGGGGCGCCCGGCGCGGCATCGGAGGCAGCCCCGGGCGGTTCGCCGGACCCGGTCCGTCGCTGCCCGGGGGGGTACGGCTCCGCGGCGGGGTCGGTGCGCGGGCCGGCGCCGGGTGGGGTCGCGGTGCCGGGGTGCGCTGCGCGGGGAGGCACGGGGCCCTCCTCTCGGGGGTCGGTGGATCGGGTACGAGGGCGGGTACGCGGCCCGGCGGGCCGGCTGGGCGGGGCCTGACCGCGTACCTCCGGGTGCACGGCCGGTACGCGGCCCGGCGGGCCGGCTGGGCGGGGCCTGACCGCGTACCTCCGGGTGTACGGCCGGGCCCCTGGGTCGTCCGGCGAAGGCGACGTACGGCAGGCCGACACCGGACAAGCCGGACAGGCGGACAAGCCCCGGCTCCGGGACCGGTTCCGACGCCGGCCCCGGGGCCCGACCGGTTCAGCCGCGCAGCGGGTTGGCGATCGTGACGTAGACGGACTGGGTGTCGACAGGGCCGACCAGCTCGTCGAGGCCGTGCAGCCGGGTGAGCAGATTGGCCTTGCAGCGCAGCGCCCGCGCTTCGAGAAGCCGGTGCGGCAGCGGGGAGCCGAGGCCGGTGGCCCCGGCGAGAAAGCGGCGCAGGGCGGCGAGGAGCACGCGCTCGTCGGCGAGGCCCTGGGAGCCGAACGCGCCGATCAGCCCCAGGACGTTGTTGATGCCGACGTAGTAGGCGAACCGTTCGTCGGTGACCTCGTCGGAGACGAAGGTGTCGCTGACGGCGCCGATGCCGGGCAGCCGGCGGGTCAGCTCCTCGCGGTGGGACTCCCGGAAGTAGTAGCCCTGGTTGTCGCGGTAGCGGCCGCCGGTCGGCCAGCCCTCCGGATCGAGGAGGACCAGGGTGTTCTGCTGGTGGGCCTCCAGCGCGATGCCGGCCCGCCCGTCGAGCCAGAGCAGTGGGCGGATGACGAGGTCGAGGTAGCGCAGGAACCACTCGGCGGCGACGGCCGGGACGCCGCGGCCGGTCCGGGCGGCGAGCCCGTGCACCACGTTCTCCAGCCGCGACCGCATCCGCGGGTCGCCGGGCCAGGGCCTCGGGGCGGTGAGGGCGGCGACGCAGACGGCGTCGTCGCCGAGGGCGAAGGGGTTGTGCCGGATCATGACGTCGAGCCCGGGGACCGGTTCGCCGTCGGGGGTGTCGACCGCGAGCCAGGCCGGGTCGCGGACGATGTCGAAGCGGGGATGGGCGGCCTGCCACTCGTCGGCGAGGCCGGTACGCAGCAGCCGGTGCACCTCGACGCCGCGGTGGAGTTCCTTGCGCAGGTTCTCGCGGCGGGAGTTGGTGATCCGCACGCCGAGGGAGAGCTTGAGCATGGCGGGGGCGCCGGGGCGGTGCACGGTGCGGACCGAGGAGGTGGGGTGCCAGTGCTCCCCGTACGGGCCGAGGTCGTGGAGCAGTCCGGCGTCGAGCAGGGCGGCCACGGCGGGGCGCTGCCTCAGCTCGCGGGCCTGCCAGGGGTGCAGGGGCAGGGCGGCGGTACCGGCGGGCAGAGCGAGTCCCTCGGCGAGGCCGGCGGTGAGCCGGGGCGCCGGTACGGGCCGGCCCTGCTCCGTCCAGGCGGAGTCGGCGGCGAGGACGCGGGGGTCGACGGCCATCCAGTGCAGCGGGAAGGAGCCGTGTGTCTCGGGCGAGTAGCGGCGGGCCTCGGAGTCGGACAGGCCCTCGCGGCTCTTCGGGGTGGGGTGCAGCGGGTGGCCGAGCAGCAGGGACTGTTCGGCGGTGAGGAAGAGGTCGGCCTCGGGGCGGGGGCCCGGGTCGCGGCGGCGGGTGGTGAGGAATTCGGCTGTGCGGCGGGCGGAGTCGGCGACCCGGCCGACGAGTTCGGTGCCCTCGGGGCGGCCGGTCTCCCGGCTGAGCAGGGCGGCGAGGGTGACGGCGTCGACGGCCGGCGCGCCGGCCGGGAGTCCGTCGAGGACGGGGGTGCCGAAGCGGTGCCAGCCGGTGGGCGACCAGTGGTGGACCGGGACGAGCAGGGTGGCGCCGCTGGCGGTGAGAGGGACGCGCAGGGTGGTGCCGTCGGGTGCGGGCAGGCCGTTCTCCCGTACCCAGCAGCGCAGCAGGTTCTCGGTGGCGGCACTGTCGGCGGCCCGCGCGGGGTCCGGGTCGTCCAGCGGGTCGGCACCCGGGCCGTACGCCATGAGTGCCTCGGGGGTGAGCGTGGTGGTGGTCCGCTCGTACGGGGCCAGGTGGCCGGCCTGGAACTGGCGTGGCACCGTCGGATCGGCGGTCGCCGTCCCGCCGCGGCCGTCGGCCGTCTCGAACGGTGTGGGGGTGACGGCGCCTGTGGGGGTCGGGTTCACGGGGTCTTCCTTGAGAGGGGAAAGGGCCGGGTGGGGGAACGTCGGTCCTGGGGTGCGGCAGGGGGTGTCAGCGGGGTGACCGCGCGGCGGCGGGCCGGTTCCGGTGGGCCTGTTCGGCCGCTGCCAGCGCGTCGGCGAAGCGGTCGAGGACGGCGGCGGCCTGCTCGTCGGTGAGGGTGAGCGGAGGCAGCAGCCGGACGACGGCGTTGTGCCGGCCGCCGAGTTCGACGATGAGGCCCCGGTCGAGGCAGGTACGCCGTACGGCGTCGGCGAGGCCGGGGTCGGGCGGCGGCACGAGGTCGCCGGGGCCCATGCCCTCGGGGTCGACGAGTTCGATTCCGATCATCAGACCGCGGCCTCGGACGTCACCGACGCAAGGGTGAGCGGCGGCGAGCCCCTGGAGCTGAGCGAGCATCCGGGCGCCGAGGAGACCGGCCCGCTCGGCGAGCCCGTTGTGACGTACGTACGCGAGGGTGGCCGCACCCGCGGCCATGGCGAGCTGGTTGCCGCGGAAGGTGCCGGCGTGGGCGCCGGGCTCCCAGGCGTCGAGCGCGGAGCGGTAGACGACGACGGCGAGCGGCAGGGAGCCGCCGATGGCCTTGGACAGGACCATCACATCGGGCACGATCCCGCTGTGCTCGACGCCCCAGAAGGCGCCGGTGCGGCCGACGCCGGTCTGGACCTCGTCGGCGATCAGCGGGATCAAGCGGGCTTCGGTGAGCGCGCGCATCCGCCGCAGCCAGCCGTCGGGGGCGGGGATGACGCCGCCCTCGCCCTGGACCGGTTCCAGGATCATCCCGGCGGGGTCGGGGACACCGCTCTTGGGGTCGTCGAGGAGGTTCTCGGTCCAGCGGGCGGCGATCTCGGCGCCGCGCTCGCCCCCGATGCCGAAGGGGCAGCGGTAGTCGTGCGGATAGGGCAGCCGGGCGGTGGCGCGGACGCCGGTGGCGCCGCCGGAGACGTCGAGGGCGCCCGCGGTCATCCCGTGGTACGCGCCGGTGAAGGACAGCACGTCGTGCCGGCCGGTCGCGGTACGGACGAGCTTGAGGGCGGCTTCGACGGCGTCGGTGCCGGCCGGGCCGCAGAACTGGATCCGGGCGTCGGCGGCGAGTTCGCCGGGGAGCGTGGCGAACAGCTCCGTCGTGAAGGCGTCCTTGACCGGGGTCGCGAGGTCCAGGACGTGCAGGGGCGCGCCCGAGTCGAGAACCTTGCGGATGGCTTCGAGGACGACGGGGTGGTTGTGGCCGAGCGCCAGGGTGCCCGCGCCCGACAGGCAGTCGAGGTAGCGGCGGCCGTCGGCGCCCTCGATGGTCAGGCCCCGGGCCCGGACGGGGACGATCGGCAGCGAACGGGCGTAGGTGCGGGCGGCGGACTCACGCTGGGTCTGGCGGCGCAGGATCCCCTCATGGGCACCCGGGCCGGTGGCGCCGCCGGTCACACCAGTCGTACCGGTCGTACCGGCCGCGCCGCCGGTCATGCCGCCGGTCGCGCCGGAATCCGGGTGCCCGTCCCCCCTCCTCGTGTCGGTGCGGTCCCCGGGGCGGTCTTCGCCCCGGGTCTCGCGGCACTCCTCGCGGGTCCGCGCGACCGGCGGTACGGCCGGAGCTGGTTCGGTGACGGCCACGGCTCGGTGTCCTCCAGCGGTGACGGATACGGACGCCTCCGGACGGCCGCGCGGCGGGCTGGCGGCACCGGCCGTACCGCCTCCGTGTCCTCGAAGGCGGCGCGCCCGGCGCCCTTCCCCCGGCGTGCCCATCGGCTCACTCGGTGTACGGGGCAGGCCTGATGACGGCCCGAAGGCCGCCGTCGTGTCCCCCGTCCGTACCAACGACGAGGAGTGCCCCGAATCACGGTCGGCGGCGGAGTTCCTCCACGGGTTCCTCCGGCAGTGCCTCCGCGGGTTCCCCGGACGGCCCCTCCGCTCGCCCTGATCACAACCCCGCAACAGCCTGTACGGAGCGGAACCACGGCCCTGGCTCGTGCCGTCCCCACCCGCACCGGCATAGTGGGGACTTCGCGCGGTGCGACTTTCGCGCCGCCGCTCTTCACACCGCACTAGTTGACGTAGTTCCCAGGGGGATCACGAGATGCGATCGATTCGTCCGCTGCTGCTCGCGGCATCCGCCGTCGCGGCGCTGACGCTGACGGCGACGGCCTGCGGCCCGACCGAGGACAACGCGGGGGGTGACAAGCCCAGCGCCGCCGTGGATCCGACCGCGAACGGCAAGATCACGATTCCGGACGACCTGAAGCAGCGGCTGAAGGAACACGGGATCGACATGGACAAGTGGCGCGGGGGCGAATGGAAGAACTGGGACCGGGACAAGTGGCTGCGTGAGGCCAAGGACTACGTCAACCCGATCATCGAGGGCCTGTGGGACCCGGACCGGATGCGCGACGCCGAGCGCCCGGACAAGCCGGTCGACCCCGAGGACATCTCCGGTGACAAGGGCGTGACGGACCCGACCCCGGCCGTGGTGCCGGCGAAGGCCGTGCCCGCGCCGTACCACGGCTCGGCGCCCGCCTCCGGAAAGGTCTTCTTCGACGGCCCCGAGGGCTCGATGGTCTGCTCGGCGACCGTGGTGAAGGACCCGGCGCACCCGGGCAAGTCGAACATGGTCTGGACGGCCGGCCACTGCGTGCACGCGGGCAAGAAGGGCGGCTGGTACCGCAACATCGCCTTCGTCCCGTCGTACAACGACGCGGGCAAGCCGACCTCGGCGCTGGAGCAGGCGACCCGCGAGGAGATCGCTCCGTACGGCGTGTGGTGGAGCGACTGGGCGCAGACCTCCGACCAGTGGATCGCCGGGGGCGGCCAGACCGGCGGCCAGGGCGCTCCGTACGACTTCGCGGTGCTGCATGTGACGCCGGAGAAGGGCTCCACGGGCAAGTCCCTGGAGGAGACGGTCGGCGCCGCGCTTCCCGTGGAGTTCAACGCCCCGGCCGTGCCGAAGATCGCGAGCATGACGGCGACCGGCTACCCGGCGGGCAAGCCCTTCGACGGGCAGAAGATGTTCCAGTGCGCGGACAAGCCGGGCCGGCTGTCCGTCGAGATGGACCAGCCGACGATGTACCGGATCGGCTGCTCGATGACCGGTGGTTCGTCCGGTGGCGGCTGGGTCGCCACGGGCCAGGACGGCAAGCCGGCGCTGGTGTCGAACACCTCCATCGGTCCGGTGACGGCGGGCTGGCTGGCCGGTCCCCGGCTCGGCCCGGAGGCCAAGACGCTGTACGACAAGATGAGCGCGAAGTACGCCAACCGCTGACCCGGTCGGCCTGACGGCCCGGTGGGGACTCTCCGGAGTCCCGGCCGGGCCGTTGCACGTGTACGGGGCGCGTCTCCAGGCCGGGGGTTCCGCCGGCTTCCGGCCCGGTCCGACCCGGTCCGTCCACCAGCACGCCGAAGGCGCCGGCCGTCCCCCTGAGCGGGGGCGACCGGCGCCTTCGGCGGAACCGGGCCGGCGGACCAGGTCCGCCGGCCGTGCGGGTCAGTGCGCGGCGGGTACGTACGGTGCGAACAGGGCCGCCAGTTCCTCGTGGACCCGCGCCTTGAGCAGGGTGCCGTCCGGGGTGTGCTCCTCGGAGATCACCTCACCCTCGACGTGCGCCCGCGAGACGAGACCGCCCCGCGTGTACGGCACGAGGACCTCGATCTCGACCTGCGGCCGGGGCAGATCGGCGTCGATCCGGGCGAGCAGCTCCTCGATGCCCTCGCCCGAGCGGGCGGAGACGGCGAGGGAGTGCTTCTCGGTCCGCAGCAGCCGCTGGAGCACCAGCGGGTCGGCCGCGTCCGCCTTGTTGACGATGACGATCTCCGGCACGTTCACCGCGCCGACCTCGCGGAACACCTCGCGTACGGCCGCGAGCTGCTCCTCCGGGGCCGGGTGCGAACCGTCCACCACGTGCAGGATCAGGTCGGCGTCGGCGACCTCCTCCATCGTGGAGCGGAACGCCTCGACCAGGTGGTGGGGCAGATGCCGGACGAAGCCGACGGTGTCCGCCAGGGTGTAGGCGCGGCCGGTGGGCGTCTCGGCTCGCCGGACGGTCGGGTCGAGGGTGGCGAACAGCGCGTTCTCCACCAGCACGCCCGCGCCCGTGAGGCGGTTGAGCAGGGACGACTTGCCGGCGTTGGTGTATCCGGCGATGGCAACCGACGGCACCTTGTTACGGCGCCGCTCCTGCCGCTTGACGTCACGGCCGGTCTTCATCTCCGCGATCTCACGGCGCATCTTCGCCATCTTCTCGCGGATCCGTCGCCGGTCCGTCTCGATCTTGGTCTCACCGGGACCACGGGTGGCCATGCCGCCACCGCCGCCGCCACCCATCTGCCGGGAGAGCGACTGACCCCAGCCGCGCAGCCGCGGCAGCATGTACTGCATCTGCGCGAGCGCGACCTGCGCCTTGCCCTCACGGGACTTGGCGTGCTGGGCGAAGATGTCGAGGATCAGGGCGGTCCGGTCGACCACCTTGACCTTGACGACGTCTTCGAGGGCGATCAGCTGACCGGGGCTCAGCTCACCGTCGCACACGACGGTGTCGGCGCCGGTCTCGAGAACGATGTCCCGCAGTTCCTTCGCCTTGCCCGAGCCGATGAACGTGGCCGGGTCCGGCTTGTCACGGCGCTGGATGACACCGTCGAGCACGAGGGCGCCCGCCGTCTCGGCGAGGGCCGCGAGCTCCGCGAGGGAGTTGTCCGCGTCCTGGACGGTTCCCGAGGTCCAGACGCCGACCAGCACCACGCGCTCCAGGCGCAGCTGCCGGTACTCGACCTCGGTGACGTCCTCGAGTTCGGTGGACAGGCCCGCGACACGGCGCAGGGCCGCCCGCTCGGAGCGGTCGAACTGCTCGCCGTCCCGCTCTCCGTCGATCTCGTGGCTCCAGGCGACGTCCTCTTCCATCAGGGCATCGGCCCGAAGGCTCTCGGTACGGTTCGTCTCCGCGAAGCTCTGCTTGTCCTGGGAAGGGGATGAAGAGGAGGTCATTGGATCCTTTACGTCGAAGGTCGATGCGAAGTCTTCTACGGCAGTCACAACGCGTGACACGGGGAAAGAATTCCCTGGGCCCGGCAGCGCCGCCGACGACACGATGGTGACACGGCCGGGCACGGCCCGTCATCCGGGTTTCCCCGGATGTTCGGGGCGCACCGCGCCCGCGAGCGCCCGCTTTCCCGGGTCCGCCCCCACGCGCGCCCCCGCGCCCCCGCCCGCCTCCGGGCTCACGGAGCGTGCCGCGCGCTCGGCCCCGCCGGCCGCCGCCCGCTCCTCCGCCCGATCCGCCGGGGCCTGTTCCGGGGCCGGGGCGGGAGTCCGCTCCGGGGTCCGGGTACCGGCCCGGAGCGGGGCCTCGGACCGCCAGTCGGGGTGCCCCGGCATGGGCGGGGTCTTCGTCCCGTACAGCCAGGCGTCGAGGAAGTCGCCCAGATCGCGCCCCGCCACCTCGCTCGCCAGTGCCACGAAGTCGGCGGTCGAGGCGTTGCCGTCCCGGTGTTCGGCGACCCAGCGGCGTTCCAGCCGGTCGAAGGCGTCGGCGCCGATCTCGGTGCGCAGGGCGTACAACGCGAGGGCGGCACCGTTGTAGACGACGGGCCGGAAGATGCTGATCTTCTTGCCGGGCTCCGGCGGCTTCGGCTCGGCGGGCGGGCCGTCGTCCGCGCGCCACTGATCGGACTTGGCGTACGAGGCCTTCATCCGCGCCTCCAGGGTCGGCCCGCCGTTCTCCTGCGCGTACAGCGCCTCGTACCAGGTGGCGTGGCCCTCGTTGAGCCACAGATCGGACCAGACGTGAGGCGAGACGCTGTCGCCGAACCACTGGTGCGACAGCTCGTGGACCATGACGGACTCGACGTACCAGGCGGGGAAGCCGGGGTCGGTGAACAGCCGGCGCTCGAAGAGCGACAGGGTCTGGGTCTCCAGCTCGAAGCCGGTCTCGGCGTCGGCGACGACGAGACCGTAGTCCTCGAAGGGGTACCGGCCGACCTTGCGCTCCATCCACTCCAGATGGCCGGGGGTGTCGCTCAGCCAGGGTTCCAGGACCTCCTGATCGACGGTGCGCACGACGTCCCGCACCGGCAGCCCGTGCGGGCCCTCGCGGCGCAGCACGGTGGAGTCGCCGATGGACACCTGCGCCAGCTCGGTGGCCATCGGGTGGGCGGTGCGGTACGTCCACGTCGTCCGGTCGCCGTGCTGCTCACGGACCTGGGCCAGGCCGTTCGCCACGACGGTGAGGTCGTCGGGCGCGGTGATCCGGAAAGTGAAGAAGGCCTTGTCGGAGGGGTGGTCGTTGCACGGGAAGACCCGGTGGGCCGCGTCGGCCTGGTTGGCCATGGCGAGTCCGTCGGAGGTTCGGACCCAGCCACCGGAATCGGCCGGGCCGCGGGGGTCGCTGGTGTGGGTGACGGCGATGTCGACGACCTGGCCGTGCCGGAGGGGTTCGGCCGGGGTGACGACCAGGTCCTCGTCGACGCTCGCGAAGTCGGCCCGCCGGCCGTCGACGGTCACGGAGGAGACGGTGCCGTGGGTGAAGTCCAGGTTGAGGTGTTCCAGCTCCTCGGTGGTCACGGCCTGGATGCGGGTGACGCCGGCCAGCGGCCGGTCGTTGCGGCCGGGGTAGGTGAGGGAGATGTCGTACGTCAGGACGTCGTAGCCGGGGTTGCCCAGGTACGGGAAGAGCCGGTCGCCGATGCCCAGCGGCACGGGCGGGGGCGCCGCGGCGGCGACGAGTCCCGCCGCGAGGGCGACGAGGACGGCGGAACGCGCCACGCGCCCGCGTGCGGGGCGAACGCGGCTGCGGGACGTCCGGGTGGGGGGCGTCGGGGAGCGGTGCGGCATGCGTTACGGCTACCAGGGCCCGGCCCGCTCCCCCGGGCGGCGCGCACACCGGCCACCCGAAGGGCGCACGCGCGCGGGGCGCCCGGTGTGCCGGGCGGGGCGGGCTGTCACCCCCCGGTCTCCCCTCACGCGGCCCCCACCGCACGGTCCGTACCGGCACGGTCCTCGCCACGGGGGCCGCGTCCACGGGGACCGCGTCACACGATCCCCGCCACGGGGGTCGCCGCCGCGCCTGTGCCACGTCCGTGGCGGCGCCGCAGCCCGCGCGGCCCCGTGGCCACGGTCACGGCCCCACGCGTGGACGGGCCCCGGCGCGCTGCCGGGGCCCGTCCACGCGGTCAGAGTCCGGGGGCGGCCGGGCGCCGCGCCCGGCTCACGTCGTACACCCCCGGAACGTCCCGCATGGCCTTCATCAGCGCGGGCAGCCCGGCGGCGTCCGGCAGACGCAGCGTGTACGTGTGCCGGACCCGCTGCTCGTCCGGCGGGTCGACGGTGGCGGCGGCCACGGTGGCGCCCTCGGCGGCGATGGCCTCGGTGAGGTCGGCGAGCAGACCGGGCCTGCCGAAGGACTCCACGGACAGGGTGACCCGGGACGCGGTGGTGTCACTCCCGGGACCGGTGGCGTCCGGCCCGCCGTGTCGTTTCGCCGCGTCGGCCGGCGGCCGACGCGCGGCCGCCGGGGGCGTCGCCGCCTCGGGGTGGGCGCGCAGCCAGCCGGTGATGGCGATCCGGGCGGCGGGGGTGCGCGCGTGGTCGAGCCACTGCGGGGACGGCCCGGAGGCGGCGTCCTGGGCGAGCAGGAGCTGGACGGTGTCGCCGTCGCGGAGCACGGTACTCAGGGGCGCGAGCCGGCCGTTGACGCGCGCCCCGACACAGGAGTGGGCCGCCTCGCCGTGCCAGGCGTAGGCGGCGTCGATACAGGTGGCGCCGGCGGGCAAGCCGAGGGTGCCGCCGTCGGTGCGGAAGACGGTGACCTCCTGATCCTGGGCGAGGTCGGCGCGCAGCGCGGTCCAGAAGGTGTCGGTGTCGTGGGCGGACTGCTGCCAGGCGAGGAGCCGGGACAGCCAGCCGGGCCGGGTCGGGTCGGCACGCTCCCCGTCCTCGGCATATGCCCCGATTCCGGCTCCCTGGCCGGCACCGGCCCCGGCGCCGGTCCGGGCGCTCGTCAGCGGGTCGCCCGGCGCCTCGGGGGCCGGCGCGTACGGGTTGCCGAGGGCGACCACGCCCGCCTCGGCGACCTTGTGCATCCGGTGGGTCCGGATGAGGACTTCGGCGACGGCTCCGTCGGGCGCGGCGATGGCGGTGTGCAGCGACTGGTAGAGGTTGAACTTGGGGGCGGCGATGAAGTCCTTGAACTCGGAGATCACCGGGGTGAAGCAGGTGTGCATCTCGCCGAGGACGGCGTAGCAGTCCGCGTCCTCGGCGACCAGCACGAGCAGCCGGCCGAAGTCGCTGCCGCGCAGTTCGCCGCGTTTGAGATGGATGCGGTGGACGGAGACGAAGTGGCGCGGCCGGACGAGGACTTCGGCGGCGATTCCGGCCTCGCGCAGGACACCGGCGACCTGGTCGGCGACGGCCCCGAGGGTGTCCCCGGCGAGGGCGTCGGCGGCGATGAGCGCGCGCGTGGCCGCGTACTGCTCGGGGTGGAGGATCGCGAAGACCAGGTCTTCCAGTTCGGTCTTGAGCGCCTGGACGCCGAGGCGTTCGGCGAGCGGGATGAGGACGTCCCGGGTGACCCGGGCGGTGCGGGCCTGTTTCTCGGGGCGCATCACCCCGAGGGTGCGCATGTTGTGCAGCCGGTCGGCGAGTTTGATCGACATGACACGGACGTCGTCGCCGGTGGCGACGAGCATCTTGCGGAAGGTCTCGGGCTCGGCCGCCGCGCCGTAGTCGACCTTCTCCAGCTTGGTGACGCCGTCGACGAGATACGTGACCTCGTCGCCGAACGCCTCTCTCACCTGATCGAGCGTCACCTCGGTGTCCTCGACGGTGTCGTGGAGCAGCGAGGCGGTCAGCGTCGTGGTCTCGGCGCCGAGTTCGGCGAGGATCAGGGTGACCGCGAGCGGGTGGGTGATGTACGGCTCGCCGCTCTTGCGGAACTGGCCGCGGTGCGAGGACTCCGCGAGCACGTACGCGCGGCGCAGCACGGACAGATCGGCGTCGGGGTGGTGGGCCCGGTGCGCCTCGGCGACATGCCGGATGGCGTCGGGCAGCCGGTCGCGCGGGGCGGGGCCGGCGGTGGCCCCGAGCAGGGCCGCGCGGCCGATGCGGCGCAGATCGATTCTCGCGCGGCTGCGGCGGCGGCCGGGAGCGGCGGAACCGGTCGGCCCGGTCCCGCTCAGGGGTTGAGCGGCCTCTGCACTCATGGGGGCACCTCCGGCGGCGTCGACCGGCAAGGTGGCCCGGGCAGCGTGCCCGGCGGGGCCGGTGCTTGATGCTATCGAGCCCACCACGTGGCGCAGTCCCGCTCTCGCCGAGCGTGAACCGGATCACCCATTCGAGGGATGAAACCGGGGCATCCGGTTTCACCAGGAGACCGGGTGGACACACTGGGGGCCGCTCACCGAACGGCTTCCCTCAAAGCGTAGGGCCTACCCGGCCAAGAACCGCCGGGCAGCCCCTAGAGGTGATCCGCGAGCCAGGCCGGGTCGACGGTGCCCTCGCCGACGATCACGGCGGGTCCCGTCATCTCGATCTCGCCGTCCGGGTGCTCGGTGATGACGAGCGTCCCGCCGAGGACGTCGACGGTGTACGTGACGGGGGCACCGGACACGGCCGGGTCGACGCCGTCACGGCGGGCGGCGGCCACGGCGACGGCGCAGGCGCCCGTACCGCAGGAGCGGGTCTCGGCGGCGCCGCGCTCGTGCACGCGCATGGCGACATGGCGGGGGCCTCGGTCGGCGACGAACTCGATGTTGACGCCGTCGGGGTAGACGCCGGCCGGCTCGTAGGGCGGCTCGTCGTACAGAGTCCCGGCGTGGTCGAGGGAGTCGACGAAGGCGACCGCGTGCGGGTTGCCCATGTTCACGTTGCGGGCGGGCCAGCTGCGGCCGTCGACGGTGACGGTGACCCCGGCCTCGGGGAGCGCGGCCCGGCCCATCCTGACGGTGACGGAGCCGTCCTTGTCGAGATGGACGCGCTTGACGCCGCCCCGGGTGGCGACGGCGACCTCACCGGCCGTGACGTGCCCGGCGTGTTCCAGATAGCGGGCGAAGACCCGGACGCCGTTGCCGCACATCTCGGCGACGGAGCCGTCCGCGTTGCGGTAGTCCATGAACCACTCGGCCTCGCCGGCCATGTGCCGCGCCTCGGCGTGCGCGGCGCTGCGCACGACGTGCAGCACGCCGTCGCCGCCGATCCCGGCCCGCCGGTCGCACAGCCGGGCGACGAGGGCGGGGGGCAGGTCGATGGTGTTGGCGGCGTCGGGGACGATCACGAAGTCGTTCTCGGTTCCGTGTCCCTTGAGGAAGCCGAGGGGCGAGGTCTGCGCGCTGGTCACGGGATCAACTGTACGGGTACGAGGCCGGGCCGGCGGAGCGCGGCGGCCCGGTCGACGTGCCCCGGAAGCCCCCGCGCGGAGCCTCCCGGGCCTGGGGATGCCCTCGGCCGTCAGCGCAGCCGGGCGACGCGCCAGACCGCGAGGACGACCAGGACGGTGCTCAGCAGGACGTACAGGGCGAGGACGCGCCAGTCAGGGCGTTCGCCGGAGCCCCGGGCGGGCAGGCCCGGCCAGGTGTGGCCGACGCGGCGGGCGGCCATCATGCCCCAGCCGGCCGCGCAGGAGCTGATCAGCAGCCCGAGCATGGCGACGACGGCGCCACCGTCCCCCGACCCGAAGGCGAGCGGGAAGGCGAACATCAGGGAACCGACGGCGGCGAGCGCGACGATCGGGGCGAGCTGCCAGATCCGTAGGCGGCGCTGCGGGCGCAGTTCCACCTCGACCTCCGCGGCGTCGACCTCGACGGCGCTGCCCACGGCCTCGTCGGGGCCGTCCGGCGTCAGTCCGGGCGCCTCACCGGGTACTTGTCCCCGGACGGCGGCCTGCTGCTCCGTGTCACGAGGGCCGGCCTCCATCGCCACGCGCCCTCCCACTCGGACTCCACTTGGTCGATCGATGCTCGATGATGGCACGCTCCGACCCTCTGGAATGACGGGCATGGCGTCCCGATGCCATCACGTGATCAGGCTGTAACCGCTCGTTCGACCAACGCCAGCGCCTGTCCCGGGAGTTCCCCGCGATCGACTGCCGCCCCACTGAGCCAATGGACGCGCGGGTCGCGCCGGAACCACGAATCCTGACGGCGCGCGAAGCGTTTGGTGGCGCGTACGGTCTCCGCGCGCGCTTCGTCCTGCGTGCACTCCCCCGCGAGCGCCGCGAGCACCTGCTGGTAGCCGAGCGCGCGCGAAGCCGTGCGCCCCTCGCGCAGCCCGTGCGCCTCCAGAGTGCGGACCTCGTCGACGAGTCCGGCCTCCCACATGCGGTCCACGCGCGTGGCGATGCGCTCGTCGAGCTCGGGGCGGGCGACGTCGACGCCGATCTGGACGGTGTCGTAGACGGACTCGTGGCCCGGGAGGTTGGCCGTGAACGGCTTGCCGGTGATCTCGATGACCTCCAGGGCTCGGACGATACGGCGACCGTTGCCGGGCAGGATCGCGGCCGCGGCCTCCGGGTCGGCGGCGGCCAGCCGCGCGTGCAGCGCGCCGGAGCCGCGCTCCTCCAGCTCGGCCTCCAGCCGGGCCCGGATCCCGGGGTCGGTGCCGGGGAACTCCAGGGCGTCGATGGCTCCCCGTACGTACAGCCCGGAGCCGCCGACCAGGACCGGGGTGCGGCCCTCGGCGAGCAGCCGGTCGATCTCGGCACGGGCCAGCCGCTGGTACTCCGCGACGCTGGCGGCCTCGGTCACGTCCCAGATGTCGAGGAGGTGATGCGGCACGCCGCCGCGCTCCTCCACCGTCAGTTTGGCGGTGCCGATGTCCATCCCCCGGTAGAGCTGCATGGAGTCGGCGTTGACGACCTCACCGCCCAGCTGCTGGGCGAGAAAAACGCCCAGATCGGACTTTCCGGCCGCAGTGGGACCGACGATGGCGATGACCCGCGGGGCGGGAGCTGCACTTCTCACCACCCCAGTCTCGCAAACCCGGGGCCGCGTCCCCGAACGAGCTACGTGACGACCCTCATCCGGCTTCGTTTCCTGTTGCGGAATTCCACACCTGAGTACGCTAGGAGCAGATATGGGCGTTTTCTCACTGTTTCGTCGGAGGAGCAGGAAGAACTCGAACCCGATGGAGGTCGCCGGAACGGCGCCTGTGACGGAGGAGGCGAAGGAGACGGCCGCGACGGCTGAGACAGCCGGAACGGCCGATGCGGCCGGGACCACCGATGCGGCCGGGACCACCGATGCGAAGGCTGTTACCGAATCCGCCGCTCAGCAGGCCGAGCCGACCGGATCGGCCGGGACGGCCGACCTCGCCGGGCAGGCTGACGCGGACCATAGGACGGCCGGGGCGGAAGTGAAGGCGGAAGCCGACGCGGAAGCGGCAGCCGAAGCCGAAGCCGTGGATGCCGACAAGGTTCTCCAGGCCACCGAGGCCGCGGAAACCTCGGAAGCCCTGCAGGCGGAACCTGCCGAGGCCGCCGAAGCGGCCGAGGACGCCGGACCGGCCGGACCGGAGGCGAAGGCCGAGCCGGAGGCGTCGGCGCCCGCGGCGCGCGCCGACGGCGCGGCCGAGCAGGAGGCCGTCGAGATCCCCCGGCAGCAGTCGGTGGAGCAGGCCGTGGACAGCGAGGCCGGCGAGGGCGCCCGCAAGTAGCCCCGGACCGGCACCGCACACAGCGGCACGGAACGTGACGGACCCTCGTGGGTCCGGCGGAGGGAGGGTGACCCCATGGGTCTCCTGGATTCACTGAAGGCCAAGCTCGGCCCCGCCAAGGACAAGGTCTCCGACCTGGCCAGGGAACACGGCGACAAGGTCGAGCAGGGTCTCGAGAAGGCCGCCAAGGTGGTCGACGAGAAGACCAAGGGCAAGTACAGCGACAAGATCGAGACCGGCACCGGCAAGGCCAAGGAGGCCATCGAGAAACTCGCCCACAAGGGCGAGGGCCCGTCCGGTGACGGCCCGGCCTCGCCGCCTTCCTCCCCGCCACCGGCGGCCTGACCTTCCCCCGCGACGGCGGACGGCCGTGGAGCAGCTGCTCCACGGCCGTCCGCCGTTGTCACGCGCGCGTTCCCCCGGGGGCACGCGCGCGTGACGCGCGCCGCCGTGCGGGGCGACACCCGCGGGTCGGTTCCCGTGGGTGAGCTCGCGCAAGTCGGCTCGTACGGATGCCCCGTACGGCTCGGCTCGTACGGCTCGGCTCGTACGGGTCGGCTCGTACGGGTCGGCTCGTACGGGGCAGCTCCAGGTGGCGACGACGTACCCGACCCCGTAGGGGGCGTCCTCGTACAGCAGCCGCCCCGCGAGGTCCGCGCCCTCGGCGGCGCCCGCGAGCACCTGCCAGGGAGCCCGCCCGGCCGCCTTCAGCTCACTCGCCAGACCGGCGTCCAGCGCCAGCAGAGCGGCCGTGTCGGCCGTACCCAGAGCCCGCGCGGCGGCCGTGTCGAAGGCCTCGGCGCGTTCGTCCAGGTAGCCGGGCGCCTTGACCGTGCGGCAGGCGCTGCCATCGCCCATGACGAGCAGGGCGACCCGCTCCGCCGACCCGGCGATCTCCCGTCCGGTCTCCGCGCACGGGGCGGCCTGTGCCGACTCCGCGACGCCGAGCCCCTCCACCGGGGCGCCGGACCAGTTGGTGTGGCCGAGCAACCAGGCGGCGACGGAGAGCGAGGCGGGCAGCGGGCGCTCGCCCCCGGACCCACTGCCGAGCCGTACGGCCAGATCGACTCCGAACGCGGCGAACGAGCCCGCCGAACCGCCCGGGAAGCCGCCCCGCGCCCCCTCGGCGGCGGGGCCGACGACCACGAGCCGGTCGGGGCGGGCGGCGGCGAGCACCCCGAGCGCGTCGGAACAGGCCGTACGCGCGTCGGCGAGCTCCGACGCGGCACCGGCCGCGACGGCGGGCACGAGGAGCGGGGGGCAGGGACAGACGGCGGCGGCGACAAGCATGATCCGCAGCCTACTGCGCCAGGGCGCTACCAGGCCGGGTGCCGGTCCTTTGGCGTTCCGTCCGGCTCGGCCGAGTCGTACACCAGCTCGGCCAGGCTGAGGACGGTCTCTGTAGCGGACACCCTCCCCTTCACCCGGACGAGATAGCTGTCGCTCTCGCCCATCCGATACACCTGACGCCGCTTCTCCCGCATCGGCGCACGGTAGGCGAGAGCGGCCCGGCGCAGTGCCTCCTCGGCCTGCTCCCGGTCGCCGGTCACTTCCGCGACGAGATCGGTCCTGTAGGAGTCGGCGCCATTGTCGTACCTCGCCACGATGAGCCAGTGCCCCATGCGGTCCCCCCGCTGATGAGTGAGTGGTGTACGCCGTGTGTACGCGTGCGTCAGTGACTCCCGCAAGCCGGCGCGTCCGCCACCGGCAGCGGCTCAGGGACGCCGATCTTCGGCAGTCCCAGCAGCACCCCGGCCGGCTTCGGCTCGGGCGCGGCGGTGCGCTTCTCCCAGGCGTCGCCCGCGCGGGTACGGCGCACGGCGGCGACCGGGCCCTCGGCGAGGAGGTGGTGCGGGGCGGCGTAGGTGATCTCGACGGTCACGACGTCGCCGGGGCGCACGTCCTCGTCGGGCTTGGTGAAGTGGACGAGCCGGTTGTCGGGGGCGCGGCCCGAAAGGCGGTGCGTCTCGCCGTCCTTGCGGCCCTCTCCCTCGGCGACCATGACGTCGAGGGTGCGGCCGACCTGCTTCTTGTTCTCGTCCCAGGAGATCTCCTCCTGGAGGGCGACCAGGCGCTCGTAGCGGGCCTGCACGACCTCCTTGGGGATCTGGTCCTCCATGGTGGCGGCCGGGGTGCCGGGGCGCTTGGAGTACTGGAACGTGAACGCGCTCGCGAAGCGGGCCTCGCGCACCACGTGCATGGTCTGCTCGAAGTCCTCCTCGGTCTCGCCGGGGAAGCCCACGATGATGTCGGTGGAGATGGCGGCGTGCGGGATCGCGGCGCGCACCTTCTCGATGATCCCGAGGAAGCGGTCCTGGCGGTACGAGCGGCGCATCGCCTTCAGGACGGTGTCCGAGCCGGACTGGAGCGGCATGTGCAGCTGCGGCATGACGTTCGGCGTCTCGGCCATGGCGGCGATGACGTCGTCGGTGAAGTCGCGCGGGTGCGGGGAGGTGAAGCGGACCCGCTCCAGGCCCTCGATGTCGCCACAGGCGCGCAGCAGCTTGCTGAAGGCCTCGCGGTCGCCCATGTCGGAGCCGTACGCGTTGACGTTCTGGCCGAGCAGGGTGATCTCGGAGACGCCCTCGCCGACCAGGGCCTCGATCTCGGCGAGGATGTCGCCGGGACGGCGGTCCTTCTCCTTGCCGCGCAGCGCCGGGACGATACAGAAGGTGCAGGTGTTGTTGCAGCCGACGGAGATCGACACCCAGGCGGCGTACGCGGACTCGCGGCGGGTCGGCAGCGTCGACGGGAACGCCTCCAGC
The DNA here is from genome assembly GCF_043198875.1 of Streptomyces sp. NPDC048718. Taxonomy (NCBI): domain Bacteria; kingdom Bacillati; phylum Actinomycetota; class Actinomycetes; order Kitasatosporales; family Streptomycetaceae; genus Streptomyces; species Streptomyces sp. NPDC048718. The sequence continues at coordinate 97,008 of NZ_JBICVG010000020.1, forward strand.
GACTCCGCGATCTCGACCTGCGCCTCCTCCTGGACGCGGGCGCGCTCCAGCAGGACCGGCAGCTTGCCGATGTTGTGGGTGCCGAAGACCACGTCGACCCAGGGGGCCCGCTTGACGATGGTGTCGCGGTCCTTCTGGGCGAGGCAGCCGCCGACGGCGATCTGCATGCCGGGGCGGGCGGCCTTCTTCGGCGCGAGGTGGCCGAGGTTGCCGTAGAGCTTGTTGTCGGCGTTCTCGCGGACCGCGCAGGTGTTGAAGACCACGACGTCGGCGTCGCCGTCGGCGGTCTCGGAAGCCCGTACGTAGCCGGCGTCCTCAAGGAGGCCGGAGAGCCGCTCGGAGTCGTGGACGTTCATCTGGCACCCGTAGGTGCGTACTTCATAGGTTCGCTGGACGTCCACTGTCTGGCTCCGGTCGCTGCTGGTCATGCGACAAGGGTATGCGGTGCCGAACGCTGCCCCGTCCGGAGCGGCCGGGCGGGGGCGGGGCCCGGTACGCGGGACCGGCGTACACCGCGCGGCGCGGCCCCGGTACGGCCCCGGCGCGACCCCGGTACGGCCCCACCCGGGCAGCTCCTCCGCCGAGCCGGGGTTCGTCAGGTCGGCCCCGGCACCTCGGCCGTAGGCGGGGCCGGACCCCCGCGTTCCGCCGTCCTCCCACAAGCCCGTCCATGCGGACGGGCGGTATCACGGGCTGATGAAATCCGGCCATGTCGCCACCCTCACATCGGGGCCGTACGGCCCTTCTCATCAGGGCATATGCCACTTCGATCGCCCACCTCGCCCCTCACCTCCCTCCGCCCCACCCTGGTCAGAAACGGGGCCCGGCTGGCAGGATCGCCAGGTGTTCGCCTCCCTGCCCCGTTCTGTCCGCCGCCGCGTCCTCCCCCTCGCGGTGGCGCTTCTGGCGCTGGCCGGACTGCTGGTGGGATGGCTGGTTCCTTTCGGTTCGAAGTCGCCGAGCGGGCACATCACCTTCAGTACGGGCGTCCCCACCGGCGTCTACCAGCGGTACGGGGAGCTGCTCCAGCAGGCCCTCGACCGCGATCTGCCGCATGTCTCGATATCCCTGACGAACAGCGAGGGGTCCCAGCAGAACCTGGCCCGGCTCGCGTCCGGCGAAGCCGACTTCACCGTGGCGACGGCGGACGCCGTGGCCCAGTACCAGCGGGACCGCAAACCCGGATTCGAACGACTGCGCGGCTGCGCCAGGCTGTACGACGACTACATCCAGCTGGTCGTCCCCAAGGGCTCACCCGTCCAGTCGGTGGCGGATCTGCGCGGGCTGCGCGTCGGCGTCGGCCAGTCGGGATCGGGGGTGCGGCTGATCGCCGACCGGGTCCTCGCGGCGGCCGGGCTCACCCCGGATGTGAGCATCACACCCGTGCCGGCCGGCATCGACACGATGCCGAGCCTGCTGGAGCGCCGCGAGATCGACGCGTTCTTCTGGTCGGGCGGGCTGCCCACCCAGGCCGTCCAGGCACTGTCCGAGCGGCTTCCGGTACGGCTGGTGCCGCTGGACGCGGCCCTGGCACGGAGCCTGCACGACGTGGGCGAGTCCACCCGCTTCTACCGCACGGCGGTAATCCCCGGCGACGCCTACGCGCTCGCCCAGAACGGCAACCCGGTGGAGACCCTGGCCGTGGCGAACATCCTCGTGACCACCGACGCGGCCGACCCCGACCTGGTGGAGGGCTTCACCCGCACGGTGATCGGCAGCCGGGACGGGATCGGCAGCCAGGTCCACCCGGCCCAGCTGGTGGACCTGCGGACCGCGATCTACACCGAGCCGCTGCCACTGCACGAGGGCGCGCGGCGCTACTACCGCTCCGTGAAGCCCTGAATCCCTGAAGGCTTCAGGGCTTGAAGCCCTCAGAGCCCGGAAGCCCGCGAGCCCGGAAGCTCCACAGTCCGGCGCCCCTGAGCCCGGCACCCACGAAAGTCCCTGAGCCCCCGGCCCCGGACTACTCCCGCTCCCCGTCCACTCCCCCGGGAAGCTCGCCGCGCGGATCCTCCCTCGGGACGCGGACGGTGACCTTCAGACCGTGCGGCGTGTGCGGAGCGTACGCGATCGTGCCCTCGCCCGCCGCGAGCAGCACCCGCGCGATGGACAGACCGAGCCCGGAACCGCTGATGTTCTGGTGCCGGCCGGAGCGCCAGAAGCGGTCGCCGACCCGCTCCAGCTCCTCCTCCGTGAGACCGGGCCCGTGGTCGGCGATCTCGATCTCGACGGTCCGGCCGTCCTGCGCGAGCCGGGTGACGACGGTGACGTCCTCGCCCTCCGGGGTGAACTTCAGCGCGTTGTCGATCACCGCGTCGAGCGCGCTGGAGAGCGCCACCGGGTCCGCCCAGGCGGCCAGGGCCGCGAGATCGGCCTCGATCCGTACGCCCTTGTCCTCGGCGACCGGACGCCAGGAAGCGACCCGTTCGGCGGTGAGCGCGCCGATGTCGGTGAGCCGCAGATCGGCGGCGGTGTGCTCGGCGAGGGCCAGGTCGAGCAGGTCGTCGAGCACCCGGGCGAGCCGCTTTCCCTCGGTGCGGACGGAAGCGATCTCCTCGTTGTCCTCGGGAAGTTCGAGCGCGAGCAGCTCGATGCGCAGCAGCAGCGCGGAGAGCGGGTTGCGCAGCTGGTGCGAGGCGTCGGCGACGAATGCCCGCTGCTGTTCGAGGACTTCCTCGACGTTGTCGGCCATCTCGTTGAAGGAGCGGGCGAGCCGCCGCAGTTCGGGCGGGCCGCCGGCGGCGGCGACCCGGGACTTCATCCGGCCGGTCGCGATGTCGTGGGTGGCGGCGTCGAGGATCCGCACCGGGCGCAGCACCCATCCGGTGAGCCGGAAGGCGGCGCCGACCGCGAGCAGCATGGCCGCGACCTCGCCGACGAAGATCAGCAGCCAGCCGTGCAGGACACGCGAACGCAGTTCGCCGGTGGGCGAGTCGGTGACGACGACGGCGACGACGTCGCCGTCCCGGACCACCGGGGAGGCGATGATCAGCCGCGCGTCGCTCTGCCAGGGCCAGACCTGCGGCGGGTCGTGGCTGCGGCGGCCGAGCAGGGCCTCGTTGAAGGCGCGCCGGCCTTCCCCGTCATAGGGGACGACCCAGTCCTCGGGCGCGGCGGCCATGGAGCGGTTGTCGCGGTAGAAGATGCCGGCCCGGATGCCGTACACGTCGTGGTAGCTGGCGAGTTCGCCGCTCAGGGTGGTGCGCCGCTCGTCGGGGCCGAAGCGGCGCTCGCTGACGAACTGGGCGAGCGCGGCGAAGCGGGCGGCGTCGTCGAGCCGGTCGACGACCACCCGCTGCTGCTCGGCGGCGGCGTTCCCGGCGGCCAGCGGGAAGCCGAGGGCGAGCAGCACACCGGCCATCAGGACGATCAGCAGGGGCAGGAGTCGGGTGCGCACGGGCGGTCCGGGTCAGGGTGGTTACGCGGCGGGCGCGACCAGGCGGTAGCCGACGCCCCGCACGGTCTCGATCAGGGCGGGCAGGCGCAGCTTCGAGCGCAGGGAGGCGACATGGACCTCCAGCGTGCGGCCGGTGCCCTCCCAGTTGGTGCGCCAGACCTCGCTGATGATCTGCTCGCGGCGGAAGACCACGCCGGGCCGCTGGGCGAGCAGCGCCAGCAGGTCGAACTCCTTGCGGGTGAGCGGGACGGTGTCGCCGCCGACGCTGACCCGGCGGGTGGGCAGCTCGACGGTGACGTTGCCAAGGCGCAGCACGCCCTCGTCGGCGCCCGTCCCGGCCTCCTCGCCGGTGGTGCTGCGCCGGCTGACGGCGTGGATCCGGGCCAGCAGTTCGCCGGTGTCGTACGGCTTGACCACGTAGTCGTCGGCGCCCAGGTTCAGGCCGTGGATCCGGGACCGTACGTCCGAGCGCGCGGTCACCATGATCACGGGGGTGCTGGTGAGCTTCCGGATCCGTCCGCAGACCTGGTAACCGTCCTGGTCGGGCAGGCCGAGGTCGAGCAGGATCACCCCGTATGAGGGGCGCTCGCCGTGCGCGGCGGGCAGCACGGCCTGGAGCGCCTCCTCGCCGTTGCGGGCGTGGGTGACGGAGAAGCCGTGCCGGGCGAGGATCGCGGAGAGCGCGGCGGCGACATGGTCGTCGTCCTCGACGAGCAGCAGTCTCATGGGCCCTCCTTCGTGCCTCGGGGTCGCTCGGGTGCACGCTCCTGGGGTGGCGTGCGGTACTGGGCGGTGACGTCGGGCATATGCCCGGCCGAATCCATGGGCAGCCCGGCATATGCCCGGCCGCCCCGCGGATGCCACGCGGCGTCCGGCGGGTGAATACTCGCGGCGCGCGATGGACATCTGTCTACCAAGGCATGAACGCCGATGGTGGCGGTCTCCGTCAAGCCTTCCCCTGTTTTTCCGTTGTTTCCGTTATGCAGCCGGTACGCCACAGCACATCCTCTTCACACAGAGTGCCCGTTTGCGACCGGATCGTTATCCTCAAACTTCGCTCAGATGTGATGACTCCGCTCCCATCTGCTCTCTAATGTCCTCCCCAACCGAGCAGGACGGAGCGATAAGCCGATGAGCAATGTGTCAGTGACCAAGGGTGCGAGGGACGCCGTGCCGACCGCGGACGAGCTGGTCGTGCTCTCCGACGTGAACAAGCACTTCGGCGCGCTGCACGTGCTCCAGGACATCGACCTGACGATTCACCGCGGCGAGGTCGTGGTGGTCATCGGTCCGTCCGGGTCCGGCAAGTCCACGCTGTGCCGCACGATCAACCGCCTGGAGACCATCGACTCCGGCAGTATCACCATCGACGGGAAGCCCCTGCCCCAGGAGGGCCGGGAGCTGGCGCGACTGCGGTCGGACGTCGGCATGGTCTTCCAGTCGTTCAACCTCTTCGCGCACAAGACCGTGCTCGAGAACGTGATGCTGGGGCAGATAAAGGTCCGCAAGACCGACAAGAAGGAAGCCGAGACCAAGGCGCGCGCGCTGCTCGACCGGGTCGGGCTCGCCGCCCACGCGGACAAGTACCCGGCGCAGCTCTCCGGTGGTCAGCAGCAGCGCGTGGCCATCGCCCGCGCGCTGGCCATGGGCCCGAAGGTCATCCTGTTCGACGAGCCGACCTCGGCCCTCGACCCGGAGATGATCAACGAGGTACTGGAGGTCATGCAGCAGCTGGCGCGCGAGGGCATGACGATGGTCGTCGTCACGCACGAGATGGGCTTCGCCCGCTCCGCCGCCAACCGCGTGGTGTTCATGGCCGACGGCCGGATCATCGAGCAGGCCTCCCCCGAGGAATTCTTCAGCAACCCGCGCAGCGACCGCGCCAAGGACTTCCTGTCGAAGATCCTGCACCACTGAGTCCCCGGCCCCGTGCCGTGCCGCCGCACCGGCGGTACGGCGACGAGCCGAACCGGCGCCGCGACGCGCCCGCGCGGCCGACGCCCCGGAGTACCGACATACCGGTGCAACGACGCACCCGGGGCATCGAAGCCCCGGCTCGCCGGCGTCACCGACACGCTCGGCGCAACCGGCGTACCGGCACTTCGGCGCCGCCTCCGGCAGCGGAAAACTCTCCGCCGCCGTACGCGACTTGCCGCACACTGACGATCGACTATCCACGACTTGAGGGATGTTCACGATGAAGCTCCGCAAGACCGCGGCCGTGGCCGTTGCCGTTCTCGCCCTCACCGCGACCGCCTGTGGCGGCAAGGAGGGCTCGGCCGGCGACAAGCCCGCCGCGAAGCCGGGCGACTCTGCCGCCCCGAAGCTCCCCACCTACACCGTCGCGAGCGGTGTCAGCCTCGACTCCGCGACCTTCAAGAAGGCCAAGGAGCGCGGCAAGCTGATCATCGGCTCCAAGGCCGACCAGCCGTACCTCGGCTTCGAGGACCAGGCGACGAAGAAGCGCTCCGGCTTCGACGTCGAGATCGCCAAGATGATCGCCGCCGAGCTCGGCTTCTCCGAGGACAAGATCGAGTGGAAGACGGTCGACTCCAAGCTCCGTGAGACCGCGATCGCCACGGGTCAGGTCGACTACTACGTCGGCACCTACACGATCAACGACAAGCGCAAGGAGCAGGTCGGCTTCGCGGGCCCGTACTACAAGGCCGGCGCCGACCTCCTGATCCGCAAGGACGAGACCGGGATCACCGGCCCGGAGAGCGTCAAGGGCAAGAAGGTCTGCTCGATCACGGGCTCGACCCCGCTCCAGGAGATCAAGAAGCCGGAGTACGGCGCGCAGACGATCGAGCTGGGCAAGTACTCCGACTGCGTCCAGCAGCTGCTCACCAAGCAGGTCGACGCCGTCACCACCGACGACTCGATCCTCAAGGGCTACGCCGCCGCCAACTCGGGCAAGCTCAAGGTCGCGGGCAAGCCGTTCACCGAGGAGCCCTACGGCATCGGCATGGCCAAGGACGACAAGGTCCTGCGCGGCAAGGTGAACGACATCCTCGAGAAGTTCGAGAAGGACGGCACCTACAAGAAGATCTACGAGGCCACCCTCGGCCTCTCCGGCTCGGCCTACACCGCGCCGCCGGCGATCAACCGCTACTGATCCGCCACCGCGTGAGCGCCCCGTAGGCCCTTGTCCGCCTCGGGGCGCCCCGCGCCCCCTCCGGCCCGCGCGCCCTCGCCCGCGGGCCCGCTGTCCGTAAGCCCGCCGCCGACCGCCGACGCGGAGTCCTCATGAATGTACTGCTCGACCATTTCGCGGAATTCCGCGACGGGTTCATAGGAACCGTCGAGATCACCGCCATCAGCTCGGTCATCGCGCTGGTCCTCGGCATCGTCGTCGCCGGCTTCCGGGTCTCCCCCGTCCCCCCGCTGCGGTTCTTCGGCACCGCCTGGGTGACGCTGCTGCGCAACACCCCGCTGACGCTGCTCTTCCTGATCTTCTTCTTCGTCGTACCGGAGATCCTCTTCCCGGGCATGAGCCCCTTCCTGCTCGGCTCGCTCGCGCTCGGCTTCTACACCTCGTCCTTCGTGTGCGAGGCCGTCCGCTCCGGTATCGGCACCGTGCCGCTCGGCCAGGCCGAGGCCGCCCGTTCGCTGGGCATGTCCTTCTCGCAGACGCTGCGGCTGATCGTGCTGCCGCAGGCCACCCGGACCGTGCTGCCCCCGCTCAGCTCGATCTTCATCGCGCTGACCAAGAACTCGGCCATCGCCGGCGCCTTCAGCGTCACCGAGCTCTTCGGCTGGCAGACGCTGATGAGCGAGCAGGGTTACGCGATCGCCCCGATCTTCGCCTGGGTCGCCGTCGCCTACCTCGTCGTCACCTTCGCCATCAGCGGACTCTTCCGGGTCTTCGAGCGCAACATGGAGGTCGCCCGATGAGCGCCAGCGTTCTCTTCGACGCGCCCGGCCCGAAGGCGAAGGTCCGCAACCGGATCTACGCCGTCGTCGGCACCCTCGTCATCCTCGCCCTGCTCGGCATCAGCATCTCCCGGCTGAGCGCCAAGGGGCACCTCGCCCCCGAGATGTGGGACATCTTCAACTACTCGGGCATCCGGCAGAACATCGCCGACGCCCTCGTAGCCACGCTGAAGGCCTTCGGCCTCGCGGCGGTCGGCTCCCTCGTCCTCGGTGTGCTGCTCGCCGTCGCCCGGCTCTCGGACCACAAGCCGGTCCGCTGGGCGGCCACCGCCTTCGTCGAGATCTTCCGCTCGCTGCCGCTGCTCATCACCATCTACGCGGTGTGGGTCGGCTTCCTCACCGACTACTCGATGTGGGCGCTCGCGCTCGGCCTGTCGATCTACAACGGCTGTGTCCAGGCCGAAGTGCTGCGGGCCGGTGTGAACTCGGTGCCGCGCGGCCAGCGCGAGGCGGCGTACGCCCTCGGCATGACGAAGACGCAGGTGATGGTCACCGTCCTGCTGCCGCAGGCGATCCGGGCCATGCTCCCGACGATCATCAGCCAGCTCGTGGTGACCCTCAAGGACACCTCGCTCGGCTTCGTCATCCTCTACCCGGAGCTGCTCCAGACCGCCCGTCTGATCGCCTCCAACACGCTGGTCAACGGCCAGTACCCGTATGTGTCGACGATCGTCGTCGTCGGCACCATCTACATCGCGCTGTGCCTCGCCCTGTCCGGCCTCGCGACCTGGATCGAGAAGCGCGGCCGCCGGGCCAAGACCGGTATCAGCGTGGCCCACGCCGGTGCCCCGGGCACCGAGGCGGAGCCCGCCGGGGCCGACACCCCGACGAGCGGCGGACCGGCCGACGGCGGCGGCATCGCGAAGATCTGACGGCATGTGACATCATCCGGGGGCAGTGGCGAGCGCCGCTGCCCCCATTCACTTGACGCGCGCATCCCCAGTGGGTTGCATACGTTCTGTGATCAAGTTCCGGGCCCGCGCCACCCTTCGCCGTGCTTCCCGCACGGCCGTACGGTCTCGGATCGTACGCCGCCCCCGCACCTCGTCGGGAGAAGCCCCGTGGAGCCGGTGATCATCGTGGGCGCGGGGCCGGTCGGCCTCGCGCTCTGTCTCGCGCTGGCCGCACAGGACGTGCCGAGCGTCGTCCTCGACGAAGGCTCCGGCACCGAGGAACCCCGTCCCGCCCGCACCGTCGTCCTGCGCGCCGACATGGCCGCGCTGGTGGAGCGGCTCGGTTGCGCCACCGTGCGTGACGAAGGGGTCCGCTGGATCGGCTGGCGCGCCATGCGGCGCGGCCGGCAGACCCGGAACGTACCGCTCGACCTCGGCCTCGGTGGCGTCATCGCCGGCGAGGAGAGCCTGCCGGGCGACGCGGCGGGCCCGGCCGCACCGCTGCACATCCCTCAGCACGCCCTCGCGCGCGGTCTGCGCGACGCCGCCGCCCGCCACGACCTCGTCACCCTCGTCCCCGGTTCCCGGGTCGACATCATCGAGCAGGACGAGCACGGGGTCAGCGCCCACACCAGGGGTCCCGACGGGACCTGGTGGCGCGGCACCCATCTGGTCGGCTGCGACGGCGCCCGCTCCATCGTGCGCAAGCTGCTCGGTGTCCGCTTCCCCGGGCGTACGGCGGTGGAACGGCACGCGGTCGCCGCGCTGCGCACCGAACTCCCATGGGCGGGCGAGGCCCTGCTGCACCGCCGGCCGCCGTGGCGGAACGCGGGCGAGGAGATCGCGGCCCGGCCGCTGCCCGACGGGCTGTGGCGGATCGACTGGCTGCTGCCGTCGCGCGGCGATCTGGTCACGCCCGACGCGCTCGTCGGCAAGATCCGCGACACCCTCGCGGGCTGGTGCGAGGGGGAGACCCCGCCGTACGAACTGATCGACACCGGCGTCTACACCGTGCACCACCGGCTGGCCCGGCGCTGGCGGGCGGACCGGATCCTGCTCGCGGGGGACGCCGCGCATCTGCTGGGCGCGGTCGGTACGCAGGGGGTCGACGAGGGGATGCGGGACGTCGACAACCTGGCCTGGAAACTCGCCCACGTCTGGCACCACCCGGACACCTCGGAGACCCTGCTCGACAGCTACCAGAGCGAGCGGCGGGCGGCCGTGGCCGGTCTGCTGCGCGCGGCCGACCAGGCGCTGCCGGTGCTGCGCGGCGGCGGAGGTCTGCGCGGCCATCTGCCGGGCGGCGGGCACCGGCACGACATCCTGCTCACCGACGGGCATCTGGGGCGTGGCCCACTGGGCGCGCTGCCCGCCTATCCGCATTCCCCGCTGGCGCCGGAACCGTCCGCGGGCCGGATCCCGGTGGACACGCCGGACGGAGCGCCGGTCGACGACGTACGGGTCTCGGCACCGGACGGAACGACCGTACGGCTGCGCGACCGGCTCGGCCGGGGGCAGCTGCTGGTGCTCCTGGTCGCACCGGGCACCGGGGTGTGGGACCGGCGGCACTGGGTGAGCGCGGGAGTGATGCCGCAGCTGGCCAAGGCCGTGAACGCGCTGCCCATGCCGGCCGAACTGCTGGTCACGGACGGCTATCCGGGCGCTCCCGCGCACGCGGTGCTCCTCGTCCGGCCCGACGGGCATCTGGCGGCCGCGTTCGCCGGGGTGCTCCCGGAGGAGCTGCACGCGGCGGCCGAAGCGGTACGGGGCGGCGACCCCGAGGCCGAGAACGCCGAGCACACCGAGCACACCGAGCACACCGACGGGGACTCCGACACGGACCCGGACGCGGCGGACGACGCGGGTGCCGGCGATGTGGCGGGTGCCAGCGAGGGCCACGGGGAGGAAGCGGAGACGGGGCGCGGAGGCAGGCGCGGAAAAATACGCCGCAAGGATCGCGCGAAGGACCGCGAGGACGTGGCGGCGGACGCCGGCTGACGTCCCGGGAGCGTGCTGCCCCGGAGCGTGCCGTTCGGGGAGCGCGCCGTCTCCCGAGCGGCCGGGCCCACGGGATCGGCTGGACCGCCCGGCCCGTGGAGGAGTCACCGAGGGCTCGTCCCGGCGGACGGGGCAGACGACAGACGGCGGGCAGGCCCTAGAAAGGCTCTTCGAGCCCCTCGGTGTCCTCGCCCTCCTCCTCCAGGGCCTGGCGTACCACCCGCAGCGCCATGCCCTCCGGGTATCCCTTGCGCGCGAGCATGCCGGCGAGTCTGCGCAGCCGCTTGTCGCGGTCGAGACCGCGGGTGGCGCGCAGCTTGCGGTCGACGAGTTCGCGGGCGCGGACCTCCTCCTGGTCGGAGTCGAGCCGCTCGACCGCCTCCTGGATCACGGTCGGATCCACGCCCTTGGTGCGCAGCTCACGGGCGAGTGCCCGGCGGGCGAGGCCCCGGCCGTGGTGCCGGGAGTCGACCCACGCGCCGGCGAACGCGGCGTCGTCGATCAGCCCCACGCCCTCGAAGCGGGACAGCACCTCCTCGGCGATCTCGTCCGGGATCTCGCGCTTGCGCAGGGCGTCGGCGAGCTGCTTGCGGGTGCGCGGGGTCCCGGTGAGCAGGCGCAGGCAGATCGCCCGCGCCCGCTCGGCCGGGTCCTGGGACGACGGCGCCTTCTCGGCCCTCGACGAGTCGGGGCTGTCGTCCGGCCATTCGGTGCGACCGGTCACCGGGTCAGCTCTTGGCCGCGGTGGCCTTGGTCGCCTTGGCGGTCTTGGCGGAGGCCGGGGCCGCCTTGCCCGCCTCGTCCGCGCCGCCGGCCGCGTCCGCGCCCGGCTCGGCCGAGGGCTCCTCGGTCCGGACGCCGACGCCCAGCTTGTCCTTGATCTTCTTCTCGATCTCGTTGGCGAGGTCGGGGTTGTCCTTGAGGAAGTTGCGGGCGTTCTCCTTGCCCTGGCCGAGCTGGTCGCCCTCGTACGTGTACCAGGCACCGGCCTTGCGGACGAAGCCGTGCTCCACGCCCATGTCGATCAGACCGCCCTCACGGCTGATGCCCTGGCCGTAGAGGATGTCGAACTCGGCCTGCTTGAACGGGGGCGCGACCTTGTTCTTGACGACCTTGCAGCGGGTGCGGTTGCCGACCGCCTCGGTGCCGTCCTTCAGGGTCTCGATGCGGCGGATGTCGATGCGCACGGAGGCGTAGAACTTCAGCGCGCGGCCACCGGTCGTGGTCTCCGGCGAGCCGAACATGACGCCGATCTTCTCGCGGAGCTGGTTGATGAAGATCGCGGTGGTCTTGGACTGGTTGAGCGCGCTGGTGATCTTCCGCAGGGCCTGGCTCATCAGACGGGCCTGGAGACCGACGTGCGAGTCGCCCATCTCGCCCTCGATCTCCGCGCGCGGGACGAGCGCGGCGACGGAGTCGATGACGATCAGGTCGAGGGCGCCGGAGCGGACCAGCATGTCGACGATCTCGAGGGCCTGCTCGCCGTTGTCGGGCTGGGACAGGATGAGGTTGTCGATGTCGACGCCCAGCTTGCGGGCGTACTCGGGGTCGAGGGCGTGCTCGGCGTCCACGAAGGCGACCTGGCCGCCGGCCTTCTGCGCGTTGGCGACGGCGTGCAGGGTCAGGGTCGTCTTACCTGAGGACTCCGGGCCGTAGACCTCGACGACACGGCCACGCGGCAGGCCGCCGACGCCGAGGGCGACGTCGAGGGCGGTCGATCCGGTCGGAATGACCTCGATCGGCTCCCTCGGGCGCTCTCCCATGCGCATGACGGCACCCTTGCCGAATTGCCGTTCAATCTGTGCGAGCGCGGCGTCGAGCGCCTTCTCGCGGTCGGTTCCTGCCATGGGTTCCACCCGGTTTGCTTGAGTCGATCGCTTCATGTGAAAGACGCTAACCCCTGCCACTGACAATGGGCCCCGACGTCTCTCCAGCCTGTGGATAACTCGGCGACAACCCCGTGATTCCAAGGCTCCGGCACCCATGAGAATAGATGTTCGATTTTTGTGTCAAGCGCACCGCGCCGGGCGCGCCGCCGCCTGGGGACGGGGTTCCCCGGGGCGGCCGGGGACTCTCGGGGGCTGCCCGGCGAAATCGGAGCCGGGCAGGCCGGAAGCGGCCTCTAGCCCTCGGATCCGGCCTCCCCGTCCGCTTCCTTCCTGGCGTGCAGCGCCTTCTGGAGGCGGGCGAGGACCGCCTCCCCCTGACCCCGGTGCCCGTGGACGCGCGGATCCTCGGTGACGTCGTACCGCTTCACGTAGGCACCGAGGAACGCCTGGAGGGTGGCGACGGCCGGGATGGCGATCAGCGCGCCGACCGCGCCGAGCAGCGCGGTGCCCGCGATGACCGAGCCGAAGGCCACGGCGGGATGGATGTCGACGGTCCTGGACGTGAGCTTCGGCTGGAGCACATAGTTCTCCACCTGCTGGTACACCACCACGAAGACCAGCACCCACACCGCGTACCAGGGGTCCACGGTGAAGGCGATCAGCATCGGCAGCGCGCCCGCCAGATAGGTGCCGATCGTCGGGATGAACTGCGACACCAGACCGACCCAGACGCCGAGCGCCGGCGCGTACGGCACGCCCAGGATCTCGAAGAGCACGAAGTGCGCGACGCCGGAGACCAGCGCCATCAGACCGCGCGAGTAGAGGTAGCCACCGGTCTTGTCGACGGCGATCTCCCAGGCCCGCAGGACCTCCTGCTGCCGGGCCGGCGGCAGGACCGAGCACAGCCCGCGGCGCAGCCGGGGCCCGTCGGCGGCGAAGTAGAAGGCGAACAGGAAGATCGTCAGGAGCTTGAACATCCCGCCGAGCAGGGTCGTGGAGACGTCCAGCACGCCCGACGCGCTGTTCTGCACGTACTTCTGCAGCCAGTCGGACCGCAGCAGGCTGTCCTGGACCTCCAGCCGGGACAGCTCGGTGTGGAAGTGCTGGTTGGTCCAGTTGATCAGCGAGTCGAGGTACTGGGGGAAGTTCTCGACCATGTCGACGATCTGGCCCGCCAGCATCGAGCCGAGCATCGCGACGAAGCCGGCGCCCGCGAGCAGGACGCCGGAGAAGACCAGGAAGGTCGCGACGCCCCGGCGCATGCCGCGGGCCGCCATCCGTCCGACGGCCGGCTCGATGGCCAGGGCCAGGAAGAAGGCGAGCAGGATGTTGAGCAGGAGGCCGATCAACTGGTGGAAGGCCCAGCTGCCGAGCTGGAAGCAGGCGTAGAGCGCGAGGGCGAGCACCAGGGCCCGGGGCAGCCAGCGGGGCATCCGGGCGCCGGCGGGCGCGTCGGCCTGGTCCGTGCCGCCGAAGCCGCCCGCACCCTCGGCAGGGGCGGGTGCGCGCTCCTGCGGAGCCGGTGCGGGCTCGGCCGGGGAGGGTGCCGGGACGGTCGCCACCGAGGTGGCGGTGGCGCCACCGCCACCTCTGCCCGTGGCTGTGCCTGCGCTCGCGGTGCCGTCGGCGCTCAGGGTCTCGGCGGGCGCCGCACTCCGCTCCGTACCGCCGTCCCGGGCGTGCTCGGCACGGCTGCCGCGACCGGCACGGCCGGCGCCGCCGCCCGCCCGGTCCGTGTCACGGTTCTCGTCATGGGTCTCGTCGTTCGCGTCAATCGGGGCCACCCGGCCAGTCTCGCGCACCTCGCGGACATTCCCCGCTGGACCCCCTCACATCACCGCTTCTCGGCGGGCACGCCGACGACCGAGCAGACCGCCCGCCACACGTCCTTGGCCTCCCAGCCCGCGTCCAGCGCCTGATGCACCGTGCGCCCGCCGAGTTCCGACATCACATGGTCCCGGGCGAAGGTCTCGGCAGAGGACGGACCGAAGTGGTCGGTCATGTGTTCCCAGAAAATCGTCAACCGCATGACCCCAGTATCCCGCCCTCAGGAGTGCAGCCGGGGCCGAAGCCCTTGTCAGACGCGCTTTCCCCCCTACGGTCTGAGCATGGCCGGAATTCCTCCAGAAACCACCGCTCCGTCCGCGTCGCCGCTCGCGCGGGCCGAGCACTTCGTCTGGCTGACCGCCCGCGTGCTGGAACAGCGCCGGTTCGCCTATCACTTCCTGCGTGGCGGCGCCGATCCCGTCGAGGCGGCCCTCACCGCGTATCTCGGCGAGGACGGCGGCTACGGGCACGCGCTCGAACCCGACCTGCGCGGGCCGGTCAGCCAGCCCCTGCACACCGCGCACGCGCTGCGGGTCCTCGACTCCATCGGCCGCTGCGGCGGGCTGCGGATCGAGCGGATCTGCCGCTATCTGACCGAGGTGTCCACCTACGACGGGGCGCTGCCCGCCGTCCGCCCCGCCCAGCGCGGATACCCGCTGGCCCCGTTCGTGCCCGTCGTCGACGACCCGCCCAGCGCGCTGCTCGCCACCGGCCCGGTAGTCGGTCTGCTGCACCGCAACCAGGTCTGGCACGCCTGGCTGTTCCGGGCCACCGAGTTCTGCTGGGCCGCCGTGGACGCGCTGGAGAAATCCCATCCGTACGAGGTCCAGGCGGCGATCGCCTTCCTTGACGGCGTCCCGGACCGGGCCCGCGCGCAGGCGGCCAGCGACCGGCTCGGGCGCATGGTCCGCGAGCAGCGGCTCGCGGTGCTCGATCCCGACCGGCCGCAGGACTACCCGCTCGCCGACGGGTACGCGCCCGGGGAGTACCACTATCCGCACGACTACGCGCGCGTACCGGACTCGACGGCCCGCCTCTGGTTCACGGACGAGGAGATGACGCGCTCCCTCGACCATCTCGCGGCGGCGCAGCAGGAGGACGGCGGCTGGCCCGTCACCTGGCGGCAGTGGGCACCGGGAACGGCCCTGGAGTCACGGCCGATCGTGACCGTGGAGGCATTGCGGACCTTGCGCGCCCACGGCCGCCGGATCGGCTGACCCCAGGGCCGGGGGCCGGAGGCTGAGGGCCGGGGGCCTGGACGGCGCGTCAGCCGCCCAGGGCCCGTACCCCCGCCGTGACCAGCACCGCCACGGCGACCACGACCAGGAACGGGGCCCGCAGCAGCAGCGCGACCGCGGCGGCCCCGAGCCCGGCGGCGCGGGCGTCGAGAACGAGGGCGCCCTGGGCGCTGAAGGTCTGCTGCGCGGTGAGGGCGGCGAGCAGGGCGACCGGGAGGAGCGAAGACAGACGCCGGACGAGGGGGCGTTCCAGGGTGTCGGCCGGGACGAGCAGGCCGAGCAGTTTGACCAGGTAGCAGCCGGCGGTGGTCAGCGCGATGGCGATCCAGACGTTCATCGGGCGCTCCCCTCGCCCCGGCGCGTCCCCCGCAGCCAGAGCACGAGCGGCGCGGCGAGCGCCGCGACGAGGACGGGCACCCCGGCCGGCAGGACCGGCAGCAGACCGAGCCCGAGGAGTACGGCGAGGGCCGCGGTGGCCCGCTCGGTGGCGGTCCTCAGCATCGGTGCGAGCAGGGCGAGGAAGACGGCGGGGCCGGCCGCGTCCAGGCCCCACGCGCCGGTGTCGCCGATGGCCTCGGCGCCGAGCGCGCCGAGCAGCGTGGTGACGTTCCACAGCACGTACAGCGTCACACCGGTGACGGTGAAGCCGAGGCGGGCGGCCTTGCGGGTGGGCTGGGCGAGGGCGACGGCCGTGGTCTCGTCGATCACCCACTGCGCGGCGAAGGGACGGACGATCCGCCGCAGCGCCAGCACCTGCGACAGACGCAGTCCGTAGAAGGCGTTACGGGTGCCGAGGAAAAACGCGCCGGCCGCGGCGGTGAACGGGTTGCCGCCCGCCGCGAGCGCGCCCACCAGCGCGAACTGCGAGGCGCCGGTGAAGACCAGCAGGCTGAGCGCGCAGGTCTGGAGCAGGCTGAGGCCGGAGCCCGCCGAGGTGACGCCGAAGGCGAAGCCCGAGAGCCCGACGGCCACCCCGACCCCGAGGGCGTCGCGGACCACGGCGGCGTCGCTCTTGGGGTCCGCGGGCGCGGGGGTGGGGGTGGGGAGGGAAGCGGTGATCGGAGCCGGATCCGGGGCGGGCCCGGTGCCGGGTATGTCCAGGGGAGCTGTCTGTTCTGCCACGTCGGCGACGGTACGGGTGAGGTCGTACGGGAGTCTTGTACGTTCTTGCGCGTCCGCGCCCCGTGACCCGCACCCGTACCCCTGCTCGCGCCCGGGCTCGTATCCCGCACCCCGCCCCGCACCCCGGTCCGGGCGCCGCGCCGGTCAGCGGCCTCTCCCCCGCTGGTACGCGCCGGGCGGCACGCCCACGCTCCGGGTGAAATGACGGTTGAGGTGCGGCTGGTCGGTGAAGCCGACGGCGAGGGCGGCCTCGGCCGGCGGCACGCCCGCGTCGAGGAGCCGCCGGGCCCGCCGGACCCGCGCGTCGGTCAGCCAGGTGTGCGGCGGCATCCCGTACGCGGCCCGAAAGGCCCGCAGCAGCGCGAAGGGGCTGGTGCCGAGGTCGGTGGCGAGCCGCTCCAGGGTCGGCGGATCGGCCATCCGTTCCTCCAGCACCGCACGCGCGCGTGCCGCGTCCCGCGCCCCCGCCGCGCGCGAGGGCAGCGGCGTGACCCGGCCCCCGTGACTGCGCAGCACCCGCGCGGTGACCAGGCGCAGCAGGCTGTCGGCGGCCAGCGCGTTGCCCTCCTCGGCGGCCCGGTGCACGGCGACGACGAGCCGCGCAGCGTACGGGTCGTCCACGACGGGCTGGATGAACCCGGCGTCGCCGCGCAGCGCGAGCGTGTCGTCCGCGATGGAACGGATCAGTCCGGGGTCGGGATAGATCGTGCGATAGGTCCAGCCCTCGGGCACGCCCGCGTGCCCGGTGTGCGGGGTGTCCGGGTTGACCAGGGCGATCTGGCCGGGTCCCGCGTGGACGAGGTCGCTGCCGTAGTGGAACGACTCGACGCCCTCGGTGATGGCGGCGAGGACGAAACTCTCGTGGGTGTGGCGGGAGAACGACTTCCGTACGTAGTGGGCGTGCAGCAGGTCGACCCCGGGCAGGGCGGCGGGCCGCCAGTAGCGGGCCCGCTCGCCGGTGTCCCGCCGCCGCGCGGACTCCTCCGGCCGTCCCTGATCGTCTGCCGACCACCTCTGATCGTGTCCTGGCTGTTCCTGATCGCTCCCCGGCCGTCCCGGATCGGCGGGCGCGCCACTGCGGTCGCCCTCGGTGACGGCGTGCCCGCGCGGCACCCCCGTCCGACGGCCGGGGAGCGCCGCATCGGAGTCCGCCCGTTCCCGACCCGCCCGTCCCCAGCCGGCCCGGACCGAATCCGGTTCGCCCGGACCCACGCCCTCCGGCCCGACGGCCGGCCCCACGCCCTGCGGACCCGTGGTCTTCCGACCCGCCGTCTCCGGACCCGGGCCCTTCGGCCCCTGGCCGCCCGGGCCCGTACCGTCCAGGCTGGGACCGCCCCGGCTCGGACGGCCGGGGCCCAAAACGTCCGGGGTCCGGCCTGCCGGCCCCGGTCCGTCCGCGTCCCTGCTCGCCATGCCCTCATTCTCGCCCGGCCGGCCCCACCACGACCCGCCGCCGGGCGGGTTTCCCCAGGTCCGGGCGGTTGTCAGTGGCGGGGTGCACGATGGGGGGCATGGCCGGTTCCGCGCTCGACACGTTCTCCCCCGCGACCCGAAGCTGGTTCACCGGGGCCTTCTCCGCGCCCACCGCCGCGCAGGAAGGTGCCTGGCGGGCCATCGGGGCGGGCTCGGACGTGCTCGTCGTGGCGCCGACGGGTTCCGGCAAGACGCTGGCCGCGTTCCTCGCCTCGCTCGACCGGCTGGCGGCCACTCCCCCGCCCGCCGACGCCAAGAAGCGCTGCCGGGTGCTGTACGTGTCGCCGCTGAAGGCGCTCGCCGTGGACGTCGAGCGCAATCTGCGCTCGCCACTGACCGGCATCCGTCAGGAGTCGGTCCGGCTCGGGCTGCCCGAGCCGGACATCAGGGTCGGCATCCGCTCCGGCGACACGCCCCCCGCCGAGCGGCGGACGCTCGCGACCCGGCCGCCGGACATCCTCATCACCACCCCCGAGTCGCTGTTCCTGATGCTGACCTCGGCCACGCGCGACGCCCTCGCGGGCGTGGAGACGGTCATCCTCGACGAGGTGCACGCGGTCGCCGGGACCAAGCGCGGCGCGCATCTGGCGCTGTCCCTGGAGCGGCTCGACGAGCTGCTGCCCCGCCCCGCCCGCCGGATCGGTCTGTCGGCGACGGTGCGGCCGGTGGAGGAAGTGGCGCGGTATCTCTCGCCGATGCGGAAGGTGGAGATCGTCCAGCCGCCGTCGGCCAAGGAATTCGACCTGTCGGTGGTCGTGCCGGTCCAGGACATGGGCGAGCTGGGCGGCTCACCGTCGGCCGACGCCTCCGGCGGACCGGAGGGCGGCGGGGACAAGCCGTCGATCTGGCCGCATGTGGAGGAGCGCATCGCCGATCTGGTGCAGGCGCACCGCTCGACGATCGTCTTCGCCAACTCGCGCCGGCTCGCCGAGCGCCTGTGCAACCGGCTCAACGAGATCGGGTACGAACGGGCCACCGGCGAGGCCCTGCCCGAGGGCGGCCCGCCCGCCGAGGTCATGGGCCAGTCCGGCGCGGCTCTGGGCGCGCCGCCGCTGCTCGCCCGGGCGCATCACGGCTCGGTCTCCAAGGAACAGCGCGCCCAGGTCGAGGAGGACCTGAAGGCGGGCCGGCTGCCGGCCGTGGTGGCCACGTCCAGCCTGGAACTGGGCATCGACATGGGCGCGGTGGACCTGGTCGTCCAGGTCGAGGCACCGCCGTCGGTGGCCTCCGGGCTCCAGCGGGTGGGCCGCGCGGGGCACCAGGTCGGCGCGGTGTCCACCGGGGTGGTCTTCCCCAAGTACCGGGGCGATCTGGTGCAGTCGGCGGTGGTGACCGAGCGGATGCGCACGGGCTCCATCGAGTCGCTGCGCGTCCCGGCGAATCCACTGGACGTACTGGCCCAGCAGCTGGTGGCGATGGTCGCGCTGGACACCCGGCCGGTGGACGAACTGCTGGCCACGGTGCGGCGGGCGGCGCCGTTCGCGGCACTGCCGGAGTCGGCGTTCACGGCGGTCCTGGACATGCTGGCGGGCCGTTATCCGTCGGACGCGTTCGCCGAACTGCGCCCCCGCGTGGTGTGGGACCGGGTGGCGGGGACGGTGACGGGCCGGCCCGGGGCGCAGCGGCTCGCGGTCACCTCCGGGGGCACGATCCCCGACCGCGGCCTGTTCGGGGTGTTCCTGGCCGGTTCGGACCCGAAGAAGGGCGGGGGCCGGGTCGGCGAGCTGGACGAGGAGATGGTCTACGAGTCGCGGGTCGGCGACGTCTTCACCCTCGGCACCACCTCTTGGCGCATCGAGGACATCACCCGCGACCGGGTCCTGGTCACGCCCGCCCCGGGCGTACCGGGACGGCTGCCGTTCTGGAAGGGCGACCAGCTGGGCCGGCCGCTCGAACTGGGCCGTGCGGTCGGCGCGTTCCTGCGCGAGGTCGGGGCGCTCGCGCCCGAGGACGCCCGGCTGCGGCTGCTGGCCGCCGGGCTCGACGCGTGGGCCGCGGACAATGTGATCGCGTATCTCGCCGAGCAGCGCGAGGCCTGTGGGCATGTGCCGGACGACCGGACGATCCTGGTGGAGCGGTTCCGCGACGAGCTGGGCGACTGGCGGGTCGTCGTCCACTCCCCCTTCGGGGCGCAGGTGCACGCGCCGTGGGCGCTGGCCCTCGGCGCCCGGCTGGCCGAGCGGTACGGGCTCGACGCGCAGGTGATGCACGCCGACGACGGGATCGTGCTGCGGCTGCCCGACGCGGATCTGATGGGCCTCGACCTGCTCGACGGCACCTCGGGCGACGCCGTGGACCCGGCCCGGCTCGCCGAGACGGCGTACGACAGCGAACAGGCGCCGGTCGGGGCGGCCGACGCCGTCTTCGACCAGGGCGAGATCGAGCGGATCGTCACCGACCAGGTCGGCGGCTCAGCCCTGTTCGCGTCCCGGTTCCGGGAGTGCGCGGCGCGCGCCCTGCTGCTGCCCCGGCGCAGCCCCGGCCGCCGCACCCCGCTCTGGCAGCAGCGGCAGCGAGCGGCGCAACTGCTCCAGGTAGCGAGCGAGTTCGGCTCCTTCCCCATCGTCCTGGAGGCGGTCCGCGAGTGTCTCCAGGACGTCTTCGACGTCCCCGGGCTGCGCGAGCTGATGGGCGACATCGAGTCCCGCCGGGTCCGCCTGGTGGAGGTCACCACCCCCGAGCCGTCGCCGTTCGCCCGCTCCCTGCTGTTCGGGTACGTCGCGCAGTTCCTGTACGAGGGCGACTCGCCGCTCGCCGAGCGGCGGGCGGCGGCGCTCTCCCTGGACTCCCGGCTGCTCGCCGAACTCCTCGGCCAGGCCGAGCTGCGCGAGCTGCTGGACCCGGAGGTGCTGACCGAACTGGAGCGGGAGCTCCAGTGGCTGACGGAGGACCGGCGGATCAAGGACGTCGAGGGCGTCGCGGATCTGCTGCGGGTCCTCGGGCCGCTGACGGACGCGGAACTGACCGAGCGGGGCGCCGAAGCCGGCTGGGCGAAGGAGCTGGGACAAGCCCGGCGGGCGATCCGGGTGCGGATCGCGGGCGCGGAACACTGGGCCGCGATCGAGGACGCGGGCCGGCTGCGCGACGCGCTGGGCACGGCGCTGCCGGTGGGCGTACCCGAGGCGTTCACCGAGCCGGTGAAGGACCCGCTGGCCGATCTGCTCACCCGCTACGCCCGGACCCACGGGCCGTTCACGTCCTCGCAGGCCGCCGCCCGGTTCGGGCTCGGCCCGGCGGTCACCGACGGCGCACTCCAGCGGCTGGCCGCCGGGGGCCGGGTGGTGGCAGGCGAGTTCCGCCCGCAGGGCGCCGAGGCCCCGTCCGAGGAAGCGCTGCGGACCGCCGTATCGGAACTGGGCACCGGTCAGGAGTGGTGCGACGCCACCGTGCTGCGCCGGCTGCGCCGCCGGTCCCTCGCGGCGCTGCGCCAGGAACTGGAACCGGTCCCGCCCGCCGCGCTCGCGACCTTCCTGCCGCAGTGGCAACACCTGGGGAGCAGCGGTCTGCGCGGGATCGACGGGCTGGCCCGCGCGATCGAACAGCTCCAGGGCGCGCCGGTGCCCGCCTCCGCCCTGGAGAAGCTGATCCTGCCGTCCCGGGTCCGCGACTACACCCCGGGGCTGCTCGACGAACTGACCACCACCGGCGAGGTGGTGTGGGCGGGCGCGGGCGCGCTGCCCGGCAAGGACGGCTGGGTCGCGCTCTACCTCGCCGACGCGGCGCCGCTGCTCCTGCCGCCGCCGCACCCGCTGGAGCTGTCGGGGCTGCACGAGTCGGTGCTGGCGACCCTGTCCGGCGGATACGGGCTGTTCTTCCGTCAGATCGCCGACCGGATAAGGGCCACCACCCACCCGGACACGACGGATCCGCAGCTCGCCGACGCGCTATGGGACCTGGCCTGGTCGGGACGGCTCACCAACGACACGCTCGCCCCGCTGCGTTCACTCCTCGGCTCGGGCCGCACCGCCGGCTCCACCGCGCACCGGGCCCGGCGCACGGTGCCGCGCGGCCGGTACGGGACGCTGAGCGCCGCGGCCCGCCCGGTCTCCCGCGGCGGCCCGCCGACGGTGAGCGGCCGCTGGTCGCTGCTCCCGCCGCCCGAACCTGAGCCGACCCACCGCGCGCACGCCCTGGCCCGTACGCTGCTCGACCGGCACGGTGTGGTGACCCGGGGCGCGGTGGCCGCCGAGGGCGTCGAGGGCGGTTTCGCGGCGACGTACCGGATCCTGTCGGCGTTCGAGGACAGCGGACAGGCCCGGCGCGGCTATGTGGTGGAGGGGCTGGGCGCGGCCCAGTTCGCGATGGAGGGCGCGGTGGACCGGCTGCGCGCGGCGGCGACCGCCCGCGACCGGGGCGCCGAGGAAGGCACCGGGCCGAGGGCCGTGGTCCTCGCGGCGGCCGATCCGGCGAACGCGTACGGGGCGGCCCTGTCCTGGCCGGAGCCGCCCGCCGGAGCCGGGCACAAGCCGGGCCGCAAGGCGGGCGCGCTGGTGGTCCTGGTCGACGGGGAGCTGACCCTCTATGTGGAGCGCGGCGGCAAGTCGGTGCTCTCCTGGGCGGACGGCCCCGACGCGCCGGCCCTGCGCGCGGCGGCCGAGGCGCTGGCGGCCTCGGCCAAGGCCGGCTCGCTCGGTACGGTCACGGTGCAGCGGATCAACGGGGAGGCCGCGCTCACCTCGCCGCTCGCCCGCCCGCTGGAGACGGCCGGTTTCCACGCCACGCCCCGGGGCCTGCGGCTGCGGGCATGATGATCCCATGCCCGAAGGAGACACCGTCTGGTACGCGGCCCACCGGCTCGACGCGGCGCTCGCGGGCCGGGTCCTCACCCACGCGGACCTGCGGGTGCCGCGTTTCGCGACCGCCGATCTCACCGGCCGCCGGGTTCTCGGTGTCGTGCCGCGCGGCAAGCATCTGCTGGCGCGGATCGAGGGCGGGCTGACGCTCCACTCGCATCTGCGGATGGACGGGGCCTGGCGGGTGTACGCGGCGGGGGAGCGCCCTCGGGGCGGCCCGGCCCACCAGATCCGGGCGGTGCTCGGGAACACGGAGTTCACGGCGTACGGCTACCGGCTGCCGGTTCTGGAGCTGATCCGTACGGCCGAGGAGAACAAGGTGGTCGGGCATCTCGGGCCGGATCTGCTCGGCCCGGACTGGGATCCGGCGGAGGCCGTGCGCCGGCTGACCGCCGATCCCGCGCGCCCGCTCGGGGAGGCGCTGCTCGACCAGCGGAACCTGGCGGGCATCGGCAATGTCTACAAGTCGGAACTGGCGTTCCTCGCCGCCGTCGCGCCCTGGCTCCCGGTCGGCGAGCTCGGCCCCGGGGTGCCGGACCGGCTGGTGGCCACCGCGCACCGGCTGCTGGAGGCCAACAAGGACCGACCGGGCCGCCGGACGACCACCACCCGCCGTACGGGTGAACGGCTGTATGTGTACGGCCGTGAGGGCCGGCCCTGCCCGCGCTGCGGCGCCCCGGTGCGCAAGGCCGAGTCGGGGGACCGGGTGACGTACTGGTGCCCCGCCTGCCAGCGGGGCGCGCAGGAACCGCGTACCCGGACCGGATCCGGGAAGCCATGACTCAGGAGCCGTCCCTCACGGGCACCTCGGACGCCCCGGGCCTCTTCGAACCGTCGTCCAAAACCCCCGGCGACGGCGCCCCCATGCCCTCATCCGGCACACCGACCCCGCCGGCTCCGGCCACTCCACCGCCCCGCGCCGCCCAGGCCCCCACGACCCCGCGTCGTCCGGAGGAGGCGGCCACGTGCACCGGCAACAGGCTCAGCCCCCAGCCTCCCGCGGCCACCACCCCCTCGACCGGCCCGGTCTCCCCCGGCACCAGCAGCAGACGCAGCGCCGCCCACCACCAGAGCCCTCCGGCCACCAGTCCGGCCGCGACCAGCATGAGCGTCACCAGCGGAACCCGTCGCCGCACCATGGCCGCCTCCTCCGGTCGACGCTAGCCCCGCGGGATCACCCGGCGGGAGGGCGCACAGGAGGCAGGCCCGGCGCACGCACCGCGTATCGCCGGCCCCGCCGTTCCCGGCACCGCGCCGGACGTCACCCTGGCCACCGCCTCGCGCGCCCTCACCCTCAGGCGCTCTCCGCCTGGTACATCCAGTGGTGCTTCTCGAGGTCCGCGGTGAGCGCGATGAGGATGTCCTGGCTCACCGGGTCCGGGTCGCCGGTCACGTCGATCCGCTCCCGCATCCGCGCGACGACCGCGCCCAGCGCGTCCACCAGGATCCGTACCGCGTCCACGTCCTTGATCCAGCCCTCGGGAACATGGCCGATCGCGCTGCCGGACGCGACGGTCGCCGCGCGCCCGTCCGGGTTCGCCCCGATCGCCGTGGCACGCTCGGCCACGATGTCCGAGTGCGTCCGGGCGGTGGCGACCACCTCGTCGAGCTGGAGGTGGACGGAGCTGAACCGGGGGCCGACCACGTTCCAGTGAACCTGCTTGGCCACCAGCGACAGATCGACCAGGTCGACCAGCGCGCCCTGCAGTGCGCCGCCGACCGTCTTGAGATTGGCCGCGGACAGGGGGCTCTTCACGACGGACATCAGAGTTCTCCATTCGGTCGCGTGTCGCTTGGCGTCGGCGTGTGGAGCGGCATTGGGCACAGAACTCGTCGCCCCATGCCGTCTGCCGCATACCCACCCACCATGGCACGCCTCACCCGAATCCGGCATCTCAAACCAAATCCACCCACGGTCGTGAAGTACCGCGCGGACAAAGGCGGCAGGCATGGAGGCAGGCGCGACGGCGGACACCCGGCGAGCACCCGCCGAGCGCCCGGCGGGCACAGGAAGAAGCCCCGACCGGCACCCTCGTGAGGGCACCGTCCGGGGCTTCGGACCGATCCTGTGGTGTCAGGCGGCGACGACGTCGACAGCCTTCGCGGGCGCCTTGATGGTCACCCGCTCGGTGGGCACACCGCCCACCGACGTCACCGACACCGAATTGAGCATGGGTCGCACCGGCGCCGGCACCGGTTCGCTCGCGGCGGCCGACGCGGCCAGTTCGGCCAGCGACAGCTCGTCGCTCACTTCGCGCATCAGCTCGGACATCCGTACGTCCAGCGCGTCGCAGATCGCGGAGAGCAGCTCGGAGGAAGCCTCCTTCTGCCCCCGCTCCACCTCGGAGAGATAGCCGAGTGAAACTCGGGCGGACGAGGAGACTTCGCGCAGAGTACGGCCCTGGCGCTGGCGCTGCCGACGCAGCACGTCACCCAGCAGGCGACGGAGCAGAATCATCGGTGGCTCCCTCCTCGGACCGCGTAGCCGCATCCTTCACGCCCCACCGTACCGCCTCGCGCCGCGGCCGTGCGGGGAGCGATGTCGTGTTCACTCATGGCTGCAAACATCAATCTCCCCCGTTCTGTTCCGTATCCTGTGCCCGCGCATTTCCCGGCTGTTCGCCCTCGAGTTGGGCCCGCAGCAGGCCGAGCACGCTCCGTACACTCTCTGTACGGATGTCCGCCCGCCCGCCGTTCAACCGCAGCGCGGCTACCTTGCGCACTTCCGAGCCGTCCGCCCCGGGCCCGGCGACGGCGACGTACACCGTCCCCACCGGCTTCCCGTCCTGCGGCTCGGGACCGGCGACCCCCGTCGTCGCGATGCCCCAGTCGGCCCCGAGCAGCGCCCGTACACCGGCCGCCATCTGCGACGCGACCTCCGGATCGACCGCTCCCCGCTCCGCGAGCAGCGCGCCGTCCACTCCCAGCAGCCGTTCCTTGACCGCCGTGGCGTAGGCCGTGACCGAACCGAGGACGGTGCGCGACGCGCCCGGCGCCTCGGTCAGCTCGGCCGCCACCAGACCGCCCGTGAGGGACTCCGCGGCGGCGACCATCTGATCACGCTCCGCGAGCAGTTCCAGCACCCGGGCGGCTTCGTTCATCGTGCGTCGGCCCTCTCCGCCGCTTCGACCGCTTCGGCCGCGAGTCCCTGGCGCCGCAGGACGACGGCCTGTCGCACATAGTCCAGACCGGTGACGACGGTCAGCACGACGGCCACCGCCATCACCCAGAAGCGCAAGGTGGCGAGCGGACCGGTGAGCATGAGGACGTACATGCCGACCGCCGTGCCCTGCGCGAGGGTCTTCATCTTGCCGCCGCGACTGGCCGGGATCACCCCGTGCCGGATGACCCAGAACCGCATCAGCGTGATGCCCAGCTCACGGGCGAGGATCGCCGCCGTCACCCACCACGGCAGATCGCCGAGCCAGGAGAGGCTGATCAGTCCGGCCGCCATGATCGCCTTGTCGGCGATCGGGTCGGCGATCTTCCCGAAGTCAGTGACCAGGTTGTACGTCCGGGCCAGGTGTCCGTCGAAGACATCGGTGATCATGGCGACGGCGAACGCCGCCCAGGCCCAGGCGCGCCAGGCCGGGTCGTGTCCGCCGTCCTGGAACAGCAGCACCACGAAGCCGGGCACGAGGACGAGCCTGACCATGGTCAGGATGTTGGCGATGTTCCACAGGCTGGCCTGATTGACGGCCGCAGTGCCCAGCTTGCCTCGGGGCGCCGGCCTTCCGGTCCCGCCCGTCGCGGATGCCGGGACTCCGGTCATCTGCCCGCCTCCTCGATCAGACACGCCACCAGGTCGACACCCTCGGTGCCGACGACCTTCGCCGTGACCATCCGGCCGGGGGCGAGGTCCAGGCCCTCGGCCGAGTCCGCCGTGAGGACCACCTGTCCGTCGGTCTCGGGCGCCTGGTGCGCGGCCCGGCCGATCCAGCCGCCCTCGCCGTCGTTCTCGTCCTCGTCGAAGGACTCGACCATCACTTCCAGGGTCTCGCCCATGCGCTCTTCCGCACGCTGGGCGGTGAGCTCCTCGGCGAGCCGGGACAGATGCGCGAGCCGCTCGTCGACCACGTCCTGGGGCAGCTTGTGCTCGTACGTGGCGGCCTCGGTGCCGTCCTCGTCGGAGTAGCCGAAGACGCCGATGGCGTCGAGCCGGGCGTGCGTGACGAAACGCTCCAGCTCGGCGAAGTCCGCCTCGGTCTCGCCGGGGAAGCCGACGATGAAGTTGGAGCGGGCGCCGGCCGTCGGGGCCTTGTGCCGGATGGTCTCCAGCAGCTCCAGGAAGCGGTCGGTGTCGCCGAAGCGGCGCATCCGGCGCAGCACGTCCGGGGCGCTGTGCTGGAAGGACAGGTCGAAGTACGGGACCACCTTGTCGGTGGAGGTCAGTACGTCGATCAGGCCGGGGCGCATCTCGGCGGGCTGGAGGTAGCTGACCCGGACCCGCTCGATGCCGTCGACACCGGCCAGCTCGGGCAGCAGGCTCTCCAGGAGCCGGATGTCGCCGAGGTCCTTGCCGTAGGACGTGTTGTTCTCGGAGACCAGCATGATCTCCTTGACGCCCTGCTCGGCGAGCCAGCGCGTCTCGTTCAGCACGTCGGAGGGGCGGCGCGAGACGAAGGAGCCGCGGAAGGACGGGATGGCGCAGAAGGAGCAGCGGCGGTCGCAGCCGGAGGCCAGCTTCACCGAGGCGACGGGGCTGGTGTCCAGGCGGCGGCGCAGCGGGGCGCGCGGACCGGAGACGGGCGCGACGCCCTCGGGGAGGTCGCTGGGCACGTTCTCGGGGGCGGTCGCCGGGGCGGCCGGCTCCTCGGCCGCGGTGCCGTGGCCGGGCAGGGCCACGCTCTCGGCGGCCTTCTGGCGCTCGACGGGGGACAGCGGGAGCAGCGAGCGCCGGTCGCGCGGGGTGTGCGCCTCGACGCTGCCTCCGCTGAGGATGACCTGGAGACGGTTGGAGATGTCGGCGTAGTCGTCGAAGCCGAGCACACCGTCGGCCTCGGGGAGGGCGTCGGCAAGTTCCTTGCCGTAGCGCTCGGCCATGCAGCCGACGGCGACGACGGCCTGGGTACGGCCGTGGTCCTTCAGATCATTGGCTTCGAGAAGGGCGTCGACGGAGTCCTTCTTGGCGGCTTCGACGAAGCCACAGGTGTTGACGACGGCGACGTCCGCTTCCTCGGCGTTCTCGACGAGCTCCCAGCCGTCCGCTGCCAAGCGGCCTGCGAGCTCCTCCGAGTCCACCTCGTTACGGGCGCAGCCGAGAGTGACAAGGGCGACGGTACGGCGTTCGGGCATGGGCTCAAGACTACTTCGTCCCGGCCGCGTCTTCGTCGCGCAGGGTTCACCCTGGCGACGAACACACGACCGGGACGCCGGACGGGGGCCTGGTCAGCCCGCCTGGGGGTCGCCCTTGGTGTACGACAGACGCTCGACCTGGCCGGGCTCGAAGCTGTCCTCGACCTTCTTGCCGTTCACGTACAGCTCGATCGGTCCGGCGTTGCCGAGGATCAGATCGACACGCTCGTCGTCCTGGAAGGTCTTGGACTGGCCGGCCAGGAGCAGCCCGTCGAAGAGCAGCTTGCCGTCGTGGGCCTTGGCGGAGATCCAGCTCTTGTCGTCGGTCGCGGTCAGCTTGACGGTGACCTTGTCCCGGGGGACGGCGGCGATGGCGCTGTCGGAGGGGACGGGCTTGGGGTCGGCCGGCTTGGCCGGCTTCGGCTTGGCGGGTGCGGAGGCGCTGGTCGCGGGGGCGGGGCCCTCGGCGGCCGAGCCGCCGCCGACCGGGGCGTCGGTCCCGTTGAACATCGTGAAGCCGACGAAACCGACGACGGCGACGATCGCGGCGACCATGGCGGCGGTCCAGTTGGGGCGCCGGGGCTCGGCGCGGATACGTTCCGCCTCGAACAGCGGCGCCGCCGGGGTCGGCGCGGGACGGCCGCCGTGCTCGGCGTCGTACCGCTCGATCAGCGGCGCCGGATCGAGCCCCACGGCGCGCGCGAGCGTACGGATGTGTCCGCGCGCGTAGACGTCGCCGCCACAGCGCGAGAAGTCGTCGTCCTCGATCGCGTGCACGATCGGAACCCGCACCCGGGTGGAGGCGCTGATCTCCTCTGCGGTGAGACCGGCGGCGATACGGGCCTGCTGGAGGGCACGACCGATGGATTTCGGGTCGTCTGCCGGGAAGTACCGGTCGTCTTCGGGGGAGTTGCCGATGGACACGAGAGCGCCTTTCGAGCGTGTAACCACCTGCTGGAGGTTCAGTCTATGGCTGGTACGAAAGGGTGGGGCAACCGGGCGGGGGAGGTGTGTACGCCAGAGGAAGGGGGCATTGCCGCCCCCTTCTCCCCTGACGTGCGGTCGGTGGAAAGGGTTGCTCCGGTTTCCTCACGGACGGGTCTCGGCCGGATCTCGCCGCAGGGACGGCTGATCCGGCCGGGGATCCGGCCAGGGCCCTGGGAAAGGGGCCGGACGAAGGACCGGAGAAGGGGCCGGGCAGGGGGCCGATGGGGGGTCGGCCGATCGGGGGCCCGGACGGCGGCCGGGTCGCGGGCTCACGGCCCGTCCTCGCCGCGGATCACGGCGAGGACCCCGTCCAGCTCGTCGGGCTTGACGAGCACGTCACGCGCCTTGGACCCCTCGCTCGGGCCCACGATGTCGCGCGACTCCATCAGGTCCATCAGCCGGCCGGCCTTCGCGAAGCCCACCCGCAGCTTGCGCTGGAGCATGGAGGTCGAGCCGAACTGCGTGGAGACGACCAGCTCGGCCGCCTGGCACAGCAGGTCGAGGTCGTCGCCGATCTCCTCGTCGATCTCCTTCTTCTGCTTGCCGCCGACGGTGACGTCGTCCCGGAAGACCGGCGCCATCTGGTCCTTGCAGTGCCGCACGATGGTGGCGACCTCGGCCTCGGTGACGAAGGCGCCCTGCATCCGGACGGGCTTGTTCGCACCCATCGGCAGGAACAGGCCATCGCCCTTGCCGATCAGCTTCTCGGCGCCGGGCTGGTCGAGGATGACGCGGCTGTCGGCGAGCGAGGAGGTGGCGAAGGCGAGCCGGGAGGGCACGTTCGCCTTGATCAGACCGGTGACGACGTCCACCGAGGGCCGCTGGGTGGCGAGCACCAGATGGATGCCGGCCGCGCGGGCCAGCTGGGTGATGCGGACGATCGCGTCCTCGACGTCGCGCGGCGCGACCATCATCAGGTCGGCCAGCTCGTCGACGATCACCAGGAGATACGGGTAGGGCTGCAGATCGCGCTCGCTGCCCGGCGGCGGCTGCACCTTGCCCTCGCGGATCGCCTGGTTGAAGTCGTCGATGTGCCGGAAGCCGAACGCCGCGAGGTCGTCGTAGCGCAGGTCCATCTCGCGGACGACCCACTGGAGCGCCTCGGCGGCCTTCTTGGGGTTGGTGATGATCGGCGTGATGAGGTGCGGGATGCCCTCGTACGCCGTCAGCTCGACCCGCTTGGGGTCGACGAGCACCATCCGGACGTCCTCCGGGGTCGCTCTTATCATCACCGACGTGATCAGGCAGTTGATGCACGAGGACTTGCCGGAGCCGGTGGCACCGGCCACCAGGATGTGCGGCATCTTCGCCAGGTTGGCCATCACATAGCCGCCCTCGACGTCCTTGCCGAGCGCCACCAGCATCGGGTGGTCGTCCTCCGCCGCCTCGGCGAGCCGCAGGACGTCGCCGAGATTGACCATCTCGCGGTCGGTGTTCGGGATCTCGATGCCGACCGCGGACTTGCCCGGGATCGGCGAGATGATCCGCACATCGGGGCTGGCCACCGCGTACGCGATGTTCTTGGTGAGCGCGGTGATCTTCTCGACCTTGACGGCCGGACCCAGTTCGACCTCGTAGCGGGTGACCGTCGGACCGCGGGTGAAGCCGGTGACCGCCGCGTCGACCTTGAACTCGGCGAAGACGTTGGTGAGCGACTCGACGACGACGTCGTTGGCGGCGCTGCGCGTCTTGCCGGGGCCGCCGCGCTCCAGCAGGTCCATGGAGGGCAGGGCGTACGTGATGTCGCCGGCGAGCCGGAGCTGTTCGGCCCGCACGGGCAGCTCGGTCGGCTCGGGCGCCGGCTTGGTCAGGTCGGGGACGCCGGAGCGCTCCTCGGGGGCGCGCCGCTTGCCGGCCCGCGCGCCCGGCACCGCGGCGCCGGCCGGGGCCGCCGGAGCGGTCTCCCCCACCGCCTCGGCGGCCGCCGCGGCGACGGCGGCGGCCCGGTCGGCGGTGAGGTCCCGGGTGAGGTCGGCGACCAGCGGGGACGGCGGCATGCCGTTGAGGACGGCACCGTCGAGGGCCGCGGCAGCGGCGGCGGCCACGTCGACCGGGTCGAGACCGCCGGTGTCGAACGCCGAGGCGGGCGGGGTACGGCGCCGGCCACGCCGCTCCAGGACCTCGGCCTCGGCCTCCGCCTGATCCGCGTCGGCGGACCGGCGACGGGCCGGCCGGGCCGGGCGCGGTTCGTCGTCGTCCCATTCGTCGCCGTACACCTCGTACGGATCCGCGTCGGGATCGTAGGCGGGTTCGACGATGCCGAGCCGGGCGCCGAGCGCGCGCAGCCGCTGCGGGATGGCGTTGACAGGGGTGGCGGTGACCACGAGCAGACCGAAGACGGTGAGCAGCAGGAGCAGCGGCACCGCCAGGACCTCGCCCGTCAGGAAG
The DNA here is from genome assembly GCF_043198875.1 of Streptomyces sp. NPDC048718. NCBI lineage: Bacteria > Bacillati > Actinomycetota > Actinomycetes > Kitasatosporales > Streptomycetaceae > Streptomyces > Streptomyces sp. NPDC048718. The sequence continues at coordinate 128,181 of NZ_JBICVG010000020.1, forward strand.
ACGAGCGGCTTCGACGCGGCCCAGCCGATCAGGCCGCCCGCGTCCTGCATGGCCTTGGTGCCGTCGCCCCGGCCGGGCGAGCCGCACGCGATGTGCACCTGCCCGAGGACGCCGACGACCAGCGCGGACAGTCCGATGACGATCCGTCCGTTGGCCTCCGGCTTCTGCGGATAGAGGATCAGCCGGACGCCGATCGCGCCGAGCAGCAGCGGGACGAGCAGATCGAGCCGGCCGAAGGAGCCGGTGACCAGCATCTCCACCAAGTCCCCGACAGGGCCGCGCAGATTGGACCAGGTGCCGGCGGCGACGACGAGGGCGACACCGATCAGCAGCAGCGCGAGTCCGTCCTTGCGGTGCGCCGGGTCGAGGCCCTTGGCGCCCCGTCCTATGCCGCGGAACATCGCTGCGACCCCGCGCCCGAGTCCGCGCACCAGCCGGTAGATCCCCCCGGTGGGGGACGGCGCCGGGCGCGGTGCGGGCTTCTTCGCCACCGCCTTGCGCGCGGGCGCGCGCTTGGCGGGCACGGCCTTCTTGGCCGGCGCCTTCCGCACGGGCTGCTTCGCGGTGCGGGCGGAGGACTTGACGGGGGATTTTCCAGGAGACTTTCCGGGCGCCGCCTTCTTCGCGGCGCCGGTCGTACGGCCGGCGCGCGGCTTCGCGGTGCCCGCCGTGCCCTGGGAACCCTTGCCGGACGTACGTGAGGCCATGATGCTGAGGTTACCGGTGCGCGTGGCCGGGAAAACACGCTCACCCGTTCGTGTCGTGCCGTGTCGGGCGCGAAACTGACGCCCGTTCACGACGGGCGCCCACGGGGTGACCTTCCGTCAATTCTGCGAGGGCAGGGCGGGAGTACCGCCGGTACCCGGCTCCAGTGCGTCGAGGGCCCTGCGCAGTCCGGTGAGTTTGCGTTCCAGGTGCGCGGCGGTGGCGACGGCCGCCGCGTCGGCGGAATCGTCGTCGAGCTGTTTGGACAGCGCCTCGGCCTGTTCCTCGACGGCGGCGAGGCGGGCGGACAGCTCGGCGAGCAGGCCCGCGGACTCCTTGGACTGCCCGCCGGGGCCGCCGCCCTCCAACTGGAGCCGGAGCAGCGCGGCCTGTTCGCGGAGCTTGCAGTTCTTCATGTACAGCTCCACGAAGACCGACACCTTGGCGCGCAGCACCCAGGGGTCGAACGGCTTGGAGATGTAGTCGACGGCGCCCGCCGCGTACCCCCGGAAGGTGTGGTGGGGGCCGTGGTTGATGGCGGTGAGGAAGATGATCGGGATGTCCCGGGTCCGCTCCCGCCGCTTGATGTGCGCGGCCGTCTCGAACCCGTCCATGCCGGGCATCTGGACGTCCAGCAGAATGACCGCGAAGTCGTCGGTCAGCAGCGCCTTGAGCGCTTCCTCCCCGGACGATGCCCGGACCAGGGTCTGATCGAGCGCGGAGAGAATGGCCTCCAGCGCCAGCAGATTCTCCGGCCGGTCATCGACCAAGAGGATCTTGGCCTTCTGCACCATGCCTCGTCCTCCTCGCCCCGGTACTGGCTCGCTCCGGCTCCGCGAGCCGGGGGAAGCACCGGGCGCCGCCCCAGAAGACGACTCCCACACGCCGTCCGTCCTTGTGCCGGTCATCGTAGCCGCACCCCACCCGTCGCCACACCCTGTCACCGCGATGTCACTGAGCACGCAGATCCGTGCCCGTCTGTCGAACGCGGTGGGATCCCGGAAGGTTCCCGGTGCCACGGGAAGTCCGTCCCGAAGTCCGCCCGGGGTGCCGCCCGGTGGCCCTCACGCCGCCGCCGGGCCGGGAGCGGCGCCCGTCCCCCCGGCCCCATACGGCTCCGGCGCACCCGCCGGGCCCGGGCGCCGGGGGCCCTGGACGGGGTCTTCATACGCGCCCCGTCCGGGCCCGCGCACAGACCCCGGACAGACCCCGGACAGACCCCGGACGGACCCCGACTTCCGTGCAGATCCCCGACGGACTCCGGCTTCCGGACGGGCCCGGGTGGGGCTCCGACTTCCGTGCAGACCCCGGACGGATCCCGGCTTCCGGGCGGAACCCTACTTCCGTACAAACCCCGGACAGTCCCCGACTCAGCTCCCGTCCCCCCGCATCCACCGCTCCATGACCGTGAGCAGATGGTCCGGGTCCACCGGCTTGGTCACATAGTCCGAGGCCCCGCACTCGATCGCCTTCTCGCGGTCGCCCTCCATCGCCTTGGCGGTCAGCGCGATGATCGGCAGCCCGGCGAACTGCGGCATCCGCCGGATCGCGGTGGTCGTCGCGTACCCGTCCATCTCCGGCATCATGATGTCCATCAGCACCACGGACACGTCCTCGTGCTGTTCCAGGACCTCGACGCCCTCCCGCCCGTTCTCGGCGTACAGCACCCCGAGTCCGTTCTGCTCCAGGACGCTGGTGAGCGCGAACACATTGCGGACGTCGTCGTCGACGATCAGCACCTTCTCGCCGCAGAACGAGAACTCCGGCCGCGGCTCGCGCCCGGCACGCTCGCCGCCCTGGGCCGCCGGCTCCTCCTTGGCGGTCTGTCCGGGCAGCTGCGCCCGCTGCGGGGCCGCCGCGCGCCGGTGCCGGAACAGCGCCCCGGCGCCCGACCTGACCTCGCCGGGCGCGGGAGCGGGCGCGAAGTGCGCGAGCCCCTCGGCGAAGCCGGCCTCGTCCGCGTATCCGAGCGCGGCCTCCCGACGCTCCTCTTCGTCCTGGTCCTGACCGGTGCCCGGGTGCGCCGGCTCGGTGGGGCACAGCGGCAGGTAGAGGGTGAACGTCGAGCCTCGGCCCGGCTCGCTGGCCGCATGGATCTCGCCGCCGAGCAGCCGGGCGATCTCCCGGCTGATGGACAGGCCGAGGCCGGTGCCGCCGTACTTGCGGCTGGTGGTGCCGTCGGCCTGCTTGAACGCCTCGAAGATGACGAGCATCTTGCTTTCGGCGATGCCGATGCCGGTGTCCGTCACCGAGAAGGCGATCAGGTCGGCGTCCGCGTCGCGCAGCGTCCCGGCCTCCAGCATCTGCTCGCGGATCGTCTGCGGGACGTCCGCGCCGGCCGGTCGGATCACCAGCTCGACGGCGCCGGTGGCGGTGAACTTCACCGCGTTCGACAGCAGATTGCGCAGCACCTGGAGCAGTCGCTGCTCGTCGGTGTGCAGGGTGGCGGGCAGCTCGGGCGAGACCCGTACCGAGAAGTCGAGCCCCTTCTCCGCGGTCAGCGGCCGGAAGGTGGCCTCGACGTAGTCGACGAGCTGGACGAGCGCGATCCGGGTCGGCGACACGTCCATCTTGCCCGCCTCGACCTTCGACAGGTCGAGGATGTCGTTGATCAGCTGGAGCAGATCGGAACCGGCGCCGTGGATGGTGTCGGCGAACTCGATCTGCTTGTGCGTCAGATTGCCGTCGGCGTTGTCGGCGAGCAGCTTGGCCAGGATCAGCAGCGAGTTGAGCGGGGTACGCAACTCGTGCGACATGTTGGCCAGGAACTCGGACTTGTAGCGCATGGAGACGGCGAGCTGTTCGGCCCGCTCCTCCAGGATCTGCCGGGCCTCCTCGATCTCGGTGTTCTTCACCTCGATGTCGCGGTTCTGCCGGGCGAGCAGGGCCGCCTTCTCCTCCAGTTCCGCGTTGGAGTTCTGGAGCTCCTTCTGCCGGTTCTCCAGCTCCCCGGAGCGCTCCTTCAGCTGCTCGGCCAGCTCCTGCGACTGCTTGAGCAGCACCTCTGTTCGGGTGTTGACGCTGATGGTGTTGACGGTGGTGGCGATCAGCTCGGCGATCTGGTTGAGGAAGTCGCGCTGGATGTGCGTGAACGGCTGGAAGGACGCCAGCTCGATCACGCCGAGCACCCGCCCCTCGAACAGCACGGGCAGCACGATCACATGGGCCGGGGCGGCCTCGCCCAGTCCGGACGAGATCTTCAGATAGCCCGGCGGGACGTTGACCTGGATGGTCCGCTTCTCCTCGGCGGCCGTGCCGATGAGCGTCTCGCCCGGCCGGAAGGACGTCGGCATGGTGCCGGCCGAGTAGCCGTAACTGCCGCGCATCCGCAGCTCGTACACGCCGTCGCCCTCCCCCACGGGTTCGATGTCGCTGTTGGCGCTGCCGAGCGGGGTCGCGACGAAGAAGGCGCCGTGCTGCGCGGAGACCACCGGGGTCAGCTCGCTCATGATGAGCGAGGCGACGTCCTCCAGGTCGCCCCGGCGACCCTGCATGAGGCCGGAGATACGGGCCAGGTTGCCCTTCAGCCAGTCCTGCTCCTCGTTGGCGAGGGTGGTGTCGCGCAGGTTGGCGATCATGGTGTTGATGTTTTCCTGGAGGGCCTGGATCTCGCCGGCCGCGTCCACCCCGTCGATCTTGAGGTTGAGGTCGCCGCGGGTCACCGCGGTGGCGACCTTCGCGATGGCCCGTACCTGCCGGGTCAGATTGCTGGCCATCTCGTTGACCGACACGGTCAGGTCCCGCCAGGTGCCGTCCACGTCCCGGACCCGGGCCTGACCGCCGAGCTGCCCGTCCGTGCCCACCTCCTGGGCCACCCGGGTGAGCTCCCCGGCGAGGTTGGACAGCTGGTCGACCATCGTGTTGATGGTGCTCTTGAGCTCCAGGATCTCCCCGCGCGCGTCGATGTCGATCTTCTTGGTGAGATCGCCCTGGGCGATGGCGGTGGTGACGGCGGCGATCTGGCGCACCTGGCCGGTCAGGTTGTCGGCCATCGAGTTCACCGAGTCGGTGAGGTCCTTCCAGGTGCCCGAGACACCGGGAACGCGCGCCTGGCCGCCGAGAATGCCCTCGGTGCCCACTTCACGGGCCACCCGGGTCACCTCATCGGCGAAGGACGACAGGGTCGTCACCATCGTGTTGACGGTGTCGGCGAGTTCGGCGACCTCGCCGCGGGCCTCGACCGTCACCTTCTTCGTCAGATCGCCGTTGGCGACGGCCGCGGAGACCCGGGAGATGTTCCGCACCTGGCTGGTCAGGTTGTTGGCCATCAGGTTGACGTTGTCGCTCAGGTCCTTCCAGATGCCGGTCACCCCGCGCACCCGGGCCTGGCCGCCGAGGATGCCCTCGGTGCCCACCTCACGGGCGACCCGCGTCACCTCGTCGGCGAAGTTGGACAGCTGGTCGACCATGGTGTTGACGGTCGTCACCAGTTCGAGGATCTCGCCCTTGGCGTCGACGGTGATCTTGAGCGACAGGTCGCCGCGCGCCACGGCCGTCGTCACCTGGGCGATCTGCCGTACCTGCGAGGTCAGGTTGTTCGCCATCATGTTCACCGACTGGGTGAGGTCCTTCCAGGTGCCGGAGACCCCCTGCACCTCGGCCTGGCCGCCCAGGATGCCCTCGGTACCCACCTCACGGGCCACCCGCGTCACCTGCTCGGCGAAGCTGGAGAGCTGGTCCACCATCGTGTTGAGGGTGTTCTTCAGCTCCAGGATCTCGCCGCGGGCGTCCACGTCGATCTTCTGCGACAGGTCACCGCGTGCCACGGCGGTCGCGACCTGCGCGATGTTGCGCACCTGGTCGGTCAGGTTCCCGGCCATGCCGTTCACCGAGTCGGTGAGGTCGCGCCACACACCGGCGACACCCGGCACCTGCGCCTGACCGCCCAGCCGGCCTTCCGTACCCACCTCACGGGCCACCCGGGTCACCTGGTCCGCGAACGCGGACAGCTGATCGACCATCGTGTTGATGGTGTTCTTCAGCTCCAGGATCTCCCCGCGCGCGTCCACGTCGATCTTCTGCGACAGGTCACCGCGCGCCACGGCCGTCGTCACCTGGGCGATCTGCCGTACCTGCGAGGTCAGATTGCCGGCCATGAAGTTCACCGAGTCGGTCAGCTCGCGCCACCGCCCCGAGACGCCGTCCACCCGGGCCTGACCGCCGAGGCGCCCCTCGGTGCCCACGTCCCGCGCCATCCGCGTCACCTGGTCGGCGAACGACGACAGCTGCGACACCATGGTGTTGACGGTGTTCTTCAGCTCCAGCATCTCGCCGGCCACGTCGACCGTGACCTTCTGCGACAGGTCGCCATTGGCGACCGCCGTCGTCACCTGCGCGATGTCACGCACCTGGCCCGTCAGGTTGCGGAAGGCCGTGTTCACGGAGTCCGTGAGGTCCTTCCACGTCCCGGCCGCCCCCGGCACCTGTGCCTGGCCGCCCAGCAGACCCTCGACGCCGACCTCCCGCGCCACCCGGGTCACCTCGGAACCGAACGCGGACAGCTGGTCCACCATCGTGTTGACGGTGTTCTTCAGCTCCAGCATCTCGCCGGCCACGTCCACGGTGACCTTCTGCGACAGATCACCGTTGGCCACCGCCGTCGTCACCTGCGCGATGTCCCGCACCTGCGTGGTGATGTTGCGGAAGACGGTGTTGACCGAGTCGGTGAGGTCCTTCCAGGTCCCCGCCGCGCCCGGCACCTGCGCCTGACCGCCCAGCAGCCCCTGCGCGCCGACCTCGCCGGACACCCGCGTCACCTCGTCGGCGAAGGTGCGCAGCGTGTCCGTCATCTGGTTGATGGTGTCCGCGAGCTGGGCGATCTCGCCGCGCGCCGACACCTGCACCTTCTGCGACAGGTCGCCGTTGGCGACCGCGGTGGTGACCTCCGCGATACCCCTCACCTGATTGGTGAGATTCCCCGCCATCGTGTTGACGGAATCGGTGAGGTCCTTCCACACACCGGCGACCCCGGCCACCTCGGCCTGGCCGCCCAGCTCGCCCTCCGTACCCACCTCGCGGGCCACCCGGGTGACCTCGGAGGAGAACGACGACAGCTGGTCCACCATCCGGTTGACCGTGTTCTTGAGCTCCAGCATCTCCCCGGCCACGTTCGCCGTGACCTTCTGCGACAGATCGCCGTTGGCCACCGCCGTCGTGACCAGGGCGATGTCCCGCACCTGCGCCGTCAGCTGGTTCGCCATGGTGTTGACGGAGTCCGTGAGGTCCTTCCAGGACCCGGACATCCCGCGCACCTGGGCCTGCCCGCCGAGGATGCCGTCGGTGCCGACCTCCAGGGCGACCCGGGTCACCTCGTCCGCGAACACCGACAACTGGTCGACCAGGTTGTTCACCGTACGGGCGACCTTCAGGAACTCGCCGCGCAGCGGCCTCGTCGTCCCGTCCGCGCCCTCCGAGCGCAGCTCCATCCGCTGCCCCAGATCACCGTCGGCCACCGCCGACAGCACCCGCCCGACCTCGGAGACAGGCCGCGCCAGCTCGTCGACCAGCGCGTTCGCCGCGTCGATCGCCGAGGCCCAGGCCCCCTCGCCGGCCCCGGTGTCCAGCCGCTCCGACAGCTTGCCCTCGCGGCCCACCACCCGGCGTACCCGCGACAGCTCCCCGGTCAGATGCGTCTGCCGGTCCGCGACCTCGTTGAACACGGCGGCGATCTCCGCCATGACCCCGTCACCGGAGACCGTCAGCCGTTTGCGGAAGTTCCCGTCCCGCATCGACGCCAGTGCGGCCAGCAGGCGCTGCAGCGCGGCCGTGTCCACCTGCACCGTGCCCCCGCCCCGGGGCCGCCCGCCGCCCTTCGCCCGCGCACCGCCACCGCGCCGCGTCGTCGTGCCAGACTCCACCGTGTCCCTCCCAAGGGGGTCGAACGGACCGTACGGTCTCTCGTTATCAGCCTGCCCAGTGTTTCACCGGGTCGGGACCAGGCGATAACAGTCCGGCGGCTTCGCACAAGGTCCCCACGTCCGGGGGACGCGAATTCGCGACCGGCATCCGCGGGGACAGCGAAGGTAAGTAACCTGGCATCCGGCTGTCCAACCCGCCCCGGTCCACCCGGCGGGAGCGGGACGGCGGAACGTGGGCACGGACAGCGGGAGGGCACACCGACCATGGCAGAGCCGGGCGTCGAGACGCGTACGAGGAGTTCAGTGATCACCGCGCGGGCGGCCGCCAGCTTCGAACCCGCCGGGCGGTCCGTCGCGACCGCCCGCGCCTTCGTCCGGGACACCCTCCAGGGCTGGGGATACGCCGAAATCGTCGACGACGCCGTGGTCCTCACCAGCGAACTCGTCACCAACGCCGTCATCCACGCCGGCACCTCGGCCGACGTGCTGTGCCTGCGCCACGAGGACGGCGTCCGCATCGAGGTCGCCGACCGCTATCCCGAGCGAGAGATCCCCCTCCAGCTGAACCGTTCCCCCGGCAACCCCGACCGGGAGAACGGCCGGGGGCTCATGCTCTGCGCCGCCCTCGCCACCCGCTGGGGCGTCGACTACGCCCCCACCCACAAGCACGTCTGGTTCCACCTGGACCTGCCGGAACGTCCCGTCGGCACCCGCTCCGCGGGCCCCGTCCTGCCCGACCGGCTCCTCCCCCGCACCGACAGCCGCGTGCGGGTCGCCGTCGTCCAGCTCGACGCCGACGGCGCGATCGCCGCCTGGAACGAGGACGCCGGGGAGATCTTCGGCTACGGGTCCGAGCAGGTCGTCGGCAAGCCGCTCGGCGATCTCGCCGCCTGGCCGCACACCCCCGGCATCGCCACCGGCCTCGCCGAGGCCCTGCGGCTGTCCCGCTGGGAGGGCAGCTACGGCATCCGCTGCGCCGACGGCCGGGTCGTCCCCGTCTACGCCTCGCACCTGCGGGTGCGCGACGCCCAGGGCGAGCCGTCCACCGTTTGCCTCCTCGTCCGTGAGTTCGAGCGCGCGGTGCTCCAGACCCCGCAGCGCACCCCCGGCACAGAGACCGGCCCCAAGGACCGCACCGCCGCCGACCCCTTCGAGGTCTTCATCGGCTCCCCGGCCCCCGACGACCTCGACGGCCTTCTCCAGCGCACGGTCGAACGCGCCCGCGACATGCTCGACGCCGACGCCGCCTTCCTGCTCCTGGCCACCGACGACGAGACCGAGCTGGAGGTACGGGCCACCACGGGCCTGCCCTCCGCCCGCCAGCGCTTCGCGCGCGTACCGGTCGAGACGGGCGCGAGCCGCTACGGCTCCGCCCGGATGCCCGCCGTCCACGAGGACCTGGCCGCCGTCCCCGGCGCCGTACCCCTCCTCGAAGGCACCGGCATGCGCTCGGTCGTCACGGTCCCGCTGAAGGTCGAGGGCCGGCTCACCGGCTCCCTCGGCGTCGCCGCCGAGTCCGCGGACCGCTACTCCAACGAGGAGGCCCTGCGCCTCCAGTTCGCCGCCGACCGGATCGCCCTGGCCGTGGAGTCCGCCCGGCTCGGCGAACTCGAACGGCTTCGCCGAGGCTCCCTCAGCTTCCTCGTCGAGGCGTCCGACCTGCTGGCCGGCACGCTCGACCGGGACCAGACACTGGCCCTCATGGCCCAGATGACGGTCCCGACCCTGGCCACCTGGTGCGCCGTCTACACGATCGCCGAGCCGACGTCCGACCCTCATCTGTCGTATGTCCTGCACGAGGACGAGGACCAGATCGACGGAGTGAAGGCGCTGCTCCTCTCGATCGACCCGCCCGACCCGGTGACGACCCCCGGCGCCCGGGTCTGGACGGCCCCGGGCGAGGCCGCCCACCGCGCCGCGCTGAACGTCTCGATGCGCGAACTCGGCGGCCCGGGCAGCCCTGTCTCCTCCGGCATCGACCACGCCCTGACCACGGCGACGACCGTCGGCGGCGAGACCGTGGTCCTGCCGCTGCTGGCCCGCAACCGCGTCATCGGCATGCTGACCCTGGGCCGACCCGCCGACGACCACTTCCGCCAGGAGAGCCTGGAGCTGGCCGAGGACCTGTCCCGCCGGGCCGCGCTCGCCCTGGACAACGCCCGCCTCTACTCGGAGCGCGTGGCCATCAGCCAGTCCCTCCAGCGCAGCCTGCTGCCGCCCAGCCCGCCGGAGATCCCCGGCGTCGAGGTCGACGTCATCTACCGCGCGGCCGGCGAGGGCAACGAGGTCGGCGGCGACTTCTACGATCTCTTCCCCATCCGCGACGGCGCGTACGGCATCGCCATCGGCGACGTCTGCGGTACGGGCCCCGAGGCGGCCGCCGTGACCGGTCTCGCCCGGCACGCCCTGCGTCTGCTGGCCCGGGAGGGCTTCGGCGGTCCCGCCGTCCTGGAGCGGCTGAACGCGGCGATCCTCGACGAGGGCGCCCGCAGCCGCTTCCTCACGCTTTTGTACGGCGAGCTGCGCCCGCACGAGGACGGCTCGGCCCTCCTCAAGCTGGTCTGCGCCGGCCATCCGCTGCCGCTCCGCCTCAGCCAGGACGGCACGGTCCGCCCGGTCGCCGACCCGCAGCCGCTGCTCGGTGTGATGGAGGACCTGGAGCTGTACGAGCAGAGCGTCACCCTCGACCCGGGCGACGTCCTGCTGTGCGTCACGGACGGCGTCACCGAACGCCGCGAGGGCACCCGCATGCTGGGCGACGACGGCCTCGCCGACGTCCTGAGGTCGTGTACGGGCCTGACGGCCGGTGCGGTCGCCGCGCGAGTGCTGCGGGCGGTCGAGCGCTTCGCCCATGCGCCGGCCTCGGACGACATGGCGATCCTGGCCCTGCGCCTTCCGGAGCGGCAGAACCCGTAGGACCGTACGGAAGTCCCGCACTGCCCCGGGTCACTCCGCGGCGGTGTGGGACTCCCCCATGAACGGCCGGATCTCCAGCCACTCGTGAATCGGCCAGCTGCCCGCGCCCGGTGCGGCCGACAGCTCGGCGGCCAGATCGAGGGCCCGCTGGTAGGTGTCGACATCGATCGCCATCCAGCCGGCGACGAGATCCTTGGTCTCGGCGAACGGCCCGGAGGTGACCGGCGGGCGTCCCTCCCCGTCGTACCGGACGAACGTCCCCTCGGGGGAGAGCGCCTGGCTGTCGACGTATTCGCCCGTCTCCTTCAGCCGGTCCGCGAAGTCGTTCATGTACTGCATATGGGCCGAGACTTCCTCGGGCGTCCACTGGTCCATCGGAACGTCGTTGACCGAGGCCGGCGCGCCCCGGTAGTGCTTCACCAACAGATACCTGGCCATCGTGCCTCTCCTTCGTGCGGTGCGGCCCATTCTGGTCGCGCTCACTGCGGGGACGCGGTTGGCCACGCCGTCCGGCACCCGTCTCCGGAGCCCTCTCCGAGAACCCTGAGAACCTCCGGGAACGCAAAAAGGCCCCCGCCATAAGGCGGGGGCCTTTTCTCTGAGCCCTTTAACGGAATCGAACCGTTGACCTTCTCCTTACCATGGAGACGCTCTACCGACTGAGCTAAAAGGGCGGGTTGTTCGGCGGTGTCCTACTCTCCCACAGGGTCCCCCCTGCAGTACCATCGGCGCTGAAAGGCTTAGCTTCCGGGTTCGGAATGTAACCGGGCGT
>NZ_JBICVG010000021.1:0-27155 GCF_043198875.1 Streptomyces sp. NPDC048718
AGCGCCAGGGGCAGGGCCAAGGGCAGAAGCAGCGGGCGGCTGGTCAAAAACGTACGAGAGTTCATCCGTTCATACTCGCGGGAGAACGGGCGGGGGGGGGGGGGGGGGGGGGGGGGGGGGGGGCGCGCGCGCCCCCCCCCCCCCCCCCCCCGTTCGCGCCCCGCGCCGCGGGTCCGCCGCGCGCTCAGTCGAGGAGCCGTGCCAGGCTCCAGATGATGACGAGGTCCAGGACCATCACGGTGATCGCCCACGCCGGGTAGTACGGGATGAACATGAACTGGGTGACCAGGCTGATCGCGGCGAGCCCGATGCCGGCGCCGCGGGCCCAGCCCTTCATCATCAGGACCCCGACGGCCACGATCAGCAGTACGACGCCGATGATCAGATGGATCCAGCCCCACGCGGTGAGGTCGAACCGGTACTCGTAGTGCCCCGGCCGGATGAAGAGCCTGTCCTGGGCGATGCCGGCGACTCCCAGGAGGAAGCTCAGCACACCGCTGATGAACAGTGCCACACCGGCGAACAGCGCCGGCTTGGTCGGCTGTACCGCGCCGCGGGAGCCTCCCGCGTCCTGTCGTGCGCCACTGGGCATGGCCGCCATCGCCGCCACCTCTCGTCCGGGCCGCGGTCGCCGCCGTCGCACCACGCGGTACGGCAGCGGGAACCGGTGACGTTCCCGCCACGGCCCCAGCCTCGCCCCGGGCCCGGCCCGCGGCGACCGGGCGGGGCCGTCCGGGTGAGCGGGGCGGGGCGGGCCTGAAGGGTGTGAGGGGCGTGAGGGGTGCGACAGGACGAACGGCGCCGGTCCCCCGACAGGCCGCCGGGTCAGCGGATCGGCATGCCGGACAGGGTGCGGGCGATGACCAGGCGCTGGATCTCGCTCGTCCCCTCGAAGATGGTGTAGATCGCGGCGTCGCGGTGCATCCGCTCCACCGGGTACTCGCGCGTGTAGCCGTTGCCGCCGAGGATCTGGATGGCCTGCCCGGTGACCTTCTTGGCGACCTCGCTCGCGTACAGCTTGGACATCGACCCCTCGGCGGAGGTGAAGGGCTTGCCCGTGACCCCCATCCAGGAGGCGCGCCACACCAGCAGCCGCGCCGCGTCGATCTGGGTGCGCATGTCGGCGAGCTGGAAGGCGACGCCCTGGTTGTCGATGATCGGGCGGCCGAACTGCTGCCGGGTCTTGGCATAGTCGAGGGCCACCTCGTACGCGGCGCGGGCGGTGCCGATGGCCATGGCGCCGACGGCGGGCCGAGAGGCCTCGAAGGTGGCCATGGCGGCGTTCTTGACGCGCTCGCCGCCGCTCCTGGCGCGCTCCCGGGCACGGGCGAGGCGCTCGTCGAGCTTCTCCTTGCCGCCGAGCAGGCAGCTGCCGGGCACCCGGACGTCCTCCAGGACGACCTCGGCGGTGTGCGAGGCGCGGATGCCGTGCTTCTGGAACTTCTGCCCCTGGGACAGACCGGGGGTGTTCGGCGGCACGATGAAGGAGGCGTGGCCCTTGGAGCCGAGCTCGGGGTCGACGACGGCGACGACGACGTGGACATTGGCGATGCCGCCGTTGGTGGCCCAGGTCTTGGTGCCGTTGATCACCCACTCGTCCTTGGCCTCGTCGTAGACGGCGCGGGTGCGCATGGAGGCCACGTCGGAACCGGCGTCGGGCTCGGAGGAGCAGAAGGCGGCGACCTTGACGTCGGTGGCGTCGCCGTACATCTGCGGCACCCAGGTGCCGATCTGCTCGTCGGTGCCGTTGGCGAGGACGCCGACGGCCGCGAGGCCGGTGCCGACGATGGACAGGGCGATGCCCGCGTCGCCCCAGAACAGCTCCTCCATCGTCATCGGGACGCCGAGGCCGGTGGGGTCGAAGAACTGCTGGGCGTAGAAGTCGAGGGAGTAGATTCCGATCTTGGCCGCTTCCTGGATGATCGGCCAGGGGGTCTCCTCGCGCTCGTCCCATTCGGCGGCCGCGGGGCGGATGACGTCCGCGGCGAAGCCGTGGAGCCAGTCGCGCACCTGCTTCTGGTCTTCGTTCAGTTCGAAAGTGAACTCGGACATTGGTCCCTCCCAGCGGCCTGTTACTTGCGGTAACCGCAGTCTGTTACCGGTGGGTAGCCCCTGTCAACCAGCAGCGGAGCACATCCTGCCGGACGGCACCCGGTGCCGCGAGGGTGTTACGTTGCGACAGCCGCAGGAATTCGTACAGGCGGGGAGACACGCCCATGGACACCAGACACCGGACCACCACCGACCAGCAGAAGCCGGCCGACCAACGGCGCCGGGAGCTGCTGGAGGCGGCGGACCGCGTGGTGCTCCGCGACGGGCCCCAGGCCTCCATGAACGCCATCGCCGCCGAGGCCGGCATCACCAAGCCGATCCTCTACCGCCACTTCGGCGACAAGGGCGGCCTCTACCGCGCCCTCGCCACCCGGCACACCGACGCCCTGCTGGCCGCGCTGCGCGCCGCGCTCGACGCGCCCGCGGACCGGCGCCGGCGCGTCGAATCCACCCTCGACACCTATCTCGCCTCCATCGAGGCGATGCCGCAGGTCTACCGCTTCCTCATGCATCCGGCCGAGGAGCCGCACCACGCGGAGCAGGGCTTCGACATCGGCCGCCACTCCGCCCCGCTGCTGCGGCGCATGGGCGAGGAGCTCGGCCAGGTCATCGCCGAGCGGGTCGACCTCGGCCCGGGCGGCGAGACGCAGGCCCGGATCTGGGGCCACGGCATCGTCGGGATGATGCACGCGGCCGGCGACTGGTGGCTCGGCGAGCGCCCCTGCCCGCGCGAGGAGCTCGTGCGCAGCCTCGCCGACATCCTCTGGGGTCGGCTGGCCCAGGCCCCGGACCTGCCCGGCGGGCCCGGTTTCTAGCGGGCGGACCCGGGCGGAGCGGACTTCCACCGGGCGAACCCCGGCGGGCCGGACCGCCCAGGAGACCCGGCCGCTCCAGGGAGCCGCGCACCCAGGGGCCCGGCCCCTTGAACGGCCCCTGGAAAGGCCCCTCAAACGGCCTCGGGTCCGAGGGCGTCCGCCCCGGCACCCCAGGGCTGCTTCCGGATCGACTTCAGGAGCCTGCGGCGGGCCCGGCCCGTCACATGGTCCGCGTACACGCCGCCGTCGAGGTGGTCGCACTCGTGCTGGAGACAGCGGGCGAAGAAATCCGTGCCCTGGACGCGGACCGGGGTACCGTCGAGCCGGACCCCCTCGACCACGGCATGGTCGTAACGGGGCGTCGGGGCCTCCAGGCCCGGCAAGGAGAGACAGCCCTCGGGGCCCCGGAACATCTCCCCGCCGGTCTCGACCAGCCGGGGGTTCACCACATGACCCAGGTGCCGGACGTCCTCGTCGTCCAGACAGTCGTACACGAACACCCGCAGACCCACGCCCACTTGGTTCGCGGCCAGGCCCACCCCGTTCGCCGCGTACATCGTCGCGAACATGTCCTCGACAAGCCGGGACAGCTCCGGACCGAAGTCGGTGACGGGCTCGCAGGGGGTGTGCAGAACAGGGGTGCCGAGCAGAGTCATCGCTCGGACACGGCCGGAACTGCCGGGGATCAGCCGGTTTCGCATGGACGCAAGCGTACGTTCAGGGGGCCGTGGCGCCGCGTCGCGGTGCCGCGAATTCGGGCTGCTGGCCGGATCTCGATAGGCTGAGCCCGGACCGACGCAAGGAGGAACAAGGACGATGTCAGGCAGCAACTCGGAGCCGCTGTCGGCGCGCGCCAAGCTGGCCGTGACGGCCGGCAGGGCCGCGGCCGCCGTTTCGCGGGCAGCGGGACGCGGCAGCGGATCGGTGATCGGCGGCCGCGTCGCCCTCAAGCTCGACCCTGATCTGCTGGCGGCGCTGGCGCAGCACCTGGACGTGGTGCTCGTCTCGGCGACCAACGGCAAGACCACCACGACCCGGCTGATCGCCGAGGCACTGCGGGCCAGTGGCCCGGTGGTGTCGAACGCGCTGGGCGCCAACATGCCCGCCGGTATCACCTCCGCCCTGGCCGGCGGATCGGACGCCCGGTACGGCGTGATCGAGGTCGACGAGAAGTATCTGGCGGGCGTCGCCCGGGACACCACCCCGAAGGCCATCGCCCTGCTCAACCTCTCCCGTGACCAGCTCGACCGGGCCGCCGAGACGCGGATGCTCGCCGAGAAGTGGCGCGAGGGACTCAACGGCACGAAGGCCGTGGTCATCGCCAACGCCGACGACCCGCTGATCGTGTGGGCCGCCTCGTCCTCCCCCAATGTGGTGTGGGTCGCGGTCGGCCAGGAGTGGAAGGACGACGCCTGGTCCTGCCCGTCCTGCGGCGGTGTACTGCAGCGCCCGGGCGACGACTGGTTCTGCGCCGAGTGCGGCTTCCGCCGCCCCGCGCCGAGCTG
Source organism: Streptomyces sp. NPDC048718 (assembly GCF_043198875.1). Lineage (NCBI taxonomy): Bacteria > Bacillati > Actinomycetota > Actinomycetes > Kitasatosporales > Streptomycetaceae > Streptomyces > Streptomyces sp. NPDC048718. The sequence goes on from NZ_JBICVG010000021.1 coordinate 4,373, forward strand.
GGCGCTCAGCGGTGACCACGTGCTGGACCCGCACGGTTCGGCCTGGCCCATCCATCTGCAGCTGCCCGGCCGCGCCAACAAGGCCAACGCCGCCACCTCGGCCGCCGTCGCCGCGGTCTTCGGGGTGCCGCCGCAGGTCGCTCTTGAGCGCATGTACCAGGTGCAGGCCGTCGCCGGCCGCTACGACGTGGTCACCTTCGAGGGCCGCGAGCTGCGGCTGCTGCTCGCGAAGAACCCCGCGGGCTGGCTCGAGACGTTCTCCCTGATCGACCCGCCGCCGACGCCGGTGATCCTCTCCGTCAACGCGCGCGGCGCCGACGGCACGGACACCTCCTGGCTGTGGGACGTGGACTACGGCCGACTGGCCGGCCACCCGATCATGGTGATCGGCGACCGCCGGCTGGACCTCGCGGTCCGGCTGGAGGTCGCGGGTGTGGACTTCCGTGTCTGCGAGACGCTCGACGAGGCGGTGGCCATGGCGCCGCCCGGACAGATCGAGCTGATCGCCAACTACACGGCGTTCCAGGACGTCCGCCGCCGTGTCGGCAACTGACCCCGCCTCGACCCCGCAAAAGGACTTGCACCATGAGTGACAGCAGCCTGCGTCTGGTCTGGGTCTACCCCGACCTGCTCAGCACCTACGGCGACCAGGGCAACGTCCTCGTCGTCGAGCGCCGCGCCCGCCAGCGCGGCCTCAACGTCGAGCGCGTCGACGTGCGCAGCGACCAGCCGGTCCCGACCTCCGGCGACATCTACCTGGTCGGCGGCGGCGAGGACCGCCCGCAGCGGCTGGCCGCCGAGCGGCTGCGCCGCGACGGCGGGCTGAGCCGGGCCGCCTCCAACGGCGCCATCATCTTCTCGGTGTGCGCCGGCTACCAGATCCTCGGCCACGAGTTCGTCAACGATCTCGGCGCGCGCGAGCCCGGCCTCGGCCTGCTCGACGTGACCACGGTCCGCGGCGAGGGCGAGCGCTGCGTCGGCGACGTGCTCGCCGACATCGACCCGCGCCTCGGCCTGCCCCAGCTCACCGGGTTCGAGAACCACCAGGGCGTCACCCACCTGGGCCCGACCGCCCGCCCGTTCGCCCGCACGGTGTTCGGCAACGGCAACGGCAGCGGTGACGGCACCGAGGGCGCGTACAACGAGACCGTCTTCGGTACGTACATGCACGGCCCCGTGATGGCCCGCAACCCGCAGATCGCGGACCTGCTGCTGAAGCTGGCGCTCGATGTGAACGCGCTGCCGCCGACGGACGACCGCTGGTACGAGGCGCTGCGCGCCGAGCGCATCGCCTCCGCCACGCGGCCCGCCTGACGGTCTGCCCGACGCCTGTCCGACGGGCCGTCCGACAGCCCGTCGGACGGTATGCCTGACAGCCCGTCGCCCCCGCGGGGCGCACACCGCACGTGTGCGCCCCGCGGGCCCGCGCGCCGGTGTGCGGGCGGGCATCCGGACGGGTGCGGACCGCACCGGAAACACCGGTGCTCGTATGTCGCCTCTGCCGTACATGTGTGCGTTGTCCACGGTGCGGACAACCGGTTCGGACAGGCCACCCGGCACCGATAGGGTGGCGTCGATCCAGCCGGACGACGTGGTCCGGGAGTCTGCCCACGTTGCAAAGGTTTTTGGGCTATGCGCATTGGTGTGCTCACCTCCGGCGGAGACTGCCCCGGTCTGAACGCCGTCATCAGGTCCGTCGTGCACCGCGCCGTCGTCGACCACGGTGACGAGGTGATCGGCTTCCACGACGGGTGGAAGGGGCTGCTCGAGTGCGACTACCGCAAGCTGGACCTCGACGCCGTCAACGGCATCCTGGCCCGCGGCGGCACCATCCTCGGCTCCTCCCGGGTCCAGCCCGCCCATCTCGTCGGCGGCGTCGAGCAGGCCCGCGGCCATGTCGCGGACCTCGGCCTCGACGCGATCATCCCGATCGGCGGCGAGGGCACCCTGAAGGCCGCGCATCTGCTCTCCGAGGCCGGGCTGCCGATAGTCGGCGTCCCCAAGACCATCGACAACGACATCGCCGCGACCGACGTCACCTTCGGCTTCGACACCGCTGTCACCGTCGCCACCGAGGCCCTGGACCGGCTGAAGACCACCGCCGAGTCCCATCAGCGGGTGCTGATCGTCGAGGTCATGGGCCGGCACACCGGCTGGATCGCGCTCCACTCCGGCATGGCCGCCGGCGCGCACGCCATCGTCGTGCCCGAGCGCCCCTTCGACATCGACGAGCTGACCGCCCGGGTCGGCGCCCGCTTCGAGGACGGCAAGCGCTTCGCCATCGTCGTGGTCGCCGAGGGCGCGAAGCCGCGCGAGGGCACCATGGACTTCAAGACCGCGGGCACCGACATCTACGGCCACGAGCGGTTCACCGGTGTGGCCAACCAGCTCTCCGTCGAGCTGGAGCGACGGCTCGGCAAGGAGGCCCGGCCCGTCATCCTCGGCCATGTCCAGCGCGGCGGCACCCCGACCGCGTACGACCGGGTGCTCGCCACCCGCTTCGGCTGGCACGCGGTCGAGGCGGCACACCGCGGCGACTTCGGCATGCTGACCGCACTGCGCGGCACGGAGATCGAGCTGGTGCCGCTGGGCCGGGCCGTGGAGACCCTGAAAACGGTCCCCGCCGACCGTTACGACGAGGCGGAGTGCGTGCTCTGACCCGTTCGGGAAATTGCCTGAAAGGCAAGAAACCCCCTAACCGCCCCCGGTCGTGGACACGGCCGGGGGCGGTTCTAGTCTGGTGCGGACAACAAGCGCGAAACGGGCTCCAGGAGTAGACAGATGGATCACAGCGGGCACGGTGGGGGACACGGCATGCCCATGGACCTGCCCCCGTTCACGCTGGGGCGGGGCCTGGAGTTCTCCCCCGACCTCTTCTTCCTGATCGGGTGTATCGCCGGCATCGTCCTGTACGCCTGGGGCGTGGTGCGGCTGCGGCGGCGCGGGGACTCCTGGCCGGTGAACCGGACGGTGTTCTTCATGGTGGGCGTGCTCACCATCGCCCTGGTGATGTGCACCAAGCTCAACGACTACGGCATGGTCATGTTCAGCGTGCACATGGTGCAGCACATGGTGATCTCCATGCTGTCGCCGATCCTGCTGCTGCTCGGCGCGCCGGTGACGCTGTCGCTGCGGGCGCTGCCGGTCGCGGCGACGCGCGGCACGAAGGGCCCGCGCGAGCTGCTGCTGATGCTGCTGCACAGCCGCTACATGCGGGTCATCACGCACCCGGGCTTCACCATCCCGATGTTCATCGCGAGTCTGTACGCGCTCTACTTCACGCCGCTGTTCGACTTCCTCATGGGGTCGAAGACGGGCCACATCGCGATGATGATCCACTTCCTCGCGGTGGGACTGTCGTTCTTCTGGCCGATCATGGGCGTCGACCCGGGTCCGCACCGGCCGGGCTATGTGATGCGGATGCTGGAGCTGTTCGCTGGCATGCCGTTCCACGCGTTCTTCGGCATCGCGCTGATGATGGCGACCTCGCCCATGGTCGAGACGTACAAGAACCCGCCCGCGTCCCTCGCGATCGACGCGCTGGCCGACCAGAGCGCGGCGGGCGGCATCGCCTGGGGCTTCAGCGAGATCCCGTCGGTGCTGGTGCTGATCGCGCTGGTCTACCAGTGGTACCACTCCGAGCAGCGGCAGGCCGCGCGCAAGGACCGGGCCGCGGACCGCGACGGCGACAAGGAGCTGCAGGAGTACAACGCGTACCTCGCCTCGCTCCAGGCGCGCGGCGGCCAGGCTCGGTAGCGACAGCCGCGATGACGGCGCGCGCGGTAGCGGTACGTGACCGCGCGCGCCGGTCCGTGACGGCGCGCGGCGGGGGCGCACGATGTTCCCGCCGAGGGCTGGCGCACGCCCCTCCCCCAGGGCCACGATGGCGGGGAGGAGGGCTGAGCGATGATGTCGGGTTCCACGAAGACAATGGCCGCGCTCACCTGCGCGGCCCTGATCCTCACCACCGCGTACACGGTCGGTCTGGGCAGCAACGGCTGGCTCTGGTTCGGCTGGGTGGTGCTCGGTGTGGCGACGATCGGGGTGGCCGCGGCGGACAGCGGTGAGCCGGCCGTGACCCCACGCGGCCGGCCGGCGGGCGGCGGGCGGGGCCCCTCGGAACCCTGAACCCGCCCCCCTTCCGGGCCCTGATCCGGCCCTCTCCCGAGGCCCGGGACGGGCCCGCTCCCCCGGTGGCGCCCCCTGCCCACCCCTGATCAGCGCGCGGCCGACCGACCCGCCCGCCGCCGGGCCGCCCCCGCCGTGATCGCCACCCCGAGGGACGAAACGGCGGCGATCACGACGATCACCCAGGTGCCCCGGTGGTATCCGGCAAGGGCCGCGGCCCGCGACGGGCCGTCCTCCCCGCCCATCCGTACCGTCACCACGGCCAGCACGACAGCGGCACCCACCTGATAGCCGGTCTGCAGGATCCCTGCGGCCATCCCCTGCTCGGACTCGTCGACGCCGGCCGTGGCCTGGACGTTGGCCGCCGTGAAGGCGAACGGGAAGCCGACGCCGATCAGCAGCATGCTGGGCAGGATCACCAGCCAGTACGAGGAGTCCTCGCCGACCCGCAGGAAGAGCAGGAAGGCGAAGGCGTAGGCGAGCATCCCGCCGAAGAGCGGCAGGCGCGTTCCGGTGCGGCCCAGCCACTTCCCGGCGCGGGGCGCGAAGGTGAGGATCATGAGGCCGACGGGCAGGAAGGCGAAGGCCATCGCCAGCGGGGACCAGCCCCGGTAGGACTGCAAGTACAGGCTGCCGATGAACTGGAAGCTCATGTACGTGCCGAGGATCGCGGCGGCGATCAGGCCGGCGCCCAGCAGGGAGGCGCCGCGCAGCAGGCCGAGCCGGAGCAGCGGCCGCGGGGTGCGCGACTCGATCACGGCGAAGAGCGCCATCAGCGCGACGGCCGCGGCGAGGACACCGAGGGTGGCGCCGGAGAGCCAGCCCTCCGCCGGGGCGCGGACGATGCCGTAGACGAGGAGCAGCATGGCGGCGGTGACCGTGACGGCGCCGGCCGCGTCGTAGTGGCGGCGGGAGCCGTCGTGCGCCGGGTCCCTGGGGACCAGGGCCAGCGCTCCGGCGAAGGCCGCGAGGGCCACCGGGACGCCGAGCATGAAGGTCCAGCGCCAGCCGGCCTGGGTGAGCGCACCGCCGACCACCACGCCGATCGAGTAGCCGACGGCGCCGCAGGCGGTGTAGATGCCCAGGGCCCGGTTGCGCTGCGGCCCCTCGGGGAAGGTGCCGACGACGATCGAGAGGGCGGAGGGGGCGGTCAGCGCGGCGCCGACGCCCATCACGAACCGGCCGGCGACGACCAGGAGGCCGGTGTCGGCGAGGCCGCCGAGCAGCGAGCCGGCCGCGAGGACGGCGAGGCCCCACAGGAACACCCGGCGCTTGCCGAGCAGGTCGGACATCCGCCCGCCGAGCAGCAGGAAGCCGCCGAAGCCGAGGACGTACGCGCTCACCACCCACTGGGCCCCAGACGTGCTCATGCCGAACTCGTCCTTGATCTGCGGGGTGGCGATGCCGACCATGATGTTGTCGAGCGCGTCGAGCGAGAACGCTCCGCACACCACGACGAGCATCAGCCATTCCCGCGCACCCCATCGCCCACCGGAGTCGGGGGCTTCACGGGCGCCGGGCACGTCGGGGGCGGTCGCACCGGGTAACGCGCGCTCGGCCTTGGTCTCGTCCGCGAGTGTCATGGACCGGATCTCCTTCTCGTGAAGAGGCGCGGGCCGGGTCCCGCGCCACCGGACGCCCGGCGAACGGGGCGGGGGCGGGCGGCGCGGCCGTAGAGTCGAGGGCAGGGTGGAGCGGCTGATCCCCTCGCGGGGCAGCGGGCAGCAGTACTTCTGTACTGACCTCTACAGAAAAGCTATCGACCGACTGACCGACCGTCAAGGAGGCCCTGTGGCCCGCACCGGACGCCCGCGCGGCTTCGACCGGGACGCCGCACTGCACACGGCGATGCTCGTCTTCTGGGAACGTGGGTACGCCACCACGTCCACCACCGACCTCAGCACCGCCATGGGCATCAACCCGCCCAGCCTGTATGCCGCGTTCACCAACAAGGAGCAGCTGTTCCGGGAGGCGGTCGAGCTCTACGAGAACACCGAGGCCGAGTCCACCCGGCAGGTCATGGACGAGGCCCCGACCGTGCGCGAGGCGCTCGCGGCGCTGCTGCACGAGAGCGTCGACCGGTTCACCGCCGAGGACCGGCCGCGCGGCTGCATGATCGCGCTCGCCGCCACCGACAGCGCCACCGCGCACGAGTCCGTGCGCGATTTCGCGGTGCGCTGCCGGGCCCGCACCAAGTCCGCCCTCAAGGACCGGCTGGACACCGCCGTCGCCTCCGGCGAACTCGCCGGGGATGCCGACACGGACCGGCTCGCCGCCTTCTTCACCACCTTCCTCAACGGCCTCTCGCTCCAGGCCCGGGACGGGGCCGAGCGGGCGCAGCTGCACGATCTGGCGGACATGGCGATGCACGCCTGGAGCGGGGACCGGGCGGCTCGCGAGGGCTGAGGGGCTCGCGAGGGGCGAGGGGCCACCCGCCGGCCGCCCCGCGCTCCGGAAAGTTCCCGCGCGCCCCACGCCGAGGGCGAATCCGCGCACGGCGAAAGGGCCTGGGCGCCCGGCCCTTCGGCCCGTAGCGTGCCGCCCATGACCAAGGGACACGCCTTCGTGGTGGGAGCGACGGGACAGATCGGACGGGCGGCCGTACGGGCGCTCGCCGGGGACGGATGGGAGGTCACGGCCGCCTCGCGCCGGGGCGGCCGGGACGAGCGGTGGCCGGCGGAGGTCCGGTCGGTGGCGCTGGACCGGACCGAGGAAGGGGCACTGGCTCGGGCCCTCGGCGAGGGAGTGGACGTCCTGGTGGACGTGGTGGCCTACGACGCGGGCCACGGGCGCCAGTTGACGGCGCTGGCCGACCGGATCGGATCGGCGGTCGTGATCTCCAGCGCGGCGGTGTACGAGGACGAGCAGGGGCGGAACTTCGACACCCAGGACGAGCCGGACGGTTTTCCGCTCTATCCGGTCCCGATCCCGGAGACCTGGCGGACCGTGGCACCGGGCGACAGCTCGTACGGCACCCGCAAGGTGGCCCTGGAGCGGGAGCTGCTCGCGGCCGGCGAGCGGCTGCCGGCGACCGTGCTGCGGGCGGCGGCGGTACACGGCCCGCACAGCCCGGGGCCGCGCGAACTCTGGTTCGTCAAGCGCGCGTTGGACAAGCGGCCGGTACGGATCCTCGCGGAGGGCGGGCGGTCCGTCTTCCATCCGGTGAGCGTGGAGAATCTGGCCGAGCTGATCCGGCTGGCCGCCGCGAAGCCGGGGACCCGGGTGCTCAACGGCGCCGACCCGGACGCGCCGTCGGTCGCCGAGATCGGCGCGGCGATCGACGCCGTGATGGGCGTGAGCAGCGAGACGGTCCTGTTCGACGGGCCGCCCGGGGACGACATGGTCGGCTACACCCCGTGGACCACGCCGCGCCCGGTCGTCTGCGACATGGCGGCGGCGGAACGGGAGTTGGGCTACCGGCCGGTGCGGAACTACGCGCGGTCGCTGCCGGAGACGGTGGAGTGGCTGGCGGCGGCGGTGGCCGAGCGGGACTGGCGGGACGCCTTCCCCGGACTGGTCAGGTACGGGGTGGACTTCTTCGACTACGCGGCCGAGGACGCCTGGCTCGCGGCGCGCCGCGGGGTGTGAGACTCCGGGCACGGGACGCCGCCGGGTGCGACACCCCTGGCGCGAGACCCCGGGCCCCGGACACGCCGAAGGGCGGCCGCCTCGTGGCGACCGCCCTTCGGCGTGCTCAGCTGTACCGGCGGGGCGTCACCGCCCGGCCGTCACGGCGCGAAGCCGATTACGGCTTGGGCGTGGCGTGCGGGTCGCACGTCACGTCCGCGCTGTCGACCTTGCCGTCCAGCAGGTAGGCGTCGACCCGGCTGTTGACGCAGGGGTTCACCAGGCCGGTGACGCCGTGCGAGCCAGCGTTCTTCTCGGTGATGAGGCGCGAGCCCTTGAAGCGCTTGTGCAGCTCGACGGCGCCGGCGTACGGCGTGGCCGCGTCCCGCTCGGACTGGACGATGAGCACCGGCGGCAGGCCCTTGCCGGTCTTGACCTGGGTCGGCTTCTGGCGCTCGCCGGACCAGGTGGCGCAGGGCAGGTTCATCCAGGCGTTCGACCAGGTCATGAACGGGTACTTCTCGTGCAGCCGGGAGTTGTCCCGGTCCCACGTCTTCCAGCTGGTCGGCCACGGCGCGTCGTTGCACTCGACGGCGGTGTAGACGGCGTTGCCGTTCTCCGACGCGATGTTGCCGGCGGTGTCGGTGAGGTCCGCGGAGGCGCCGTCGATCAGCGGCTGCGGGTCACCCGCGACATACGCGCTCCACGCCCGGGCGGTCGGGGCCCAGGTGGAGTCGTAGTACGGGGCGCTCTGGAAGAAGCCGATGAGCTCGGCCGGTCCGACGGTGCCGCCGAGCGGCGCCTTCTTGGCGGCGGCGCGCAGGGTCAGCCACTGCTGGTGGACCTGCTCGTAGGTCTTGCCGATGTGGTAGGTGGCGTCGTTCTGGGCGACCCAGGTCATCCAGTCCTTGAGGCGGCCCTCGAAGGCGATGTCCTGGGTGAGGTTGGCCTCGTACCAGATGTTGTCCTTGGACGGGTCCACGACGCTGTCGACCAGCATGCGGCGCACGTGGTCCGGGTACAGCGTGCCGTAGACGGCGCCGAGGTAGGTGCCGTAGGAGGCGCCGATGTAGTTCAGCTTCTTCTCGCCGAGCGCCGCGCGGACGACGTCGAGGTCGCGCGCGGTGTTGAGGGTGTTGATGAACGGCAGGATGTCGCCGCTCTTCTCGGCGCAGCCCTTGGCGTACTCGGCGGCCAGCTCGCGCTGGGCGGCCTTGTCGGCCTCGCTGTCGGGGACCGGGTCGGCCTTGGGGCCCTTGACGAACTCGGTCGGGTCGACGCAGGAGATGGGCGCCGAGTGGCCGACACCGCGCGGGTCGAAGCCGACGAAGTCGTACGCCTTGGCGACGTTCGCCCAGATCGGGTTCTTCGTGGTGACACGGCGGGGGAACTTCAGACCGGAGCCACCGGGGCCACCGGGGTTGTAGAGCAGCGAGCCCTGGTGCTCGCCGGCGGTGCCAGTGGCGCCGACGCGGTCGACGGCGATCTGGATCTTCTTGCCGTCCGGGCGGGAGTAGTCGACCGGGACGGTCACGAAGCCGCACTGAATCGGCTTCTCGAGGCCCCAGTTGGCGGGGCAGTCGCGCCAGTCGATGCCCGCCTTCGCGGCGCGCTCGGCGGCGAGGGCGGCGCCCCGGGCCTCGGCGTCGCGGGTCTGGCCGGTGACGGCGCCCGCGGCCGGGGCGGCGAGCGCGCTCGCTATGAGCGTGCCCGCTATCAGAGTGCCGGCGGAGCCGAACACTGCTGTACGTCTCAAGGAATCTCTCCCCCATCGATGGGCGCCGCCCCCGTGGCAGCGCCGTGGTGGCTGTTCGGGGGATCCTTCCGCCTTTGGGGCCTCGGACAAAAGAGCGTACGCATGTTTCTTTACCGAACCAATAACCGGATACAGGTGTACCGCTGAGCGGTTACCGCCGGAAAGCCGTGCGGGGACGGTCCTCGGGTCAGGTGGCGGCGAGCAGACGGAGGGCCTCGTCGAGGACGCGGCGCAGCGCGAGGGCGTCCGGGGCGACGGCGGTGACGAGGGCGGCCGGACCCGCGAGCGGGGCCAGGACGGCGTGTTCGCCGAGCAGCCGGGCCGCTACCGGCCGGTCGGCGAACGCCGGGTCGACGACCAGGAGTTGACCGGTCGCGCGATGCCCGCCGAGGACGGCGGGGCCGTCCCAGCCGGGCGGGGCGCCGGGTCCGTAGCGGAGTTCCTGGTCGAGCAGCGGCCGTCCGGCGTGGCGGACGGTGAGCCGGGTGGTGAGGGTGCCGGGCGGCTCGGCGTGGCGGCCGAGGATCTGCTCCTCGCGGAGCACGAGCCGTGCGGTGGCGTCGAGTCGGACCGTGGTGCGCACGGTGAGGACGGATCCGGCGGCGGAGACGAGCTGTTCGGGGAGCCAGCGCAGCTCGGCGTCCGCACCGACGGTGAGCGCGATGTCGTAGGTGGCGGGGGTCTCGGTGCCGCCGGGCAGGGCGACGGTCGCGGCGGCGGAGTCGACGAGTAGCCGGGCCCCGTCGCGCACTTCGGCCGTGAGGGCGAGCCGGTCGCCGCCGAGCGGGGCGCTCATCGCACCGACGACGGTGACCCGGGTGTACGGGCCGGTGGCCCGGGTGCGGCGCAGCGCGAAGGGCCCGTCGCCGCTCAGGACGGGCAGAGAACCGTCCGGTGCGGCGGCGATCCGGGCGGTGGCGGTGAGGCTCGCCCGGTCGGGCGGCGGGGTGCCCGGGGGCGTGTGTCCGGGCTCGGGGGCGGACACGGGCGCGGGCTCGTACGCGGACACCGGCTCGCGCGTGGAGTCGGACGCGGGCTCGTGCACCGGCTCCGGCGCGGACATGGGCACCACCCCCGACTCGGCTTCCGGGCCCGGGGGCTGGACGGCCAGGCTCATGCGGTCCAGGCCGCCAGTCGGCCGCGGACCCAGTCGGCGACCGGGGCGACGCCCTCGGCGGAGCGCAACGAGGTGAGTGCCACGGGGAGTTCGCCGCGCTGTCGCTTCGCGTCGCTCTCCATGCGGCCGAGGTCGGAGCCGACGTACGGGGCGAGGTCGGTCTTGTTGATGACCAGGAGGTCGGAGGTGGTGACGCCGGGGCCGCCCTTGCGCGGGATGTCGTCGCCGCCGGCGACGTCGATGACGAAGATCTGGGCGTCGACGAGCCCCTTGGAGAAGGTGGCGGTGAGGTTGTCGCCGCCGGATTCGACGAGGACGAGGTCGAGCGGGCCGATCGCGTCCTCCAGGTCCTCGACGGCTTCGAGGTTGGCGGAGATGTCGTCGCGGATGGCGGTGTGCGGGCAGGCGCCGGTCTCGACGGCGGCGATCCGCTCGGGCGGCAGCACGGCCTCGCGGAGCAGGAATTCGGCGTCCTCGCGGGTGTAGATGTCGTTGGTGACGACGGCGAGGGAGAGGCTGTCGCGCAGGGCGCGGCAGAGCGCGGCGACGGTGGCGGTCTTGCCGGAGCCGACGGGCCCGCCGAGGCCGATGCGCAGGGCGCGGCGGGTGCCGTCGGGCCGGTGGGCGTCGGCGGAGACGGCGGAGCCGTGGTCGTGTCCGTGGTCGAGGTGCATGAGGCTCCTTGGGGCCGGCGGCGGGCGGTGGCAGTCCGTGGCAACGGGACAGGGCAGGGGATTACGAGGCGAAGAGGCGGACGGGCCAGGTCGCGTGCTGCTCGGCGGTCAGGTCGAGCAGCGGGGCGGACGCGGCGGGCAGGATGTCCAGCCGCCCTTCCCGTACGGCCTCCCGGGCCCGGGCGACGGCCTCGGCGGCCACCCGGTCCATCTCGGGGGCCAGCCGGGCGAGGACGGCGGTGGCCTGGAAGGGGTCCAGGCCGAGCAGCCGTACGGCGGCGGTCGCGGGCCCGCTCGCCGTCTCGTAGACGACACAGTGGGCGGCGTCCCCCGGGCCGAGCCCGGCGGCCCGGGCGGCGGTGCCGAGGACGGCCGGCTGGTGCGCGCCGCGCGGGAACGCGGCGGCGAGCCGGTCGAGTTCGGGGCCGGGCCAGGCGGTGCGGGCGGCCCGCATCAGCTGGCGGCCGAGTCTGCGGGCCGCGGCCCGCAGGGCGGGCGAGGGCGTCCGGGCGTCGGCGGCCTCGTCGAGGGCGTGCGGGTCGGCGCCGAGGGCCGCGGCGGCGGCGAGGCCGGCCGAGGTGAGGCCGGTGGTGTGCAGCCGACCCTGACAGAAGGACTCCAGGCCGGCGGCGTCGGTGAGCCGGCCGGCCCGGACCGCGGCCTCGGCGCCGCCGGAGTGGGCGTGCCCGCCCGCGGGGAACCGCCCGTCGGCGAGCACGAGGAGCGCGGCACGCGCCGCGGAATCGGACATGGCGGCGGTGCTCAGAAGAGGAAGTAGCGCTGGGCCATGGGCAGTTCCTCCACGGGGTGCGGTTCGACCCGCTCGCCGTCGATCCGCACCTGGAACTTGTCGGGGTGGACCTCGACCCGGGGCATCGCGTCGTTCTCCCGCATGTCCGCCTTGGTGGTCCGGCGGGTGGAGCCGATGGCGGCGAACTCCTTGCTCAGGCCGAGCTTTTCGGGCAGCCCGTCCTCGATCGCGGCCGGGGTGGTGAAGTTGACGGATCCCGCCGCGGCGGCCCGGCCGAGCGCACCGAACATCGGGCGGGGCAGCACCGGTTGCGGGGTGGGGATGGAGGCGTTGGCGTCGCCCAGCTGCGCGTAGGCGATCTGGCCGCCCTTGAGGACGAGGAGCGGCTTGACGCCGAAGAAGGCGGGTTCCCAGAGCACGAGGTCGGCGAGCTTGCCGGTCTCGACGGAGCCGACGAGGTGGTCCAGGCCCTGCGCGACGGCCGGGTTGATCGTGTACTTGGCGACATAGCGCCGGGCCCGGTGGTTGTCGTCGTCGCCGTCGCCGGGCAGGGCGCCCCGCCGCTTCTTCATGACGTGGGCGGTCTGCCAGGTCCGCATGATCACCTCGCCGATGCGGCCCATCGCCTGGGAGTCCGAGGACATGATCGAGATGGCGCCGAGGTCGTGCAGGATGTCCTCGGCCGCGATCGTCGTGGGCCGGATCCGGGACTCCGCGAAGGCGAGGTCCTCCGGGACGGCCGGGTTGAGGTGGTGGCACACCATCAGCATGTCGAGATGCTCTTTGACGGTGTTGACCGTGTGCGGCCGGGTGGGGTTGGTCGAACTGGGCAGGACGTACGGCTCGGAGACCACGGTGATGATGTCGGGCGCGTGCCCGCCGCCCGCGCCCTCGGTGTGGTACGTGTGGATGGTGCGGCCCGCGATGGCGGCGAGCGTGTCGCCGACGAAGCCGGCCTCGTTCAGGGTGTCGGTGTGGATGGCGAGCTGGGCGCCGGACTCCTCGCAGACGTCCAGACAGGCGTCGATGACGGCGGGGGTGGCACCCCAGTCCTCGTGGACCTTGAACCCCAGTGCGCCGCCCCGCAGTTGGGAGCGCATCGCGTCGCGGGACATCGTGTTGCCCTTGCCGAGCAGACCGATGTTGACCGGGAAGGTGTCCAGGGCCTCGAACATCCGGGCCATGTGCCAGGGTCCCGGGGTGACGGTGGTGGCTTTGGTGCCCTCGGCGGGACCGGTGCCGCCGCCGACGAGGGTGGTGATCCCGGTGGCGAGGGCCTGTTCGACGACGGTCGGCCCGATGAAGTGGACATGGGTGTCCACGGCCCCGGCGGTGACGATGCGCCCGTTGCCGACGATCACCTCGGTCTCGGGGCCGATGACGAGGTCGGGGTGGACCCCGTCCATGGTGTCGGGGTTGCCGGCCTTGCCGAGGGCGGTGATCCGGCCGCCGCGGATGCCGATGTCGGCCTTGACGACGCCCCAGTGGTCGATGACGACCGCGCCGGTGATCACGGTGTCGGGGGCGCCCTCGGCGCGGGTGACACAGGACTGGCCCATCGACTCACGGATGACCTTGCCGCCGCCGAAGACGGCTTCCTCACCGGCCCGGCCAGGGCCGCCGGAGCGGTCCTCCTCGATCCGTACCAGCAGATCGGTGTCGGCGAGCCGGATCCGGTCGCCGGTGGTGGGGCCGAACAGATCGGCGTAGTCGGCGCGGTGCAGCTCAGGCACGGTCGGCTCCGTTCGGGCGGTCCTCGGCGGTCGCGTCGCTCGCGGGGTCCAGCGGGCCGGCCGTCTCGCCGCGCAGGCCCGGTACGAACCGGCGGCCGGCCAGCGGCACCAGCTCGACCTCGACCGGGATGCCGGGCTCGAAGCGTACGGCGGTGCCGGCGGCGATGTGCAGCCGCAGCCCCCGGGCGGCTGCGCGGTCGAACTCGAGACCGGGGTTGACCTCGGCGAAGTGGTAGTGGGAGCCGACCTGGACGGGACGGTCGGCGGTGTTGAGAACGGTGAGGCGGGTGACGGGGCGGCCCTCGTTGAGGACCACCGGGCCGTTCGCGTACAGGATCTCTCCGGGGATCATCGGGTACGGGGCTCCCCCGGGAAGATGGGCTCGTGGACGGTGACGAGCTTGGTGCCGTCCGGGAAGGTGGCCTCGACCTGGACGTCGGGGATCATCTGCGGGACGCCGTCCATGACGTCCTTGCTGGTCAGCACCTTGCGCCCAGAGTCCATCAGCTCCGCGACGGTCCGCCCGTCCCGGGCGCCCTCCAGGACGTGGGCGGTGATGAGGGCGACGGCCTCGGGGTGGTTGAGCTTCACCCCGCGTGCCCGGCGCTTCTCGGCCACGTCGGCCGCGACATGGATGAGCAGCCGCTCCTGCTCGTGGGGGCTGAGTCGCACGCTTCCACCTCGCTGTCGGCACGCCGGGTGTCTCCCGGGACTGCGCCGGACCCTACCCACGCTCGGCATGCCGTCGAACGGGGGCGAGGGGCGTGTTTTGAGAGATTGCGCGTTGCGGCGGAAGTCTTTCCGGACCCCTGACGCGCACTTTGCGTGTCCGTTAACAAGGCGGAGGTGCGGCGCGCGGCACCGGGCGGCGCGGCGGCCCCGACATCAGCCCCGACGGCCCCGACAGCTCGGTTCAGGCGTCGGAGCCGGGCTCGCGATGGTGGGCCGCGATACCGAAGCGGCGCTGTTCGCCCGGAGCGGACGCGGTGTCACGGAGTGTCGACACCGCGCTGATCACCGGCTCGCTCTCGCCCTCCCGCAGGGATTCGAGTCGTTCCAGGTCGGCGGCGGAGACCAGGGCGACCAGGGGCTTGCCGTGCCGGGTGACGACGACGCGCTCGTCGCCGTAGACGACGCGGTTGATCAGATCCGCGAGCTCTGCGCGCGCTTGCGTCACCGGAATCTCGTAGGCCATGCTCCTCATCTTACGGGCTGTACGTCCTGTACATTTTTTACAGAAGGAGGAAAGCCTCATGCAGATGCGCCATGTCCTTCCGGAGTTCACGGAACGCACGTCCTTCGGGGTCCGCACGCTCGATCCGTACGCGAAGCTCTTCGAGGAGCGGATCGTCATGCTGGGCACCCCGGTCGACGAGGCGGCCGCGAACGACGTCATCGCCCAGTTCCTGCACCTGGACTACGCCGCGCCGGAGCGGGTGATCAGCCTCTACATCAACTCCCCCGGCGGCTCGGTCACCGCCATGACCGCGATCTACGACACGATCCGCACGGTGTCGTGCGAGGTGGAGACCATCTGTCTCGGCCAGGCCGCGGGGCCGGCGGCCGTACTCCTCGCGGCGGGAACCCCGGGCCGCCGGCTCGCCCTGCCGCGCGCCCGGATCGTCCTGGAGCCGCCCGCGCTCGACGAACCGGTACAGGGGCAGCCGAGCGATCTCGACATCCAGGCCCGGGAGCTGCTGCGCCAGCGGGATCTGCTCGCCGGGCTGCTCGCCGAGCACACCGGGCGAGAGCGGGCCCGGGTGGACGCCGACATCGACCGGACCACGGTCCTCGACGCGGCGGGCGCGCGGGCGTACGGGCTGGTGGACCAGGTGGTCCGCGGCCGCCACGACACCGGCGGCGCCGACACCGGCACCGGCACCGGCACCGGCACGGGGGACGCCCGGTCCGGGGCCGGGGAAGAGTGAGGCCCCGGTGGTCCCGGAGCTGCCGCCGCTGCCCGCGCTGACGCGCGCCGAGGGCGAGTTCATCGACACGTATCTGGAGGTCGTCGATCTGCTCGGGCGGATCAACCCCGCCCGGACCGGCCACACCTACGGCGCACTCCGGGCCGCGCAGGCGCTGGTCGGCCGGGCGACGGCGCTGCGCGAGGCGCTCACCACGATGCATCTGCGGGGCGAGAACGAGGTGCACGCGGAAACCCTGGCGCGGGCGCTGCGCGTCCTGGACGGTGAGCGGCGCTCGGGGCGGGTCATCATCCCCGGGGAGCGGACTGGTTGACAGCGGCGGGTGTCGTGTCCAGGTCCACTTGGCGCACGAAAATCACATCATCACTCCTTCCTTCGGCGGATCCGACAGGCCGACGGAATGGCCGGACGACTTGCGCGGCGCGTCCATCCGTCCGGCGGACGCGCCGCTCCCCGCCGCTGGTCGGAGCCTCGCCGCCGAAACCCCGCGCGAGCCCCGAACCCCCTTGTCCACTCCAATGGTTCAGTCGTGAGGAGACTCACATATCGCCTTATCCACTCGGTTTTCGGCGGTGTCGTGCGTCAAGATCCCTGTCGACGACAAGCCCCCGCCACCCGAGGCGGGGCGGTCCGGGCGGACGCCGAGTCCTGCCGCCGCCCTGGACGTCTGGTCGACCGGAGTGGACCGGCAGGAGTGGAGGACCCGAGCAACACGGGGCGTCCGAGCGATCGGAGCCGT
Source organism: Streptomyces sp. NPDC048718 (assembly GCF_043198875.1). NCBI lineage: Bacteria > Bacillati > Actinomycetota > Actinomycetes > Kitasatosporales > Streptomycetaceae > Streptomyces > Streptomyces sp. NPDC048718. The sequence goes on from NZ_JBICVG010000021.1 coordinate 20,766, forward strand.
CCCTCGGGGTGAAGCCGCAGCCGCGGCCGGGCATACTTCGCCTGCCCGAACCCGACAGGTCATCCTTCACAGGCGGCTGACGAAGGGTCGCGCATGACTGCGCAGATGAATGTCCCGTCCCTGCTGTCCCGGGCCGGAGCCGTCTCGGCTCTTACTCTCGCCGCCGTCGGCGGCACGCTGATCGCCCCCGGAGCCGCACCGGCGGCCCAGGCCACCGTGCCCACCTATGCCGACAAGGCGCTGAACATCGCCGCGTCGAAGAAGGGGTCCCCCTACCGCTGGGGGGCCACCGGACCCGGCCAGTTCGACTGTTCGGGTCTGACCCAGTACGCGTTCCGCAAGGCGGGCAAGAAGCTGCCCCGCACCGCGCAGCAGCAGTACAACAAGACACGGCACATCTCCGCCGCGCACCGCCAGAAGGGAGACCTCGTGTTCTTCCACTCCGGTGGGCACGTCTACCACGTGGGGATCTACGCCGGGAACAACAAGATCTGGCACTCCCCCAAGACCGGCTCCTGGGTGAAGCTGGAGCGGATCTGGACCTGGAAGGTGCTGTACGGGCGCGTGCGCTGACCCGGCCCGGCGTCGCCCGCCTCCTCCGCAGCCGCCCGGACCGGCCCCGGCTCGTACCCCGTCCTCGGCCCCGGCTCGTACCCCGTCCTCGGCCCGGGGCCGCGCGGGTCAGCCGGATGCGGGACCGGGGGCGGGCCAGGGCAGTGTGATCCACACGGTCTTGCCGCCCTCGTCCGTCGGCGTGACCGACATCCGTACGCCGGCCTCGGCGGCCGGCGTACGGATGATCCCCAGGCCCCGGCCGTTGTCCTGCTGGACGGCGGCCGGGAGCCGCCGGGGCCACCGGGGGTGGCCGTCGGTCACCCCGATCCGCAGCCGCGCATGGCGCTCCAGGCGGACGTCGAGCGTGAAGACGGGCGACTGGCCGCGGGTGTGCTGGACGGCGTTGGTCGCCGGCTCCGACACCATCAGGAGCAGCGCGCCCGCCGTCCCGCCCGTCTCGTCGAGCCCCCAGGAGGACAGCACCTGACGGGCGAACCGCCGCGCGGCGGGTACCGACACGGGCGCGCTCGGCAGGGTGAGGGTCACCTCCTGGTGGTCCGCCATGACGTCACCGCCCCTTTCCCACCGGGCCGGCCCGGCGTGCGCTCCGCGTCAGAGTGCCACCGATCCCTCGTCCGGACGGCGTTCCACTCGGATATACGGATCTATGTCGCCCGAAGCGGTGAACGCTGCGCCGCGCGACCGGAGGCGGCCCCGTACCGGGCCTTCCCGGCCCCGTACCGGATCTCTCCCGGGCCCGCCGCGCCCCGCCATGCTGCCTCCGTCAAAGCGGCCGAGTCAGGCGACGAAGCCGATGACGCCGAATCCGGGACGGGACGCGGCCATCCGGAGCCAGCCGATCACGCTCATGACGGCCTCCACGACCTCGGGCTCCAGCGGCGGCGCGTGCCCGTCCCGCTTGGTCTGCTCGAACTCCTCCAGCGCTGCCACGCAGCTCTCATGTGTCCACTCCCCGCAGCGCGGCAGGTCGTAGCCGGGTATGCCGGCCGGCAGACCGCCGAAGTACCCCAGCTCCGCCACCGACACGGCCGTGACGCGCAGCGCCTTCATCCCCTCGTCGACCATCTCCAGCCAGTCGCCGCGGAACGGGCAGAAGGAGGAGTTGTCCAGGAAGAAGCCGGTCAGGCCGCAGAGCCGCTTGTACGCGTAGCCGTACTGGAAGGAGTGCTCGTCGTCCGCGTCGTACGGCCCCCCGTGCACCACGGCCGTGAGCGCTTCGAACGCGGTCGGCGCGCCGTCCTCGATCTGGTCGGAGAACCAGTCGTCGTCCCGGGCGAGGTCGTCGGCGAACCGGTCGCGGATCGTCGCGAGCAGCTGCTCGTCCTTCGAGCCGACGAGGGCATGGGTGGCGGGGATGTCGAGGAGATAGGCAGTCAGGCAGGAACTCATGCTTTCAACCTAGCGAGTTGCACTGACACCGGGCCTGGGCCGCCTCAGAGACCCGTCGCCAGCGCGAGGCCTACGAGAACGAGGACCGGGCTTCCCAGCATGACGAGCGCCCCCACCAGCCTGAAGAACCACGGCCCGAACCGCGAGGGCCGGGTGAGCCGCAAGTCCATCGTGTGGGCGGCGGTCACCGCCCGCACGGCATTGCGCCGGGCAACGGCCTTGTCCGCCGTGCCGCGCAGGTTGAACGCGTGCATGGCCCCCCAGCAGATACCGGCCAGCCCGAGCACGGACAGCACGATTCCAGCGATCATGAGTACCCCTCCCCACCGGCCACCCCTCGCAGCCGTCGCCGGATTCTGCCGCTCCTCCCGGGGAAACGGAAAACGATCATGAAACGGGTCTCAGGACGTGGTCACTGTCCCCGTCCGCACGCATCCGCCGGAGCCGTCCGCACCACGACCCCGACGGCCCGCTCGATCTGTTCCTCGGTCAGGTCCGCGCGGGCCGTCAGCCGCAGCCGGGAGACGCCGTCGGGGACGGACGGCGGGCGGAAGCAGCCGACGGCCAGGCCCTGTTCGCGGCAGTCGGCGGCCCAGCGCAGGGCTTCGGCCGGGCCCGGCGCGCGGACCGAGACCACGGCGGCGTCGGGGCGGGCGGCGCTCAACCCGGCTCCGGTGAGCCGGTGGTGGAGGGTGGCCGCGACGGTACGGGCGCGGGCGGCGAGGTCCGGTTCGGCGGCGAGCAGCCGCAGGCTCGCGAGCGCCGCGCCCGCCGCGGCCGGCGCGAGGCCGGTGTCGAAGATGAAGGTACGGGCGGTGTTGACGAGATGGTCGATCACCCGGGCGGGTCCGAGCACCGCACCGCCCTGGCTGCCCAGCGACTTGGAGAGGGTGAGGGTCGCGACCACGTCGGGCGCGCCCGCGAGGCCCGCCTCGCGGGCCGCGCCGCGACCGCCGTCGCCGAGGACGCCGAATCCGTGCGCGTCGTCCACGACCAGTCCGGCACCGTACTCCCGGCAGGCCGCCGCGAGTTCACCGAGCGGCGCCCGGTCGCCGTCCACGGAGAAGACGGAGTCGCTGACCACCAGGGACCGGCGCCCCGGGTGCGCGGCGAGCGCCTTGGCGACGGCCGCCGGGTCGGCGTGCGGAACCACCGCGGTCGTGGCGCGCGCCAGGCGGCAACCGTCCACGATCGAGGCGTGGTTGGCGGCGTCGGAGACGATCAGTCCGTCCCGGTCGCCGGACAGCGCGGTGAGGGCCGCCAGGTTCGCCGCGTAGCCGGAGGAAAGGACGAGAGCCGCCTCGAATCCGCAGAACGCGGCGAGTTCGCGTTCCAGGCGGGTGTGCAGATCGGTGGAGCCGGTGACCAGACGGGAGCCGGTGGCGCCCGCGCCCCAGCGGCGGGCGGCGTCCGCCGCCGCCTCGGTGACCCGGGGATGGCGGGTCAGTCCCAGGTAGTCGTTGCCCGCGAGGTCGAGGAGTCCGCAGTCGGCGGCACGCGGGCGCAGGGTGCGCACCAGGCCCGCATCGGCCCGTCGCACGGCCGCTTCCCCGGTCCAGTCGAAGGCGGCCCGGCGCGGATCCGGTGTCTGCTCCGCGTCGTTCGGGCGGGCCTTCCCGGAGCCTTCCGGGTGCGTGGCGCCGGGGTCGGCGGCGTACGGCGGCATGGCGGGTCCTTTTGTAGGCAGCGCACAGACCTTAACCGGACACCGCCGAGGTCAGGGTGTGGTCATGCACACACCTCGCTCGGTGCCGTTTGTTCGGATCCTCCTTGGCCTGAGGGTGGGTCGTGCGCCAGGATCATCCCTTATGGACCTGCTGAACACGCTGGTGGACAAGGGGCTTCGGCGCGTGTCGCCGACCCGTGACGAGGCGCTCGCCGTACTGGCGACCTCCGACGACGAACTGCTCGATGTGGTGGCCGCGGCCGGCCGGGTGCGGCGCCACTGGTACGGGCGGCGGGTGAAGCTCAACTATCTCGTCAACCTGAAGTCCGGGCTGTGCCCCGAGGACTGCTCGTACTGCTCCCAGCGGCTCGGCTCCGAGGCCGGGATCCTGAAGTACACCTGGCTGAAGCCCGAAGAGGCGTCCGAGGCGGCGGCGGCCGGGCTGGCCGGCGGGGCGAAGCGGGTGTGTCTGGTGGCGAGCGGGCGCGGCCCCACGGACCGGGACGTGGAGCGGGTCGGCCGGACCATCGAGGCCATCAAGGAGCAGAACGAGGGCGTGGAAGTCTGCGCTTGCCTCGGGCTGCTGTCGGACGGTCAGGCGGAGCGGCTGAAGGCGGCCGGCGCCGACGCGTACAACCACAACCTCAACACCTCCGAGGCGACGTACGGGGACATCACCACCACCCACACCTACGCGGACCGGGTGGACACGGTGGAGAAGGCGCACGCCGCCGGTCTGTCCGCCTGTTCCGGCCTGATCGCGGGCATGGGCGAGAGCGACGAGGACCTGGTCGACGTGGTGTTCGCGCTGCGTGCGCTCGACCCGGACTCGGTGCCCGTCAACTTCCTGATCCCGTTCGAGGGCACGCCGCTGGCCAAGGAGTGGAACCTCACGCCGCAGCGCTGTCTGCGGATCCTGGCGATGGTGCGGTTCGTCTGCCCCGACGCCGAGGTGCGGATCGCGGGCGGGCGCGAGGTGCATCTGCGCACGATGCAGCCGCTGGCGCTGCACCTGGCGAACTCGATCTTCCTCGGCGACTACCTCACCAGCGAGGGCCAGGCCGGCAGGGCGGACCTGGAGATGATCGCGGACGCCGGTTTCGAGGTGGAGGGCGCCGACACGACCACTCTGCCGGCGCACCGGACGGACGCGGGGTGCGGGAGCCGCGCGGTGCGGACGGCGGAAGCTGCGGAAACGGCCGCCGGGGCCGATGAGGCCGGGGCGGCGGGCGGGTGCGGTGGGCACGCGGCCGCCGGTGGCGGTTGCGGGCCGTGCGGCGGGGGCGCGGCGCACGGGGCATGCGGTACGCAGACCGTGTCCGGGGCCGAGGAGACGGCCGGGGCGGCGGAGGCTGCGGCGGCTTCGGGCGCCCGGCCCGATCTGGTGGCGGTGCGCCGTCGCGGCGCGGGGACGGACCTCGCACCGAATGCGTAACGACGAACTCCTCGCCCTGGACCGGGCGCACGTCTGGCATCCGTACGGCCCCATGCCGGGCCGCACGGACCCGCTGGTCGTGGCGTCCGCGTCCGGGGTACGGCTGCGGCTCGCCGAACCCGCCGAGGGACAGCATGAGTTGATCGACGGAATGTCGTCGTGGTGGTCCGCGGTGCACGGCTACAACCATCCGGTCCTCAACGCGGCGGCGCGTGCGCAGCTCGACCGGATGAGCCATGTGATGTTCGGCGGGCTCACCCACGAGCCGGCCGTGCGGCTCGCCGCCCGGCTCGTCGAGATCACCCCGGAGCCACTGCGGCATGTCTTCCTCAGCGACTCCGGGTCGGTCGCGGTCGAGGTCGCGGTGAAGATGTGCCTGCAGTACTGGCGTTCGGCCGGACGGCCCGCGAAGCGGCGGCTGCTCACCTGGCGCGGCGGCTACCACGGCGACACCTGGCAGCCGATGTCGGTGTGCGATCCCGAGGGCGGCATGCACGAGTTGTGGTCCGGCGCGCTGCCGGAGCAGATCTTCGTGGACGCGCCCCCGGCGGCGTACGAGGAGGCGTACGCGCGGCGGCTGCGGGACGCGATCGCGCGGCACGCCGACGAGCTGGCGGCGGTGATCGTGGAGCCCGTGGTGCAGGGCGCGGGCGGCATGCGTTTCCACGCGCCCGCTTATCTGCGGGAGCTGCGGGAGGCGTGCGACGCGCACGGCGTCCTGCTGGTGTTCGACGAGATCGCCACCGGCTTCGGGCGTACGGGGGAGCTGTTCGCGGCCGGTCACGCGGGGGTCGCGCCGGATGTCATGTGCGTGGGCAAGGCGTTGACCGGTGGCTATCTGTCGATGGCGGCGACCCTGTGCACGAGCCGGGTCGCGGACGGCATCTCGCGCGGCGAGGTCCCGGTGCTCGCCCACGGCCCCACCTTCATGGGCAATCCGCTCGCCTCCGCGATCGCCCTCGCCTCGCTCGACCTGCTGCTCGGACAGGACTGGAAGGGCGAGGTCCGGCGGATCGAGGCGGGGCTGCGCGCGGGGCTTGCCGAGGTGTCTGCGATACCCGGAGTCCGCGACGTGCGGGTCCTCGGGGCGATCGGGGTGGTGCAGCTCGACCACGAGGTCGACGTGCCGGCGGCGACGCGGGCGGCGGTGCGGGAGGGCGTGTGGCTCCGGCCGTTCCGCGATCTGATCTACACGATGCCGCCGTTCGTGACGGGGGACGAGGACGTGGCGCGGATCTGCGCGGGGGTCCGGGCGGCGGCCCGCGCCGGCTGAGCGACCGAAGCCGGCGCCTCCGGTGCGCCGGCCCGCCCGGGGTGCCCGGGG
>NZ_JBICVG010000021.1:27253-109491 GCF_043198875.1 Streptomyces sp. NPDC048718
CGCGCGGGAGCGCCCGGGGTGCCCGGGGCGCGGGAGCGCCCGGGGTGCCCGGGGCGCGGGAGCGCCCGGGGTGCCCGGGGCGCGGGAGCGCCCGGGGTGCCCGGGGCGCGGGAGCGCCCGGGGATTTTCCGTACGAGAGAAGGACAGTTCAGATGACCGTGATCGTCGTCAGCGGCACCGGGACCGAGATCGGCAAGACCGTCGTCACGGCCGCCCTCGCCGCGACCGCCACCGCCGCCGGGCGGAGTGTCGCCGTGCTGAAGCCCGCGCAGACCGGGCTCGGCTTCGGGGAGGCGGGAGACGCGGACGAGGCCGTGCGGCTTTCGGGCGCGATCACCGGGGCCGAACTCGCGCGATTCCCGGAGCCGTTGGCGCCCGACACGGCGGCCCGCCGGGCCGGAATGGCCCCAATCTCCCCCGGCGAGGTGGCCCAGGCGGCGCGGAAGCTGGCCACGTCGCACGACCTGGTCCTGGTGGAGGGCGCGGGCGGGCTGCTCGTGCGGTTCGACGACGAGGGCGGCACCCTCGCCGACGCGGCCCGGCTGCTCGGGGCGCCGGTCCTCGTGGTCGCTCCCGCCGGGCTCGGCACCCTCAACTCGACGGCTCTGACCGCCGAGGCGCTGCGGGCGCGCGGGATCGAGCAGACGGGTGTGGTGGTGGGCAGCTGGCCGGCCGGCCCGGACCTGGCCGCGCGGTGCAATCTGGCGGATCTGCCGAGGGCGGCGGGCGCGCCGCTGCTGGGCGCGGTGCCGCAGGGCGCGGGCGCGCTGACGCCCAGGGCGTTCCGGGCGGCGGCCCCGTCGTGGCTGGCACCCGCGCTGGGCGGCTCGTGGGACGCGGCGGCCTTCACGGCTTCCTTCGCGGCCTCGTACGCGCCCCGGGCCCCGCTCCCGGCCCCGGCTCCCACCCCGTGTGCGGAGTCCCGCGCCGAACCGGCGGCGGCCCCGGCCCGCCGTCCGTAGGCTGACGTCCATGCGCGCACGAGTTCAGGAGATCGTCTTCGACTGCGCCGGTCCGGCCGCCCTCGTACGGTTCTGGGCGGCGCTGCTCGGCGGCACCCCGGTGGACCGGAGTCCGGACTGGTCGTACGTCGACCCGCCCGGATTCGTCCGCCTTGCCTTCCAGCGGGTGCCGGAGGGCAAGGCGGCGAAGAACCGCGTCCATCTGGACGTGGAAGTGGCCGATCCGGTGGCGGCGGCCGAGGAGGTGCTGGCGCTGGGCGCGGGTAGGTCCGGCGCGCCCGTGACGGACGAACAGGGCACCTTCCAGGTCATGGTGGACCCCGAGGGCAACGAGTTCTGCTTCGTGACGGGGTAGGTTCACGAGGCCGACGTCGTCAACGAGGAGGTACCACCGTGGTGTTGCCGTTCCGATTCGCCGTCAACATGCTGGCCCCCGGCAGCGGGGACGAGTGGCGGACGCGCTGCCGCCGCGCCGAGGAACTCGGGTACGACCTGATCCTGATCGCCGACCACCTGGGCGCGCCCGCCCCCTTCCCGTCCCTGGTGGCCGCGGCCGAGACGACCACCCGGCCTCGGGTGGGCACCTTCGTCCTCAACGCGGGTTTCTACAACCCGGTGTTACTGGCCCGCGAGGTGGCGACGACCGCCGCCCTGACCGGAGGCCGGCTCGAACTCGGCCTGGGCACGGGCTATGTGGCGGCGGAGCACGAGCAAGCGGGCCTCCCCTTCCTGCCGCCCGGCCCCCGGGTAGACCATCTGGCCGCCGTGGTGAAGGAGTTGGCGAAGGAGCCGACGGCCGATGTGCCGCTGCTCATCGGCGGCAACGGGGACCGGGTCCTGGGGCTCGCCGCCCGGCACGCCCGCGTGGCGGCCTTCTCCGGCGGCCGGTTCGAGGGGACCACGGCGACCGTCCTGACCGCCGAGGAACTGGCGGCGCGCGTGGAGGCGTACGCGGGCTTCGAGAAGGAGGCCGGGCGCGTGGTACCGGCGGAGCGCAATCTGCTGCTCCAGCGGGTCGAGGTGACCGAGGACCGCGCGGCGGCGGTGGCGGAGTTCCGGCCCGCCGTGCCGTATCTCACCGAGGAACAGATCCTGGACCTGCCGATCCTGGCGGTGGGAACGGTCCGGGAGATCGCCGACCGGCTCCTCGCCCTGCGGGAGCGGCTCGGCTTCTCCTACTTCACGGTGCTGGACGACTCGATGGAGGCGTTCGGCCCGGTGATCGCGGAGTTGCGCGAGCGGGAACCCGCGCCCGGAGCCTCCTCCTGACCTTCGCGGCCGGGCACGGGCGCCCGGGAGAGACGGGAACGACCCGGCGGCGGGCCGACGGCTCAGGCCGGCGGCCCGGCCGGCCCCGTCGAACAGAAGGCGGGCCGTCTCCGCCGGGCCGAGCGCGGCCCGGCCGTCACCATGACGCTCCCGGAAGCATGCGACCCCGCGCTCCAGACCGGCCACGTCGTACGCGCCGGCCGGCGTCAGCGCGACCGGGCCCCGCAGACCGTCGGGCGGGGTCGGCTCCCCCACGCGGCCGTCGGCCGAGTACACCGTGTACTCGCCCTCGAAGACATCGATCGTCTCCAGGTGGTTCACGGCGTGGGCGGGGGACGCGAAGGCGGTCAGGCACGCGTCCCGGTCGAAGACGAGCACGGCGGCACGGGGAGGATCCAGCCCGTCACTGTGGCAGTCGCCCCGCCCTCCACCAGGCGTTCACCCGCGGGCCGCACCGTTCCACTCCGTGGAATCGGCTCGCCCGGAGCCCCGCCGGCCTGCTTGGCTCGTGCCATGAACGATCTTGACATCCGCCATGCCGCCTCCTCCGACATCGACACCGTGCTGTGGTTCTGGCGCGAGGCAGCCGAGGGCACCAGCATCAGCGACGACCGCGACGGGGTGGCCCGGCTGATCGCCCGGGACCCCGAGGCCCTGCTCCTCGCCGAGCGGGGCGGTCTCCTCGTCGGAACGGTCATCGCGGGCTTCGACGGCTGGCGGTGCTCCGCCTACCGGCTGGCCGTCCACCCCGGCCACCGCAGGCAGGGCGTCGCCACCGCTCTGCTGGAGGCGGCGGAGGCGCGCTTCGCCGCCCTGGGCGGCCGCCGCGCCGACGCCATGGTCCTGGAGGCGAACGAACCGGCCCACCAGGCGTGGGCCGCGACCGGCTACCACCGCGAGGACCACTGGCGGCGCTGGGTGAAGCCGCTGGCCACGCCCACCGACTGAACCCTTTGCCGCTCCTTTACCATGGGAGGACTCCGTCGATCATCTACCGAAAGGTGTGAGCGTCCGCCCATGGGCGAGCCTCCCAGTAGCCGTTCCCGCAACCGACATCGCGCGGTCCACCCCTCCCTGACTGATCATGGGATGCGTCGAGGGACGGAGGTGATCCGATGACCGAGGTAGTACTGCTGCTGGTCGCCCTGCTGCTGGCACTCGCGTGCGGTGGCTTCGTCGCGGCCGAGTTCTCCCTCACCACCGTCCAGCGCGGCGAGCTGGAGGCCGCCGCCGAACGCGGCGAGCGCGGCGCGGCCAGTGCCCTGAAGGCGGTCCGCTCGCTCACCTTCCAGCTCTCCGGCGCGCAGCTCGGGATCACCGTGACCAATCTGGTCGTCGGCATGCTCTCCGAGCCGTCGATCTCCAAGCTGATCCGCGGCCCCGTCGAGGCCGTCGGCCTGTCCCCCGCGGCCGCCTCCACAGTGGCCCTGATCCTCGGCACCGCGCTGTCGACCCTCGTCCTGATGGTCGTCGGCGAGCTGGTCCCCAAGAACTGGGCGATCTCCTCCCCGCTCACCGTGGTCAAGGTGGTGGCGACCCCGCAGCGGATCTTCACCGCCGCGTTCCGGCCGCTGATCAGTCATCTCAACAACACCGCCAACCGGGTGCTGCACCGGCTCGGTCTGGAGCCCACCGAGGAGCTGGCCTCCGCCCGCTCCCCGCAGGAGCTGGTCGCGCTGGCCCGTCACTCCGCCAAGGCGGGCGCGCTCGAGGCGGACACCGCCGAGCTGTTCGTCCGTACGCTCAACCTGGCCGGGCTGACGGCGGAGAACGTCATGACCCCGCGCGTCCAGGTCACGGCCCTGGAGATGCGGGCCACCGCCGAGGACGTCGCCAACGCGACCCGCGCGACCGGTCTGAGCCGTTTCCCCGTCTACCGGGGCAACCTCGACACGGTCGTCGGCATCGCCCACATCAAGGACGTGCTGGCCATACCGGCCGAGGAGCGGCCGCGCCGCCCGATCGGCGATCTGCTGCGCCAGCCGCTGCTCGTCCCGGAGAGCCTGACCGTGGACCGGCTGCTCGACCGGCTCTCGGGCAAGCAGACGATGGCCGTGGTCATCGACGAGTACGGCGGCACGGCCGGCGTCGCGACTCTGGAGGACATCGTCGAGGAGGTCGTCGGCGAGGTGCGCGACGAGCACGACCCGCACGAGACCCCCGATCTCGCTCCGGCGGGCGAGGACACCGACGGCCGCATCCTGTGGTCGGCGGACGGCGCGGCCCGCACCGACCAGCTGGAGACCATCGGCCTCAGGCTCCCGGAGGGGCCGTACGAGACCCTGGCGGGTGTGCTCGCCACCGCGCTCGGCCGGATCCCGGTCACCGGTGACCGCGTGGACCTGGCCGGCTGGCGGCTCGACGTCGTGGACGCCTCCGGGCGGCGGGCGGCGCGCGTACTGCTGCACGCCCCGACGGCGGGCGACGCCGGCCAGGACGAGGAGGCCGGCCGATGATCGTGATCCAGTTGCTGATCGGTCTGCTGACGCTGGTCGCCAACGCCTTCTTCGTCGGCGGCGAGTTCGCCCTGATCTCCGTACGCCGCAGCCAGATCGAGCCGCTCGCCGACTCCGGCGACCGGCGGGCCCGCAAGGTCGTGTGGGGTCTGGAGCACGTCTCGGCGATGCTCGCGGCCGCCCAGCTCGGCATCACGCTGTGCACCCTGGTGCTCGGCATCGTGGCCGAGCCGGCCATCGCGCACCTCCTGGAGCCGGTGTTCGACGCGGTCGGCGTACCGCACGGCCTGGTGCACCCGATCTCGTTCGTGATCGCGCTGACCCTCGCCACGTATCTGCACATGCTGCTCGGCGAGATGGTGCCGAAGAACATCGCGCTGGCCGAGCCGGTCCGCCTCGCCCTGCTCCTCGGCCCGCCGCTGGTGACCCTGGCGCGGGCACTGCGCCCGGTGATCTTCACGGTCAACGCCTTCGCCAACGGCATCCTGAAGCTGCTGCGGGTCGAGGCGAAGGACGAGGTCGCGGCCACGTTCTCGGACGACGAGCTGGCCCGGATGGTCACCGACGCCGGTGACGCCGGTCTCCTCGACGACCGGGCCACCGAGCGGCTGCACGACGCCCTCGAACTGGGCCGCCGCCCGGTGGGCGATGTCGTGATGCCGGCGGAAAGGGTCGTCTACGCGCGCGTGGGCACCACTCCGGAGGAGCTGGAGGCGCTGTCGGCGCGGTCCGGGTTCTCCCGCTTCCCGGTGCTCGACGACACCCGCCGGATCCTCGGCTACCTCCATGTGAAGGACGCCCTGGACGCCACCCCGCGCGATCTGCCGTTCCCGGTGACGGCGATGCGGCCGATCGCCCGGGTGCGGGCGTCGACCCCGATGGACGACGTACTGACGGCGATGCGGCGCAGCCGCACCCATCTCGCGGCGGTCATCGACGAGCACGGCGCGCTCGCCGGCCTGGTGACGATGGAGGACGTGCTGCGCGAGCTGGTGGGCCGGCCCGCGGCCCAGTGACCTCGCGACATGTGACGGGGAGGGGCCCCGGGGACGCGATCCCCGGGGCCCCTCCCCCGCTCCGTTCCGTTCCCCTCCCCCTGGCCGCCCGACTCCCCCGCCGGGCGGCGCATACCGCGCGGTACGATCGCTGGGCCATGGAGATGAATGCCACGTACACCAGCCTTGTCGCCGTGGGCGACAGCTTCACCGAGGGCATGTCGGACCTGCGGCCCGACGGTTCCTACCGGGGCTGGGCCGATGTCCTCGCGGGCCGGCTCGCCACCCGCGCCCCCGGCTTCCGTTACGCCAATCTCGCCGTACGCGGCAAGCTGATCGGCCAGATCGTCGACGAGCAGGTGGCCCCGGCCGCGGCCATGAAGGCCGATGTGGTGACCCTGGTCGGCGGGCTCAACGACGCCCTGCGCCCGAACTGCGACATGGGCCGGGTCCGCGGGCTGCTCGGCGAGGCCGTCGAACGGCTGGCGCCGTCCTGCGGGCAGCTCGTCCTGATGCGCAGCCCGGGCCGCAACGGCCCGGTCATGGAGCGCTTCCGGCCGCGCATGGAGCAGCTGTTCGGGTACGTGGACGAGCTGGCCGCCCGGCACGGCGCCCTGGTGGTGGACCTGTACGGCGCGCCCGCGCTCGGCGACCCGCGGATGTGGGACGTGGACCGGCTCCATCTGACGGCCGAGGGGCACCGGCGGGTGGCCGAGGCCGTGTGGCAGACCCTGGGCCTGCCGGCCGAGGAGGACTGGCGCACCCCGCTCGCGCCGGGCCCGCGCCCGCGCTGGGCGGAGCGCCGTATCGCCGACGCCCGCTTCGCCAAGGAGCACCTGGGACCCTGGATCGGCCGCCGGCTCACCGGCCGCTCGTCCGGCGACGGTCTGCCGCCCAAGCGCCCGGAGCTGCTGCCGTACGAGGGCCCGGACGCCGGCCGACCACCTCGGGGCACGGACGGAGTGACGCCCGTCTCGTAGCAACCTCCAGTCCGGACCGTGGCGCTGACCTGCATGAAAGACCAGTAGAATCTGGACATGTGACTGCTGTGACTGCGAAGCCCCGTATCCCCAACGTCCTGGCCGGCCGCTACGCCTCCGCGGAGCTCGCCGTCCTCTGGTCCCCCGAGCAGAAGGTGAAGCTGGAGCGCCGGCTGTGGCTCGCCGTGCTGCGTGCCCAGAAGGACCTCGGGATCGAGGTGCCGGACGCGGCGCTCGCCGACTACGAGCGGGTGATCGACCAGGTCGACCTGGCGTCGATCGCCGAGCGCGAGAAGGTCACCCGGCACGACGTCAAGGCCCGGATCGAGGAGTTCAACGCCCTCGCCGGTCACGAGCACGTGCACAAGGGCATGACCTCGCGCGACCTCACCGAGAACGTCGAGCAGCTCCAGATCCGGCTCTCCCTGGAGCTGATGCGGGACCGTACGGTCGCCGTCCTGGCCCGGCTCGGCAAGCTGTCCGCCGAGTACGCGGAGCTGGTCATGGCCGGCCGCTCGCACAACGTCGCCGCCCAGGCCACCACCCTCGGCAAGCGTTTCGCGACCACCGCCGACGAGCTGCTCGTGGCGTACACGCGCCTGGAGGAGCTGCTCGGCCGCTACCCGCTGCGCGGGATCAAGGGCCCGGTCGGCACCGCGCAGGACATGCTGGACCTGCTCGGCGGCGACGCGGGCAAGCTGGCCGACCTGGAGCGCCGGGTCGCCGGCCACCTGGGCTTCGCGCACGCCTTCACCTCGGTCGGCCAGGTATACCCGCGCTCGCTCGACTACGACGTGGTCACCACCCTGGTGCAGCTGGCCGCCGCCCCGTCGTCGATCGCGAAGACCATCCGGCTGATGGCGGGCCACGAGCTGGTCACCGAGGGCTTCAAGCCCGGCCAGGTCGGCTCCTCCGCGATGCCGCACAAGATGAACACCCGCTCCTGCGAGCGCGTCAACGGCCTCATGGTCATCCTGCGCGGCTACGCGTCGATGACCGGCGAGCTGTCCGGCGACCAGTGGAACGAGGGCGACGTCTCCTGCTCGGTGGTCCGCCGGGTGGCCCTGCCGGACGCGTTCTTCGCCCTGGACGGCCTGCTGGAGACCTTCCTCACCGTCCTCGACGAGTTCGGCGCCTTCCCCGCCGTCGTCGCCCGCGAGCTCGACCGCTACCTGCCGTTCCTCGCCACCACCAAGGTCCTCATGGGCGCGGTGCGCGCGGGCGTGGGCCGCGAGGTCGCGCACGAGGCCATCAAGGAGAACGCCGTGGCCTGCGCGCTGGCCATGCGCGAGCAGGGTGCCGAGCGCAACGAGCTGCTCGACAAGCTGGCCGCCGACGAGCGGATCCCGCTGGACCGCGCGCGGCTCGACGAGCTGATGGCGGACAAGCTCTCCTTCACGGGTGCCGCCGCCGACCAGGTCGCCGTCGTGGTCTCCCGGATCGAGGAGATCGCCAAGCAGCACCCGGATGCCGCGGGCTACACGCCCGGCGCGATCCTCTGACCTCTTCGGCCATGACCGCGCGCTTCTCCCCCGAGGAGCTCCAGGCCGCCCGTGACCGCATCGTCCCCGATGTGGTCGCGGGCGGTCTCTCGGTGCTCTTCTGCGGGATCAACCCGGGCCTGATGACGGCCGCGACCGGCCATCACTTCGCCCGGCCCGGCAACCGCTTCTGGCCCGTGCTGCACCTGTCCGGGTTCACTCCGCGCCGGCTGGCCCCGGCGGAGCAGGGCGAACTCCTCTCGTACGGCCTCGGCATCACCAACGTGGTGGCGCGGGCGACCGCGCGGGCCGACGAGCTGAGCGCCGAGGAGTACCGGGAGGGCGGCCGGATCCTGACCGCGAAGGTGGAGCGGCTGGCCCCGCGCCGGCTCGCGGTCGTCGGGGTGACGGCGTACCGCACGGCCTTCGGCGAGAAGAAGGCCGCGATCGGGCCGCAGGAGCGGACGATCGGCGCGACCCGGATCTGGGTCCTGCCCAACCCGAGCGGGCTGAACGCCCACTGGACGGCGGAGTCGATGGCCGAGGAGTACGCGCGGCTGCGGGAGGCGGCCGGGATGCCGGACCTGCGGGGCTGACGCCGGTCACGGCTCCCGGCGTACGGCCTGCGGCCCGCTGCCCACCCGCCGTCCCCGGCCATGTCGTTCGAGGTCCGGCCAGAGCTCGAAGGCCCGCGGAGCGCCCCAGCGGGCGGAGGAACGTACCCGGCCCGTTCCGCTTCGTACCGCTCCTCGGCGGCGGCGCGGGCGGGCCGTCGTCCGCCCGGAATCCCTCGCTGGTGGCGAGCGCGGCCCGGTGCTCTCGGTTCCGTCCGGGAAGGCATGGGTGGTCAGGGCGACGAGCCCGGTGAGGAGTCGTGCCGTCGAAGTGCGCATGGCTCCAGCGAACCGTCTCGCACTGACAGTTGGCGGGCCGTCAGCGGCACCGGCACCGAACCGGCCCCGGGGTACGGGGGACTTCTCGAAGGGCATTGAGTACCATCCGGGCAAAGAAGCGCACGAGCTGGGAGGACAGACGGTGGGGCGGCTGACCGGCGGGGATCCCTCGCTCCTGCGACGGATCAACTCCGCGGTGGTGCTCCACGCGCTGCGGGGCTCCGGCGCGCTCACACTGACGGATCTGACCCGGGTCACGGGCCTGTCCCGGCCGACGGTCGAAGGCGTGACCGAGGGCCTGATCGACGGGGGTCTGGTCGTCGAAGCGGCGCCCGAGGAGCCGGGGACACGACGCCAGGGGCGGCCCGCGCGGAGGTTCCGCTTCCGGGCGGAGGCCGGACATCTGCTGGGTGTCGAGATCGGCCCGCACCGGGTCGCCGCGCTGATCTCGGGTCTGGACGGGCGGATCGTCGGCTCCGGCGCCCGCGAGGTCGCCGACACCGCCCCGGAGGACGAGCGGCTCGACCGGGTCCGGGCCGTCGTGGCCGACGTCCTGCGCCGGACCGGGGTGCCCCGGTCGAATCTGCGGGCGGTCGGGGTCGGCACCCCGGGCATCGTGGAGGCCGACGGCACCGTGCGGCTCGGCACGGCGCTGCCGGGGTGGACCGGGCTGGCGCTGGGCGAGCGGCTGCGGCGGTCGTTCCGCTGCCCGGTGATCGTGGAGAACGACGCCAACGCGGCGGCGGTCGCCGAGCACTGGAAGGGTGCCGCGACGGACTCCGACGACATCGTGTTCGTCCTCGCGGGGCTCAGCCCGGGGGCCGGTTCGCTGATCGGCGGGCGGCTGCACCGGGGGTACGGCGGGGCGGCGGGCGAGATCGGGGCGCTGCACCTGCTCGGCCGGGGCGCCACCCCCGAGCATCTGCTGTCGACGACGGACGAGCCGCTGCACCCGCTGGACGAGCAGGCGGTCGCCGAGGTCTTCGCGCTGGCCCGGCAGGGTGACGCACGGGCCGGGGCGGCGGTGGAACGGTTCATCCAGCGACTGGTCCACGATGTGGCGGCGCTGGTCCTGGCGCTCGATCCGGAGCTGGTGGTGATCGGCGGCTGGGCGGCGGGCCTGGACGGGGTGCTCCAGCCGCTGCGCGAGGAGCTGGCCAGGTTCTGTCTGCGGCCGCCGCGGGTGGCACTGTCGATGCTGGGCGAGGCGGCGGTGGCGACGGGGGCGCTGCGTCTCGCGCTCGACCATGTGGAGGAACAGCTGTTCGCGGTGGAGGGCTCGGTGACGGCCCGCCACTGAAGGCCCGTACGCGTGATGGCCGAGGGCCCGTACACGCGATGAGAATGGCCCCGGGGCGCGTGCCCCGGGGCCATTTCCATTGTGTGCGGTGTCGGTGCGTCCCGTCCAGGGGTCGTCAGGAAGCCATGGCGAGGTCGCCGGAGTCGCCGAAGGTGAGCCGGCAGGTGTCGGCACGGTAGGTGGCGACGGAGACGGCGGCGGTACGGCCGGCCGAGAGGTAGCGGGTCGTCACGACGAGCACGGGCGAGCCGGGCAGCCGGTCCAGTTCCCGGGCGTCGTCGGCGCGGGCGGAGCCCAGCTCGACGGAGCGGTCCTGGCCGTCCAGGCTGAGCCGCTGGAGTTCGCGCAGGACGGCGCGGGCGCCCGTGGGGCCGCCGGCGGCGGCGGTCGCGGTGAGGCCCGGCACGGACAGCTCGGGAACGTAGAGGAGTTCGGCGGCGACGGGCAGACCGGCGCTGAGGCGCAGCCGGCGCACGATGTGAACGGGCTCCGCCGAACGGATGTCCAGGAGGCGGGCGACGGCGGACGGGGCCCGGCCCGCGACGCCGTCCACGGGCTGCCAGGTGTCGTCGCCGACACCGGGCCAGGCGTGTGCCGCGGTGGAGACGTCGACGCCGACGCGCGGCGGGGCGACCGTGGTGCCGACGCCTCGGCGGCGCTGGAGCCGGCCTTCCAGTTCCAGCTGCTCCAGGGCCTGCCGGAGGGTGGCGCGGGCGACGCCGAAGCGGGCCGCCAGTTCGCGCTCGTTCGGCAGGATCTCGCCGACCGCGAACTCCGTGTCGAGGGCTTCGCCGATCACGTTCCGCAGGTGCCAGTACTTCGGCTCCGGAGCTGCTTCCAGCTGCGTGGTCCCCACCCTGATCCTCCGCACGTTCGCCGTGTCCCGCGGCGTGTTTTCCGCGCCTTGTTTATTAAAGGTTCCTGCACTAACGATGCGACGATAAGGCGCCGCACACCCTTGGTCAAGACCAATCCTCCGTCAGGGAGGGGCGAACGGGGCAAGATGGTCTTGATCGTTCACGGGACGTTCGCGCGGCCGTGTCCCCGGCGCAGCACAACGCCCTCCCGGGCGTCCGGGGCGGCCCGGGAGGGCGCGGCGGGGTCGGGAGGGACGCGGCGGGCCCCGCGCCGCCGGGGTGTTCAGCCGCGTGCGAGTCCGCGCAGCTTGTCCGGGTTGCGCAGGATGTAGACACAGGCGACGAGGCCGCCCTGGACCTCGATCTGGAAGACCGCGTCGATCCGGCCGCCGACCAGACTGATCAGCGCCGTCGCGCCGTTGACCTCCTCGAAGCGGTACTCGTAGACCTCGTCCGCGCGCTGCGAGACGCCGACGAGGAACCGGCCGATCTTGCGGGCGGTCTCGATGATCCGCAGCGGCGCCTTGGCCTTGCCGCCGCTGTCGCCGACCAGCCGGGCGTCGGGCGCGAGCATCGCGAGCAGGGCGTCGAGGTCGCCGCCGGTGGCGGCGGCGAGGAACCGTTCGGTGAGATCGCGCCGCTCGGCGGGGTCGACGTCGTAGCGGGGGCGGCCCTCGTCGACGTGCTTACGCGCGCGTGCGGCCAGTTGGCGTACGGCGGCCTCGCCCCGGTCGAGGACGGCGGCGATCTCCGCGAAGGGGAAGCCGAACGCCTCGCGGAGCACGAAGACGGCGCGTTCGAGCGGCGAGAGCGATTCGAGGACGACGAGCAGGGCGAGGGAGACGGAGTCGGCGAGGAGGGCTCGTTCGGCGGTGTCGGGGACGGCGGGTCCGAAGTCGGTGACGACCGGTTCGGGCAGCCAGGGGCCGACGTAGGACTCGCGGCGGGACTGGGCCTGGCGGAGCCTGTCGATGGCGAGGCGGGTGGTGACGCGTACGAGGAAGGCACGGGGTTCGCGGACATCGCCTCGGTCGGCGGCGGACCAGCGCAGCCACGCCTCCTGCACGACGTCCTCGGCGTCGGCGGCGCGGCCGAGCATCCGGTAGGCGACGCCGGTGAGCATCGCCCGGTGAGTCTCGAACACCGCCGTCGGATCGGCCGGACCCGGCCGGTCGGCGTACCCGGCCGGGCCGGCCCCGTCGGCCACTTCGCCCGGATTGCTCTGATCGGTGGTCATCTCGGTCGGCTCCCCCATTCCCGCCGGCGGGCGGGGCGGATCCCGTCACGCCGGACGTCGTGCCCGCGACTCTACTCACCGGTAATCGCCGCTTCCGGGGTCCCCCGGCGAGACGTCGGGGCAGGGTTGCTTGGTCATATGCCAGGACGCCCTGCCCCGCACCGGCGTCAGGAGGGCCGCGCGGACAAGGCTGTTGTTCACACGGGGTTGGGCTGCCCGCCGCTCCCGGGCGCTAGGGATGGGGCCGACGGTCCCTGTTCCCCGCTTCCTGGAGGCGTTCGCATGTCCCAGTCCCTCCCCGGCCTGCCGCACGGCACCACCGGTCCGCTGCCCGCCCGCCGTACGGTGCTGCGCGGCTCCCTCGCCGTGTCCGCCGCCACGCTGGCCGCGACGGGCGGCGGGGCGCTGGCGAGTCCGGCGCTCGCCCTGTCCGGGCGGCCGTCGGCGGCCTGGGGTGTGCAGACCGGTGACGTGACGGCGCACTCGGGCCTGGTGTGGGTCCGCTCGGACCGGCCCGCCCGGATGTTCGTCGAGACCTCGTCGAGCGCGTCGTTCCGCCGGGTGCGCCGCCATCAGGGCCCGCTGCTCGGCGCCGGGACGGACTTCACCGGCACCACCGCGCTCGGCGGGCTGCCGGCCGGCGAGCAGATCCACTACCGGGTGACCCTCGCGGACCCGGACGACCCGCGCCGCACCGGCGAGCCGGTCACCGGCACCTTCCGCACCGCCCCGGACCGGCGCCGGGACGGGGTGCGGTTCCTGTGGTCGGGCGACATCGCCGGACAGGGCTGGGGCATCAACCCTGACATCGGCGGCTATCGCGCGTACGAGGAGATGCGCCGGCTCGACCCTGACTTCTTCCTGTGCAGCGGCGACTCCATCTACGCCGACGGGGTGATCGAGCCGAGCGTCACGCTGCCCGACGGCCGGGTCTGGCGGAACATCACCACCCCGGAGAAGGCGAAGGTCGCCGAGACCCTGGCCGAGTACCGGGGCAACTTCCGCTACAACCTGCTCGACCACAACGTGCGCGCGTTCAACGCCCAGGTCCCCTCGATCGTCCAGTGGGACGACCACGAGGTGCGCAACAACTGGTACCCGGGCCAGATCCTGGACGACGCCCGCTACACGGAGAAGAGCATCGACGTCCTCGCGGCCCGCGCCTCGCGCGCGTTCGCCGAGTACACGCCGGTGTCCACGCTCCACGCGCGCGGGGGCGCGAACCGGGTGGAGGGACGGGTGCACCGGGTGGTGCGCCACGGCCCGCTGCTCGATGTGTTCGTGCTCGACATGCGCTCGTACCGCAACGCCAACTCGCCCGGCCGGCAGGCCGACGACACGGTGGGCATCCTGGGCGCCGAGCAGCTCACGTGGCTGAAGCGGGAGCTGAAGCAGTCGCGCGCGGTGTGGAAGGTGATCGCCGCCGACATGCCGCTGGGGCTCGTGGTGACCGACGGGGCCACCGACTTCGAGGCGGTCGCGCAGGGCGACCCGGGCGCGCCGCTCGGCCGTGAACTCCAGATCGCCGAACTGCTGCGGTTCATCAAGCACCAGCGGATCACCGGCACGGTGTGGCTGACGGCGGACGTGCACTACACCTCGGCGCAGCACTACGCCCCGGAGCGGGCGGCGTTCCGGGACTTCGCGCCGTTCTGGGAGTTCGTCTCCGGGCCGCTTGCGGCGGGCGGCTTCCCCGCGAACGCGCTGGACCCGACGTTCGGCCCGGAGCGGGTGTTCGTGCGGGCACCGCGGCGGGCCAATGTCTCGCCGATGGAGAGCCCGCAGTACTTCGGCGAGGTCGACATCGACGGCGACAGCGGGGAGCTGACGGTGCGGCTGCGCGCCGAGGGTGGTCTGGTGCTCTTCTCGAAGGTGCTCCAGCCGGGCCGCGTCGGCCAGTAGACGCCCCGTCACCGCGGGTCGGACGGGGTGCGGGCGGGGTTCGAGTGGGTTGCGGGCGGGGGGCCGGGAGGGGGCGGGAGGGCGTTCACGGTCGATTGTCAGTGCCGGGTCCTACCGTCTTTTCCATGACTCGATCCGTACAGGCGCTCGCCTACGCACGCCCGTCCGCCCTGGAGTCCGCGGGCTCCGGGCGGCTGCTCGGCCTGGAGACGGCCGGGGGCCTCACGCCGCGCGGTGCCGAGGCCCATCCCCGGTTCTTCGCCGGGTTTCTGACCTCCCCGCAGATCACCGCGCGGGGACTGCTGGCCGTCGCGGACGTGGCCTCGGCCCGCTATCACCAGCGGATGCGGCCGGGTTCGCTGGACCCGGTGGTGACGGGCAACGGCGACCGGCTCCGGTTCGAGTCCTTCTCGGGCTGCGGCGGGGTGTACGCGCGCCTCGACGTGCTGAGCGCGGGGCTCGACGGCGCGGAGACCGGGCACGGCACGACCAACGTGGACGTCAACAATCCGCTGCGGGAGGCGCTGTCGCGGCTCACCGGGGACGATCCGCTGCATCTGCGGGTCGGGCCGGAGGAGTTGGCGGTGACCACGCTCGACGGGCCGGTCGTGGAGAAGAAGGTGCCGCTGCCGGACCGCTGGCTGCGCGGCTTCGCGGAGGCGCAGGTCGCGTCGGCGGGGTTCGACCTGCGGGCGGAGCTGTCGGGGGCGGAGGCGGTGCGGTTCCTGCGGTCGCTGCCGCGCTCGGGGGCGCGGGGCCGGGGACCCCTGTGGGTGGTGCCGACGGGGCGGACGCTGCGGCCGACGACCCGGCCGGTCGCGGGCGCGGTGTGTCTGGCGGGGCCGGACCGGCTGGTCGCGCTGGAGCGGGTGCTGCGGCACGCGACGGCCCTGCGGGTGTACGGGCCGGTGCCGGACGGGCGGCCCGTGCCGAGCGCCTGGGAGATCACCCTGCCGGGGATGCGGCTCACGCTGACGCTCTCCCCCGACCCGGCGCGCGGATTCTCCGGCGAGGGCGGTGTCCTGGAGGCGCTGGCCACCGAGGAGGCCGCCGGGGACGCGGAGCTGGTCGCGGTACTGCTGGCCTGGGAGCCGCGGATCGACACGGCCGAGCTGGCCGAGCGGTCGGGGCTGAGCTCGGCGCGGGTGCGGGCGGCGCTGACCCACCTCGGCACGGCGGGGCGGGTGGGGTACGACGTGGCGGACGCCGCGTACTTCCACCGGGAGCTGCCGTACGACGCGGATCGCGCCGAGCGGCACAATCCGCGTCTCGTCGACGCGCGGAGGCTGCTGGCCGAGGGCGCGGTGACGCCGGGCGGCGGCCCGGCCGGGGAGCCGGCGTCGGTGGTGTCGGGTGAACGGACCTATCGGATACGGGAGTCGGCGGACGGCCGGCTGAGCTGCACCTGCGCGTGGTGGGCGGAGTACCGGGGCCGGCGCGGGCCGTGCAAGCACGCGCTGGCGGTGCGGATGGCCCGGCGCGGGGTGCGCGCCGGGGCGCTGGCGGAGACGGGCGTGAGGGGTGCGCGATGACGACGGGGAGCGGTACGGCGATGACGACGATGGCGACGACGAGTACGACGGACACGGGGGCGGACGTGGCGACGGACGTGGCGACCGGCGCGGGCGCGGAGTTGATGGCCGCGGTGCGGGCGGGGCGGCATGCCGAGATTCCGCGGCTGCTGGAGCCGCTGGACCCGGCGGCACGCAAGGCTCTCCTCGGGGAGCTGAAGGAGCTGCGCAAGGAGGTACGGGGCTGGGGCTGGGACCGCTGGCGCGTGCAGGAAACGGTGCGGCGCGCGCTGTGGGTGGCCGGAGCGGGATGTCACTCGGGCGCCGCCGCGGCGGCCGGGTGGATCGGCTCGCGTGAACTGACGGGTTGGGGCGAGTCGTACGGCCACCTCGTCCTCGATGTCCTGGAAGGCCGGGACACCGAATGGCTCGGGGATCTGGCGTGCCGACTGGCGGAGCGTCCGGCCACGGCCGAGGAGCAGTACGGCCTGGTGCACGCGCTGGTGGTGCGCTCGGGCGGCCCGGTTCCGGTCTCCGAGGGGTACGTGCGGGGCTGGACGCGGACGTGGACATGGGCCGAGGGTGAGCCCGTGGACCGGCTGCGGGCCGACCCGCACACGCCCCTGCTCGTCCCCCGGGTGATCGAGCTGACCGAGACGCCCGAGGCTCTCGCCTGGCCGATGGGCCCGGCCGGGGAGGCTCCCTGGCCGAGCGCGCTGAAGGCGCTCGCCGACGAGGGGATCCTGGACCGGGCGGCGCTGGCCGACGCCTGTGTGTCCCGGCTGCTGCGCGGTGGCCGGCCGCGTGACCTGCGCTTCCCGCTGGCGCTGCTCCAGGCCCTCGGCACGACGGCAAAGGAGCGGCGCGGGCGGATCGCGGACTGGCTCGGCATGGTGGCGGACGGTCCGTCGCCGGTCGCCGGGTACGCGCAGGAGGTGCTGGGTGAACTGGCCCTGGACGGCGGGCTCGGGACGCGGGAGCTGGCGGAGATGTCCGGCGCGGTGCTGTTCCGCACGGAGAAGAAACTGGTCCGGGCGCAGCTGACACTGCTGGGCAAGGTGCTGCGGAAGGACCCCGGGGCGGCTGCGGAGCTGCTGCCGGTGATCACGGACGCGTTCGGGAACGAGGATACCGTGATCCAGGAGCGGGCGCTCGCCCTGGTGGGCCGTCATCTGGCGGACGTGGAGGCCGGGGTGCGGGCGGAGCTGGCGGGCGCGGTGGAGCTGCTGAGCCCGGTGCACCGGACGGCCGCGGCGGAGCTGTTCGGGGTGAGCGTTCCGGTGGCGGCCGCCCCGTACGAGGAGGTACTGCCCCCGGTGCCGGAGCCGGCTCCGGTGGCGCCCGCCGCGGAGACGGTCGCCGAGCTGGTGGCGGACCTGGTCGCCCTGGAGCGGCATCCGTACGAGTCGCTGGAGGAGTTCGAGCGGGCGCTGGACGGGGTCGTCCGCCATGCGTACCACGACCGGGAGACGCTGGCGGCGGCCGTCCGGGAGGCGTTCGCGGGGTCGTACCGGCTGGAGTCCGCCGACCATGTGACCGATGGATCGCACGGCGTCCACACCGTGCTCGCCGCGCTGCTCGGCACGGTGCGGCCCGGGAAGCTCGACATCGCCCGCAGACGGCCCGGCGGTACGCCGTCCTGTGCGCACCAGGCGCTGACCCGGACGATCGACACCCGGATATGGGAGGCGGCATGGCAGGTGGTCTCGGCCGCGCCGGTGCCGTTCCTGCTGGCCACGCCCACCCTGCACACGGGGGCGATCGAGCCGATGGCGCTGGTGGAGCGGCTGCGCGTCTACCGGGACGCCGGCGTCGAGCCGCTGCCGGTGGACCTGGCGCAGGCGCTGCTGCGGATACGGAAGGCCGATCCGTCGGCGGCGGAGGCCGCCGGTGAGGCGGCGGCGCTCGGCACCCGGGCGGGCGGGCGGCTCGCGGACTGGCTGACGGCGGACGAGCCGCTGACGCCCGGGCTGCGGCTGCTGTCCCGGAGCGGGACCGCGTCGGGCGGCGGGTGGTGGCTCGCGGACCGGCTGGTGATGACGGTCCGGGAGCGGCGGGTGATCCGGGAGGAGTTCCCGGAGGTGTTCGCCTGGCTGGGTGCCTCCCTGACGGACATCACGCGCGGCTGCCACCAGTACCACTGGTCCGGGCTGAGTCCGCTGTGGCCGGGGGTGCTGCCGGACGACCGGGAGACGCTGGCGTCCTGGTTGCTGCCTTCGGTGGCGGGCGGGGCCGAGCGGGAGGAGCGCGGGGCGGCGTCGGTGCTGACGGCGCTGGCGGAGGCGGACGGTCCGGTGGGTCCGGCCACGCATCTGGCGGTCGCGCTCGGCCTGGGCTGCCGTCACGCGGAGGACCGGCTGGCGGCGGTGGACGCGCTGCTGGTCCTGGCGTCGCGCGGGGAGCTGGACCCGGCGCTGCTGGGTACGCGGCTCGCGGAACTGGTGGCCGACGGGACGGTGAAGCCGAACCGGCTGGCCGACGCGGCCCGTACGGCCGCCGCGACGGGGGCGTACGCCACGGTCCTCGCCGTACTCGTGGAGCTGTTGCCGGGGCTGTTCGGCACGGAGCGGGCGGTACGCGGGGCCGGGGATGTGGTCGCGGTGGCCGCGGAGTGCGCGGAGCGGTGCGGCGGGCGGCCCGGGGAGATCGCGGGGCTCGCGCGGGCGGCGGACCGGCCGGGTTCCTCGCAGCTGGTGACGCAGGCGCGGCGGCTGCGGGCCGCGCTCGGGAGCGCTGCCGATCGGGTGACGTCAGAAGTGGCCGAAACCTGCCAGTAAAGGGACAGATCGTCCCTTAACCCATCGGACACAAAGTGTTCGCGGCGACGCAACACCGCTGGGCCACAGTGAGGTCATGACCGACTCGCACCCTGCCCGAAGCGCCCGTCCCCGAAGTGCCCGCCGGGTCCCGCACTGGCGGCACGACATGATCGAGCTGGCCGCGATGTTCACGGCGGTGGTGGTGGCCGACTCCCTCGCCAAGACCGTCGCCAAGGGGCCGGACGGCCCGTATCTGCTGGTCTTCTCGGCGATCGCGCTGATCGCCACGGCCGCCTTCCACACCTGGTGGGCCCGCCGGCACAGTCACGCGCCGCCCACCGGCGATCCCGGCGGCAGCGGGGAGCGATCCCCGCTGCCGCCGGCCGCCGTGTCCGGCAGCGTCCCCACCCCCGTGGGGGACCCTGCCGGAGCGGACCCGACGGGCACGGACCCGGCGGGAACGGACCCGGCGGGAGCGAGCCCGGCGGGCACGGCGCTGTGGCGGCTGCGCACCACCGTCCGTGACACACCAGGCAGTCTGGCCGCCCTGTGCACGGTGCTCGCCCGGCACGAGGTCGACATCGTGGCCCTGCAGACCCACCCGCTCGCCGACGGCACGGTCGACGAGTTCCTCCTGCGGGCGCCCGCGGACCTTGTGGCGCAGACCCTCGACCGGGCGGTCGGCGCGGCCGGCGGCACCGGCACCTGGACCGAGCGAGCCGACGCCCACGATCTGGTGGACGCGCCGACCCGGGTGCTCGGACTCGCCACCCGCACCGCTCTCGACTCCGCCGAACTACCCCTGGCTCTGCGCCAGTTGCTCGGCAGGTGCACCCTGCGTTCGGTGCCTCCCACCTCGCTGGGCGGGCGGCCGTCCGGCGTGGTGGCCCCCGTGGAGGGCGTCCTGGCGAAGACCACGATGCGGCTGCGCGATCCCGACGGGGGCACCCTGATCATCGAGCGCCCCTATCTGCCGTTCACTCCCACCGAGTTCGCCCGCGCCCGGGCACTGGTCGAACTCGACGCCCGGCTCGGCCCGCGCGTCCCGCCCCACCGGGCGGTGCTCACCCTGACCAAGGGCGAACGGATCACGGTCCGCCGTGCCGACCGGCGCGACCTTTCGGCCGCCCGCGCCCTGCACGACCGCTGCTCGGCCCGCAGCCTGCGGGCCCGCTACCACGGCCCGGTCGCCGACGCCGACCGCTATCTGGACCATCTGCTCAGCCCGCGCTTCGGCCGTACGCTCGCGGCGCAGACGGCCTCCGGGCGGATCGTCGCCCTCGGCCATCTGCTCTGGGACGGCGACGAGACCGAGATCGCCCTGCTCGTCGAGGACGGCTGGCAAAGGCGCGGCATCGGCGCCGAACTCCTGCGCCGGCTGGTGGCGATGGCGGGCGAGGCGGGCTCCGCGAGCGTGTACGCGGTGACCCAGGCGTCCAACACCGGCATGGTGGCGGCCATGCGGGCGCTGCGGCTGCCGCTCGACTACCAGGTCGAGGAAGGCACGCTCGTCATCACCGCCCGGCTGACCCCCCAGCCGGCGCCCGCCACCCCCGCCGCCGCCCCCGGCGGCGACCCCGGCGGCGACCCCGCCGTGGAACCTGCGGAGACGGCGGGGACGGCACCGGGCCAAGGGGCCAAGCGCCGCTGACCCGGCGCCGCGAGACCGCGAGGCACGGAAGGGGCACTGAGAGGGGGTACGGAATCAGACGCCCACGGTCTCCGCCCGGTACGGGGAGCCGGCCTCCTCCGCCGCCTCGCCGGGCATCGCGCCCAGGGCCTGGGACAGATCGCTCCACAGGTCCTCGACATCCTCCAGACCGACCGACATCCGCAGCAGCCGGTCGCCGATCCCGTATTCGTGTCGGTCACCGGCGTCCACGATGCGATGGCTGATCGAGGCCGGGTGCTGGATCAGGGTGTCGACGCTGCCGAGGCTGACCGCCGGGGTGACGAGCCGGACCCCGGCGATCACCTCGTGCGGGTCGCCGTGTGTCTCGAAGGCGATCATCGCGCCGCCGATGCGCGGATAGTGCACCCGGGCGATCCGCGGATCGGCGGCGAGCCGGCGGACCAGTTCGGCCGCCGTCGCCGAGGCCGCCCTCACCCGTACCGGAAGCGTCGACAGACCCCGCAGCAGCAGATACCCGGCGAGCGGGTGGAGCACCCCGCCGGTGGCGAACCGCACCTGACGCAGCGGCCCGGCCAGTTCCTCGTCGCAGGCGACCACCCCGCCCATGACGTCGCCGTGACCGCCCAGGTACTTGGTGGCACTGTGCAGCACCATCCGGGCGCCCAGCTCGATCGGCCGCTGGAGGACCGGGGTCGCGAAGGTGTTGTCGACGAGCAGCGGCACCGAGCCGCAGGAGTCGGCGAGGGCGCGGATGTCGACCTCGGCGAGGGTCGGATTGGCGGGCGTCTCGACCATCACCAGACCGGTGTCGGGCCGGACGGCACCGGCGACGCCGGCCGGATCGGTCCAGGTGACCTCGGTGCCGAGCAGACGTGAGTTCAGCAGGTGGTCGCTGCATCCGTAGAGCGGGCGGACGGCGACGACATGCCGCAGACCGAAGCTCGCCCGGCTGAGCAGGACGGCGCTGAGCGCGGCCATGCCGCTGGCGAAGGCGACCGAGGACTCCGTGCCCTCCAGACGGGCGAGGGCGGTCTCGAAACGGTCCGTCGTCGGGTTGCCGAGCCGGGCGTAGACCGGCGAACCCTCCGGCAGGGCGCCGCAGGTGGCGAACGCGTCGATACGGGCGGCCTCCTCCCGGGCGTCGTGCGACGGGTAGGTGGTGGACAGATCGAGCGGCGGTGCGTGCAGCCCCAGTTCCGCGAGGTCGTCGCGGCCTGCGTGCACGGCTTCGGTGGCCAGGGCCCGGATGGGGGCGGCGGCCGACGGAGAGGAGACGAAGGCGTCCATGGAGGTGTCCATGCGCGGAACTGTGAACGAAAACCGGCCGGTAATGGCCAAATCCCGTGCTACGTTCGGCCGATGGCCGATTCTGTCGTACTGGACACGGTCGATCTGCACATTCTTCGCCTCCTGCAGAACGACGCCCGGACCACCTATCGGGCACTCGCCGCCGAGGTCGGAGTCGCCGCCTCCACCTGTCTGGACCGAGTGACCCGGCTGCGCCGCACCGGAGTGGTTCTCGGGCACCAGCTACAACTGAATCCGGCCAAACTCGGCCGGAGCCTGGAGGCACTGCTCCTCGTCCAGGTACGCCCGCACCGGCGCGAGTTGATCGGTCCGTTCGTGGAACGGATCAGGGCCCTGCCGGAGTCCCGGGCGCTGTTCCATCTCACCGGTCCGGACGACTATTTGATCCATGTGGCCGTGGCGGACCCCGCCGACCTGCAACGACTGGTGCTCGACGAGTTCACGTCACGGCGCGAGGTGGCCCGGGTGGAGACCCGGCTGATCTTCCAGCAGTGGGAGTGCGGTCCGCTGCTGCCACCCGTCCCCGGTGCTCATTTGTCAGCCGACTCGCTTCGCGGGAGATCGTCCGAGGGTGACGCGGCAACGGCGAACGGGCCAGGATGAGTTCATGCCAGAGACTTCCCGCATCGTGCTCCCCCGCCAGGTCGCCGACGACTACGTCGACGCGCTTATCGAACTCGACC
Source organism: Streptomyces sp. NPDC048718 (assembly GCF_043198875.1). Taxonomy (NCBI): domain Bacteria; kingdom Bacillati; phylum Actinomycetota; class Actinomycetes; order Kitasatosporales; family Streptomycetaceae; genus Streptomyces; species Streptomyces sp. NPDC048718. The sequence goes on from NZ_JBICVG010000021.1 coordinate 49,480, forward strand.
CGATCACCGGAACCTATCTGGGAGTCCGGGAGAGCGCGGGTCGGCTGCCCGACTTCTCCCCCGCCGGCCAAGAGGCCCTGGCCACGCTCGCCCGGCGCACCTTGGAACGGCTCGACGAGGCCGAGCGGCACCCCGGCGCGCAGGAGGAGGCCGAACGGCGCTGCGCCCGGCTGCTGCGGGAGCGGCTGACGGCCCAGCTCCTCGTCCACGACGCGGGCGAGAACCTGTGCACGGTGAGCAATCTGCGCTCCCCCGCGCACAGTGTGCGGATCTCCTTCACCGTGATGCCGACGGCGACCGTGGCGGACTGGGCGGCCGTCGCCGCCCGGCTGAGCGCGGTTCCGGCGGCACTCGACGGCTATCGGGAGTCGCTGGCGCTCGGTCTGGAACGGGGCATGCGGGGCGGGCCGCGGGCCACGGGGACCTTTGTCGAGCAGCTCACCGAGTGGGCGGGCGAGGCGGGCCCCCAGGGCGACAGCGGCTCGGCCGGTACGGACGGCTCGGCCGGTACGGACGGTTCGGCCGAGGGGGCCGGCCGCGGCTGGTTCGCGGCCTTCGCGAGCGAGGCCGACGCCCCGGACGAGGTCGGCGCGAGCGGTGGCGGTGCGAGCGGTGGTACGGGTGGCGGCACGGACGAGGTCGTACCCGAGGAGCTGCGCCGGGAGCTGGCCGCGGCGGGGGCGGCCGCCGACCGGGCGGTCGCCGCCCTGCGCGACTGGATGCGGGACGTGTACGCCCCGGCCGTGGCCGGCGCGCCCGACACCGTCGGCCGGGAACGCTACCGGCGCTGGTCGCGCTTCTTCAACGGCACCGACCTGGACCTCGATCTGGCGTACGCGTACGGCTGGTCCGAGTACCACCGGCTGCTCGGCGAGATGCGGCACGAGGCCGAGCGGATCCTGCCCGGTGCCGACCCGTGGCAGGCACTGGCCCACCTCGACGAGCACGGCGCGCACATCGAGGGCGTGGCCGAGGTGCGCGAGTGGCTACAGCGCCTGATGGACGAGGCGATCGAGGCGCTCGACGGCACCCACTTCGAACTGGCCGAGCGGGTACGGCGGGTGGAGTCGCGGATCGCCCCGCCGGGCGGCGCGGCGGCCCCGTACTACACCGGCCCTTCCGAGGACTTCTCCCGCCCCGGCCGTACCTGGCTGCCGGTGGACGGGCAGTCCCGCTTCCCGGTGTACGACCTGGTGTCCACCTGGTACCACGAGGGCGTCCCGGGCCATCACCTCCAGCTCGCGCAGTGGGCGCACGTGGCCGACCGGCTGTCCCGGTACCAGGCGACGGTCGGGAAGATCAGCGCCAACACCGAGGGCTGGGCGCTGTACGCGGAGCGGCTGATGGACGAGCTGGGCTTCCTGAAGGACCCGGAGCGGCGGCTCGGCTACCTGGACGCGCAGATGATGAGGGCGTGCCGGGTGATCGTGGACATCGGCATGCACCTGGGCCTGGAGATCCCGGCGGACTCCCCGTTCCGGCCGGGCGAGCGGTGGACGCCGGAGCTGGCCCAGGAGTTCTTCCAGCGTCACAGCAGCCGGCCGCCGGCGTTCGTGGAGAGCGAGATGACCCGCTATCTGTCGATGCCGGGGCAGGCGATCGGCTACAAGCTCGGCGAGCGCGCCTGGCTGCTCGGCCGCGCCAACGCGCGGGCCGCACACGGCGACGCGTTCGACGCGAAGGCCTGGCACATGGCGGCGCTGTCGCAGGGGCCGCTGGGGCTCGACGACCTGGTGGAGGAGATCTCGAAGCTCTGAACGGGCGACGGGACGGAGGAAGTCGGAACGCGCGGCCCGGACGGGCGACGGACCGGGCCGGGCAACGAACCGGCGACGGACCGGGCGGCCAACGGACCGGGCCGGTGACGGAACGGGCTGGGCCGCTGGGCCGGCGCGGCCGTGAGAGGGCGATTAATGCCCTCCGCGCGTTTCACGGTGCGGCCCGGCCAGGGTGACGCGAGCGGTTTCGACCTGGGCGACATGACCGTCACCGGGGAGAAGAGGGTCGTCGCCTGGACGACAGCCGAGGAACTCGCCTCCGCCGTGCTGGACGCGGCGGAGGCGTTGGGCAGGGAACATCCTCTCCCCGCGGCGGATCCGGTCGCGGGCGACCTGGAAGCCGCTCTCGCCGGCTTCCGCCCCCTCGTCCCGGAGAAGAAGAGGGTAGGAACGGCCGACGGCGGGACGGCGGGTGCGCGGGGCGGCTCAGACGCCCCGCTGCCGGACCGCCGAGCCGTTCCGTTCCTTGACGACCTCCAGCTGCGCGTGGACCCGGCGGCGCAGGTCGGCGACATGGCTGACGATGCCGACACTGCGGTCGCGTTCCCGCAGGGAGTCGAGGACATCGAGGACCTCGTCGAGACTCTGGTCGTCGAGGCTGCCGAAGCCCTCGTCGATGAAGAGGGTGTCGAGCCGGACCCCGCCGGCCTCGTCGGTGACGACATCGGCGAGGCCGAGGGCGAGAGCGAGGGAGGCGAAGAAGGTCTCACCGCCGGAGAGGGTCGCGGTGTCGCGTTCGGCGCCGGTCCAGGCGTCGACCACGTGCAAACCGAGCCCGGCGCGCCGGCCGCCGCTGCGGGCGTCGGAGTGGACCAGGGTGTAGCGACCGGCGGACATCCGCCGCAGCCGGGCGGTGGCGGCGGCCGCGACCTGTTCGAGGCGGGCGGCGAGCACGTACGACTCCAGGCGCATCCGGCGCTCGTTCTCCGCCGAGGTGCCGGCGGTGAGGGTGGCGAGCCGGGCCACCCGTTCGTACTCCTCGCGCAGCGGTCCGAGGCGGCGGACCTCGGTGTCGGCGTCCCGGGACAGCCGGGACAGCGCGGTCTCCCGCTCGCGTGCGGCGGCGAGAGCGGTGGCGGCCTCGCGCAGGGCGCGTTCGGCGGCGGTGTACGCGGCCCCGGCGGCGGCCGGGTCGGCGGGCGGCAGCGCGGCGGCGGCAGCGGTCGCGGGTTCGGCGAGCCGGTCGGCGACGGCGGCGGCCTCGGCCCGCCAGGCGTCGACGCGCTGCTGGAGGGTGCGCCGGACGGACTCGTCGAGCAGCGCCCCGGCGGCCTGGGCGGGGGTGTCGAACCCGGCCTTGAACGCGGCGTGGGCCAGCCGGTCGTCGGCTTCCTTCAGGCCCCGGGCGGTGGTCTCGGCGGCCCGCACCGCCCCGGCCGCCTCGGCCAGCCGGGCGACCCACCGTTCCAGGAGCGCGGCCTGGGCGGCGACGCTGCCGGACCGGCCCCGGGTGCGATCCAACTCCTCGGCCAGGGCGGCCTGTTCGCGCTCCAGGGCCTCACGGCGGGAGGTCCGGGCGGCGGCCCGCCGCTCGGCCTCGCGCTGGGCTGCGGAGCGCTGCTCGTACTCGTACTCCGCCCGGGCCAGGGCCTCCCGTACGGCATGGGTACGGGAGGCGATGGCATGGGCCTCCCCGTGCGCCCGCGCCAGTGCGTCCGCCTCGCGCGCGAGAACGGCGACGGACGGGTCCCCGGAGGTGGTGTCCCCGGACGCGGGGCCGTCGGATACGGCATCGGCGGCGCCGGCCGGGCCGGTGCCCGCCCGGGCCTGCTCGCGCGCGGCCTCCCACGCCTCCGTCGTGGCGGCGACGGCCGTCTCGGCCCGCGTACGGAACTCGTCGGCGCGGGTGTACGCGGCCTGGGCGGCGTCCTCGGCGGCGCGGTCGACCTGGCCGGCGGTGGCGCGGGCCGGTTCGGGGTGGTCCGGGGAGCCGCAGACCTGGCAGGGCGCGCCGGGGACGAGGGCGGCGGCGAGCTCGGCCGCGATGCCGCGCAGTCGGCGGGCCTTGACGTCGAGCCAGTGTTCATGGGCCTCGTTGCGCCGCTCGCGGGCCCCGGTCAGACGCTCGCGTGCGACGGCGAGTTCGGCGGCCAGATCGTCGCGGCGGCGGGCGGCGGCGAGCCGATGGCGCGCGGGCTGAAGCCGGCCGGCGAGCTGTTCGGCGCGGGCGGCGGCTTCCTGGGCGGCCTCGACGTCCTGCCGGAGCGCGGCGCGGCGCGGCTCCCAGCCGGCCAGCCAGCCGGCGTCGTCCTCGGCGGACTCCTCCGCGGCGCGGGCCTCCCGGTCGAGGGCGGCGCGCTCGGCGGTGATCTCGTCGTACCGGCGCTCGGTACGGCGGGCGGACTCCAGGCCGGCGAGCCGGGCGCGCAGGCGCTGTTCGGCGGCGGTGAGCTGTTCGGCTCCGGCGTCGGCGAGCGCGGCGGGCGTCAGCAGGCCGGGAGCGTGGTCGGGGGCGGGACCGGCGGGCGGCAGCGGGCCGGAAGCCTGGTCCAAGCTGTGGTCAGGGGTGTGACCGACGGCCTGGCCGGTGTCGGCCGCGAGCCCGACGAGCCGGGCCCTGGCCTGGTCGCGGGCCTCGGCGGCGGTGCGGTGGGCGCGCTCGGCGTGCTCGCGCAGGGCCAGTGCCGGGGCGACCCGTTCGGCGTCCCGGGAACGGTCCAGGGTGGTCTGCCACTGGTCGCGCTGGGGGCGGCGGGCGGCGAGCTCGGCCTGGCGGCGCAGGGCCTCGGCGTGCCGTGCCTGCCGGTCGGCGTGGGTGCGGGCGGCGTCGAGGGCGGTACGGGCGGCGTCCTGGCGTCCTTCGGCGGCGGCGAGCCGCAGCCGGGCGATGTCGAGGGCCTCACGGGCCTCGCTGCGGGCGAGGGCGGCGCGGGTCTGGACGGCGTCGGCGAGGCCCGGTTCGCCGGGACGCTGCTCGACGGGGGCCGCGCCCGGCGAGGCCGGGCCGGCGGCCTGGGCCATCCGGTGGGCGAGGGCAAGCAGCCGTTCGTCGCCCTCGCCGACCTGGCGGGCGGCACGCTGGCGCAGTTCGGCGAGGCGTTCCTCGACGGCGGCGAAGCGGCGAGTGTCGAAGAGCCGTCCGAGGAGCTTGCCGCGGGCTTCGGCGTCGGCACGCAGGAAGCGGGCGAAGTCGCCCTGCGGCAGCAGGACCACCTGGCAGAACTGGTCCCGGCTCATGCCGAGCAGCGTGCCGATCTCCTCGCCGATCTCCTGGTGGGAGCGGCTGAGCGCCCGCCACTCGCCCGCCCGCGCGTCGTACTCCCGCAGCCACGACTGGGCCTTCTCGGGGGTGAACCCGGTGCCGCGCTTCTTGGGGCGCGGCTGGGCGGGGCGGCGGGTGATCTCCAGGCGCCGCTCGCCCACGGTGAGTTCGAGGAGGACCTCGGTGGGGGTGCCGGCCTCGGCGTGGTCGCTGCGCAGGCTGGTGCCGGGGCTCTGGCGGGCGCCGGGGACGGCTCCGTACAACGCGAAGCAGACCGCGTCGAGGACGGAGGTCTTGCCCGCGCCGGTGGGTCCGTGCAGGAGGAAGAGCCCGGCCGACGACAGGGCGTCGAAATCGACTTCCTGGGCGGTGGCGAACGGCCCGAACGCGGTGACCCGCAGACGGTGGAGTCTCATCGGCCGGCCTCCCGCTCGGCGGTGTCCACGCGGACGTCGTCGAAGGCGGCGGTCAGGACGGCGCGCTCGGCCTCGTCGGGTCCGGAGCCGCCGCGGACGTGGGCCACGAAGTCCTCCGCGATCTGCTGGTCACTGCGGTCGCGCAGCCGGTCGGCGTAGGAGACGAGCGGGTCGTCGTCGGTGCGGTCGGGGTCGAAGACCAGATGGAGGGTGTGCGGGAAGCGGGCGGTGAGCCGGGCCATCGGGTCGGCGGGCCGTACGGGGTCGGTGAGGGTCGCTTCCAGCCAGGCGTCCTCGTGCCGGGTCAGGGCGGGGTCGGCGAGCAGGTCGTCGAGCCGGCCGCGGACGCGGGCGAGCGGCCGGGGCACGGGGCAGTCGATCCGTTCGGCGTCGTCGATCGTGCCGTCGGCGCCGAGGTCGATCAGCCACATGGTCTTGCGGTGGGCGGTCTCGGAGAAGGAGTACGCGAGCGGGGAGCCGGAGTAGCGGATCCCCGGCGCGAGGGTCTGGCTGCCGTGCAGATGGCCGAGGGCCACGTAGTCGACGCCGTCGAAGACCCCGGCGGGCACGGCGGCGACACCGCCGACGGTGATGTCGCGTTCGCTGTCGCTCGGCTCGCCGCCGGCGACGAAGGCGTGTGCGAGGACGACGGAACGGGTGCCGGCGGGGCGGGCCGCGAGATCGGCGCGCACCCGGTCCATGGCGGCGGCGAGCACGGCCTCGTGACCGGCCCGGGCGGCGCCCAGCTGGGCGCGGACCAGGGCGGGTTCGAGGTAGGGCAGACCGTAGAAGGCGACGTCGCCATGGCGGTCGGCGAGGACGACGGGGGTGCCGGCGCCCGCCGGGTCGGTGCGCAGATGGATGCCGGCGCGGTCGAGGAGTCCGGCGCCGACGCCGAGCCGGCGGGCCGAGTCGTGGTTGCCGGAGATCATCACCGTGGGCACCCCGGCGTCGGCGAGCCGGTGCAGGGCGGTGTCGAAGAGTTCGACGGCGGCGAGCGGCGGCACCGCCCGGTCGTAGACGTCACCGGCGACCAGGACGGCGTCCACCTCGCGCTCCCGCACGGTCGCCACCAGGTGGTCGAGGAACGCGGCCTGGGCATCGAGCAGGGCGACCCGGTGGAACGAGCGCCCCAGGTGCCAGTCCGACGTGTGCAGAATCCTCATGACGGGCGAGCCTAGCGGTGGGGTACGACAACGCCCGCCGCGAAGCCGTTCACCGAGGCGGCCGCGCGGCCGTCCTGGGCCCCGGCCGCCCTGTGATCCGGCTCACGAATCGGATCGGGAGCCAGGTCGGGGGCCAGGTCGGAAGCCGGCTCAGGCATCCCCGTACGCCTCGCCGCCCAGTTCGAGGGTGGCCTCGCCGGCGGTCGCGTCGGCGAGCCAGGCGGTGAACTGTGGCACGTCCGCGTCGGGCAGCCCGATCTCCAGGGTGACCTCGGCCCCGTACGCGACCCCGATCACCTGCCGGCCGGTGGACCGCAGATCGTTCTCCAGCTTGCCGGCGCGCTGGTGGTCGACGGTGACGGTGGCGAGCCGGTAACGGCGGCGGGTGACGGTGCCGAGCGCGTCCAGGGCCTCGCCGACGACTCCGCCGTAGGCCCGGATGAGGCCGCCCGCGCCCAGCTTCACCCCGCCGTAGTAGCGGGTGACGACAGCGGCGACGTACCGCATCTCGCGCCGCGTCAGCATCTGGAGCATCGGCACTCCGGCGGTGCCGCCGGGCTCGCCGTCGTCCGACGCCTTCTGTACGGAGGCGTCGGCGCCGATGACGTACGCGAAGCAGTTGTGGGTGGCCGTCGGGTGCTCGCGGCGGATCCGGGCGACGAACGCCTGCGCCTCCTCCTCGGAGGCGACGGGCGCCAGCGCGCAGATGAAGCGCGAACGGTTGATCTCGGTCTCGTGGACGCCCTCGGCGGCGAGCGTGCGGTACTGCTCCTGCATTCCGCCAGCCTATGCGCCCCGGCCGGCGGATCCCGCCGCCGGTGGGGCGCCGGGCTCCGGGAGCGGCGGGAATGACCGAGGGTCACGGAGTGTTCACCTGGGCGACCGGTGGTTTCACCGGGTGTCACCGCGGCAGGGAAGGCAGCGTCACATGAGCGTGGAGAGCGGGAGCGCCAAGGCCGAGGCGGAGGCCGTCCGCAGGATCCTCACCGAGAGCGGGGACACCTGGGCGGTCGTGGGGCTTTCCGACAACCCCGCGCGGGCCGCGTACGGGGTGGCGAAGGTCCTCCAGCGGTTCGGGAAGCGGATCGTCCCGGTGCACCCGAAGGCGGAGACGGTCCACGGGGAGCGGGGGTACGCGTCGCTGGCGGACATCCCGTTCCCGGTGGACGTCGTCGACGTCTTCGTGAACAGCGACCTGGCGGGCGGGATCGCGGACGAGGCCGTGGCGATCGGCGCGAAGGCGGTCTGGTTCCAGCTCGGTGTGATCGACACGGAGGCGTACGCGCGGACGCGGAAGGCGGGCCTGGAGATGGTCATGGACCACTGCCCCGCCATCGAGATCCCGAAGCTCGGCTGACCGGCCACCGGGGCCCGGCGCCCGGGCCCGGGCGAGGGAGCGCGTGGGGCACAGCGGGTACGGGGTACGCGCGCGGCGCGGCCGTACGGTCGGTTCCGCGTACGGGCGGCCCGGCGGCGTACGGGCGGTTCAGCGTACGGGCGGGAGCGAGACGGCCAGGGTCATCTCGGCCGGCTCCGTCCCATCGTTGCGATAGGCGTGCGGCGCGTTGCCCGCGAAGGCGGCGGAGGTACCGGCCGGCACGGTGCGCTCCTCGCCGTCGACGACGAGGGTGAGCGTCCCGGCCGTGACGTGGAGGAGTTCGGCGGTGCCCTCGGGGTGGGGGTCCGAGGCGCTGCCGTCGCCCGGCATCAGGGTCCAGTGCCACAGCTCCAGTGGGCCGCGGGCCTCGGTGCCGACGAGCAGGGTGCCGGCGCTTCCGGCGTCGGTGGACCACATCCGCACGGCCTGGTCCGGCGGGGCGAGACGGACCCGGGGGCCCTGCTCGTGGTCCAGCAGGGTGGTGATCGGGACGCCGAGCGCGTCGGCCAGCTTGACGGTGGTGCCGACGCTGGGGTTGGTGCGGGCCTGCTCGATCTGGATGATCATGCCGCGGCTGACCCCGGCCCGGGCGGCGAGGGTGTCCAGGGTGAAGCCCCGGTCGTTGCGCCAGCGCCGGAGGTTGCGGGCGAGCGACTGGGTGAGCTGGTCGAGGTCCGACACGTTCCGTCCCCTACGGTGGATGACCGGGTCCAACAGACTGCACTACGGTGCGGTGCACCGGATTGTGCACCGCACTGTACTGGGCGGGCCCCCGGCGCCGGGCCGGCCCGCGCCGGGCCACCCCGGCCGGCCGCCTTGGCCCGACCACGCCCGCCACCGCCCGGGCGTCACTCCCCCGCCGCCGTTCCTCCGCTGCCGGCCGTCGGTCGCCGGCCGACCGCCGTCAGCTCTCCAGTTCGGCCAGGGACGTGAGCTCCTCGGGCTCGAGCCCGGCGAGCGCCGCCAGCTGCTCCGCGGTCATTCCGGCCGGAATGGGCCGGGGCGCGGGGGTGCGCAGCGGTGGCTGCCAGCCCTTCTCCGGGTCGTAGGAGCGGACGACCTTCGCGGGCGCGCCCGCGACCACCGCGTGGTCGGGGACCTCGCCTCGGACGACCGCCCCGGCGGCCACCACGACGTTCCGCCCGATCCGGGCACCGGGCAGGATGACCGCACCGGTGCCGAGCCAGCAGCCGGGGCCTATGACGACCGGTTCCGAGCGGGGCCACTGCCGGCCGATGGGGACGTCGGGGTCGTCGTAACTGTGGTTGGTCGAGGTGATGTAGACGTACGGCCCGCAGTAGGTGTCCGAGCCGATGGTGATGGGCGCCTCGGCGATGACATGGCTGCCCCGGCCGAGGACGACACCGTCGCCGAGGGTCAGCAGGGTGTCCGTGCCGAGGTCGAGGTCGGGCAGCATGCCGGCGGTCAGGGTGACCTGCTCGGCGATGATGCAGCAGGCGCCCATCTCGATCCAGCGCTCGCCGAAGACGGTGCCCTGTGGGAAGGCGAGCCGGGTACCCTCGCCGATCCGGCGGAAATTCAGCCGCCCGGGCTGCTCGGCGGTGACGGCGCCCGCCTGCTGGACCCAGCGCCAACCCCCTTGCAGGGCGCGGGCGACGGCACGGCGTCGCCAGGCGGTCAAAGACGAGAACGTGTTTCTGTTCCGGGGCACCCGGACACCGTAGTCGGCGGGATCGGCGCTGATCACCGGGGTGCCCTGTGATGTCCGTCATGGGTGGGGCCAGGGTCCGCAGGACATGCCCTAAGGTGCGCGGGCACGAGGCGCGAGGCGCGCCCCGCGGCACGGTTTCAGGAACGACTTCGGATTCAGACTTCAGATGGCAGGAGCGAACGATGGCGGACAGGTCAGGGGCGTTGATCAAGGGTGTGGGCGGCAAGGAGCCGCGGATCGATCCGACGGCCTTCACGGCGCCGACCTCGGTGGTACTCGGCGAGGTCTCGCTCGGGGCGCGCGCCGGGATCTGGTACCACGCGGTGCTGCGCGCGGACTGCGGTCCGATCGAGATCGGCGAGGACTCCAATGTGCAGGACAACTGCACCGTTCATGTGGATCCGGGTTTTCCCGTACGGGTCGGCGCGCGGGTGACGATCGGTCACAACGCGACCGTGCACGGCTGTGTCGTCGAGGACGACGTGCTGATCGGCATGGGGGCCACGGTCCTGAACGGAGCCCGGATCGGGGCCGGTTCGCTGGTGGCGGCGCAGGCGCTGGTCCCGCAGGGGATGGAGGTGCCGCCGGGGTCGCTGGTCGCGGGGGTTCCGGCGAAGGTGCGCCGTCCGCTGACGGAGGAGGAGCGGGCCGGGATCCGGCTCAACGCCGAGATGTATCTGCACCTCGCCAAGGTCCACGGCGAGGCCTTCGCCGGCGAGTAGGGACCCGGGGGCACTGACCGGAAGGCCGGGACGGTACGGAGAGGGGCCCCGGGCTCGTGCCCGGGGCCCCTCTTCGAGGTTTCGTGCCGTTCTCGCCGGATCGGCGGGTCAGTTGCCGGCGGTTTCGGCGGCCGGGCCGCCGCCCGTCCCGCCATTCCCGCCGGCCTCCGCCGCCGTCCGCGCGGAGGCCTCGGCGGCGGCCTTCTTGGCCCGGTTCTTCAGGATGAGCAGCGAGCCGAGGCCGATGAGGACCGCGAGCACCAGTCCCAGCCAGGAGAAGCGCTTGAGCCACGCCTCGGCGACGACGCCCACCGTGTAGATGACGGCCGTGGTGCCGCCCGCCCACAGCACGCCGCCGAAGACGTTGGCGATCAGGAACTTCCAGTAGGGCATGCGCAGCACGCCCGCCAGCGGCCCGGCGAAGATCCTCAGCAGGGCGACGAAGCGGCCGAAGAAGACCGCCCACATGCCCCACTTCTCGAAGGAGCGCTCGGCGAGGCCGACATTGGCCTCGCTGAAGTGTTTCGGGAACTTCTTGCCCAGCTTGGTGAGCAGGGGCCGGCCGCCCTTGCGGCCGATGGCGTAGCCGATCGAGTCGCCGACGACGGCACCGACGGTGGCGCAGGCACCGAGGACGTACGGGTTGATGTGGCCGTGCTGGGAGGCCAGCAGGGCCGAACTGACGAGGACGATCTCGCCGGGCAGCGGGATGCCCAGGCTCTCCAGCCCGATCACCAGCCCGACCAGCGCGTAGACGGCGACCGCGGGGATCGTCTCCAGCCATTCCTGGACGTGCACGCGCGTTCCTCTCCCGTGGGCGCGACCGACTCGGGCAGCCTACCCGGTCAGGGTGTACGCACGACGGCCCGCGCTCGCAGGACCAGGTCGCGGGCGGACGCCCCGACCGCGACCTGGCGCGCTCCGGTGCCCAGCGTCCAGCGGTGGCGGACCTCGTCCCAGGAGGAAAGGGTGCGGGCGGCGAGCGGGACGGTGATCCTGCGCCGCTCGCCGGGGGCCAGCCGGAGCCGCTGGTAGCCGGCGAGCAGCCGGCGCGGCTGGTCGATGCCGAGGCCGGCGAGGTCCGGTGACGGCCCGACGTACACCTGGGGGACGTCGGTCCCGGCCCGGGTCCCGGTGTTGACGACGGTGAAGGAGACGCGCAGCCCGCCGGGCTCGGGCGCGGGGGCGACGGCCAGGCCCTCGTAGCGGAAGGTGGTGTACGACAGGCCGTGGCCGAAGGGGAAGAGCGGGGTGACGTCCTCGGCGTCGTACCAGCGGTATCCGACATGGACGCCCTCGCCGTACCGTTCGACGCCGTCCCTACCGGGGTAGCGGGCGGGGTCGCCGGCGGTGGGGTGGGCGTCGTCGGAGCGCGGGAAGGTCTGGGTGAGCCGGCCGCCGGGGTCGGCGTCGCCGAAGAGCACGGCGGCGGTGGCGGGGCCGCCTTCCTGGCCCGGGTAGTACATCTGGAGCACCGCCGCGGTGTCCGCGAGCCAGGGCATGGTGACGGCGGAGGAGGTGTTGAGGACCACGGTGGTCCGGGGGTTGGCGGCGGTCACCGCCTCGATCAGGGCCTCCTGACGGCCGGGCAGGGCGAGCCCGGTGCGGTCGCGGCCCTCGGTGGCGTCCTCGTAGGCGAAGAGGACGACGCTGTGGGCGGCGCGGGCGGCGGCGGTCGCCTCGGCGAGGTCGGCGGCGCGGGTGACCGGGTCGGCCGCGCGCAGCCGGAAGAGCTGTCCGTCGGTGCCGCCGTCGGCGGTGACGGTGAGGTGGTGGGTGCCGGCGGCGAGCCGGCGTTCGGCGCGGCGCAGGCCGAGGCCGTCGGCGGCGTTGCCGCCGAGGCCGCCGTTGAAGAACTCTCCGACGCCCTCCCGGGTGGGGAAGAGTTCGCTGCCGTCGAGGGTCACGGTGGGGCGGGTGCCGGAGTAGTGGACGAAGAAGCTCCAGTCGCCGTCCGCCGTGGTGGTGAGGGTGCCCTCGTAGTGGTGGGTCCCGCCGGCGGCGACCCGGACGGCGTCGAGATCGGGGGCGGGCCGGAAGCCGGCGCCGGTGGCGGTCAGGGGTTTGCCGTAGGGGTCCTCCCCGAGGGCGTACGTGATGGTCGCGCCGTCGCCGGCGCGGGCGCGCAGGGCGTCGAGCGGACTGACGGCGGTATCCGGGACGACATGGGCGCTGCCGCCGCCGCTGACGAACGGCACCCGGCCGGTGGGGCCGATGACGGCGAGGGAACGGGCGGCGGGGCCGGTGAGCGGGAGCGCCCGGTTCTCGTTGCGCAGCAGGGTGGCACCGGCGAGGGCCACGCGCAGCGCGAGCCGGGCCCCGGCGGCGGCGTCGCGAGCGGGGCGGGTGGTGGCGGTGGCGATCCGGGTCCCGGCCCCGGTGGCCGTCGCGTTCGCGGCCTCGGCCTCGGTCCCGGCCTCGGTCTCGGTCTCGGTCCGGGTTTCGGTCTCGGCCTCGGTCCCGGTCTCGGTCTCGGTCTCGGTCTCGGTCCGGGTTTCGGTCTCGGCCTCGGTCCCGGCCTCGGTTTCGGCGGCGCCGGGGGCGAGGCCACCGCCGTCCCGCTCCGGGTCGAGTGCGCCGAAGCGTTCGCATACGGTCAGCAGCCGGCGTACCGCGGTGTCGACGTCCGCCTCGTCGACCCGCCCCTCGCGGACGGCGTCCGCGAGCGAGGCGCCGAAGTGCTCGCCGCCCGGCATCTCCAGGTCGCAGCCGGCGGTGAGCGCGCCGGCGGTGTGGACGGCTTCCCAGTCGCTCGTCACCCAGCCGTCGAATCCCCACCGGCCGCGCAGCAGGTCGGTGAGGAGCGCCCGGTTCTCGGTGGCGTGGACCCCGTCGACCTTGTTGTACGCGGCCATGACGGAGCCGGCGCCGGCGGCGACGGCGGCCTCGAAGCCGCGCAGTTCGGTCTCGTGCAGGGTCTGCTCGCCGACCCGGACGTCGACCGTCGTCCGGTCGCGCTCCTGGTTGTTGAGGGCGAGGTGCTTGACGGTGGCGATCAGACCCTCGGCCTGGATGCCGCGGATCTCCTCGGCGACCAGGTCGGCGCAGAGCAGCGGGTCCTCGGAGAAGGTCTCGAAGTTCCGGCCGCCGTACGGGGTGCGGATGAGGTTGACCATGGGCGCGAGGAGCACGTCCTGGCCGAGGGCGCGGCCCTCGCGCCCGAGGACCCGCCCGTACGCGCGGGCGAGGCCGGGATCGAAGGCGGCGGCGAGCATCACGGGCGCGGGCAGGGCGGTGGCGTGCGCGTGGACCCGGATCCCGGCGGGGCCGTCGGCGAGCCGGAGGGGCGGGATGCCGAGGCGGGGGACGCCGGGCACGTAACCGGCCTGGCCGAGGTTCTCGGGGTCGGTGGCGCCGTGCAGCAGCGCGGTCTTCTCGTCGAGGGTGAGGCGGGCGAGGAGTTCGGCGACGCGTTCGCTCGCCCGGGTTCTCGCGGGCAGGTCGCCGGGGCCCCGGGGGCGGGCGGCGGCCGGGGCCGCGCCGGCCGGAGCGGGAGCGGAAGCGGCGGTCAGGGCCGCCGCGCCCGCGAGGGTGCGCAGCAGCCGGCGCCGGGGGATCCGGCGGGACGCGGCGGGCCGGTCCCCCGGGGACGGCTCCGGCTGCTGTGGGGCGGGGGCATGGGACACGGCGGCGCTCCTTCGGACCGGCACGATGCCTGCGATCGCACGTCGACCGCACTATGCGTGACGATTCATCCGTTTTCGCGCCGCCGTGCCGGGCGCGGCCCCGTCCGGGCCGCCACCCAGGCGGACGGCCACCCAGCCGAGCCACGAGGCCCGGTGGGCGGGAGCCCGGTGGGTGCGGGCCTTGGGGGTACGGGCCTTGGGGGTACGGGCCTTGGGGGTACGGTCGCCCGCCGGGCCCCGTACCTCACACCCCGCACCCGCCCCCGCGTCCGGTGTCCCCGTCAGGAACCCGCCCCCCGTATCCCCGTCAGGCGTTCGGGCGCAGGGTCCACAGGACGGTCATCTCGCCGGTGACGGCGCCATCCTCGCGCGTGATGTCGATCCGCACCGGGAACTCGGGGCGCTGCCCCGCGTCGAGCTCGGCGACGACCTCGGCGGCCGGGCGGCCCAGCGTCGCGGTGGCGGTGACGACGCCCATGGCGAGCTTCTTGTACGCGATCTCGGCCTTGACGGCGAGCGGCACCGCGCGCTTCAGCTGGTCGCCGAAGGCGGCCAGGACGATGGCCCCGCTCGCGGACTCGGCGAGGGTGAACATGGCGCCGGCGTGCGGGCCGCCCACGTGGTTGTGGTAGGCGGCCTGGTCCGGCAGGCGGACCACGGCGCGCTCGGCGGTGGTCTCCAGGAACTCGAGGTCGAGGGTCTTGGCCATCGGCACCGTGGCGGCGAGCATCTCGCCGACGGACATCTGTTCTGCGCTCATGGGCCGTGATGTTACCCACGAGTAGTCAATCGGGGCCATACCTCGCCAGGGGCGGCCGTAGCCCGCCTCCCGCCGGGCATCTATCGTTACTGGCCATGTGGCCAGGACAGCAGCCGCCCGGGGGCGAGCAGAACCCGCAGGACCAGAGTCAGAACCCGTACGCGCAGCCGGGGCCGCAGCCCGGCTACGGTGCGCCGAACCAGCAGCCGGGCCAGCAGCCGGGCCCGTACCAGCAGCCGGCCCAGCCGGGCGGTTACGGCCAGCCGAACCCGTACCAGCAGCCGGGACCGCAGCCCGGCTACGGCCAGCCCGGTGGTTACGGGCAGCCTGGTGGCTACGACCAGCAGAACCCGTACCAGCAGCCGACCATGCCGGCCGGCCAGTACGCGGTGCCCGCCCCGGCCCAGTTCGGCGGCGGCGACGGCAGCGGCGGCAATGGCGGTGGCGGCAAGAAGAAGCAGACCACCGTGGTGGCGATCGTCGCCGCCGTGGCGGTGCTCGCGGCGGCGGGCGTGGCCGGCTATCTGGTCCTCGGCAAGGGCGACGACAAGAAGAACCAGGCCGACGACCCCAAGGCGCCACAGACCGCCTCCGCGCAGCCCTCCTCCCCGGCGTCCCCGTCGCTGGACAACCCCCGTTCCGGGGCGTCCGTCCAGCCGACGATCCCCGGCTGGAAGGTCGTCTACAACCCCAAGCACGGCACGCTGTTCGACGTCCCGCCGGAGTGGGAGGTCTCCAAGCCCGGCGTGGTCACCTTCTTCGAGGACGAGGAGAAAGGCGACGGCTCCCCCGTCGTCACCATGTCCTCGCCCGCGCACCTCAAGAGCAACTGGTGCACGTACGACACCAACAAGGACGGCACCGAGGAGACCTGGGGGCTCAGCACCGCCGGCACCAAGGGCGGCCAGGGCGCCAAGAACACCGACGAGGCCGCGTACAACGAGGCCGGCAACTGGGTGTGGGCCGGCTACGCCCAGCACATGCCCAAGGGCACCATCAAGATCACCAAGGCCGAGCCGTACACCACCGCGTCCGGCCTCCAGGGCAGCATGGCCACCGCTGTCGCCCCCGGCATCAAGAAGCGCAACAAGTGCGAGTCGGACGGCAAGTCCCTCGCCTTCTCCTTCAAGAACGCCAAGGGCGACTACTCCTCCTTCGTGATCTACGCCGCCAAGGGCGTGAACGAGGAGCTGCCCGACGCCACGATCAAGAAGATCCTCTCCACCGTGCGACTGGCTCCGGGCACCCCGCAGTCGTGATCCGTTCCCGCAGACCCGACTGGGCCGGCCGGAACTATCTGCTGCTGACCGCCGCCGCGATCGTCACCAACCTCGGCACCCACGGTGCCCTGATCGCGGCGGCGTTCGCCGTCATCCAGTCCGGCGGTGACGGCGGTGACGTGGGCCTGGTGGCGATGGCCCGCACCCTGCCCCTGGTGCTCTTCCTGCTCGTCGGCGGCGCGATCGCCGACCGGGTGCCCCGGCACCGGGTGATGGTCGCCGCCAACGCGCTCAACTTCGTCTCGCAGGCCGTCTTCGCCGTGCTCGTGCTCACCGACGAGGCCCGGCTGTGGCACATGATGCTGCTGACCGCGCTGTGCGGCACCGGGCAGGCGTTCTTCAGCCCGGCCGCCGAGGGCATGCTGATGTCCAGCGTCAGCGGCGAGCAGGTCAGCCGTGCCTTCGCGCTCTTCCGGATGGCCATGCACGGCGCCGGAATCGGCGGGGCGGCGCTCGGCGGCGCGCTGATCGCGGCGTTCGGGCCGGGCTGGGTGCTGGCCATCGACGCGGCGGCGTTCGCGGTGGCGGGCGGACTGCGCGCCTTCCTCGACGTCCGGCACATCCCCGCCCGCGCGCCGGGCGGCGGACTGCTCGCCGATCTGCGCGAGGGCTGGGACGAGTTCATCGGCCGCCCCTGGCTGTGGGCGATCGTCGCCCAGTTCTCGGTGGTGGTCGCGCTGATCGGCGCGGCCGAGTCGGTGTACGGGCCGCTGGTCGCCCGCGACCACCTGGGCGGCGCCCGGCCCTGGGGCCTCGCGCTCGCCGCGTTCGGGGTCGGCACCCTGTGCGGCGCGTTCCTGATGGCCCGGTGGAAGCCGCGCCGGATGCTGTTCGTGGGCACCCTGTGCGTCTTCCCGATCGCGCTGCCCTCGGCGGCGCTCGCGGTGCCGCTCGACGTGCTCGGACTGTCCGTCGCGATGTTCGTCAGCGGGGTCGCGATCGAGGTGTTCGGCGTCTCCTGGATGACGGCGATGCACCAGGAGATCCCCGAGGAGAAGCTGTCCCGGGTCTCCGCCTACGACTGGTTCGGCTCGACGGCGATGCTGCCGCTGTCCACGGCGCTGGCCGGCCCCGCCGAGCAGGTGTTCGGCCGGAGCACCGCGCTGTGGGGCTCCGTGACGATCATCGTCGTGGTCACCGCCCTGGTGCTGCTCGTGCCGGACGTACGGAACCTGACGCGCCGTCCCGCGACGACGAAGACGGTGACGGGCTCGGACGGCGAGGCGGTGCGGAGCGAGGAGACGCGGAGCGAGGAGACGCCGGCCCAGCGGTCGTGACCGCCGAGCGCCGAGCGCCTGGGGCAGCGACCGGACGGGTACGGGGCCGAGGACGAGGCGGGGTACGGGGCCGAGAACGGCCCGGCACCCGCGCGAGGTCCCGTGGCGGCGTGTGATCAGCCGATGCCGAAGGAACCGTCCGGCGGTACGGGCGACGGCACCGCCTCCGTGTCCCGTACCGGCCGGGCGGTGCCGGTGAAGCGGGCCAGCGGCTCGCCCCATTCCACTCGGGCAGGGAAGGGATCGGCGGCGGTACGGCGGGCCAGGCCCGCGATGTCGACCGGCCGGTCGGAGGCGACGAGCACGACGTTGCCGAAGCGCCGTCCGCGCAGCACCGCCGGTTCGGCGATCAGCGCCAGTTCGGGGAAGACGGCCGCGAAGGTGGCGAGCTGCGCGCGGAGGAAGGCGAATGGGGCGCCGTCCGCGAGGTTCGCCGCGTAGGTGCCGCCCGGCCGGAGCACCCGCCCGGCCTGCTCCGCGTACTCCAGCGAGGTGAGGTGCGCCGGGACCCGGGAGCCGCCGAAGACATCGGCGATCAGCAGATCCGCCGAAGCGTCGGGCGCGGCCTCCAGCCACTGGCGGGCGTCGGCGGCGTGGACCTCGATCCCGGATCCGGCGGGCAGCGGCAGACACTCGGCGACGAGCGCGAGCAGTCCCCGGTCGGCCTCGGCCACGTGCTGCCGGGAGCCGGGCCGGGTGGCCGCGAGGTACCGGGGCAGGGTGAGCGCCCCGCCGCCCAGGTGGACGACGTCGAGCGGGACGCCCGGCGCGGCGGCGTGATCCGCGACATGGGCGAGCCGCTGCGCGTACTCGAACTCCAGGTGGGCCGGGTCGTCGAGGTCGACGTACGACTGGGGCGCGCCGTCGACCGTGAGCAGCCAGCCCCGCTCGGTGTCCACGTCGGGCATGAGCCGGGCGGTGCCCCAGTCGACGTCACGGATGACGGGAATCTGCTCGTTCACGCGTTCATTGTGCCGGGGCCGCGCCCCGCTCCCGTCGGCGGTACCGCCCCGGCCGACGGCTCGCCCCCCGGTTGCGGTGCCGCCCTGGCCGAGGTTCCGATCCCGTCGCCGGTCCCGCCGGTAGTGTCGTCCTCGCCGGCGGCGGACTCCGGCCGGGCGGTACCGCCGCCGCGACGCCTTCGCGCGCGGCCCGGCCCCGCCTGGTCCGACCGGCCAGGGCCCTGCCTCAGCCCGCCCAGACCGCCGCGACCGCCTTCGCGTGGGCGGCGGCCTGAGCGCGTCCGGCGCGGGCCGCCGGGACCCGGCGGGCCGGGTCGATCGCGCCCCGGCCCAGGGCCCGCTTCGACTCGGCGTCCGGGGTGACGACCTCGACCCGGGCACCCGCCGCGGCGAGTTCGGCGCCCTGTCGGGCCGGGGACACGATCGCCTTGTTGCCGGCCGCGCTGGGCGCGATGATCACGACCCGCTCGTAGCCCGCGGCGAGCTGGGCGTTGGCGGTGGAGTGGATCCCGCCGTCGATCCACCGGCGCCCGGCGAGTTCGACGACCGGCCAGACGCCGGGGATGGCGCAGCTGGCGGTGACGGCGTCGAGAAGCGGGACCTCCGCGAACGGTCCGGAGCCGTGGCCGGAGTCGCGGCCGGCGCCAGGCCCATGTCCATGACCGAAGCCGCGGCCGTCGAAGGCGGCGAGTTCGCCGCTCTCGGCGTCGACGGCGGTGACGAGCAGCCGCCGGTCCGGCCAGTCGAGGTCCCGGCCGATCCGGCCGGCGACGACCTCCCGGCGGGCGGCGGGCAAAACGGTCCCGGTGGCCGCGGCGAGCCGGCCGAGCCGCCGCCCGTACTCCTCGGGAGTACGCGAACGCAGCACGGCCAGCGTGTACTTGATGATCGCCCCGGCGCCGAGCCGGCCGGGCAGTTCTCCGGTGGGCACGGTGAGCTGGCTCTCGTAGAGTTCGTCGAGCGGATACTTCCCGGAGGCCACCTGGGCCCCCACGACGGCGCCCGCCGAACTGCCGACGATCAGATCGGCGGTCGTGAGGTCGGTCCCCGCCTCGGCGAGCCCCCACAGAATCCCGATCTCCCACCCCGCGCCGGACATTCCGCCCGCGCCGAGTACCAGTGCCGTACGCCCCGTCGTCTTGTCCATGAACCGAGTGTGCCGGACCGGCCGGGACCCGCACCGACCGGGGGCGGGAATACGACACTCACGCCAACTCGCATGCTTTCAAAGGTTCTTCATGGCCTCGCGCATCGAGAGCGGGGACAGCCGGGAGGACTGCTCCGCGACGAAGGCACGCACGGCTTCCGGGTCCGTCTTGGCGTACTCCCGCAGGCTCCAGCCGATCGCCTTGCGGATGAAGAAGTCGGGGTGACCGGAGCGGAGCAGACAGTAGGAGAAGAGCCGGCCGGTGTCGGTGGCGTCCTTGAAACGGAGCTGGTGGAGCAGAGCGGTGCGGACGATCCAGCGGTCGTCGTCGGCGATCCACTCGTCCATGCGGGCGGCGAGGGCGGGATCGGCGGTGACGAGGGCGCCGACGACATGCGCGGCGAGCAGATCGACGGTGTCCCACCAGGGGACGGTGGTGATCAGGGTGCGGGCGACCGGGAGGAAGGCCGAGGAACAGCGCCCGGCGTGACGGCGCAGATAGTCGACGGCGAAGTAGTGGTACTCGCGCTCGGGCAGGGCGAAGCAGCGCAGCGCGACGGCCGTGCAGTCGGCCTCGGCGGGGGCGGGCAGACCGGCCAGGACGGTACGGGACAGAGCCCGTCGTTCCGGGCTGCGCAGACCGAGGAAGGGGGCCACGTCCTTCATGTACGCGGCCATCTCCCCCGCCCGGACGGGATCGCCCGCGGCCGGGTAGACGTCGGTGAGCCGGGCGAGCACGGTGTCGGCGAGGGCGCTGCCGGGAGCGTCGGGGGTGACGGGAGCGTCGGGGGTGACGGGGGTGTCCGGGGCGGTGCTGTCGGGGACGGCGGGCGTCATGGGGTCACTGTAGGGCGGGCCGTCCGTAAGGGACCGTCGTACGCGACCGCCGCACCCGGCCTCCGTGCCCGACCGTCGTACGGATCCGCACTCGGCCTCCGCACCCGGCCGCCTCCCCCTGGACTTCCGTACTCGACCGCCGCACCCGGCCTCCGTCCCCACCCTCCTCGCGATGGCGAGAGCACGCACGGATGCGGCGATCACGCCCGGGTGTCGGTTACGCTCCCCGCGTGCTTCTGTCGCCCAAGGCCCGGCTGGTGTTTCTGGCCGTGATTCTGCTGTCCGCGGGACTGTCGGTGCTGCTCTTCGAGCCGCAGCGGCTGCTCGCGTCGGGCTGGCCGCCGCAACTGAGCGGGGCCGGTGCCGTCGTCGTGTTCGGTCTGGCGTACGGCGTGTGCACGGCGGCGCTCGTCCCCCGGCCGATCCTCAACCTGGCGGCGGGGGCGCTCTTCGGCGGCCTGGCCGGCTTCTCGGGGGCGCTGGCCGGCACGGTCCTCGGCGCGGGTCTGTCCTTCGCGCTCGGCCGTGCGCTCGGCCAGGAGGCGCTGCGCCCCTACGTCCGGGGCCGCTGGCTGAAGGCGGCGGACGGGCAGCTGAGCCGGCACGGCTTCCGCTCGATGCTGGCGATCCGGCTGTTCCCGGGGATGCCGTTCGCGGTGGCCAACTACGCGGCCTCGGTGTCCCGGATGCGCTACGCGCACTTCCTTCTGGCGACCGGTCTCGGCTCGGTCCCGAATACCGCCGCCTACGCGGTCGCGGGCAGCGAGGCCACCTCGCCCACCTCCCCCGCGTTCCTGGCCTCGGCCGGGTTCATCGTCCTGTCGGGGGCGGGCGCGGCGGTGGTGGGCTGGCGCAAGCGGCACCATCTGCGGGACGCGGCCGGGGAGCCCGCCGGGAACGCGGACCCCGAGGTGGCGAACACCGCCGACGCACGCGAGAGCGTGCCCGCCTGAGCACAGGCCACCCCGGGCCCCGCCCGGCGCCGCCCCGTGCGGCCACCTCGTGTCCACGCCCCCGTCACCTTCCAGCGGTACGCTGCGCTCCCCTCGCCCGCCACACACGCATATCCGGGACGGCCCTGCCCCCATGAGTTGGTTCGAATCATTCATCCTCGGACTCGTCCAGGGGCTCACGGAGTTCCTCCCGATCTCCTCGAGCGCGCACCTGCGGCTCACCGCGGCGTTCTCCGGCTGGGAGGACCCCGGCGCCGCGTTCACCGCGATCACCCAGATCGGCACCGAGGCCGCCGTCCTGCTCTACTTCCGCAAGGACATCGCGCGGATCGTCTCCGCCTGGTTCCGCTCGCTGTTCGACCGGTCGATGCGCGGCGACCACGACGCCAAGATGGGCTGGCTGGTCATCGTCGGCTCCATCCCGATCGGTGTGCTCGGCGTGACGCTGAAGGACCAGATCGAGGGCCCGTTCCGTGATCTGCGGATCACCGCCACGACCCTCATCGTCATGGGCATCGTGCTGGGCGTCGCCGACCGGCTCGCGGCCCGTCAGGAGGCCGGCGGCCGGCACCGCGCCGCGCGCGAGCGCAAGACGCTGAGGGAACTGGGCGTCCGCGACGGTCTGATCTACGGCTTCTGCCAGGCCATGGCGCTGATCCCCGGTGTCTCCCGGTCCGGCGCGACCATCTCCGGCGGCCTGTTCATGGGGTACACCCGCGAGGCCGCCGCCCGTTACTCCTTCCTCCTCGCCATCCCCGCGGTGCTCGCCTCCGGCGTGTTCGAGCTGAAGGACGCGGCCGAGAGCGGCCATGTGTCGTGGGGCCCCACGCTGTTCGCCACGGTCATCGCCTTCGTCGTCGGCTACGCGGTCATCGCGTGGTTCATGAAGTTCATCACCACGAAGTCCTTCATGCCGTTCGTGATCTACCGGATCCTGCTCGGCGTCCTGCTGCTGATCCTGGTGGGCGTGGGAGTGCTCAGCCCGCACGCGGGCGAGTCGGCCGGCTGACCGCTCGGCCCTTTCCGGTGCACGCCCCGGCCCATGAATCCGGTGCCACCGGAACGACACGTTCACCCTGAAGACGATGTCCCGGCAGGGCGTGAAGGCACCGCCCGCGGCGATCCGCGACGCCCCCACCCCTCCTCTCGACGGACGCGGCGACGCCCCTGCATCGAGGGACGGCGCTCGCTGCGGTCGATTCGAGACAGGAATCCGAGACCACGCCAAGGTCACGTCGACGGGTCGTATGGTGAAGCCGCGAACCTCTCACGTCCCAGCCGAGCCATGACTCAAAGGGGTGACACGAGCCTCGTGGATACGATGACGTTCCACCATGACGACTCTCGCACCGTGAGACCGCCGCAAGGCAGAGCTTCGCCTTCCGCGAAGGACGCTCCGCCCGGGTCCCTCACCGCGGTCCGGGAAGATCTTTCCTATCTGCTCTATGACGAAGACCAGCGTGAGCGAGTGCATTCCGGCTGGCGCGCCATGATTTCCCGCGAGATTTTTCGCCATCGGCCAGAGCTGACTCCCGCCGAGCGAATATCCCTGGCGTACGACCGACTCCGGGTCGTCAACGAAGTGACGGACGACGCGGTGGAGCTGGCGCGTGATCCGCAGAGGCTGGCCAGCCTCCACGAGTGGGCCGGGATCTCGGACGGCCGCCTGGGTTCCCTGATCAGCATTCACTACAACCTCTTCCTCGGCAGTCTGCTCGATCACGACAGCGGAGCGGACCGGGATCTCTCCGACTTCGCGTCGATGCGGCGCATCGGTACCTTTCTGTGTACGGAGATCGCCCACGGCAACGATGTCGCGGCCCTGGAGACCACAGCCGAACTCGACCCCGTGACCGGTGGGTTCGTCCTGCACACCCCGCACCCCGGCGCCCAGAAGTTCATGCCCAACACCAGCATGGTGGGAGGGGCGAAGAGCGGTGTGGTCGCGGCGCGTCTCCTCGTGGACGGCCAGGACGAGGGCGTGTTCCTCTTCCTTGTCCCGCTGAGCGACGAGAAGGGCCCGCTACCGGGGGTGCGCGTCCTTCGGATGCCGGATCGCACGGGCGGCCCGGTCGACCACAGCATCACCGGCTTCGATCACGTGCGCCTTCCCCCGGACGCCCTGTTACAGGCCGACCACGGCCGTCTGGACCGTGACGGAAGACTCACCAGCAACCTCGGCAGCCGGCGCAAGCGTTTCCTGCGGTCCATCGGCCGGGTCACCCAGGGCAAACTCTGTATGAGCGCCTGTGGGGTGGGGGTGTCACGCGCGGCGCTGGACATCGCGGTCCGCTATGCCCATCACCGTGACATCAGCGGCCCGCGGGCCGCTGAACGCGTCCCCCTGGCCGCCCACCGCAGCCACCACGGCAATCTGCTCCGGTCCCTGGCCACGAACTACGCCATGACCTTTCTGCACCGGTCGGTCGTCGCGGAGTGGAAGCACCACACCCCGGACACGACAGCGCGGGCCGAACGCACCGCGGCCATCGCCAAGGCGTGGATCACCTGGCAGGCGCGGGAGATCACCCTGGAATGCCGTGAACGGTGCGGGGCCCAAGGGCTCTTCCCGCTGAACGGCCTCGCCGAGTACCCGATGGAACTCGAAGGCACCATCACGGCCGAGGGGGACAACCTGGTCATCTGGCTCAAGGCCGCCGCCGAGATGATCCTCGGGCATCAAGTGGACCGCGGCACGCCGAGCGGCCGGGTGACGGCCCAGGAGTCCCTCACCGACCTGGCGTACCTGCGCTCACTCCTCGCCGACCTCGAGGCGATCTGGCAGCAGCGGGCCAGGACCGCCCTGCGGCAGGGGCCTTCGAAGAACTCCCTGGGCCGCTGGAACAGAGCGTCCCCCGCTGCCCTGGAGATGGTCTCCGCGCACGCGCGCCTCCTCGCCGCCGACGCGTTCATCGCCGCCGCCGGCAAGGCGGCCACGCCTCAGGGGCGGAACCTTCTCGAACTCCTGTGCCGCCTCTTCCTTGTGCAAGAGCTCAACCGGCACACCGGCGACCTGCTCGCGGCCGGCCGGATGCATGGGGACCATGTCCTCGCGCTGCCGGACACCCTCGAGGAGACCGTGGCGGCGCTGGCACCTCACATGCTGACTTTCGTCGACGCCTTCGACCTGCCGTCACAGCACCTGTCCGCGATCCCCATCGCCAACAGCGACTACGCACAGCGCTTCGACGCTCTGATCCGTTCGACGGCCGAGGAGAGCCCCGAAGCGTGACCCGTCGGGCCGCGACGCACCGCAAGGTGACCCGGCGGAGAGTTCGGGGAGGGAATTCGCCTGACGTGGGCGCCCTGTCCGGGACGCGACGTCATGTCCGCATGACGCGTGAAGAGGAACCGTCCGCGTCGCCATGGACGTCGAGGCGGGCAGCTCACAGCTACACCTGACCAGTTGGACGGAGGGCCGATCATGACCGCATGCCCGTACACCCTGGATGCCGCGGGACGGGATCTCGCCGGTGAAGTCGCACGGCTGCGTACCCAGGGAGCGGCTGTCGAAGTACTCATGCCCGGAGGGATCCCCGCCTGGGCCGTCATCAAGCGCGAGTACGCCAAACGCCTGCTCACCGACCCCAGGGTCTCAAGGTCGGCCCGCCGGCACTGGCCGGAGTTCGTCGCGGGACGGGTCCCGCAGGACTGGCCGCTGTACCCATGGGTCGCGGTGGAGAGCATGTTCCAGGCGTA
Organism: Streptomyces sp. NPDC048718; assembly: GCF_043198875.1. NCBI lineage: Bacteria > Bacillati > Actinomycetota > Actinomycetes > Kitasatosporales > Streptomycetaceae > Streptomyces > Streptomyces sp. NPDC048718. The sequence continues at coordinate 74,355 of NZ_JBICVG010000021.1, forward strand.
CGGTGACGAGCACGCCAGGCTGCGCAAGCTCGTCGCGGGCGCGTTCACCACACGGCGCACCGAGGCGCTGCGGCCTCGCGTCGAGGAGATCACCAGGCAGCTCGTCGACGAGCTCGCCGCCCTGCCGGCCGGCCACGAGGTCGACATCCGTGAGGCCATCGGGGAGCGACTTCCCATGCTGGTGGTCTGCGAGCTGTTCGGGGTCTCCGAGTCGAGCAGGAACGCGCTGTGCGGGGCGATGAAGACAGCCTTCAGCACCCTCGTGACGCCCGAACAGGCCACGGCGGCCCAGCTGGTGATCCGTCGGCTGCTGACCGAGCTGGTGGCCGCCAGACGCGCGGAGCCGGGAGACGACCTGACCTCCGCCCTGCTGACGGCGCGGGACCAGGGAGACGGGCTCAGCGAACAGGAGCTCATCGGGACCCTGCACCTCATGATCTCGGCGGGGCAGCACACGACCTGCGCCTTGCTCACCAACGCCATCGCCGAGCTGCTCCACCACCCTGATCAGCTCGGTCATGTCCAGGCCGGCCGGGCCGACTGGCAGGACGTGATCGCGGAGGTCATGAGCGGCCCGCGCAGCCCCGGAGGGTTCTCGCCCCTGCGCTTCGCGGTGGACGACATCCAGCTGGAAGACGTCCTGATCAAGAAGGGTGACGCGATCCTTGTGGGCTTCTTCGGCGAGATGGAGGACCAGGGCGGGGAAGCCACGTTCGACGTACTGCGCGGCGGCAGGGAGCATCTGGGCTTCGGGCACGGAGTCCACTTCTGCATCGGAGCACCCTTGGCCCGGATGGAGACGGAGATCGCTCTCCGGCAGCTGTTCGCACGTTTCCCCGACATGGCGCCGGCACACACGGCCGGAGAGCTGGAGCCCATGGCGACCTTCATCCTCAATAGTTACAGCTCCCTGCCCGTACGGCTGAGCGGACGCGGCTGAAGGGCGACCGATCACGGCGCGGCCCCTGGCGGGTCCGGCGGTGCCTCGGGGTTCCACCGCCGGACCGCCGGGCATACGACGAATCCTTCATGGCCGGCATATGCCGACCCCGTCGCACCGGAACACCGGCATATGCCCCGCGGCCGAGTGCCGGGGGCAGGTTCGATCCCGTCCCCGCACGCCCCTTGGCCCCACGGTGCCCGCAGGCCGACACTGAGCCGATGACGCAGCGCGTGGATCTCGCCGCCGTAATGGCCCGGCTCGCCGTGGACGACCTGGTCACCGGCTACGCGATGGCCGTGGACGACGCCGACTGGGGTGCGTACCGGGCCCTGTTCGTACCGGGCGGGCGGGCCGACTACCGCTCCTCGGGCGGGATCGAGGGTCCGGTAGACGAGGTCGCCCACTGGCTCGCGGAGTCGATGCGGCTGTTCCCCGTACGCCAGCACCTCATCCTCAACCGCCGGATCGTCCTGGCGGACCCGGCGGGCCATCCGGACGGCGCGGCGAGCGTCCGGGCCGACTACCTCAATCCGATGCGGTTCGCGTCCGGCGCGGAGTACATGTCGGGTGGGCGGTACGCCTTCACCGCGCTCCGCGTGGACGAGAACTGGCGGCTGGGTTCGGTCGTCGTCGAGGAGAAGTGGCGCCGGGTGTGAGGCGTCCCGGCGCACGGCCCCTCGCGCACCCGGCCCCTACCCCCGTCCATGCCCTCGCCCTCACCCTCGCCCTCAGCGCCTTCGGGTCCGGATCCGGTCCGGGCGCCGTGCTCCGCCTGCCCCGCCGCCGGTTCCGTTCCGCGCGCCACCCCGCCCGGGAGACCGACCGCGCGCACACTGGAGACGACTCCTGGAGGCGCGGCATGCGAACAGCGTTCGCGGCCAAGTCCCGGGCCAGGCCCACGCGCGGGGGCCGGTGGGCCGGGACCGGCCGGTCCCTGCTCGCGCTTGTCCTCGGCGCCCTGCCCGTGTTCGCCTTCCCCACCCCCGGCCTGTGGTGGTGGGCGTATGTGTCCCTCGTACCGCTCCTGCTGCTGATCCGCACGGCGCCGACCGCGCGCCGGGCCGGCTTCGACGGCTGGTGCGGCGGCGCCGGCTTCATGCTGGCCGTCCACCACTGGCTGCTGTCGAGCCTGCATGTCTTCCTGTTCGTCCTCGCCGCGCTGTTCGGGCTGTTGTGGCTGCCGTGGGGCCGGCTGGTGCGGACGGCGCTTCGCGGGATGCCGACCCCGGCGCGGGCCTGCGCCGCGCTCGTCCTCGTCCCCTCCGGCTGGCTGATGATCGAACTCGTCCGCTCCTGGCAGGCGCTCGGCGGCCCGTGGGGGCTGCTGGGGGCGAGTCAGTGGCAGGTTCCGCCCGCGCTGCGGCTGGCCTCGGCCGGCGGGGTCTGGCTGCTGAGCCTGCTGGTGGTGGCGGCGAACACGGCCGTGGCGCTGCTCGTCATCGCGCTCGCACGGGCCCGCAGGTCCCCGCGGGCCCGCCGTACCGCGCTCGCCGGAGCCGCCGGAGTCCTCGACTGCGTCCTCCTCCTGGCGCTCGCCCCCTGGCTGTTCCCCGCACCGCACACCTCCGGCAGCGTCCGGATCGGGGTCGTCCAGCCGGGCGTGTTCGACGGGCCCGGCGGTGCCACACGGCGCTTCGACCGGGGCGAGCGGCTGACCCGGACACTGGCCGGGAAGCGCCTCGACCTCGTGGTGTGGGGCGAGAGCAGCGTCGGCACGGACCTGCGGTCCCGGCCGGACCTCGCGGCCCGGCTCGCCGCGCTCGTCCGGGAGGTCGGCGCGCCCGTCCTGGTGAACGTGGACGCGCACCGCTCCGACCGGCCCGGCATCTACAAGAGCGCGGTCCTGATCGGCGCGGACGGGCCGACGGGGCAGCGCTACGACAAGATGCGGCTGGTCCCGTTCGGCGAGTACATCCCGCTGCGGTCGCTGCTCGGCTGGGCCACCTCGGTGGGCAAGGCGGCGGCGGTGAACCGCCGGCGCGGCACCACGCCGGTGGTGATGACCCTGCCACCGGTGCCCGGCGGTACGGGCATGCCCGGCCTGCGGATCGGCCCGCTGATCTGTTTCGAGACGGCCTTTCCCGACATGAGCCGGCATCTGGCCGACATGGGCGCGCAGGTGATCGTCGCGCAGTCGGCCACGTCCACCTTCCAGAACACCTGGGCCCCGGCGCAGCACGCCTCGCTCGGCGCGCTGCGGGCGGCGGAGACAGGGCGGCCGATGGTGCACGCGACACTGACCGGGATCAGTGCCGCGTACGCCCCCGACGGGCGGCGCACCGGCCCGGTGCTCGGCACCGACCTCAGCACCACGGCGGTCTACACACTGCCGCTCTCCCGGACCCGGACGCCGTACGACCGGCTGGGGCCGTGGCCGGTGTACGCGGCGGCCTTGGCGCTGGCCGTGGCGGCGGGCGCGGTGGTCTCGGCGCGGCTCGGGGCCGCCCGGCGGGCGAGGTCCGAACCCGGCCAGGACGCGCCGGAGAACCCCTAGCGTCCGGACCGGAGAGGCTCCGACGCGGAGGAAAGCCACCGGTCCGGAAAGCCCCGGCTCAGGACGCCCGTGCCGGGAAAGCCCCGGCACGGAACGCCTGGCTTCAGGAAGTCTGGGCGAGGACCTCGCGCAGGACGCGGTCGCACAGTTCGTGGCTGAGCAGGGCGTCCCGGGCGCTGAGCGGGCGGCCCTCGCGTACGGCGTCGAGGAAGCCGAGAGCGGCCTGTTCGATGCCGCGCTGCCGGGCGACCGGCACCCAGTCGCCGCGCCGCCGCACGGTGGGGTCGCCGTGGTGGTCGACGATCTCGGCGAGGTTGACGACCTGGCGCTTGGCGTCGCGCCCGGAGACCTCCAGGACCTCCTCGGTGGAGCCGCTGGAACGGTTCATCAGGCCGAGCGCGGTGAAGCCGTCGCCGGAGAGCGTGAGCACCACATGGTGCAAGAGGCCGTTCTCGACCCTGGCCCGTACCTGGGTGTGCTCGATCTCGCCGGGCACCAGGAAGCGGAGTGTGTCCACGACGTGCACGAAGTCCTCGAAAATGAAGGTGCGCGGGTCCTCGGGCAGTCCGGTCCGGTGCTTCTGGAGCACGATCAGGTCGCGCGGGTGGTCCAGGCAGGAGACGTAGCCGGGGGCGTGGCGCCGGTTGAAGCCGACGGCGAGACCGACGGCGCGCTTCTCGGCGAGTTCGACCAGCCGCTCGGACGTGGCGTAGTCGAAGGCGAGCGGCTTGTCGACGTACGTGGGCACGCCCGCTTCCAGGAGCCGGGTGGTGATCTCCGGGTGCACGGCGGTGGAGGCGTGGACGAAGGCGGCGTCGAGGCCCGCGGCGAGCAGCGAGTCGAGGTCGTGGTGACGGCGCTCGGCGGGCAGGTGGTAGAGGTCGGCGACCCGGTCGAGGGTGGCGGGGGTGCGGGTCTGGAAGTGCAGTTCGACCCCGGGAAGGGCGGACAGGACGGGCAGGTACGCCTTGCGCGCGATGTCACCGAGTCCGATGCAGCCGACCTTCACGGGGTCTCTCCTTGGGGTCTGTTCCCGTTCACCGAAAGGGAGTTCACGGTTTTCGCATGTGTCGCGGGTGTCGCCGGTTCATGGTTTTCGCGGCGGTCAGCTTACGCGCGCGGGCGCGTCACCGGTCGGCGGCCGCCAGTCCGCGATGCCGTCGAAGCCGCGCAGCACCAGGCCGGGCCCGAAGCGGGAGACGGCGCTCATCGCGGTGTCGCGCAGCGCGACGGCGGGGCGGGCGGAGAGCAGGGCGAGGCGGCCGGTGCGGGCGGCCTTGCGGACCAGGGCGGTGGTACGCGGCAGCCGGTCGGCGGTGTACGCGGCGAGCGCCACTGAGACCTCCCGGCCGGGTCCGGCGTGGTGGGCGAGGACGACGGCGTCCTCGATGGCCTGGTTGCCGCCCTGCCCGAGCGTCGGCTGCATGGCGTGGGCGGCGTCGCCGAGCAGCGCGACGCGGCCGAGGTGGAAGGAGGGCAGCGGGTCGGTCAGCTGGTGGACGTCGTGGCGCAGGACGGTGTCCTCGTCGCAGGCGGCCAGGATCGCGGGGACGGGGTGGTGCCAGTCGCCGAACCGACGCAGGAGTTCGGCCTTCTCGCCGCCGGGGGCGTGCTCCCCGGCGGGGGCGGCGGCCATGGCGTACGCGTAGACGCGGCCGTCCTTGAGCGGCTGGCTGCCCCAGAGGCGGCCGGGGCCCCAGGTCTCGTGCGGGGCGAAGGGGGCATCGAGGGCGGGGACGACGGTGCGCCAGGTGGTGAACCCCGAGTAGCGCGGGCCGGGGTGGCCGGGGAAGAGGAGCCGGCGGACGGCGGAGTGGATGCCGTCGGCGGCGACGACCAGGTCGGCCTCCAGCTCACCGTCGGGCATGGTGACCCGGGCGGGCCGGCCGGCGCCGCCGGGGTCGGCGAGGACGGCGGGGCCGCCGGTGCGGACGGTGTCCTCGGGCAGCGCGTCGGCGAGCAGGTCGACGAGGGTGGCGCGGTGGAGCAGGACGAGGGGGCCGCCGAAGCGGTCGGCGGCGGCCCGGGCGCTGGTACGGACGAGCCAGCGGCCGTCGGGGCGGCGCATGCCGCCGTCGCCCTGCCAGGCGGCGAGCGCGCGGACCCGGTCGCCGAGGCCGACGGTGTCGAGGGCACGCAGGGCGTTGGGGGCGAGGCCGATGCCCGCGCCGACGGGGGCGAGGGAGGAGGCCCGTTCGAGGACGGTGACGTCCCAGCCGCGGGCGCGCAGGGCGAGGGCCGCGGTGAGGCCGCCGATCCCGGCTCCGACGACGACGGCACGGTGCTGCTGCTGCTGCTGCTGCTGCTGCTGCATGATTCCCCCTGGGAAGCACGGGACTACAGATGTAGTTACCCTTCGAACGTACTACAGGTGTAGTCGCGGGGGCCAGACAAGGCGCTCGATAGGTTGTCCCCATGACCGCAGCACCGGCCCCCGCCGCCCCGTCCAGCCGCGCCGACCGCATCGGCGACGCCGCTCTCGACCTGCTCGTGGAGCGCGGGATGCGCGGACTCACCCACCGTGCCGTCGACGAGCGGGCCGGACTCCCCCAGGGCTCCACCTCCAACCACGCCCGCACCCGCCAGGCCCTGCTGGAAACCGCCGTACGACGCCAGGCCGAGCGGGAGGCGGTCGTGCTCGCGCCGCACGAGATGCCGGGGCCCGGGGCCGCACCGGAGGAACTGGTGAACGCCCTCGCGCTCGCCCTGCACCGCTATCTGACGGACCACCGCTCCCTCCTGGTGTCCCGCTACGAACTGGCCCTGGAGGCCACCCGCCGCCCCGAGCTGCGCGCCTTCTTCGACGCCGCCGGATCCGTCTTCCGCACCCCCGTGATCGCGATGCTGCGTGCGGCCGGCTCCCCCGCGCCGGAGCGCCAGGGGCTCTCCCTCATCGCGTGGTGCGAGGGGCTGATGTTCTCCTGCGCGGCCGGCTCGTTCCACGCCGAGGTCCCGAGCCGCGCGGAACTGCGCACCGGCTTCGACGAACTGCTGCGCGGCATGCTCGGCACCGGCGCCGGCACCGGCACCGATGACGGCGGGCGCTGAGCTACCTCGGCGCCCGCCGGGCGACCCCGGCCCCGACTGCCGCCACATTGATCCCCCGTCAATTCCGTGGCACTACCACCATGTCATCGGACACGATGAGGAGCATGAGCACCGACAGCACCGCCCCCGCGCCCCGCACCCGCCCCGACACCCTGAGCGGCGAACGCGCCGCCCTGGAACAGTGGCTCGACTTCCACCGCGAGACCCTCGCCCTGAAGTGCCAGGGTCTCGACGACGCCCAGCTGCGCACCGTCTCCGTCCCGCCGTCCGACCTCAACCTCCTCGGTCTGGTACGGCACATGGCCGAGGTCGAACTCGCCTGGTTCCGCCGGGTACTGGCCGGCGAGGACACACCGTGGCTCTATGACGACGAGAAGGACGAGGACCGGGACATCCACGTCACCGACGAGGACACCTGGGAGGAGGCGTACGCCACCTGGCAGGAGCAGATCGCCCACGCCCGGGCCAACGCGGCCGGCCGCGACCTCGACGACCAGGGCCTGCGCCCGACCAGCCGGGGAAAGACCGTCAACCTGCGCTGGATCTACCTCCACATGATCGAGGAGTACGCCCGCCACAACGGCCACGCCGACCTCATCCGGGAGCGCATCGACGGCGCCACCGGAAACTGACCCGCCCACGACACCCCGGCGCACGGGAGCATTCGCCCGGGGCGCGCCGGTCAGTGCGCACCACGGCGCTCACCCATGCGGGGCATTCCCCGCGAGTAGGGGCGCGCCGGACGGGGTCCGGCCTGCAAAGTGGCGCGGGTGCATCGAACGAGAACCACCGTGACATTCCTCGCCGGGATGGCGATGGCCGCTCTGTCCGGCTGCGTCGCCGTCGAGCCGGTCGCCCCGCGCCCCGCACCCGCCGCCTCGGCCGGCCCCGCCGGCGGCGAGGCCGTGCCGCAGATCGTCCCGGGCCCCGCCAGGGAGGCCCTGGAAGCGGCGATGCCCGATCCCCCGGAGCCCGAGCCCCAGTCCTCGCTGGAGAAGCACGCCGAGGACGACGGGAAGCACCCGGCTCACCGGCACCCACCAGCGCACGCACACCCCGGGCGCCCACCGGCCGCGCGGCCCCACCGGCCGCCGGCCGCACCCGTCAGACCGCCGGAGCTTCCCGAGTCGCGCTCCGACGTCTGCCGGCTCGGCGCGGTGTTCGGCGGCTGGAGCTCCGACAGCGCCCAGGCCCGGATCTGCCGGAACACCTACGCGAAGTAGGGCGTGCGCCCCTCGCGCGCCCGCCTCCGCCCGCCGCCGCCCGCCACGGGCCCTCACCGGGCTCGTCGCACGGCGAACGGCCCCGCGCTCAGTCCTCCAGCCGCAGCTCCAGCCGGTCGATCGCGGCCCGCACCCCGTTGCCGTATCCGTCGTCGTCCAGGCTTACGGCGGCCTCGCGGGCCCGGTCCAGATGGATCCGGGCCGCGTCGGGGCGGGCCAGCTTCATATAGTCGGCGGCCAGGTTGAGATGCAGCGAGGGATACAGGGCGCGCAGGGCGACGGCCGAGTCGTGCCGGGCCAGGCGGTCGTCGTCCAGGCCCTCGGCCGCGGTCAGGGCCCGCAGGTCCCAGGCCAGCTCGGTGTCGGGATCGTCCTGTGCGTCGGCCATGTAGTGGGCGAGGGTGCAGCGGTGGAGCGGGTCGCCGTCCGGCCCGATCTGATCCCAGATGACGCCGAAGCGGTTGCGGGCCTCCTCCCGGTCGCCGCCGTGGAGCAGCATCATCGCCTGCCCGATCCTGGTCATGACGGCGTCGTCCGATACCTGCTGCCCGGTCACTACGGCCTCCACGCGCTGTCGTGCGGCACCCGTACGGATTGCCGGATCCGACGCTAACCGTCGCCACGCCGGATCCGGGCGAGGCTCAGCCGAGGTCCGGGACGCGCCAGTCGATCGGCTCGTGCCCCTGAGCGGCGACGGCCTCGTCGATCTGGGTGAAGGGACGGGAGCCGAAGAACTTCTTCGCCGACAGCGGCGAGGGATGGGCGCCCTTCACCACGACGTGCCGGGTCTCGTCGATGAGCGGCAGCTTCTTCTGGGCGTAGTTGCCCCACAGGACGAAGACGGCCGGGTCGGGGCGGGCGGCGACGGCCTTGATGACGGCGTCGGTGAACTTCTCCCAGCCCTTGCCCTTGTGCGAGTTGGCCTCGCCGGCGCGGACCGTGAGCACCGCGTTGAGCAGCAGGACGCCCTGCTCGGCCCACGGCATCAGATAGCCGTTGTCGGGAATCGGGTGCCCGAGCTCGCTCTGCATCTCCTTGTAGATGTTGCGCAGCGAGGGCGGCGTCTTCACGCCGGGCCGCACGGAGAAGCACAGACCGTGACCCTGGCCCTCGCCGTGGTACGGGTCCTGGCCGAGGATCAGCACCTTGACCCGGTCGAACGGGGTGGCGTCGAGGGCGGCGAAGACCTGGTCGCGCGGCGGGTAGACCGGCCCCTTGGCCCGCTCTTCCTCGACGAACTCGGTGAGCTCCTTGAAGTAGGGCTTCTCCAGCTCTTCGCCGAGGACGCCGCGCCAGGACTCGGGCAGCTGGTCGGTGTCGGTCACGGTCAACAACCTCCGGTGGGCTTGCTTGGTACTCCGAACGAGAACCTACCGGGGGCCACTGACAATGCCGTACTCCACCGACCGCCGCCCGGCCGCTGGGCGGTCCCACCGGCCGTCGTCCGGCCGTGCCCGACCGGACCCGTATGCCGGGCCCGACTCACGCACCGGGCCGGACCCGTGTACCGGGCCCGGCCCTTCGATCAACCTTCGGTCACCCTTCGGTCACCAGCTGGTGCGGCGGTTCAGCTCCCACAACTGCATGACGGTCTGCGGGTCGAGCGCCCGCTCACCGCCGCCGATGTCCTCGCTGGCCGCGATGTACAGCTTGCCCTGCCACAGCGGCAGCAGCCGGACGTCCCGGACCATGATCTCCTGCGCCTCGACGAACTTGCCCGTGACGGCCGCGCGGTCGGTGTTGCGGCGCGACTGGGGGATCAGCTCGTCGCTGATGCGGGAGTTGACGTACGGGGTGCCGAGGACGTTCTCCTGGCCGATGAAGGGAGCGACGAAGTTGTCCGGGTCCGGGAAGTCGGGGAACCAGCCTCGCCCGAACACGGGGTACTCGGCGCGCTGGAAGCCCGCCTGGAGTTCCTTCCACGGCTTGCCGTGCAGGGTGATCTTGAAGAGCTTGGACTCCTCCAGCTGCTTCTTCAGCTCGGCGAACTCGGCGGCGGTGGAGGAGCCGTAGCGGTCGGTGGCGTACCAGAAGTCCAGCGAGACGGGCTCGGTGATGCCGGCGTCGCGCAGGATGGCCTCCGCCTTGCCCTTGTCCGGTCCGCCGAAGCGGTCGAAGAACTTGGTGGTGTGACCGGCGATGCCCTTGGGCACCATGGAGTACAGGGGCTCGGCGGTGCCCTGGAAGACAGTGCTCACCAGCCGGTCGCGGTCGACCAGCTGGGCGATGGCGCGGCGGACGGGCAGCTTGGCGGCCGTCGCGTCCTTGCTGTTGAACACGAGGTAGCGGATGTCGGAACCGGTGGAATCGACGAGCTGGAGGCCCTTGTTCTCGGGCTTGCGGTCCTCGAGATCGACGACCTCCGCGGCGGTCAGACCGCGGTAGGTGATGTCGATCTCCTTCTTCCGGAGCGCCGCGACCATCGGCTCGGACTCCTTGAAGTACTTGATGGTCACGCCGTTGTTCTTGCGGTCGGCGAAGCCCTTGTAGTTGGCATAGCCGGTCAGCTCGGCCCGGTCGCCCTCCTTGTAGGAGTCCAGGACGTACGGTCCGGAGCCGGTGATCTTGCCGTCCTCGCGGAGCTTGTCCGCCGGGTACTCGGCCGGGTCCACGATGGACATGGCCGGGGTGGTGAGGATGAACGGGAAGGTCGCGTCGGGCTTGTTGAGCCGGAAGAGCACCGTGTTCGCGTCGGTGACCTCGACCTTGTCGAGGGAACCGAGCATTCCGTTCGGGCCGCCCTCGACGTCGATGGTGCGAATGCGGTCGATCGAGTGCTTGACGGCCGCGGCGTCCAGCTTGTGGCCGTTGGAGAAAGTCAGCCCTTCATGGACCCGGCATTCGAAAAGGCGGCTCTCGGAATCCTTGAACTGACAGTCCGCGGCGTCGGGCTTCGGTACCGCACTGCCCGTGGGATACGCCACGAGCGTCTGGAAGACATTCCGGAAGAGTTCCCAGGAGTTGTCCCAGGCGGCCGCCGGATCGAACGTGGTGGGGGAACTCGTCGTCCCTACGACGATGCGCTGTTCCGCTGTGGTTCCACTGTCCGAGAACATGCTGCATCCGGACAGGAGGGATATGGACGCAAGGGCTGCAGCCGCCTGCAGACTGGTCCGGTTGAACACGTGCACGCTCCTCGTTCAGCCTGGGATCGGCCGACCATACCGCAGCGCCCCACCAGGTCAATGATCCGCCCTGGCAGGGCACTTGAGGCATTCAGCGCGCAACCGGGGCCAAACCGGTCACGACTTCAGGAAAGTGTCCGGATATCGGTCACCCGACACCGGCGTTCAGGAAAATCCCGCCGTCGACGACCAGGGTCTGCCCCGTGATCCAGTCCGACTGAGGCGAGGTCAGGAAGGCGGCGGCACCGCCGATGTCCTGCGGCTCGCCGAGCCGGCCGAGCGGGTACGGGGCGGCCGCCTCGGCCTCCCGGCCCTCGTACAGCGCCGCCGCGAACTTCGTCTTCACGACGGCCGGGGCGATGGCGTTGACCCGTACGGCCGGGGCGAATTCATGCGCCAGCTGAAGGGTCAGATTGATCATCGCCGCCTTGCTCATTCCGTACGCGCCGATGAAAGGCGACGCCGAAAGCCCGGCGATCGAGGCGATGTTCACAATCGCCCCGCCGTTCTCCTTCTGCCAGGCCCGGTAGGTCTGCTGGGCGAAACCGAGCGCCGAGACCACGTTCGTCTCGAAGACCTTCCGGGCGACAGCGAGATCGAGTTCGGCGATCGGGCCGAACACCGGATTCGTACCGGCGTTGTTGACCAGGAAATCGACGCGCCCGAAAGCCTCCATGGTGGCGGCGACCGCGGCGGCCTGGTGGGCCTCGTCGTAGGCCTTGCCGGGCACCGCGACGACCCGGTCGGACCCCAGCCGCTCCACGGCCTCCTTGAGGGCCTCCTCGCCGCGGCCGGTGATGCAGACCCGGTCGCCGCGCGCGACCAGGGCCTCGGCGACGCCGTAGCCGATGCCCCGGCTCGCACCGGTGACCAGGGCGACCTTGCCGGAGAGCTCGGGCAGTTCCCGCTTGCTCATACGTATGCCTCCTCGTGCGGCTTCGCCGGGCGTCAGTTGAGCGGGCCGCCGGCCACGTACATGACCTGGCCGGAGACGAAGCCCGCGGCGTCGCCCGTGAAGAAGGCGATGGCGTTGGCGACGTCCTCCGGCCGGCCGACCCGCTGCACCGGGATCATGGACGCGGCGGCGGCCTGGAAGTCCTCGAAGCCCATGCCGACCCGCTCGGCGGTCTGCGCGGTCATCTCGGTGACGATGAAGCCGGGAGCGACGGCGTTGGCGGTGACGCCGAACTTGCCCAGCTCCTTGGCGAGGGTCTTGGTGAGGCCCTGCAGACCGGCCTTCACGGCGGAGTAGTTGGCCTGGCCGCGGTTGCCGAGCGCCGAGGAGGAGGACAGCGAGACGATCCGGCCGAAGCCCGCGTCCACCATGTGCTTCTGGCAGGCCTTGGCCATCAGGAACGCGCCCTTGAGATGCACGTTCATGACGATGTCCCAGTCCGACTCGGACATCTTGAAGAGCAGGTTGTCGCGGAGCACGCCCGCGTTGTTGACGAGGATGGTCGGCGCGCCCAGCTCGGTCGCGACCCTGGCCACCGCCGCCTCCACCTGCGCGGCGTCCGAGACGTCGCAGCCGACGGCGAGCGCGGTGCCGCCGGCGGCGGTGATCTTCTCGACGGTGTCCTTGCAGGCCGCCTCGTCGAGGTCGAGCACGGCGACGGCGCGGCCCTCGGCCGCGAGCCGGATCGCGGTGGCGGCGCCGATACCCCGCGCCGCACCGGTGACGACGGCTACGCGCTGCTCGGTGGTGGACATGCTTGTTCTCCTCGCCCTTGGGATCCCTGGATGCGGTCCCCACCCGCGCCGCGCCCACTCCCCCGAGCATGAGCGACCGCTTAGTATCGTCCGCAGACGAGACGCTAGAAGCCCTGGCACCCGGTGTCAACGGCCCACCGGGTGCACCCGCCCCCAGGGGGCCGGAGAGGCAGGCCGCTACCGGACGAGCAGGTCGAGCAGGCGTTCCACCTCGGCCTCGGGATCGGCGGTCAGGCCGGTGTGCACCGGACCGGGCTGCACCACGGTGGAACGGGGCGCCATCAGCCAGCGGAATCGCCGGCCGGCGTCGTCGGGCGCGGCCTGGCCCGCGGCCTCGCCGCCTGTACAGACCCCCTCGACGGCGCGCAGCGCGGCCCGGACGCCGGTGACGTCGGCGGCGGGGTCGAGCGCGGCGAGCTTGGTCTCGTCGAGGTGGACGCGGGCGGCGACGTAGGACCGGGCCCGGCAGTAGACGACCACCCCGGCGTTGAAGCACTCGCCGCGCTCGACGCGGGGCACGACGCGCAGGAGCGCGTACTCGAAGACATCGCGGTGGGTCACGTGGTGCTGTCCTTCGGGGTACCGGCCAGGGAGGTGCTGTCCGGGGCGGAGGTGTCCGCGCCCTGCGTCCGGGGAGTGAGGCGGTCGGCGAGCCAGCCGGGGGGCTGCTGGGGCCGCCGCTCGACGCGGGGGCCGAGGGTGATCCGCTCGTGGATGGTGGCCGCGCGCGGCAGTAGCGCCGTCACGTACGCGTCCCGCAGTTCGTCGGTGCTGTCGAAGCCGGGCTCGTCCACCAGCCACTCGTCGGGGACGTCGGCGGCGACCTCGGTCAGCAGCTCGCGGGTGACGAGCGGGGCCAGTTCGGCGGCGGCCGCGGCGATGTCGGGCGCGAACGGCGCGAGGGCGTGGTCCGAGGCGTCGTACGGCTTGGCGGCGGACGCCTGGGTGCCGGGCCAGTTGTGGTGCCAGATCATGGTGGCGCCGTGGTCGATGAGCCACAGATCGCCGTGCCAGACCAGCATGTTGGGGTTGCGCCAGGACCGGTCGACATTGTTGACGACCGCGTCGAACCAGACGACCTTGCCCGCCTCCTTCGGATCGACCTCGTAGGCGAGCGGGTCGAAACCGAGCGAGCCGGGCAGGAAGTCCATCCCCAGGTTGAGCCCGCCGCTCGCCTTGAGCAGCTCCTGCACCTCCTGGTCGGGCTCGGACAGTCCGATCACCGGGTCGAGCTGGATCGTCACCAGCTCCGGCACCCGCAGCCCGAGCCGCCGGGCCAGCTGCCCACAGATCACCTCGGCGACCAGCGTCTTGCGCCCCTGGCCGGCGCCGGTGAATTTCATGACGTACGTACCGAGATCGTCGGCCTCGACGATCCCGGGGAGCGAGCCGCCCTCACGCAGTGGCGTGACGTAGCGGGTCGCTACGACCTCTTGCAGCACTTCCCGGGCCACCCTTCTCTTCGACCTGACAATCCACGGATGATCTCTCCGTGGTGTCGAGGTGGGAATCACCGGTCGACGGTGCTGAGGAAAATCCGGGAGTGCCGGCCGGCGAGCCGGTCTTCCCGCTCCCCCGGCAGACCGTCGATGGTGCCATGCGCCTCTTGCTGCCGGCTTCCGGCGTGAAGTGAGCATAGTAACCGAGGGTGATCGCCGGTGAGGAGTGCCGAAGCCGCCGAGCCAGGGTCACGACGGGCTCTCCGGCTTCCGGCGGGATCGAGGCGCGGGTGTGCCGAAGGGCGGGTAAACCGTCCTCCGGAGCCGCCGCCCACTGCCCGGGCTTCGCCTCGCCGGCCGGGGACGCCCGCCTGACACCTTGTGGTCGGACCTTATGCCAGTTGTGCCATAGTGATGTTCTGAATTCCGATGGGGCGAGCAGACGGGCCGGGGAGGTACCGACAGTGGCCGAATGGCTTCCGGTCCGACAGTCGCGGACACACGAGCTCGTCCTGGAAAGCGTCGAGGAACAGGTGCTCGCCGGCGAGCTCAAGGCCGGCGACCGGCTTCCGCCGGAGCGCGAACTGGCTCAGGCGCTCGGGGTCAGCCGGTCGGCCCTGCGCGAGGCGCTGCGGGTCATGGAGACGATAGGTGTCCTGGTGGCCACCGCGGGGCGCGGTCCGGACGCGGGCGCCCGTATCGTGCAGAACCCGGACGACGCCCTGGGCCGCCTGCTGCGGCTGCATGTCGCGCTCGGCAGCTACAGCCTCGAGGATGTCCTGGAGGCCCGGGTGACCCTGGAGCGTTCCAGCTTCGAGGCGGCGGCCCGTTTCGCGGACGAGGAGCAGTTGGCCGAGGCGGCGCGGCTCCTGGAGCGGATGCGCGAGCCGGACCTGTCCATCACCGAGTTCAACGACCTGGACACGCGGTTCCACGTGTACATCGCCCGCGTCTCGGGCAACGACCTGATCTCGACACTGACCTCCGCGGTGCGCGAGGCGGTGCGGACGTTGATCCTCAAGGCCGAGGAGGCCACCGGCGAGGACTGGCCGGCCACGGCTCGCGCACTCGACGAGCAGCACACCGAGCTGCTGCGGCTGATCCGGGCAGGCGAGGGTGCCCGGGCCGCCGACCTCGTGGAGCAGCACATCCGCGGTTTCCACGGCACTCTCGTCGAGGTCGGCGGCCCGGCCGATTCCGGTTCCCGGGCCGCGCAGCGCTCCTGAGCTAGGGCAGCATCCAGGACAGCGCCGGCAGCGACTGCAGGTAGACGAGCGCGCAGAGGATGGCGAGCATGCCGAGGCTGTAGCCGGCGACCTTGCGCAGCAGGACGCGTTCGCTGCCGGGTTGGCCGACGGCGGTCGCGGCTATCGTCAGGTTCTGCGGGCTGACCAGCTTGCCGACCACTCCGCCCGAGGTGTTCGCGGCGACGAGGAGGGTCGGGTCGATGCCGGCCTTCTGGCCCGCGGTCTGCTGGAGGGTCGCGAAGAGGGCGTTGGCCGAGGTGTCCGAGCCGGTGACGGCGGTGCCGAGCCAGCCGAGAGAGGGCGACAGAAGGGCGAAGACGCCGCCGGCCGCGGCCAGCCAGGTGCCGATGGCCATGGTCTGGCCGGACTGGTTCATGACGTAGGACAGGGACAGCACGGTCGCGACGGTGGCGATGGCGACGCGCATGTTCACCACGGTGCGCCCGGCCGCGCGCAGCGCCAGCCGCCCGGTCATCGGGTACCGCTCGCTGCCGGTCAGGCGGTAGATCAGCGTGACCAGCAGGCCGGAGAGGATCAGCAGGGTGCCGGGGTTGCCGAGCACCTCCAGCTTGTAAACGGCACTGCCGGCCGGGGTGCCGTTGGGTGCGAGCAGCTCGCCGTACAGGCCGGGCCACTGCAGGAGGACGTTCCAGTGGGCGAGGGCGGCGGGTACGTCGATGGCGCCGGTGTTCAGCTTGGCGAGCCCGAAGACCACGATGACGAGCAGGTACGGCAGCACGGCGAGGGTGACGCGGCGCGGGGTGAGCGGCTGGGCCTCGACCCGCGAGCGCTGGTCGTCGGGGGTGGCGGGCTTCCAGAAGCGGAGCATGAGCACGGCCGCGGCGAAGCCGGCGAGCGCGGCGACGACGTCCGTCAGTTCGTAGGCGAAGTGACCCGCGCACCAGAACTGCGCGGCGGCGAAGACGGCTCCGGTGACCACGGCTATCGGCCACAGCTGGCGCACACCGCGCCGTCCGTCGACGAGGAAGAGCAGCAGCGTCGGGACGAACAGGGCGAGCAGCGGGCTCTGGCGGCCCACGACGGCGGCGATCTCCTCGGCGGGGATGCCCGTGAGGTTGCCGGCTGTGGTGATCGGGATGGCCATGGCGCCGAAGGCGACGGGGGCGGTGTTCGCGACCAGGACGGTGACGGCGGCGCGCAGCGGCGGCAGACCGAGCGCCATCAGCATGGCCGCGGTGATGGCGACGGGGGCGCCGAACCCGGCGAGCGCTTCGAGGAGGCCGCCGAAGCAGAACGCGATGAGCATGGCCTGGACGCGCAGATCGCCGCGCCCGACCGCGCTGAAGGAGCGCCGCAGGTCCTCGAAGCGGTTGCTGACAACGGTGAGTTCGTAGAACCAGATGGCCGCGACCACGATGAGCATGACCGGGAAGAGGCCGAAGACGGCGCCCTGCGCGGCGGACAGCAGGCCGAGCTCGACGGGCATGTCCATCCCGAACATGGCGACGAGCAGCGCGACGAGCAGGGCTCCCAGCGCGGACTGCAGCGCGGGCCGCTTGGCGACCATGAGCAGGACGAAGAACACGGCCAGCGGAAGGAGGCCGAGGAGTGCCGTACCGGCGAGGCTGCCGCCGACGGCGTGCGCGTCTGGGGTGAAGGCGGCGAGGACCGCCGGGGGTGCTGAGGCCACGAAAAGTACTCCTCGTCGAGTTCCGGACCATGCGAGCAGAGATTCGCGCCCACGGAGCGCGGCAGGAAACGGCAGCGGCTGCGGCCTGCTGACCGTTCGGAGTGCTCGCCGCTCTGGGCGGCGGGCGCCCTTAGTAGCGCACTCGCTCACACCTGATGTCAATAAGGTCGGACCACATTGCCGTCCGGCCTATGCAAGGGGCGACATGCTGTCCTTTTTGGCACGACGGACGTATGGTCGGACCGTAAATCGCATCGCGAGACGTGCGAGAACGAGATTGTGGAGGCTCTCCCTTGCGTATCGGACTCTTCGCCACATGCCTGGGAGACACCCTCTTCCCCGACGCGGTCAAGGCCACCGCCGTCCTGCTCAGTCGGCTCGGCCACGAGCTGGTGTTCCCGCCGGACCAGACCTGCTGCGGGCAGATGCATGTGAACACCGGGTACCAGCGCGAGCCCGTGCCCCTGGTACGGGGCTTCGTCGACCAGTTCGGCGACGCTTCGATCGACGCCGTCGTGATGCCGTCCGGCTCCTGCGCCGGATCGGTTCGCCACCAGCACGAGATCATCGCCGAGCGGTACGGGGACCCGGCGCTGCGCTCGGGGGTCGCGCGGGTCAAAGCGAAGACATACGAACTGTCCGAACTGCTCGTCGACGTGCTCGGCGCCGTGGACGTCGGCGCGTACTTCCCGCACCGGGTGACCTACCACCCCACCTGTCACTCACTGCGCATGCTGCGCGTCGGCGACAAGCCGCTCCGGCTGCTGCGCGCCGTCGACGGGATCGACCTCGTGGAACTGCCCGAGGCCGACTCCTGCTGCGGCTTCGGCGGCACGTTCGCCGTGAAGAACGCCGACACCTCCAGTGCCATGCTCGCCGACAAGCTCACCAACGTGTGCGGCACCGGCGCGGACGTGTGCACGGCCGGCGACTCCTCCTGCCTGATGCACATCGGAGGCGGACTGTCCCGGATCCGCTCCGGCACCCGCACGCTGCACCTCGCACAGATCCTCGCCGCCACCCGCACCACGCCGTACGCCATGACGGAGGCCGTCCGATGAGCAACACCTTCCTCGGCATGCCCGCCGTCCCGCCGCGCGCCCCGTACGGAGCGGGCAACCTGCGAGGCGACCAGAAGTTCCCGAAGGCCGCCCGCACCGAACTGCGCAACGAGCAGTTGCGCGGCAATCTGCACCGGGCCACGCACACCATCCGCGCCAAGCGGCTCGCGGTCACCGCCGAGCTGCCCGACTGGGAGCAGTTGCGGGCAGCCGGATCCGCGATCAAGACGGACACCATGAACCGCCTTCCCGAGCTGCTCGAACAGCTGGAGGAGAAGGTCACCGCGGCCGGCGGCACCGTGCACTGGGCGCGCGACGCCGTCGAGGCGAACGCGATCGTGAGCCGGCTCGTGGAGGCGACGGGCAGCAAAGAGGTCATCAAGGTCAAGTCGATGGCCACCCAGGAGATCGGGCTCAACGAGCACCTGGAGGAACGCGGCATCCGGGCCCACGAGACCGATCTGGCCGAGCTCATCGTGCAGTTGGCCGACGACAAGCCCTCGCACATCCTCGTCCCGGCGATCCACCGCAACCGCGACGAGATCCGGGAGATCTTCCTCCGCGGCATCCCCGGCGTCGACCCGGGGCTCGACTCCGTACCGGCGCACCTCGCGGCCGCCGCGCGCGCCTATCTGCGCGAGAAGTTCATGACGACGAAGGTCGCCGTCTCCGGGGCCAATTTCGCCGTCGCGGAGACCGGCACCCTGTCGGTCGTCGAGTCCGAGGGCAACGGGCGCATGTGCCTGACCCTGCCGGAGACCCTGATCACGGTCATGGGCATCGAAAAGGTGCTGCCCCGCTACCGCGATTTGGAGGTGTTCTTCCAGCTGCTGCCGCGCTCCTCCACCGGCGAGCGGATGAACCCCTACACCTCGCTGTGGACCGGGGTCACCCCGGGCGACGGGCCGCAGGACTTCCACCTCGTCCTCCTGGACAACGGCCGCACCGCGGCGCTCGCCGACGCCATCGGCCGCGAGGCCCTCAACTGCATCCGCTGTTCGGCCTGCCTGAACGTCTGCCCGGTGTACGAGCGGACCGGCGGCCACGCGTACGGGTCCACGTACCCCGGGCCGATCGGCGCGGTGCTCACCCCGCAGCTCGCCGGCATGCACGAGGCGAAGGACGACCCCAACTCCTCACTGCCGTACGCCTCCAGCCTGTGCGGAGCCTGCTTCGACGCGTGCCCCGTGAAGATCGACATCCCCTCGCTCCTCGTCGAGCTGCGCCACCAGCACACCGAGCGCTCGGGGACGACGGCCGAGAAGCTGGCGATGAAGGCGGCGGCCGCGGTGATGTCCCGGCCGAGGGTGTACACGAGCGCGCAGAAGGCCGCCGGGCTCGGCCGGGTGATCGCCGGCCGGGACCGGAAGATCACCCGCCTGCCACCGCCGTTCGACGGCTGGAGCGCGAGCCGGGACACCGCCGCGCCGCCGAAGCAGACCTTCCGCTCGTGGCTGGCCTCCGCCGAGGGGACGGCCACGCTGCGCCGGGCCGCCGAGGAGGGTGCGGCCACCGCCCAGAACCCCGAGGAGCAGCGATGACGACGACCTCCGGCACCAAAACCGACGCCCGCACGGCTGTGCTCGGCCGGGTCCGTGACGCGCTGGCGCTCGCGCCGAAGCCCGACGTGCCCGTGGAACGGACCTACCGCATCGGGCGCACCCTGCCCGACGCGGAACGGCTCGAACTGTTCGTCGACCGGCTCGTCGACTACAGGGCCACGGTGGTCACCTGCACCGCCGACACGACGGCCGTCACACTCGCGCGGGTGCTCGCGGAACGCGGGGTCCGCACGGTGGGTGTGCCGGTGGGTCTGGACCCGTCCTGGCTCGGCGCGTTCGACGGCACGGTGCGTGAGGACGCGGCGGACGTGCCGGCACCGCGGCTGGACGCCCTGGACGGCGTGGTGACGGCGTCCGCGGTGAGCTGCGCCGAAACCGGCACGATCTTCCTCGACGGCTCCCCCGGCCAGGGCCGCCGCGCCCTGTCCCTCGTGCCCGATCTGCACGTCTGTGTCGTCGACCTGTCGACGGTCGAGGCGGGCGTGCCCGAGGCCCTGGCCCGGCTGGTCCCCGAGCGGCCGACGACGATGATCAGCGGTCCGTCGGCGACCTCCGACATCGAGTTGGAGCGCGTGGAGGGGGTACACGGCCCGCGCACCCTGGACGTGGTGATCCGCACCGACGTGTGAGGGCCGCCGCCCGTGGTCGCTCCTGCGCCCCGGCAAGGTGCACCGGATGACGACGCGCCCCGCCCTGCCGGCCTCTGCCGAGCCGGTGCGTGAGGGCGGTCGAGGGGCGATCGCGCGAGGCCGGGCCGATCCGGCACGTGGTGATCATGATCGACGGCGGGGGCGGCTCCTGCGGGCGGGGGCCGTACGGAAACCGCTCGCCGGTTTCCGTACGGCCTGCCAGGGTGAGGCCGTGACATGGAGTGAAGGCGACTGGTTCGCGGCGGGGCACGAGAGCGAGCAGGAGGGTCTCTACGCGTACCGGGTACGCGGGCGGGGCCGCGGCGGGGTGGTCCTGTGGATCGGGGGCGTCGACGACACGCCCGACCGGGTGCTGGCCCTGCCGGACGGCGACCGGCGACGGATGCCCGTGTTCGCGACGGCCGGCCAGGCCCGGCGGTACGCCGAGCGGCGCGGACGGCCCCTGACCTACCCCGAGGCCGCCACCCTGGAACTCGGCCGGGTCCAGCACTGGCTGGCGGACCCGGTGCGCCGGCGGGTTCCCGCAGGTGCGGTGCTGGACGCCTGGAACTTCTTCGAGGACCTGGCCCTCGGTCTGGCCCCCGACCCGCTCGCGGCCGACCGGCCGTGGCGGTCCGCCGCGCACGACAGCGCCTACGAGAAGCTGTTCGGCGACGAGCGCGACACCTGGACGCCCGAGGAGCAGGGCGCCGTCCGGGAGCTGCTGACGGACGGGGTGAAGCTGTGGAACTCCTGTCCGGTGGTGGTGCGTCCTCGGGCGGCCCGCGCCACCACTGACAAGACCGCCGGCTGACTCGTTCGCACCCGCACCCGCGCCCACGCCCGCACCCGCTCCTGCTCCGGCGCGCGGCGGCTCCCGTACGGCAGAGGGCCTTTGTGACGCCCCTGTGACCGGAACTATGGCTTCCCTCACATCCCCGGGGCGCGCTCCCTGATGGGATGCCTTGATGCGCCGCTTCCCCGCCGCCCGCCCGGCCCTCGCCGCGACCACCCCTCTCGTGTCGGCTCTCGCCGCGACCGCGCTGTTCCTCACGGGCTGCGGGACGACACCCGCGGACGGCGGGAGAACGGGCGCGGACGGCACCCCGGCCGCACTCCCGTCCGGTACGCCGATCGACGATCCGGGCAAGGACGGCGTTCGGGTCGTCTCGCTGTCCCTGCCGCCGGCCCCGCCTTCGTCCTCGCCCTCACCCTCGCCCTCCCGTCCTTACGCCGTGCACGCCGATCCGCTTCCCACGGCCTTGGCCGGCGCGGGATCCTCCGCCGCCTACGAGGTCGTCAACAAGGGGCCGGTGGCGCTGACGTACACCGTCGTCATCACCTTCACGAACGAGGACGGCGGGGCCATGGACAACCAGCGGGTGACCGTGCGCGATGTCGCTCCCGGGAAGACCGTGCGGGGCACGGTCCAAGCCCAGGCGTTCACGCCGCGGGTGACGGGGGCGAAGGTGACGACGGTGACCAAGGTCCCCGCGAGCGAGGCCCCGGCCGAGGCGGGCACCTGCCCCGCCTCCGGGATCCGGATCGGTGCCGACGACGGCGACGCGGCCATGGGGCTGCGCGTCGTGGGCCTGCGCCTGGACAACTGCGGCACGCGCGACTACACCGTCGAGGGCTACCCCCTCCTCGAACTCCTCGACTCCCGGCGCGAGCCCGTCGACGGCGTGCGGATTCTCCACGGCAGTGGGGAGATCACCACGGGCCTCGGACCCGACGAGCCGCCCCGGCGGGTGACCCTGCGGCCGGGCGAGTCGGCTACCGCCGCCCTGGCCTGGCGCAACACCACCGAGTCCGGCACGCCGGTGAACGTGCCCTATGTACGGGTCCGGGCGAAGGCGGGCGCGGACCCGGTGACGGTGACCCCGCGCCTCGACCTCGGGACCACCGGCAAGCTCGGGGTCACGCCGTGGAAGAAGGCCGGACAGCCGGCGGCGTCCGGGGGTTCACAGCCGGGTTCCTGACCGCCCGCGCGGCGCGCTCGTCCGGTCGGCC
This sequence comes from Streptomyces sp. NPDC048718, assembly GCF_043198875.1. Classification (NCBI taxonomy): domain Bacteria; kingdom Bacillati; phylum Actinomycetota; class Actinomycetes; order Kitasatosporales; family Streptomycetaceae; genus Streptomyces; species Streptomyces sp. NPDC048718. Next base: position 96,500 of record NZ_JBICVG010000021.1, read on the forward strand.
TCCTCCGTTCCGTGTCGTGACGGGCGCGAACCACCGGGCCCGGATGGGATCGTTCGCCGGACGGGATCGCTCCCCGCCGCCTGTCCGGAACGGGCCGGATACGGGGCCGGTACGGGCCGTTGGCCCCGGCCGGGGCGCGGGTTAGGGTGCGGGGTGCTCTCGCGATCCCCGGCCGCCGCACCGGACATCAGCCCCGCCTCGCTCGCCGACGCCGCCCTCCTGGACCACACGGAGGACGGCCGGCGCTGGCCGCTGCTCGTCTGGGCGCCCGGCCCCGGCACCCGAATGGTGTCCAGCGCCGTTCTCGGCGGTGGCCTCGGGGAGCGGCGCTGGGTGGTCAACGCCCAGGTGCCACCGGGGTACGGGCGGCTCGACCCGGTCGACCATCTGCGCGAACTGGCCGCCGGAGCGGGGCTGTCCGGCCCCGGTGTGGGCCTGATGACGGCGGCGGAGCTCGGCGAACGGCGGTTCGCCGCCGACGGCGGCGCCGAGGCCCTGGTGACCGCCGGGATCGGGGTACGGGGGTGGGCCGCGGCCCCCGACCCGGGTACCGTCGGCCCGCCGCGTCCCGGCACGATCAACATCGTCGTCTCGCTCCCGGTGCCCCTCTCGGACGCGGCGCTGGTCAACGCGATCGCGACGGCGACCGAGGCGAAGGTCCAGGCACTGCTGGACGCCGGGGCCGATGCCTCCGGCACGCCGACCGACGCGGTCTGCGTGGCGTGCCCCTCCCCCGGCCGCGGTCCGGCCGAGCCCTTCGCCGGTCCGCGCTCCGTCTGGGGCGCCCGGCTCGCCCGCGCCGTGCACCGGGCGACCCTGGAGGCGTGCGCGCTGTCGCTCGCCCGCGGCGTCTGACGGACCTGACGGGCCGACGGGGACGAGGGCAAGGCCGGAGACGGGGACGGGACCGGCCTCGCGGAACACCGTGTGAGCAGGCCGGACGGTTCCCCGGGCATCGCGTCAGGGCGTGCGCCAATGGGCCAGCACCTCGTCCGTCGTCGCGAGGGTGGCGACGAGCGCGAGGGTGTGGCGGAGCATCGCGGCGGTGTAGTCCGCGGGCACCCCTGCGATGGCGTCGCTCGGTACGACGACGGTGTAGCCGAGGTTGACGGCGTCGAAGACCGCGTTCGGCACGGCCACGTTGGCCGAGACCCCGACGACGACCAGCGTCCGGCAGCCGAGGTTGCGGAGCAGCGCGTCCACGTCCGTCCCGGCGATCGGCGAGAGCCCGTGCAGCCGTCGGACCACCAGGTCCTCCTCGGCCACCTCGATCGGCTCGGCGATCCGTACGGCCGCGCTGCCGGGGTGCTGCGCGACGGGGAGCCGGGCGGCGGCACGGAAGAGGCGGGCGTTGCGGCTCGCGCCGCGCCCGTCGGGGCGGCGCTCGGCGACCGCGTGCAGTACCTGGACGCCCGCCCCGTGCGCGGCGGAGACGAGCCGGGCCACCCGGGTGAGCACGCCCGATTCCCGCGCCGCTGCGGCGAGTTCCGGTAGGGCGCTCGACGCCCCGACGACACCCTCCTGGCACTCGACGGTGAGCAGAACGGCTCCGCCCGGCGCGAGCAGCCCGGCGAGCGGATCCGGCCCGGTCATGGCACCCTCCTTCTTGCTCCTGGGCATCCAGAGCCGCCATGCTTCCTGACACTTCATCAGATAGCCAGAAGGGTGCGGAGGATGGCCACGGAACAGCGCCGCGGACGCCGGATCATGATGACCCCGGGCGAGATCGACTCCTATCTCGCGCGGCAGCGCACCTGCCGGGTGGCGACCGTCTCCGCCGACGGCCGTCCGCACGCCGGCGCCCTCTGGTTCGTCTGGGACGGAACGTCGCTCTGGCTCTACTCGCTGACCCGCAGCCGCCGTTGGTCCGATCTGCGGGTTGACCCCCGGATCGCGGTCGTGGTCGACGACGGCGAGGAGTACGGGGAGCTGCGCGGGGTGGAGCTGTCCGGCACCGTGGAGTTCGTGGGCGAGGCGCCACGCACCGGCGAGCCCCACCCCGGACTCGACATCCCCGAACGGCTCTTCGCCGCCAAGAACTTCGACCTCGACACCATGCCGCACGACGGCCGGCACGCCTGGCTGAGGCTCACCCCGAGCGCCGTCGTCTCCTGGGACTTCCGCAAGCTCACCGAGGGGTGAGGCCCACCCCCGACCCGGGCTCCGTGCCTCCAAGTGCCGGACCCGGCACCCAGGATGGCGGGCCGCACACCCGGGCGCCGGGGATCCCGTATCCGATCCCGGGCCGCCGCCCTCCCCGTACCGTCAGGCCGACAGCGGCGCACCGGCCGCCCGCAGCGCGTCCACGACCGCCCGTATCGAGGGCCGGCGCCCGGCGTCGGTGCGCCAGGTCGCGTAGATGTGCCGGCGCACCGGCTGCCGTACGGGCACGAAGGAGACTGCGTCCCCCATCGGCAGCCGCCCGAGCCGGGGCGCGACACAGACGCCGAGCCCGGCGGCGACCAGCGCGAGCTGGGTGTGGTGGTCGGCGGCGACATGGGCGATGCGCGGCTCGACCCCCTTGGCGCGCAGGGTGAACATCAGCCACTCGTGACAGAATTCGCCGCGCGGCCAGGACACCCAGTCCTCCCCCGCGAAGTCCTCCAGGTCGACGACCTCCCGGCCGGCCAGCGGATGGTCGGCGGGCAGGGCCAAGTCGGCGGCGTCGTCGAGGAGATGGACGCGTTCGAGACCGGCGGGGACGGGGGACCGCTTGTTGTTCCAGTCGAGTACGACCGACAGGTCGCAGTCCCCGCGCAGCACCTCGCGGACCCCGGGCTCGGGCTCCAGCTCGGTGGTGTGCACCCGCAGCTCGGGGTGGGCCGCGCGCAGCGCGCGGATCGCGGTGGGGAAGAGCCCGCGCATGGCGGTCGGGAACGCGGCGATGCGCACCTCTCCGACCACCTGGCCGCGCTGCGCCTCGATGTCGGCCTGGGCGAGTTCCACCTGGGACAGGATCCGCCCGGCGTGCTCGGCGAGCAGCAGCCCGGCATCGGTGAGCCGGATCCCTCGGCCGCTCCTGGCGAGCAGCTGCTGGCCGATCTCGCGTTCCAGTTTGGCGAGCTGCTGGGACACGGCGGAGGTCGTGACGTGCAGTCCGTCGGCGGCTCCGCTCACCGATCCGTGCCGTGCGACGGCATCCAGGGTCCGCAGGCGCTCCAGATTCAACATGTAAGCAATGCTAAGACATCCACCCAAGGAATTCTCGCTTGTGCTACGAAGTTGCCTCGTTCACTCTGTGGTGCATGAGCAGCTCCTCGTCCTCTTCTTCCTCTCCTTCCGCCCCTCCTGTCCCGGTCCCTCCTGCCCTTTCCCCCCGTCCCGCCACCGCGCCCGGCCCACGCGGCGTGGACTGGCGGGTGCGCTTCGGCGTCCTGGCCCTGATCTGGGGATTCAGCTTCCTCTTCATCAAGGTGGGCACGGACGGCTTCGCCCCGTTCCAGGTGACCTTCGGCCGACTGCTGTTCGGTACGGCGGTGCTGGCCGTCGCGATGGTCGCGAAGCGTGACCGGCTGCCGCGCGGCGCCCGCACCTGGGGGCATCTGGCGGTGGCCGCCTTCCTGCTCAACGCGCTGCCGTTCTCCCTCTTCGCCTACGCCGAGCTGACGATCCCCTCGACGCTCGCGGGCATCTGCAACGCCACCACCCCGCTGTGGGGCATGCTGCTGTCGCTCGTCGCGCTCTTTGAGGACCGGCCGACCCGGGTGCGGGCGGCCGGGCTCGGCATCGGCTTCATCGGCGTGCTGACCGTCCTCGGCGCCTGGCAGGGCTTCTCGGGGCTGGACGTCACCGGTACGGCGATGGCCCTGCTCGCCTCGCTCAGCTACGCGGTCGGCTGGATCTACGTCCGCCGCACCCTGTCCGGCACCGGGTCCTCGAACCTGTCCCTCGCCTGCACCCAGGTCGCTCTGGCCACGGTCCAGCTGGCCTTCGTCACCCCGCTGTTCACCACTTGGCCGCAGCGTTTCGAGGTGCTGCCGCTGCTGTCGGTGGTCGCGCTCGGCGCGCTGGGCACGGGGTGCGCCATGCTGCTCCAGTACGGGGTGGTCGCGGAGGTCGGCCCGACGACCGCGTCCATGGTCACGTACTTCATCCCGGTCATCGCCACGGCCGCCGGTGTCGCCGTCCTGGGCGAGACGCTGACCTGGAACACCCCGGTCGGTGCGGTGATCGTCCTCGCCGGCGCGGCCCTCACCCAGACCCGCGGCCCGCGCCGGGCTCCCCGCCCGAAGCCGGTCCCTGACCGCACCCCGCCGGTCCGGGAGCACACCCCGCCGGTCCGGCGCCCCGTGCCGGTCACGGCTGCGGCGTCCGTCCCGGCTCCGGCCCCCGCGCCTCTCGCCGCCTCGATCCCGGCCCCGGCCACGACCCCGGCGGTCGCGATCCAGGCTGCGGCTTCGGCTTCGGTGCCCTGCGCGCCCGGGGGTCCGGCTCCCAACAGGCCGGGCCCGGTCGTTCAGTAACGCAGGACGCCCGCGATCCGCCCCTGCTCCTCCAGCGTGCCGTCGGGCACGAAGCGGACCTCGGTACCGGTCTCCAGCGCCTGCTCGACGATCTCGTCGACCATGTCGTCCCGGGCACCCTCGTCCCCGGACTGGGCGGGCTCCAGGTGACCGCCCTCCTCGCGTACGACGGTCCGGTAGTGCTCCTCCACCGCCAGCAGCCGCACCCGCGCCTGCCGCACGGCCTGCCAGACCTCGTCGATGCCGCCCGCGAACTCCTTGCGCCCCCGTGCCGCGTCCAGCTCCGCCACCACCGTGGACGTCGCCGCCGCCACCCGCGCCTGGCGCAGCGGTTCGACGGCCTGCCACACGGCGGCGGCCGGCCCCTCGGCGAGACCGCCCTGCTGGATCGTCATGGCGTCCGGGCCGAGCGAGCCCAGGTCCTCCAGGAGGGCGAGCGCGGGGGCCGACCCCAGCACGTAGAGCGGGCGGGGCTCGGCGGCGACGACGGCCCGCAGCTTCTCGTGCGCCTCGCGCAGGAAGTGGCGGGCCTCCTCGTCCTGGAAGGTGCTGGGCACGTCGCCGATACGCTCCTTGCGCTCGACGTCCGGGTCCTCCAGGCTCCGGGTGAGCGGGAAGCCGTCCTTGCCGTGTTCGGTGGCCCGCTCGGGGTCGCCGCTCCACAGGGAGACCCGGTCGGCCGCCACCGCCAGGGCCCAGTAGGGCTGTTCGGCGGCCTGGGCCGCGACCAGGTTACGGGTGAGGAAGGTGTCGGAGAGCACCACCCGCTCGGGTACGGCGCGGGCCACCGACCACACTTGGTGCTCGCCCTGCGCCACGTAGATCACCAGCCCGTCCTCGGCATGCACGAGGTCGGTCTCGGCCACGGCCCGGCGCAGCTGGTCGAGGATGTCGAGGCGCCGCTCCCGGGGCACGTCCGGATCCTCCTGGACGGCTTTTTCCGCCTGGGCGACCAGGTTGCGCAGCCGTACCGGGTCCTGGGTGTTCTCCGGTTCGCGGCGATGCGTGGGCATCACGAGGGAGACCGCGGGGTACGGGCGGGGCTGGCGCAGCTTGGCGAGCGCGTCAGGGGTGAGCACGGGGTCCATGAGGGGAGCCTCCTGCCGGGTTCGGACGGATGCCGGGACGGGCCTCGGGGTCGCCGTGCGGCGGCCGGGGTGCCGACCCCGGGGGCCGGTCGCGGGTCCGCCGCCGCGTCCGGCCCCCACACAGCGCCATCCTGGACCGAGATGTCACCACCCGCGACTCGGCGCGTTCGAACGGTGTCCCGGGGGCATCCGTGCCGGGGGCCGGGACATCCGCACCGCACCGCGCCACTGCGCGCCGCGCCACGGGCCCGAGCCCGCCGCGCCTCCGGACAGGGACACGGCCTCAGGTGCGGGTCCGCGGGTACGGAACCGGTTCCGGCCGCGTACGGGTACGGACCCGGACCCGGACACGGACACGGGCCCGGACCAGCGGACCCCGCTCCCGCCCCCTCAGCCGTACCTCCGGGCCGGCGCGGGGCCCGCCGCGTAGGCGAGCGCGTCGGCGAGCGGTTCGAGATCGGCGAGGGTGAGCCCGGAGACGGTGACCCGGACCGCCGGCCCGGCCTCCAGCCGGAAGCGCGCGCCGGGCGCGACCGCCCAGCCCCGGGCCTGCAGCCGGGCGACGGCACCGGTCTCGTCGGCGACCGGGATCCACACGTTCATCCCGCTGCGGCCGTGCGCCTCGACCCCGCGCGCGGCGAGCGCCCGGACGAGCCCGTCGCGCCGCTCCCCGTACGCCGCCGCGACCACCTCCGGATCGACGACCCCGGAGGTCCACAGCTCCACGACCGCGCGCTGGAGCAGCCGGCTGACCCAGCCGGGGCCGAGCCGCTGCCGGCCGAGGACCCGGTCGACGGTCTCCGGGTCCCCGGTGAAGGCGGCGATCCGCAGGTCGGGGCCCCACGCCTTGGCCACCGAGCGGACGAACACCCACGCGCCGTCGCCCGTGGCGAGCGGATGCGGGGGCTCGGCGACGATGCCGTGACCGTGATCGTCCTCGATGAGCAGGACGTCGGGGTGGCGGTCCAGCACCGCCCGCAGCGCGGCGGCGCGGGCCGCGGTGACGCGGGCGCCGGTCGGGTTCTGCGCGCGGTCGGTGACGACGACCGCGCGGGCGCCGGCCCGCAGTGCGCGGGCCACCGAGTCCGGCAGCGGTCCGTCGTCGTCGACGGCGACCGGAACCGGCCGCAGCCCGAGCGCGGGGACGAGGTCGAGGAGGCTGCCCCAGCCGGGGTCCTCGACGGCGACGGCGTCGCCGGGCCGCAGCCGTGCGGTCAGTACCCGCTCGATGGCGTCGAGCGAGCCCGACGCCACACCGACCGGTCCGGCCGGCACCCCCGCCCGGTCGAAGGCGGCCCGCGCGAGCCGGGCGAACTCCTCGTCGACGGGCTCCTCGCCGTACTGCGTCGGCCGCCGGGCGTACGCGCCCGCGACCTTGGCCAGGGCGGCACCGAGCGGGGGCAGCAGCGCCGGGTCCGGGCTGCCGTTGCCGACGTCGCGGACCCCGGCCGGAACCTCGACCTGGAGGGAGCCGCGGGCGGTCGTCGCGGGCGCGGGCCGCACCCGGCTGCCGCGCCGGCCGTCGGTCTCGATCACCCCGCGCTCGCGCAGGGTGCGATACGCGGCGGCGACGGTATTGGGATTCACGCCGAGGGTGGCCGCCAACTCCCGCATGGGCGGCAGGGGTTGCCCTGGTTCGAGCTGCCCGGAGCCCACCCCCCGCTCCACGCTGGCGGCGATCTCCGATGCGCGACGACCTTCGATCCGATACTCTCCTAGCACAAAACCTATTATGCACTAGTGCAATGGAGTACGCCATGACGGACGCGCTTCCCGCAGCCCTGTCGCCCTACGAGCCCAGCGAGCGGACCATCCCCACCCGTTCCCGCGAACGCGCCTCGTACGACCGCCCGCTGGTGCACGCGATACTCGACGAGGGTTACGTCTGCCACCTCGGCTTCGTCCGTGACGGCGCGCCGGTCGTCCTGCCCACGCTCTACGGCCGGGTCGGCGAGCGCCTCTACGTCCACGGCTCGACCGGCTCGCGGCCGATGCGGATGGCGGGCGGCAGGGGTGACGGCGCCGGGAACGACGGTGGCGGCGACGGCGGTCCAAAGGAGCCCGGGCTGCCGGTGTGCCTGACGGTGACCCATGTGGACGGCCTGGTCCTGGCCAAGTCCGCCTTCCACCACTCGATCAACTACCGCTCGGTCGTCGTGCACGGCACCGCCCGCCAGGTGACCGACCCGGAGGAACTGCGGACCGCTCTCGACGCGCTGGTCGACCACGTCGTGCCCGGCCGCGCCGCCGACTCCCGGCCCGGCAACGCCAAGGAACTGGCCGCGACCGCCGTACTGCGCCTCGACCTCGACGAGGTGTCCGCCAAGGTCCGCACCGGCGGCCCCAACGACGACCCCGAGGACGCCACGCTCCCCCACTGGTCCGGCGTGGTCCCGGTCGTCGGCGGCCTCGGCACCCCGGTGCCCGCCGACGACCTGGACCCGGCCATCGCCCCGCCCGGTTATCTCGCCGGCCGCTGAGAGGGCCGATCCACCGTGCTGATCCATCCCTGGGACGCACCCCACGACGACGGCGAGTGGCAACGCTGGCTCGCCGCGCACGACTTCGGCCGGCTCGCGGTCAACGGCGCGCCCGGCGAACCGCCGTGGGTGCAGCCGCTGCACTTCCGGTACGAGCCCGGGCCCGGCCCGTACGGCCAGGTGATCACGCATCTCGCCCGCCCCAACCCGCTCTGGCGCGACCTGGATGGCAACCCCACCGCACTGCTGAGCGTGGTCGACGACTACGTGTACGTGCCGGGTCACTGGACCGCCCCGGACGGCGCGCCGGCCGAACACGGCACGCCGACCTCGTACTACGCGGCCGTCCAGCTCCGCTGCACCGCGCACGTGGTGGACGATCCGCAGGAGAAGGCCGAGTTGCTGAACCGGCAGGTCGCGCACTTCCAGCCCGAGGGCGGCACGGCACAAGTGCGCACCGGCGAGGCGCCGTTCGGCCGGATGCTGCCGGGCATCCGGGCACTGCGGCTCGAAGTGACGGGTGTCCGCGCCAAGTTCAAGTACGCGGGCAACAAGCCGGCGGCCGTCCGGGAGCGGGTCTCGGTCCGGCTCGCCGAGCGCGCCGGACCAGGTGACGCGGCGGCGCGAGCCCATCAGCTCCGCCGCCACGCCACCGAACCGGTCGGAAACGAACCGGCCGGAGACGGACCGGTCGGCGGTGGGCCGGCCGCCGGGCCCGCCGGTGCGGGACGGTCCGCCGCGGGCCCGGCCGCCCCCGAGGGCCCCTCCGCTACGACGTGACGGAGACCGTCTCCGCCGCCGCCCGCTCCCCGCGCCGTCCCGTCGCCGCCCGTGTCTCCGCGAAGGCGAGACCGGTGACGGCGCAGAGCAGCAGCAGGGTGCCGGCGACGGTGGAGACGGTGAGATGTTCGCCGAGCAGGGTGACCGCGATGAGCGCCGCGCTGACCGGCTCCAGAAGCATGATCACGGAGACGGTCGCGGAACGGATCACGGCCGCCCCCGCGAAGTAGAGCGCGTTGGCGAGCGCGGTCGGGACGGCCGCCACGTAGACCAGCAGGCCGAGGATCTCCAGCGGGGCGTCCGTATGCGGGACCAGCCCCTCGACGGCCGCCATCGGCAGCAGACCGGCGGCGCCGACGGCGAACGACCAGGTCGTGGTGGCCAGGACGTCGACCCGCCCGTCGCCGGTGCAGCCGAGCCACCGGGTGAGCAGGGTGAACGCGGCGTAGGCCGCGGCGGAGACAAGGGCGAGCCCGACGCCGAGCGGCCGTACCTCGGCACCGCCCCCGCCGAGGACGAGCACGCCGAGCCCGGCGAGCGCCCCGGCGACGGCCATGACTCCGCCCGCGCCCAGCCGTTCGCCGAGGAGGATCCGGGCCCCGGCCGCGATGAGCACGGGGCCGGCGCCGAGGGTCACGACGGTGCCGACGGCGAGCCCGGTGGCCTGGACGGCGGCGAAGTAGGCGCTGTGGAAGACGGCCATGCCGATGCCCGTACCGAGGACACGGACGAGCCATCGCCCGCGCGGCTCGCGTACGGCCGGGGCCTTGGCCCCGCGCCGCCGCAGCGCGAGCACGCCGAGCAGCAGTACCAGCGCGCCGACGTAGCGCCAGAAGGACAGGGCGAGAGGGCCGAGATCACTGACCCGGAAGACCAGGGACGCGGCGGCGCCCGCGGTGCCCCAGGCGACACCGGCGATGATCAGGAAGGTGAGGTTCCGCCCCGTGGACAGGGCGGAGCCAGGAGTGTTCGACACGTACGGACTCCGATGAGGAGGAAGGAAAGGTGGTCGCCGGCTCCGCGGGCGGGCGGCGACGAACCACTCGGGGGCCTGGATTCGGCCCGCCCGAGTTCGGTCCTCGTCAGCGGAAGTGAGCCGCCCGCGGTCAGAGAGCGGGGGGCGGCAGTACGGTCAGACGCATGGTCGGCACCCTACGGGGTGACCTTTCCGGCCGCCAGACCGGCACCGGCCGACCCCGGTTCCTCCGCCCCCGCTCCGGCCGGGGCGTCCGCGGAGTCCGCGGAGTCCGTCCGGGAGGCGCCCGCCGCCGCCACGCCCGCGTCCCCCGTACCCGCACCCGCACCTACCGCGTCGACCGCGGCGGCCCGCTCGGCGGATCCGGCGACCGGTTCGGCCGTCGCGGCCTTCGGCGTCGAGGACTGCGCGATGAACGCGCCGACGAGGACCACCGCGCCGCCCGCGATCTGCGGCGCCCCCAGGTGCTCGCCGAGCAGCACCCAGGCGAGGACGGTGGCGATCACGGCCTCCAGACAGGCCACCACGCCGGCGACCTGCGGGGAGAGCTTGCGTACGGACACGACCCCGGTGACGTACGCGAGGACGGTCGCGATCAGCACGATCCAGGCCAGCAGCAGCCAGGCCGGGGCCGTGGTGCCGCCGAGTTCGGCGGTCCCGCCGAGCACCGGCCAGTCCATGTTCCATGGGCGGGAGACGAAGGTGAGCAGGACGGCGCCGAAGAGAAGTCCGTACGCGATGAAGCCGAGCGGGTCGACGGGCTCGGCCTCGTCGGTGCCCTGGTCGGCCAGGACGAAGTAGCCGACCTGGCAGCCCGCGGCGGCGAGCGCGAGCAGCAGGCCGAGGGCGTCGAAGCTCAGCCCGGACCAGATCTGGACGACACAGGCGAGTCCGCCGACGGCGAGGACGACGCCGAGGGCGGCGGCGCGGGTCACCGGGCGGCGCTGGACGAAGCGGACCCAGCCGAGGACGAGAGCGGGGGCGAAGTACTCGACGAGCAGCGCGACACCGACGGGGACCCGGGAGATCGCCGCGAAGTAGCAGGCCTGCACGCCGGCGACGCCGAGCAGACCGAATCCGGCGAGCAAGGCGGGCTTGCGGCGGGGCAGGTCGCGGTGGCGCCAGGCCACGGGCAGCATCACGAGGGCGGCACCGGCCACCCTCAGCCACACCACGTGCAGCGGGTCGAGCCCCGCCTCGATGAGCGGCTTGGCCGCCACACCTGAACCACCGAATGCGAAGGCCGAGGCCAGGGCGAGTCCCAGGCCGGCGCTTCTCCCCTGAGACGCGTGCATCGGGCCATCATGACAGGGCCTGATCAGGGGCGTAACCCCCGTTACACCTGTTGAGACAGCTCCCCGACCCGAGCCGCGAGAGCGGTCCGGTCGACGCCCGCGCGACGCAGCACCTCGGCGGCCCGGCTGTCGGGATCGGCGGCGAGCGCGCCGAGCAGATCCAGCCCCCGGGCACGGCGCTCGCCGCGCCGGGCGGCCCGTTCGAAGGCTCCCCCGAGGGCCGCCGCGGCGGCCGGGGACCAGCCGGAGAAGGCCGCCGCGCCGGATCGCAGGGCGGGAAGCGCGGAGCCTGTCTCCTGGTCGGACCGCAGGGCGGGGAGCGCCGGCCCCGGATGTTCACCGGACCGCAGGGCGGCCAGAGCCGAGCTCGGGTCCTCGCCTGACGACCTCAGGACGGGAAGCACGGTGCCGGTCTCCTCGACGGACCGCTGCCAGCGCAGCCCGTATCCGATGGAACGCTGCACGAGATAGCCGAGCACCCGGGCGACCTGGTGGCCGCCCTCGAAGGCGGCGCCCGCCTCCGGGTCGCTCTCGACGAGCGAGTGCAGCAGGTGGGCGGTGTCGATCTGCCGGTCGCCGCCCCGCAGGGTCCGCCGCCTGGCACCGGCCACGACCGTCATCAGCTCCGAGGTCAGGACGCGCTCCAGATCGGCCCGGCGCGCGGCGGGCAGCAGCCGGTACGCCGGGGGACGGGGGGCGGGGACGCTCGGGACGGGATTGTGCACGATTCCCACCTCATCAGACCCACGGCGCCGGGACATCCCCGGCGAGGAGCATCCGCGCGTCCCACCGGAGTCGGGGCCAGGCGGGCGATTCCTCCTCCTTACGAAGGAGATCGCGCCACTTCTTCCCTCAGGTGGCGCGCCGCCTTGCCACCGGCCGGAAGTCCTGACGGCGCGACACCTGGAGGCCCCGGGGCCGGTACACCGACCACCCGGCCCGGGCACCCGGCCCCCGGCACGGCCGCGGGGCACCCACCCTTCGGACCCGGGCCGCGTCCCACCCAAGTGGCCGACGGCACGGGCACCTGGTGTGCCGTATCGTCCTTCCGGCATGTTCTGGATGGTGGCCCTGCTCGCGCTCGACGGGCAGCAGTACGTCTACCGGGTGTACGCCCCTCGGGAGGCGCTGCCGGGCGACCTCTTCTGGGCCGCGTTCCACTGCCACGACGAGAGCGGCCGGCCGCGCGCCTCGGACTGCTTCGACTCGGCGCGGATCTGGTGGACCGGTGACGAGACCGTCAACCTGACGATTCGTCAGTATTGAATGTTGACGCTGCCCCGGCTACGTTCCGCGACAGCGAAGCCCGACTGGTACGCGTAAAAGGGGTGGCCCATGGCCGAAGTCAGCGCGCAGGCACGGATCGAGGCACCGGCCGGAAAGGTGTGGGCGCGGCTCACCGACTTCGGCTCGTACGGGGAGTGGAACGCCACCCACACCGACTTCCCGGACGGCGGCCCGGCGGCCCTGGAGCCCGGCGCCACCTTCATGGAGAACATGCGACTGATGGGCTTTCCCGCCGAGGTGACCTGGACGGTCGCGGAGCTGGAGCCGGGGCGCGTGTTCGCGATCCGCGGCAAGGGCCCGATGAACGTCGCCATCGGCACCCGCTACTCGCTCACGGCCGACGGCGAGGCGACGACGGTACGGATCGACGGGGAGTTCACGGGTGCGGCCGTGTCCCTGATGGCGGGCAAGCTGAAGGACTCGGCCACGGCGGCGCTGACGGAATCGCTGAGCCGGCTGGCGGGCCTGGTGACCTGACCGCGACGCACGCCACGCCCGGTCAGAGTGAGGGGGGGGGGGGGGGGGGGGCCCGGGGCCCGGGGGGGGGGGCGCCCCGGCCGGGGGGGGGGGGGGGGCGCGCGGGAAAAAAGAAGTATGGTGGGGGTGGGTGGAGGAAGGCGGGA
>NZ_JBICVG010000021.1:109497-119293 GCF_043198875.1 Streptomyces sp. NPDC048718
CGCACCCCCCCCCCCCCCCCCCCCCCCCCCCCCCCCCCCCCCCCCCCCCCCCCGCCCCGCCCCCCCCCCCCCCCCCCCCCCCCCCCCCCCCCTCACTCTGGACCCGGCCGGTCAGTCCTCGTCGGCCAGGATCAGATACATCTTCTTACGGGCCTCGTTGACGACATCGACGGCCTTCTGCCGCTGCTCGGCGCTGCCGGTCTTCCAGACCTGCCCGAACGCCTCCATCAGACCGAACCCGGCCTGCCGGATCTCGTTCACGGCGTCCCAGTCGATGCCGCGCCCGGCCTCCTCCCACGGGGCCTTTGGCCCCGCCTCGGCCTCGGCGCGCCCGGCGTCGGTGAGCGTGAACAGCTTCTTGCCGCCCTCGCTCTCGCTGGCGATCAGACCCTCGTCCTCCAGCATCTGGAGGGTCGGATAGACGGACCCGGGGCTGGGCTTCCAGGCCCCGGACGTACGCTCGCCGATCTCCTGGATCATCTCGTACCCGTGCATCGGGCGGTCCTTGAGCAGGGCCAGGATCGACGCGCGCACATCACCGCGCCGCGCCCGCCCGCGCCCACCGCCACGCCCCCGGCCGCCGAAGCCGCCTCCGCCCCAGGGTCCACCCCCGAAGCCGGGCCCGAACGGACCGAAGGCCCGCCGCCCCTCACCCTCGCCCCGGGACCCGGGGCCGCAGTTCCCGTGTCCGTACTCGTGTCCGTACTCGTGTCCGTAGCCGCGCATCGCGGTGCTCCTTCCATCGAGTTCCATCGCTGTACTGTCGCGATGCTTCAACGATATATCGGAACTTGTCGTCCGACAAGACATCCGAGTGCCCCTGCGGGTGACCGGAGGCAGCCGGGCGACCGGAAATCCCGGTTGACCCGGTCCGCTTCCGGCGTTTCGAATGGGACCGATGGATACGCCGGAGAGAACGCCCATGCACGACGGCCAAGTGGACGTGACCACCGAAATCGTCGCGAGCCTGATCCGCGAGCAGTTCCCTCGATGGAACGACAAGACGGTCCGGCTCCTACCGTCGGCCGGGTCGGTCCACGCCGTCTTCCGCGTGGGGCACGATCTCTCCGCGCGTTTCCCCCTGCGCCTGACCGATGCCGCCGAGGCACTGACCGTGCTGGAACGGGAAGCCCGGGCGAGCGCGGAACTCGCGCGGGTGTCCCTGTTCCCCGCCCCGGAACCCGTCGCCTTGGGAAAGCCCGGACCGGGTTACCCCATGCCCTGGTCGGTCCAGACGTGGGTGCCGGGAACGGTCGCCTTCGATGCCGACCCGAGTGGGTCGGACGCTTTCGCCGAGGACCTCGCTGCCTTCATCGCGACCCTGCGGGGCACCGAGACGCGGGGGCGGGTGTTCGACGGCGAGGGGCGCGGTGGCGTTCTCGCTCACCATGACGACTGGATGACGACGTGCTTCAAGGAGAGCGAGGGGTTGCTCAACGTGCCCCGGCTACGCCAGTTGTGGAGCCAGTTCCGGAAGTTGCCCCGCACGTGGGCCGACGACGTGATGAGCCATGGTGACCTGACCCCCGGCAATGTGCTGGTCACAGGAGACCGGCTCGGCGGCGTCCTCGACACCGGCGGCTTCGGCCCGGCCGACCCGGCCCTGGACCTCGTCGGCGCCTGGCATCTGTTGCGGACCGGCCCTCGGGACGTGCTCCGGAGGGCTCTGGCCTGCGACGATCCGGAGTGGGAACGCGGCAAGGCGTGGGCGTTCCAGCAGGCGATGGGTGTCGTCTGGTACTACGCCGAGAGCAATCCGACGCTGAGCGGCATGGGGCGCCGGACACTCGGCCGCATCCTGACGTCGATGGAGTGACGCCGCCGGCCAGTACGCCACGACAGTTCGGCCGGCCTCCCCGTGAACCATGGGTCCAGTGGTGCGGGCGGTCAGTGCGTACCTGGCCGGCCGGCTGATGCGGGGACCCGGCTCCACGCGGCAGCCCCGCTCTGAACATCGCCCCTGGGCTGGCGCGGTGACTGATGAGCGGGAGTGGGAGCAGCCGTCGGGAGTGTGGGCCACGGCGGTGGGGGTGGCCCGGGTGCGGGCGCTGGAGACCGAACGGGAGGACGCCCTGCTCCGCGACCCACTGGCGCGGGCCTTCGCCGCCGCCGGCGGGCTGTAGCCCTCCTCGCCGCCGCTCGATGACGAGGCCGCGCGGCCGGTCGGCCGCGGCTCTTCGTGGCCCCGGATCTCCAGCCCGAACTCGACACACTCGACACGGAAGAGCCCGATCGGGACGCCTTCGCGGACGACGAATCGTTCCGCCGCGTGTACGCGCCTTGGGAGGCACGGTACGACGAGCTGTACGACGCCCAGGAGGCGGGCGCCGTGTTCCTCAGCGATCAGGGATGCGGTTTCACCACCCTGCTGGTGATGACGGGACCTCACCAGGGCGCCGTCTGGCAGGACCTGCGGCCGATGGACGAGGGGATCAAGCCGACGGGGCACGGCTTCGCCCGCTGGTACCGGAACTGGCTGGAGCGCACAGAACAGCAGCTCGGCCTCACCCCACTCGTGCCGGCTCCCGGAGAAGAGATGCCTTAGCCGGGCCGGTGGCGCCAACGGCTTCGCGGCCACAGCCAGATACGGGCCTATGGGTCCCGTACAGCCCCTCGCCTGGGCGTATCCAAGCCCGCCTCCCGACGACACCCTGTCGCAGGCGGCCACTAGCCTGATACGCCATGGACGCCCACGACCTCGACCGTCAGACCCGGACGCAGTCCGGCCTCATTCCCCCGCCTCTGGTCTCCCGCCTGCTCGAACTCGGCCACGAGCGGGAAGTGGAGCACCGGGCCGGTCGCGGTGAGTGGTTCTGCGCGCGGGAGTGGGCGCGGCTGCTCGGCGGTCGGGGGCGGCGGGAGGAGGCGCTGGAGGTGCTGGCTCCGTACGTCGCCACGGGCTGGTGGCCGGCCGCCTTGGTCCAAGCGGAGCTGCTGGAGGGCTGGGGGCGGGCGGCGGAGGCGATCGCGCTGGTCAGGCCGTACGCGGCGAAGGGCGGAGACTCGCTGAAATTCTTGGGGCGCCTGCTGGCCCGGAGCGGGCACGCGGACGAGGCGGTCACCCGGCTGAGCGCCGGGATCGACGACTGCTCCCTCGCCCGCGCCTTGGTCGGCATCTGTGGCGCCGCGGGCCGGGACGAGGAGGTCGCCGCGCTGCTGGCCGCCCGGATACCGGACGGCCACCGGTGCGACAACCCGTGGTGCTGTCGCGGCCTCGACCCCGACGACGCCCGCGGTCTGCTGGCCACGATCCGCGAGCGCCAGGGCCGCGTCGACGAGGCGATCACTCTGCTGCGCGCCCGACAGTTCAGCGCCCCCGGCGGCGACCGCGATCAGCTGGCCGATCTGCTGGCGCGGCACGACCGGATCGGCGAACTCCGCGCGTACGCGGCGGAGGACGACCTCGGGCACGGCAGACGACGCCTCGCCGAGCTGTTGGAGGAGCGCGGTGACGTAGCGGGCGCGGTCGCCGCATACCGGCCTGCGGACCGCTCGGCGGACCGGGCGCACGACACGGTGGAACAGGCGCGGCTACTGGCCCGGCACGGCCGGGTCGACGAGGCGATCGAGGTGTTGCGCGCGCTCGTGGACTCCCCCGAGGGCGCCGACTCCTGGATCGTCGCCACCCTGTGCACCCTGTGCGCCGATCACGGACGCGCCCGGGAGGGACTGGCCCACCTCGACGCGTTCACCTCGTGCCACGGCGACGATGTTGAGGAGGAGGACTCCTTCCCGCTGCGGCTTCGGCTCCTGGCCGCGTGCGGCCCGCTCGACACCGCGATCGAACAGATGCGGGCGCACCCCGGGGCCGGTACGTGGACCGCGGCCCGAGCCGTCTCCGACCTGCTCGCCGAGCACGGCCGTCTCGAAGAGGCCGTCGCCCTCCTTCGGCCGTACGTCGAGTCCGGCACCGAGGCCGACACCGAGGCCGCCGCCCACCTACTGGCCGGTCATCTCGTCGAACTCGGCCGCGTACGCGAAGCCGTAGCCCTCTTCCAGCAGGCTGCACCCGAGCCGGAACCCCTCGTCTGGACCGGCGCGCTCTTCACCTGACCACCCTCCCCCGCCAGCCGTTCCCCCTGCCCGCCCTGCCCGACCCGGCCCCGCCGGCGACCACTGCGGTGCACCCCCGCCACCGGCCTATATCCCTAAGAAAGAGCGAATATCGGAAGCTCTCTCCCGACAACCCTCGCCCCGCCCACACTCCACCGACAAGGCCAGTCCTCTCCGATTGGCCTTGGCACCCGGCTTCAGTGGCCCTATACGGTCCGGCTCATGCGTATCCGAATCGTCGACGCCTTCACCGACCGGCCCTTCTCCGGCAACCCGGCCGGAGTCCTGATCCTCGACTCCGATTCCTTCCCCGACGACTCCTGGCTCCAGCGGGTGGCCGCCGAAGTCAACCTCTCCGAGACCGCGTTCGCCCACCCGCTGCCCCCGGGCGGCGAGGCCGACTGGGCGCTGCGCTGGTTCACCCCCGCCACCGAGGTCGACATGTGTGGGCACGCCACCCTGGCCACCGCGCACGTCCTGCACCGCGCCGGCGCCACGACCGGCACCGTCCGCTTCACCGCGCGCTGCGGTGTCCTGAGCGTCACGCCCGAGCCGGACGGCTCCCTCACCATGGACTTCCCGACCTCCTCGCTCACCCCGGTGCCCGTGCCGGACGGCCTCGCGGCGGCGCTCGGCGCCGAGCCGCTCGCCGTACACGACACCGCCGCGCACATCGGCGATCTGGTCGTGGAACTCGCGGACGAGGCGACCGTCCGCGGCCTCGCCCCGGACTTCACGGCGATCGCCTCGCTGTCCAAGCGCGGCGTCATCGCCACCGCCGTCGCCGACCGTCCCGAGGGCGACTACCAGTTCGTCTCCCGCGGCTTCTTCCCCGGCGTCGGCATCGACGAGGACCCCGTCACGGGCAGCGCCCACACGGCGCTCGCCCCCTACTGGTCCGCCCGCTTCGGCCGCGAGGAGCTCACCGGATTCCAGGGCGGCGCGCGCACCGGTCTGGTCCGTGTCCGGCTGCGCGGCGACCGTACGCTGCTGACCGGTCACGCCGTCACGGTCATCGACGGCGAGCTGCACGCCTGAGACCCGAGCGGACCCGGACGGCACCCGAGCGGCCCCGGACGGCACCCGGACGGCCCCGGACCGAACCGAGCACGCCCGACCAGCCGAGCGGACCCGGGCACGCCCCGGCGCAACACGTCGAAGGGGTGTACGGCCATGCCGTACACCCCTTCGGTCCATGCCGCCCGCTCACACCGTGGGCAGCCAGCCCACCTTCCCGGCCAGCAGTCCGTAGCCGACGAAGGCCACGATGTCGAGCAGCGCGTGCGCGACGACCAGCGGGCCGACCCGGCCCCAGCGCCGGTACAGCCAGACGAAGACCACGCCCATGACCACGTTGCCGATGAAGCCGCCGATGCCCTGGTAGAGGTGGTACGAACCGCGCAGCACCGCGCTCGCCGCGAGCGAGGAGCGGGTGCTCCAGCCCAACTGGTCGAGCCTTCGCAGCAGATAGCCGACGACGATGACCTCCTCCAGGACGGCGTTCTGGAGCGCCGACAGGATGAGCACCGGATACTTCCACCACACGTCCGGCAGCGACTCCGGTACCACGGTCAGGTTGAACCCGGACGCCCGCGCCACCAGGTAGAAGGCCAGCCCCGCGCTGCCGATGCCGGCCGCGACCAGTGCTCCGCGTCCGAGGTCCGGCCACGGCCGGGTGCGGTCGAAGCCGAGCACCCGCAGTCCGCGCGCACCCGGCGCCACCCCTGCCGCCGCCCGTCCCGGTATGCCGGCCGTCGCCCCCTCGGCCGTCCCGCCCGGCAGCGACCGCGCCCACCCGCCCTCGCGCAGCAGCAGGTGCGCGACCAGGGCGACCGGCACGAGCACGGTGGCGATGCCGAACAGCTGCCACGCGAGGTCGAGCCACGGCCGCCCGGGCGCGTACGAGCTGTTGATGGTGGTCGCCTGCTGATTGAGCGCGGCCGGCCGCGTCAGTGCCCCGATGAGGCTGATGAGCGCGGACACCCCGCTCGCGCCGAGGGACAGCGCGAGCACCAGCAGGGTCTCGTCGCGCAGGATCCGGCGCGGCGTCGGACCTCCGGGCGACGGACCGAGGTCCACCACGTGTTGCTCCGACACCACACCGCTCTCCCGTTTCCCTCGCGTACTGGGTACGGGCACCCTACCTACACGGTCCGCGCCCCGGCTCAGAGCCCCACGGGCCAGGTGTGCACGGGCTCGCCGGTCAGCATCAGCGCGCGGTAGCGCCGGGTCGTCGCGGCCAGCGCGGCCGGCCGGTCGAGACCGGACGCGAGGGCCCGGTGGAAGGTATCGGCCTGCCAGGAGGCACCGTTCACCCGCCGCCGGCAGCGCTCCTCGATGATGCCGAGGTAGAAATCCCGTTCACGCGGCTCGACATGCCAGGCGTCGAGTCCGGCGGCGGCCATCGGCAGCAGTTCGTCGCGTACGAGCCGTACGGCGGGCACGGTGGCCGTTCCGCCGGAGCGGCCGGAACGCGGCCAGCGCAGCTCCGCCTCGATACCGTGGCGGCAGGCGGTGTCGAAGTTGTGCTCGGCGTCCGCGAAGGTCATCCGCTTCCACACCGGCCGCGACTCGTCGGCGAGCGTGCGCACCAGGCCGTAGTAGAAGGCGGCGTTGGCGATGACGTCGGTGACGGTCGGGCCGGCCGGCAGCACCCGGTTCTCCACCCGCAGGTGCGGGACGCCGTCGACCCAGCCGTACACCGGCCGGTTCCAGCGGTAGACGGTGCCGTTGTGCAGGACGAGTTCGCCCAGCTTGGGCACCGTGCCCGCGTCGAGGACCTCCAGCGGGTCCTCGTCGTCGCACAGCGGCAGCAGTGCCGGGAAGTAGCGCAGATTCTCCTCGAAGAGGTCGTACGCCGACTCCACCCAGCGTTCCCCGAACCAGGTGCGCGGCCGGACGCCCTGCGCCTGGAGTTCGGGCGGGCGGGTGTCGGTGGCCTGCTGGAAGAGCGGCGGGCGGGACTCGCGCCACAGCTCCCGGCCGAAGACGAACGGCGCGTTGGCGCCGAGGGCGATCTGGACGCCGGCGATCGCCTGCGCCGCGTTCCAGACGGACGCGAACCGCGCGGGCGTGACCTGGAGATGCAGCTGCACCGACGTGCACGCCGCCTCGGGGGTGATCGAGGCGGACTGGCACAGCAGCCGTTCGACGCCGTGGATGTCGAGGGTGATGTCCTCGCCGCGGGCCGTGAGGATCTGGTCGTTGAGGAGCGCGTAGCGGTCCGCGACCGTCAGGTTGGACAGGGCCGTGTCGTCCTGGGTGAGCGTCGGCAGGATGCCGATCATCACCACCCCCGCGCCGACACTCCGTGCCTTGCGGTCCGCGTACCCGAGTCCGGTCCGCAGTTCCTCCGCGAGCCGGTCGAATACATGGCCGTCGAGCCGGTGCGGAGCGATGTTCACTTCGAGATTGAACTGCCCGAGTTCGCTCTGGAAATCGGGACTGGAGATCGCGTCGAGCACCGGAACGTTCAGCATCCGGGGCAGTCCGTCGTCACCCGCCAGATTCAGTTCGATCTCCAGGCCCAGAAGATTACGCGCGCGGTCGAACCGCTTCTCCGCGAGCAGCCGCGCCAGCGCGGCAAGGCATTGCTGAAGCTTTCCTCGATACCGCTGCCGGTCGGACAGGCCGAACAGCTCGGCCACGACCTTCTCACCCATCGAAGCCCTCCCCGTGTGGGCAGCCGCTACGACGGCCGCGAGAGTCACGGACGATGATGCCCCGCCCGCTGATCGACAACGCCTGCGAAGCGACAGTGTGAGCGAATACTCTGTACCAGAATTCTCCAGGGGCAGTCCCCAGGGGCAAGCCGCAATGGACATATACCGGAGACACATTTCCGGAGATCGGGTCGGCGAGGAGATCGTCGCGAGATCCACCGGCCGGTGATCGGCACCGGAAGGATTCGGCCGACCTGCCCTGTCGGAGAAAGTGCAGGAAGGCGTTCCGCCGGACGCATGTGTTCCATGCGATCGCCATGGACATGTGACCGGATGACGCCTTGTCAGGAATTTCGGCGGCGTCCGCCGGAAACCCCGCGCAGACGCATGTCGTATAAACTCCACTCACGGGGCACGGAGTGCCATCGCACGGCCACCCCTTCGTGGCCCGCCTCTCCGGCCCCGTCGCCGACAGCGCTGTCGCACCCGCCACGCTTCACCGTTTCACCGTGTCTTCGTGTCTTCGTGTCCTCGTGTCTCCGTGCCTGACTCCGTGTCTGACTCCGTGTCTTCTGAGTGAGAGGCGACCCACCATGCTCCGTCTCTGTCCGGCTCCCGCACCGGCTCTCCGCTGCGTCCTGACGGCTCTCGGCTCCCCGGCGGCGGTCCGCGAGCCACGCACCCCGGCCCTGCGGGCCGTCCAGGGACCGCTGAGTGCCGAACTGCCCCTGCCCTTCCACCTGCTCGGCGGGTCCCACGGCGCGGGGGCGGCCGGAGGGGCGGCCTCGGGGCCGGCCGGACGGACGACCGGAGCACCGCACCGCACCCGGCTGGCGGGCTGGCGTTTCCTGATCCGCTGCGGGGAGCGGTCGATCGCGGCGGCGGACACCACGCTCACGCCGGACGGCTGGTCCTTCTCCCACTTCTTCGAGGGGCCCTACGTCCCGGCCACCGAGCGGGCGCTGGCCCAGGCCGATGCGCTCGGCACGCCATACCAGCCGAGGCTGCTCGGCGTCCCGGGCCTGTACATGCTGGCCCTGTGGCTGCACGCCGATGTCGAGTCCGACGGCACCGGCACCACGCCCGGGCCGGCCGATCTTCTCGTGCCGCTGTCCCCCGCCCCTCCCGGGTTCGCCGCGCACCACCTCTACCGGGCCGCCGATCTGCTGCCCGTGATCGGGCTGCGGCTCCCCCCACCGCCCCTGCTCGACTCCGCCACGGCCTGACGTCGGGGTACGTACGGCCATGCGCGGCCGCCCGGGAAGCAAACCCACAGCCGCCCACGACCGCGCGCACCGCTCACGCCACGCCCCGCGCGCCGCACACGCCCCGCACGCCACCGTCACAGCGGCCCGACGACACGGTGCCGGGTCCCGCCCCGGCATCCCGGGCGCACTGCTGTCCGACGCCTCTCCCAATCGGACTAGCCCGCCTGGACCACTGCGAACCCCCCGAAGAGGCGGTGCAGTTGAAGCGAACCGCCCCTGCGGGTGACGCGTCATCAAGGAAGAGGACGAGGTGCCGCGAAATACCTGCGGAACGTCGTTCGTGAGGCAAGACTGGGACCGGAACCCAACCGACCTACGGGGGCGGCCATGCCAGCAAAGCGCCGCAGGACATCCACCACGACACAGCGAGAGAATCCGCCCATGTGCCAGCACAAGCCTGCTTGTCCCACCGCCGACTCCGCCGACCGGGAGGCCGCTCTTCTCGTGGCCCATCACCCGGAACAGGGCTGGAGCCTGCTGTGCAACGGTGTCCTGCTCTTCGAGGACACCGGCGAGCTGCTGCCGAACGGGCAGATCATCGCCCCGCACCGCCCGCCGACGGCCGCCGCCGTGACGGCGGCCGCCTGACCAGGGCTCGACCGGGGCTCGCGGAACGAGCCGAGGGCCGGTCCGGAGAGATCTCCGGACCGGCCCTCTTGTGTACGTCTCAGGTGTCCCGCATCCGCCTGACCCCCGC
Source organism: Streptomyces sp. NPDC048718 (assembly GCF_043198875.1). Taxonomy (NCBI): domain Bacteria; kingdom Bacillati; phylum Actinomycetota; class Actinomycetes; order Kitasatosporales; family Streptomycetaceae; genus Streptomyces; species Streptomyces sp. NPDC048718. Next base: position 119,178 of record NZ_JBICVG010000021.1, read on the forward strand.
CGGGGGGGGCGCCCCGGGCCCCCCCCCCCACGCCCCCCCCCCCCAAAACCCCCCCCCCCCCCCAACCCCCCCCCCCCCCCGGCGCCCCCCCCACCCCCGGCCCGGAGAGGCCGGCA